>NZ_BCPR01000028.1 GCF_016586165.1 Dyella sp. EPa41 | reverse complement strand
TGCTGCGTTCGGCGCTTGAGGCTGATCGGTTGGGTAAAGGGGCTATATGAGCATTGACGAACAAATCGAGGACTATTTCGCCGCCCAGCCTGAGCCGAAGGGCGGCGATCTGAGGGAGCTGCATCGCGTCATTCTGGATGTCATGCCGAAGTGCAGGTTGTGGTTCCTGGATGGCAAGGACGACTCAGGTAAAACCGTGTCCAACCCCAATGTGGGGTATGGCACTCAGACGATTAAGTACGCCAACGGCAATACCAGGGAGTTCTACCAGGTCGGCATCAGCGCAAACACCACGGGAATTTCCGTGTACATCCTCGGAATCGAAGACAAGGCATACCTGGCGCGCGCCTACGGCAAGGACCTCGGCAAGGCGAAAATAACCGGGTACTGCATCAAGTTCAAAGCTGTGCGCGATATAAGCCTGGAGACGCTAAAAGCCGCCATTCGGTATGGCATTGATCAGACAACCGCCTAGGATGGCGGCGAGAAAAGTTGCCTGACATGTGAGTCGACTTGGCACCTTCGGATTCCCATATGTCCATGACCTATAGGACGGTTTTGATTGGCCGAACGATGGATCGCCAGTTTCCGACCCATGGCTGGCGTGGGGGAAGGCATCGTCGTACTCGGGGTCATTGAGTTCCGACACCCGTATCGGCACTTGGCTAGGCCGTTGCGTAGTGATCGCTGACAGGCTGGATGAAAGCTGTTTGCTACTTTCAGCAAGCCACTTCGATGCCTGTAACAACGTAGCGGAGCTGGCCACGACGCCAACGTCGTGAAGCGCGGGCCGCATGAGCAGCAACTCATGCGACCCGCTGACCATCACCAACTAACCAGAGTTGAAAATGGCTATCCGCGATCTTACGGGGCGCATTCGCCCGTCCATTCCCCTCGATGGCACTTTCACATCCTGTCTCGTCGGCCCACATGCCGCCGGCAGGGCAGCTCACAGCCGCGCCTGTCAGCTTTCGCTGACAACCGCCATCGGCTACGGATAAATCCGGCTTTCTGCGCTGCAAGGCTTGATACCAGCCCGACGTGAGCATTTCGCTCGCCCAGTGATCGTTTCCGCGGCGTTCCGGTTTGTCGGCCGCTGCGCTGCACCTCAGCGATCACCTACATCGTCCACGGCGTGCGCCGACACGGAAGCCTGTAGGGCTTGATCCGTCGTTGAGCCATGCCTGACAGGAAAGGAAGCCGTATGTGCCTCATCAAGATCAATCCGCTGATGGACTTTGACCCGTCGATGGTGTTGCGTAGCCCCGGCGAGGTACTGCTGACCGATTACCTCCGGCCCCGCGCCATACCGCTGGCACGTTTTGCCCGCCGCACCGGCATCTCATTGACCACGCTGCGGGATATCACGTTGAGCCGTCGACGCGTCAACGTCGAATGCGCGCTGCGCCTGTCCCTCGTCACGGATTCCACGCCGGTGTACTGGCTGCTGCTGCAGGCACGCTACGACCTGGCGACAGTGAGCGCGCTGCGGGAAGGGTGCCCGCCCGCGACATAAGTGCAAACGGGCGATGCACGGGCGTTCGTGACGGAAGTCAGCAGCCACCTGGAAGTCCGTAGTTTTACCTAGACACCTCGCGTGGAATGGGGTGCTTGGCGTCATGTTCCGGTCGTCGACCGAGCGCTATATACACATGGCCTCTACGACTGTTACGGCAAACTGACAGATGGGCCAAGTGTTGGCCGTCGCCCTTATCTGGATCGGGCAAGCGCACCTCATCACATCGCCCAGGGAGTACCAAGGTGATGAAACAGCGTTTCAATGGGCGTCGCCTGAGCGCGGCGCAGTTTGCCGTTGCCGTGCGTGGTCTGCGCATGACGTCCCGCCATCAGGAACTCGCCCGCGCAGCCCTGGTGGATGGGGTTTCAACATCGATCCTGGCAGCCGAGGCGCAGCTGACCCGTGGTGCCATCGATCGCAACGTACGCCGCATTTACGAGAACCATCTCGCACGGCGTGACGCGCCGATGGAGTGGCGCGAAGTGCGGCTCACGGTACCCCGAAGCATGGCGGAGCGGTTTGAGGCCCAGGCGGCCGCGGTGATTGCCGAGCATGACTTTGCCCGCCGCATCGAGGCCGCGCTCGGCCTTCGGCCCTCGCGTGGAAATGCGGCGGGCGAAAAAGGCCGATTTTGATCGACTGGCAATGCTGCTCGATACCGTAAGCGAGCAATAGGTGGGTGTCAGCCCGACAAGAGCGGGCGACTCCTTCGCGAGCGCGCGCTGAGCGTAAACCTCGATGACGCGTGTGCACTGTCGCCTGGGGATTTCTCGGGGTTGCGAGAAGGGATGGCCACGCTTCGGAGCCATCTACTCGGATCCACGCAGGATGAAAGAGGCTGGTGGCGGTCGGACATCGATGGCCCCTGCATCGGCGTGGTGCATCCAACGCATCCTAGGCAAGGACTCGGCCGAGTACCTCGTGCGACACCACATGTTGTATCCACCACGACCACATCTGGGGTTGGGCGGCACGGTCAGGCGGATGATGCGAAAGGGCGCCAGTAGCCGCGAAGCGCTCTCTCCGAAAAGAGCCGCTAGTGAGCAAGACGGGAAGGGGCTAAGTTGTTCGCTTGCCGGTAGCAAGAGCTGAGGCTCTGGCCATCGGCGGTCGGCATTTCTCATGCCTTGGAGACTAGCCATGTCCGAGACCGTCTATCCTTCCGGTCGTACGGCCTATCTGTTGGTCGACCCGTACAACGACTTTCTGTCCGACGGCGGAAAGGTCTACCCCTTGATCAAGCCGATTGCCGACGAAGTCGGCTTGCTCGACAACCTTCGCAAGCTCGATCGCGCGGCACGGAAGCATGGGCTGCCGGTCGTGTTCGTGCCGCACCGGCGTTGGGAGCCTGGCGACTACGAGGGTTGGAGCCACCCCAATCCCAACCAGATGAAGGTATTTCACGGGCATCATTTTGCACGCGGCGAGTGGGGCGGCGATTGGCATCCGGAATTTGCGCCCAAGCCGGGCGATATCGTGGTGAAGGAGCACTGGGGTTCCAGCGGCTTTGCCAACACCGATCTCGATTTTCGCCTGAAACAACAGGGCATAACGCACGTGATCATCGCTGGCCTGTTGGCGAACACCTGCATCGAGTGCACCGGACGCTATGCCAGTGAAATGGGATATCACGTGACCCTGGTGCGCGATGCCACGGCGGCGTTCAAGCCGGAGATGATGCACTCGGCGCACGAGCTCAATGGCCCGACGTTTGCCCACGCCATCGTGACAACGGATGAGCTCGTTGCCCGCCTGGGTGGTGCGTGAGCGATCATTCGATCGCAGGCCCATGGCTGGCCATCGGCGCGTTTCAATGCGCGGCCGGTCTTGCTTTAGCAAACACGCCCCTGCCGGAGTGCCTTCGCTTCTGATGGAAGGCGTCCGGCCCGGCGGGTTCGCTCGATGGCATCAACCAAGCATCGACACCACATCCACGATGAGGTGCGCGGTGATGTTGACCCACAGGTTGCGCTTCCACAGGTACAGCAGGGAAAACGCCAGGCCTCCCACGGCGACGACGATGACATGGCTCCAGCCCCAGGCGCCGACATGGGCCAAGGTGAAGGCGGCACAAGATGCCCACAGCGCCACGGACCGGCTGCCGGTGAGTTCCTGCAGGCGTTCCATGGCGTAGCCGCGAAACATCACCTCTTCGGCGACTGCGGCGCGCACGCAGGACAGAAGCCGCCACCACAGCGGCGTCATGGCGAGAAGACGGGCATTCGCCGTGTTGGCGACCTGGTCGGCCAGGTGCAGGGTGGGCAACACCACCAGATAGAGCATGCCCATGACGATGGTGACCACCACGCCAGCGGCGACGCCAAGTGCGAGAGCGGGCGCTTGGGGCCGCACGAGGCCGATCGACGTGAGCGGCCGGCGCTCTACGGCGCGCACGTACCGCAGCAACGCCAGCGTCGCGAGCCACCACACGGCTTCATAAGCCAGCAAATGCGCGGTATCGGCAAACTCGTGCATCCATCGGGTCAGGGGCAGCCACGCAAAACCCATGGCCCATGCAAGGCCGAGAAGGGTCTGCGCGGTATGGCGTGGCGCGGCGGGCGACAGCGAGTGGTTGGCGGCTCTCATGGTTTGGGCTTCCGTGTCTTCTTTCGCGTTGCGGGCGTGGAGGGCGGCGAGGCCATGGCCAGCTTGATGAACTGGTCCATGGCTGCTGTTGTGCGGGCGTGGTCGCCCGTGGTCATGAGGTCCAGGAACAGCCCGTCGAACACCGCGATGCACAGCGTCGCCATGGACGCCGAGCGCATGGGCGAAGACATCAGCGAGAGCGTCAACGAAAGCGACTTCGCGGCATCGCGTTGGAGGAACGGCGCGTAGGTGTCAGGGTCCTGAATGGCGAGGATCTGGAGTTCGTAAAGCAACTTCAGGTAGGGAAAGTTGGCATCGGCAATGGCCCAATCCCAAAAGCGGCGAAGCAGCTTCGGCGAATCGCCCTTCGAACTCGTCTGCTCGAACAGCTTGGTGGCCGCCTGGTGCACATGCGCCTGCATGGCATCGAGCACTTCGGCAAGCAGCCCTTCCTTGGAGCCGTAGTGGTACACGAGCAGCCGCGCGCTGCTGCCGACACCGGCGGCAAGCGGACGCAGCGAGACATCGGCGAGGCCGTGCTCCAGCAAATACGCAATGAGGGCCTGGGTGAGTTCGTCTTTTCGGGTCGCCATGTAACGGACGTTACATGTAACGTTTGTTACATGGCAAGCCATGGACAGGTCAGGGCGGCTGGGTTCCTCGTCCCGGCTCGGCAGGCACCGGTTGCGCATAATGGGATGTGGCGCGTGCTCGGGTGGATTCGCTAAGGTCCGATTCCGGGCGGGAGCGAACGTGCTCCCTGCCGGCATGTTGCTTGAAGACCCGGCGGCGCTCGACGCATGGCGCACATGCCCGCAGCCGTGCTGGGGACAAACGACATCAACCAGGAGCACCCAGATGCAGCGGCGATCGATTCCCTTGCTATGTTTGACCCTGCTTTCCATGACCGGCCTGGCCACGGCCGCGTCCGCGCCACCAGCCGGGCACGTCACCGGCGTCGGCGGCATCTTTTTCAAGGCCAAGGACCCCAAGGCACTCGCTGCGTGGTATCGGGATGTCCTGGGCATGCCCGTGGAAGCCTGGGGCGGCGCCGCGCTCCGCTATGACGCCCCCAAGCATCCGCCCGCATTGGCATGGAACGCGTTTCCCGCATCGACCAAGTATTTTGAGCCATCATCGAGCGGGCTGATGATCGACTACGCCGTGGACGACATGGACGCACTGCTCGCACGCCTGCAATCCAGGCATGTCACGGTGCTAAAGCGCGACGACAACGACCCCAACGGCCGCTTCGCCTGGATTCTGGATCCCGAGGGAAACAAGGTGGAGCTTTGGCAGCCCAAGCCTTAGCGTGGGGTGCGAAGTTTGCGCGGCATGGCGGTTGGGCGCGCCTGCTTTCGAGTAGAGCGAATAACGAACAGAAGAGGCGGGGCAGGCCAACGAGGGTCATGCCTGCGCCATCACCCTCGCGTCTCATAACCAGGGTCAGGTGCAAATCGGCATGGAATTCAGTGATCTTGAAACATCAGCGTTACGGCTGAACGATCTCTACGAGCAGCTTGAGATCAAACGGTGGGGACGTGTCTGGACCACCACGGAACTTGCGCTTGGTTTCGTGGGGGACGTGGGCGACCTGGCGAAACTGATCCAGGCAAACGCTGGCATCCGCGATATCGATGACTGCAAGGCGAAACTTGGTCATGAATTGTCGGACTGCCTATGGTCGATCCTTGTTCTCGCGAACAAGTGCGGCATTGACCTGGAAGCAGAGTTCGCGAGGAACACCAGCGAGCTTGCCGAATATGTATCCGGCGAGCTGGCTTCTTGAGGGGAGGTTGCACGGCGGCGAATGCCTCACCGCCGTGCGTCACCAGGATCGTGCGTGAACAGGGGCGTTTGGTTGCAACGGTGTGATGGAAATCGCTTGGCTGGCGTTTGATGGCTCGGGTCCGCTTCCGATCCAAAACGGACCCGCCCAACGTACCGGCTGACCCTAAACCAGGTCGCTCCCACTCAAAACTTCCACCGCGCGCCTGCCGGGGGCGACCGAGTGATGCTCGGGCAATCCCGAGTTGATTGCTCTTGCGCAAGCCTCGAAGTCGTTGATGGTCTCCCATATGTGGATTCGCATGCCATTACTGGCATAGAGGATGATCTGTCCGCAGCCATCGCCTTGGGCGTACTTTGCGCGAACCACGTCGGCAAACTTCATCTGCTTGATGAAGAAAGCGCCCGTCCGTATGGACGTTGCGTCAACGACGACGCGAAAGCGATACAGATAGATGGCGAACAAGGTGCTAGCGAGGAAGTACGCCGCAACGACCACTTTTCCAACGAACAGATTCGTGAGATTTGGCTGCGCCGTCGCCAGGAAACCCAGAGCGTAGAGACCAATGAGGCAAAAAAGCGGCGTACCCCTGGGCCAGCGGTATGTCGAATGTTCGCCCGTCATCAGGCCGTTGTGCTGCGCCATGGAAAGCCGTCCAGTTGTAGCCTCGGCCAACTACGCGGCCGTGGTGCCCGGCGCCACGGGAACGATGCTCCATGGATTCCGCCTGCGCACCCTTCAAGTCTTCGGATGGAGTATTTGCCAGCAATGGCAGGGCTGGAAATAACAAAATGGCAGGGGGATGTAACGCAAGTTCATAAGCGGCTCTTCGGCCGGTTTAGCCATAAGAGGCATGCGTTCTGGCCCTGGTTCCCGGGCCGACCGTAAGGTCTGCTTCCGGCCCATAGCGAACATCGTCAAGATTGAGAGCGTTGCCTTAACGGGGAGAGGGGCTTTGTTTCCATTGCAATCCAAGAATCTGCGCCGGCTCGCACAGATCCGCACGATCCTTTACGTCGTGATGGCGGTCGTGGGCTTCGTGCTACTGGCTATAAGCATGCTCAGGAAGCATTGAATCAAGGAGGCGCCAGCAACCCATCCGAAGCAGACCTGGGCGTTGGCATTGGCCGCCTCCTCAGCTCCGTCTCAATTCATAGCGGACAGCAGAGCGCCGACCGGCTGATTCAAGAGGCACCAGCGTCGCCTCTCTCAAGGTCGAACGCGGATGACCGTCTTTCCGGTGTGTCGCTCGGTCGAGCGGAAAGTGGCGATGGCATCGTCGAGTGATGAGATCTTGCCGATGTTCGTCCGCAGCCTGCCGTCTCGCACCCGCTGCACAATCTCGGACAGTTGGGCCCGATCGGCCTCGACGACGAAGTCGATGGTTCGGCCGTCTGCGGGGCGAACGTCCGTCGGCCCGACGACGGTCACGAGCGTTCCCCCGGGCCGGACGAGCGTGGCGGATCGCTTTTGGATGTCGCCGCCGATGACGTCGAACACCAGGTCGACGCCGCCGATGTCTTCCAGCCGGTCGCTGTCGAGATCGATGAATTCATGGGCGCCGAAGTCGAGGGCCTTCTGGCGGTCGGCGGCGCGCCCTGTGCCAATGACATATGCGCCTGCTTCCCGCGCGAGTTGCGCCACGATCGAGCCGACGGCACCAGCCGCGCCGTGCGCGAGAACGCTCTGGCCCGCCTGAAACCGGCCATGCTGGAACAGGCCCTGCCACGCGGTCAGGCCCGAGATCGGCAGGCTCGCGCCCACCGTGAAGTCGACGTCGCCAGGCAGCGGCGCGAGGTTGCGCGCTTCCATGGCAACGTACTCGGCGAGCGTGCCGTCGCGATGCCAGTCCGATAGGCCAACGACCCGCTGGCCGATGGACAGCCCGGTGGTTCCGTAGCCCAGCGCGGTGACCACGCCGGCCAGCTCATGGCCGAGTATCGACGGCACGCGTTCACGGAAGGCGCGGTCGGCCCAGGTCGAGGGCCACTCCAGTTCGGTGTTAACGAATCCCGCCGCGTGAACCTCAACGACGACATCGTTGATCGCCGCCTGCGGCTCAGGCCGATCCATCAGTTTCATTCCAGCTGCGCCCGCTGCGGGGTCTGTAACCACGATCGCTTTCATGGGAGGCATCTCCTCGGTAAGGGGAATTTCTGGATGACTGGTGAGAGTGAAGGTTGTTTCGATGTCCCATGCGAAGGGTTATCGGCGTGACCCTTTCCGCGACGTCCCTGGCGTCGGACGGCTGGGCGAAGTTGGCGGGCGCTTCATCGCAAGGAGGTCCATCACTTCATGCAGATCACCCGTCGATGCGACGGTCATCGTCAGCCATTTTCCGTCGATGTACGTCTTGGCTTCGTCGTAGCGCTTCACCAGCTGCGGGCGCCACGCATAACGTCGTGCATCGAATGTCTCCCGTTCCGCGCGACCCATGACGACGACCGCGGAGAACTGCCCGTATTCCGGCACCAGGGTGCACAGCGCCTTGGTCTTCTTGTAGCGCAAGGACCAACCGCGGTTCTTGCCACCGTAGAGCCAGTCCGGTTCGAAAACCCCTGGATAGAACTCGTCGATCCATTTCCGCAACGCGATCCAGTGGGCGAACGCGTCGGGTCCGATCCACTGGCGGACTGCACGGTCATCGGGTGGCGCCGATTTGTCGGTGATCCTGCTGCCGATCTTGTGCAGCATTTCGCCATGAGTGGTTGTTGCTTTCGTATCAGTGCGTGACATGAGAGCCTCGCGTTCATGCTCCGGCCAAGGCCGAAGGATTGTGATGAGGGCATGCAAAGGGGCCGCGGTTCGCCTCGAGAGATTTTTCGTGGCGATGGCCGTTGATGACCGTCAGGTCGATCGCCGCGAGCGCTTTTTCCCTCGCCGATGCGGCCTGGTCCTGGTCGAGGAAGGCCGTGGCCTGGAGGGGCAGGAATTGCAGCGTCTTCAGCCCGATGGAGTTGAGTGCCAACGACAGGTACGGCGTGAGGAAATCCGGCTGGTTGGCTCGCTCGCCGGCAAACACGCCGCCCGAGGCGACGCCGATGAACACGGGACGATCCTGCAGCATTCCCACCTTTCCGGCCGGCGTCGACTTCATCGTGCGCCCAACGCGCAGGACCTGGTCGATCCACGCCTTCAGGGACGAGGGAATCGTGTAGTTGTGCATCGGTGTGCCGATGACGATCACATCGGCCGCTTCGATCTCTCGCACCAGCATCTCGGAGACATCCAGGGACCCTTTCGGTGGGGCCGCCAGCGTGGCCGGCGTCGACAGCGCGACGGCGTAGTCGGCCATGGCGTGCGGCAGTGGCTCGATGCCCAGGTCGCGCCGGCGGATGCTGGCCGCGGGCGCCACCTCCAGAAGCCGTTCGACGATCGCGGCCGAAAGCCCACGACTATGCGATTCCAGGCGCGGACTGCAGTCGATGTGGAGAATGTGCATGTGGGCGATTCCTGTGGCTTACGGAGGTTGCAGGGCCGGCTCAGATCGAGCCGGCCAGGGCCACGGGAGGAAAGTCACGCTCGGGGTCGAACACGTTGTTGAAAAAGTTCGTCAGCGAGTACATGGCTACCAGCGCGACGATCTCCATCACGTTCGCTTCCGTGTAGCCGGCATCGCGGACGGCTTTGACATCGGCGTCGCCGACCTTGCCGCGCGTTTCGATGACCTTGCGTGCGAACTGGACGGCCGCGTCGCGTTTCGCATCGTTGGCGTGGCCCTTGCGGGCAAGGATGATCTCGTCGGCCGGAAGCTTGGCCATGTGTTCGGCCGTGAAGCTGTGCACCGTGAGGCAGTAATCACAACCGTTCACTTCGGAAACGGCCAGGCCGATGCTGTCACGCGTTTTCACGTCCAGCGCCTTGCTCAGCGAGCCCAGCAGCGCGGCCCAGGCGTTGAACGCGATCGGGCTTGCCGCGAAGGTCGCCATCATGTTCGGGGTGAACCCGATGTTCTTGGTGAACGCATCGAGGGTTGGTTGCGACGCGCCGGGGACTTGTTCCGGCTTGAGGGCAGTAGCTCGTGACATGGTGTACTCCTTAGAAGGGTAGGTTGGTGGGTTGATCGGAATCAGGCGAAATCCAGTACGTCGGCCACCGGCATGCGCGGCTTCTGCGGCCAGTTGCCGGCGCGCTCCGGCCCAACGGTCAGCAGCATCACGGGGATCTCGTCGTGAGCCAGGTCGAATTCGCGGTGTACGGCTTCGGCGTCGAAGCCGATCATGGGCGTCGACCCCAGGCCGAGTGAGCGGGCCGTATAGATGATGGCCGCGGCGCCGAAGGTGGCCGTGCGCACCGCCTCGTCGCGCTGACGCTGGGGCTGGTTGTCATACAGGCCACGGGCGGGCGCTTCCCATTCCGGCACCAGGTGCGCCGGCATGATCCCGGCTTCCACCACGGGCGCCAGCCGCGCGGGGACGGTGCTGGCATCGGCGAGCTGGCCGATGATGATGAAAGTCACGGCGGCCTCGGTGATCGCGGGTTGGTTCCAGGCGATCGGACGCAATCGCGCCTTGGCCTCGGGAGTACGCACGGCGATGAACCGCCAGTTCTGCAGGTGGAAGGAGGTCGGCGCGGAAGTACCGATTCGCACGAGGTGACGAATCTGGTCGTCGCTCAGGACGGCGGCGGGGTCGTAGTACTTGGCGGCACTTCGGCTGAGGATGTTTTCGATGACGGCGTTGGTGGGTGCCGGTTGGGCGGCCGGCTGGGACGGTTGCGGCACGAGCGTGTCCGCGCGGCGCTCGGCCAACGCGCAAGTGTCTGCGATGGCGCGGTTTGCGGAATCGGTGGCAGTGGCGATGCAGTTCATTGGGTGGGCTCCCTCGTCAGTGATTACGGGAGCTCACTTTACCGTCCGGTCTGATAACTTCGAGACCTTATAATCTCAATTTCATCCTTGAAAGGATCATTTCGGGATACGGCACGGCGTGGCCGGCACCGGGACGTGTCGGCGGTCAGTTCCATGCCGGTATCGGTCAAACGATTGAGCGTGGGCCGTTGGATTGCGGCGGCACTTGTCGTGCCGCCGCCCGGTTCTGTTGGTGACGAGAAGATCTCGCGGCCGGAATGGAAGCGCTGCCTGGCGTGCTCCACCGTGTTCTGCGTCGACTCCGCTGACCGCATGCTGTTCGAGTGCGGCATGGCGCGCGGGTGGTCGCGTGGTCTCGCGCGGCACGGTGAGGAGCGCGCCCTGCAACTCGGTCAACGATGCATCGGAGCCGGCGCACGCTTGGCGGATCGTGGCCGCGCCGTCGCGAAGCTGGAGAACGTCGAGGAACCGAGTGGGACGAATCTAGGCGTGATGCTGCGCCTGCCGGCGCCATTCGCCCGGCGTCATTCCCATCCGTTCGGTAAACACGCGACGGAACGCCGAAACGGATTGGTACCCAACGATTTCGGCCACGGCCTCGGTGCTGATCGCCGGTTTTTTCAATTCGTTGGCGGCCAGGCTCACGCGCAGATCGGTCAACAGATCGAGGGCAGAGCAACCGAGTTTGTCCTGGAAGTGCCGCATGAAGGTGGCGCGCGACATGCCGCACATGTCCGCCAGGTCGGGGAGTTTCCAGGGTTTCGACGGTTCGGCGAACAGCGCCGCGATGGCCGGTGCCAGCCGTGGATGCCCCGCCAGGGCCAACAAGCCTGCGGGGGCCTGCTCGCCTTCGCTCGACGCGCGCAGCACCAGGGTGAACAGGGCCGAGGAAAGCGCGTCGAGAATGGCGCGTCCTCCGGGCCGGTCACCGGAGGACTCCATGCGCATCAGGCTCACCAGGTTGGCCAGCTGGCCAGGGGCGGAGCCACCGCGATCTTCTTCACGCCTATGGCTGCCCCGCGTCACCAGATGCGCGGGCATGTAATTGCGGATCAGCCGGTCATGCGGTGGCGTGATGAAAAACCGCCCGCACATCAGGTCCAGCTTTTCGCCTTGGCCGTCGTTCTCGCTCAACACCCATCCGGCGGACCCTCGATGTTCATGGGTTCGGATGGGCTTCTTCCCACTGCCGTCGTGCAGCACGTGCGCCGCGCCGTGGGGCAGCAATACGATGTCCCCGCCCACCAGTTCCTGCGTTGTCCGCGTCTGCGGATCCTCGAGGATGGCGCGGCCGCTGACGATGACGTGGTAAGGGATTTCGTTTGCCGCTGCCTGGTCCCATGTCACGCGCCACGGCGCGCCATAGGCGCAGCGGACCTCTAGCTGGCCTGTGACGGTGACGATTCGCAGGAGATGGCTTAGCCAGTCGACTTCGGACATGGGCGTGGAAACCGGGAACGTCCGAACACCTTATCGCAACAGGCGTCATCGGCCCACCGGTTGCCCCGTCTCCCGGGCCGATGAAAGCGTGCCTCGCTGGCGCTACGAATGTTGCTGGCCTGGAATGCGAGTCACCCAAGCCCGATCCATGGGAGCGAAATATTGCCCCGCCTCCCCAGGCGCTTCTCGACTTCAATGCGACTCTTTGCTCCCTGAACTTCCCCGGCAGCGAAACATGGTCACCGCCCTATGCCGAGGTCATGGTGTGGGACTACCACTACGCGCCCGGCAATCTGTGGCATGGCCAAAGACCTGGCCGGGGCTGGAGTCTCCGCGAACGATCCGGCGAGGAGAGGACTGCTCGATTTTCATGGACGGCAAGATGCTCCCGCAGCTTGATGCTTTCTTGCGTGGCATTTCCCGGAAGAGCGCGGTATCCATTGAAGGTAGGAAAATGAGCGTTTCGCTACGGATTCCGTTTCCTGGCGAACCGGTTTGGCGTCGAGCGCTTGAGGTCATTCGATAAATTGACCAGAGGCCCGGTGCCTGGCGTCGCTATTGCCATGCTTGTCTTTGGGTCCGCGGGGCCGCTCGGCTCTGCGGCTGCCGATGAGAAATCGGGATGGCATGGGCCGCCTCATTGCCAGTAGCGGACACTTGCACTGGTCTTCAAATCACCACCGATTATGGCCTTGCTGGTCATTGCGCGGCCGGGGTTCCTGGCTACCTTTTGAGGAACCTGTCGGAGGGGAGGGCGATCCATGCGGCCGTGGCACTGGAAGGGGGTGATTTTCTGCGCGGCGCTGGTTACGACGCAGGCTTGGGCAGGAAAGGAAGTCGGTGACTACCAGGGGTTGCCAGAGGGCCTCGCGGCCGCTGCGACCGCCTATGATCTGGCCCAGTACAAAGCTGACCGTGCCGAACTCGAGAGGCTCCTGGCTGACGATTACACGCTGGCTGGTTCAAATGGCAAGAGCCAGACCAAGGCGGAATTCATCGCTGATGTCGTGGCGCCAGGTAGCAAGACCACGTATCTCGCCATTACCAGTCAGGTAAGCAAAGTGTGGCCGGATGGCGCGGTGCTCGGTGGCATGGCCGACGTCAAAGGATGGGATCGCGGCAAGCCGTTTACAGCGCGAATCAGGTTTGCGGACGTATGGGCGAAACGCGACGGCCGCTGGCAAGTGATCTTCACCCAGGCCAATACCGCCCCGTGACAGAGCGGCTTGGTCAAGACTTGCCACCGCAAGCAGCTGGTCGGCGTTGCCGGTGGTCTGCCGTGAAGGCGATCCGAGGGCAGCCCGGTGGATATTCGGACGTCCGGACAACTTGCAACGCTTCCGATGGCACCGCGGAACGTGCCCCTCCCTGGGCCAAAGAACTTTCCGTTCGGGGCTGTGTCCACCCCATCGGTGCCTGTCGGCTCGTCGAGCTGCCACCGATGGAGGGGGGATCATCGTGAACAGGAAATCCGGAGGAATGCTTCGCATCGCCCTGCTGGCCGGAGTGGCAGGTGTCTGTACGATCTCGGCTGCCGGCGACCTGGTTGTCCCGCAGCGCATACCGGACAGCTATGCACAGGCGGGCTCGCTGATAGACATCGGCCAAGGGCGACACCTCAATCTCCGCTGCAGCGGGCAGGGGGCGCAGACGGTGATCCTGGAGGCAGGCTCGCACGCCGACACCACCACCTGGTTCAAGGTGCAACCCTTGATCGCGGCCTTCGCCAAGGTGTGCTCCTACGACCGCGCCGGTTACGGCTTCAGTGACGAAGGCCCGATGCCCCGCAACCTCGATGCCGACGTGTCGGACCTCCATGATCTGATCGGTCGCGCCGGCATCAGCACGCCGGTGGTCATGGTTGGGCATTCGCTGGGTAGCAACATCGTGCGGCGCTATGCCCAGATGCATGCGAACGACGTCAGCGGATTGGTGCTCATCGATCCGCCCGCGCAGGACATGGCCGCCTTCGCCCCCGCGTGGTCGAAGGACGAAGAGGCGATGAACGCGCGCCGGTTCGACTTCATTCGCCAATGCCTGGCCGGCGCCGAAAAGCACCAGCTTGCCTCGCCGCCTGCCGAACTGCAGCAGTGCATGGGGGCTCCCCATCCGCTTGCCAGCGACAAGGTCAATGCAGCCATCGCTGCCTACAAATACAAACCGGCCTTCTGGCGCACCTTGCTCTCCGAACTCCAGGACAACGCCGTCGTCTTCAGTAAGCCGGTCTCTCCCGCGGAAACCCTTGGCCAACTTCCGCTGATCGTGCTGGCGGCCTCCGACGCCCAGGCCGATGCGCCAGCGGAGGTCCGCAGGGCACTCGAAGCGGCGACGGACAAAACCCAGACCCGGATAGCCTCCACCTCCAGCCGAGGCGAACGGCAAATGGTCGCTAGGTCATCGCACGACATGCAGCTCGACCAGCCAGAAGCCATTGCCAGGGCCGTGGCCAAGGTCTTGAAAAAGCCAGGGGACTGAAAAAACATCTAAGCTCGTCGGCAGCTCATCGACTCACGGTAGGGGAGGGCGCGCGGCATCGGCTGGGCGCCTGGGAAGGGACGAATTTTCAATGGGTGAAGGACGCGATGGTTGATGCGCTGGCAAGCCTTGGTATCGAAGAGTTGCGTACTTATTGGGCATCCCATTGCGCGCCGGGAACGGTCGATCCGCTGCCACAGGATGTCGTGAAGACCTTGCTGGCCGGGCTAGGTCTCAATGTGCTGGAAACCCTGCGCTATCTGCACCAAGAGCGGCCGAGTCATGAGCAATTCGAGGCATGGGTAGGGGAGCGCAATGGCGGCGGCCTGACGGAGGCTTCGCTGTCTCGTCTGCGTCGCGCACTCGCGGGCGAGGCCGTCGGCGCGGAGGTCGGCAACCTCGATCACGTCGAAGGCTTGAGCGCGGAAGACCTTGCGCACTGGGATGAGCACGGCTACGTCATCCTGCGCAACGCCATCAGCCCGGAAGCGGCGGAGCTCGCGGAGACGGCCATCTACGATTTCCTGGGGATGAGCCGCGACGACCCGGCATCGTGGTATCGCACATCGCTGGGTCATTCCATCTGGGTGCCGCTATTGCGGCATCCGGCGCTCGTGGCCAACCGTCATGCGCCACGTATCCACAAGGCCCATGCCCAGCTGTGGGGGCGCGAGGATCTCTGGGTCACCATCGACCAGGGTGGATTCAATCCGCCGGAAAGCGAGGGCTGGCGGTTCCCTGGGCCCCACTTGCATTGGGATGCCACGCTTGCCGAGCCGCACTGCCTGGAGTTGCAAGGCATCCTCTATCTCGCCGACGTCGCCGAGAACCAAGGCGCGTTCAGTTGCGTGCCGGGCTTTCACCGCACGCTGAAGCAGTGGCTGAAGAGTGTCCCCGCCGGGCAGAGCATCCATGAGCATGCAAGGCGCACTTTGACGATGAAGCCGATCGCCGCGAAGCGCGGCGACATGATCATCTGGCACCACCTGCTGCCGCATGGCAGCAGTCCGAACCGTTCCAACCGCCCACGCGTCGTGCAATACATGTCGTTGCGGCCCACGCGCTATGCCTACACCGAGCAATGGACATCCTGAGTGCGGAGGCGTCGCGGGTCACGGGTCGGTCGCCCGGTTGACGCCCACGCGGAGGCCTCTTGGCCAGTGCTCATCGCGAGGCTGGCGAATGTTGCCAATCGTGAGTGCATGGCAAGATCCTCGGGCCCGCTCTCGACTCGGGCCGGGTGGGGCCACCGGGGACTCAAAGTGATGCAAGGGGGAAAGATGACCAGTCATGTGATCCGCATGGCCGTACTCGCGCTTGCCTTGATGCGCACCGGCGCCGCGTTCGCAGACGACATGCCGGCCAAGGATGGGGCCACGGCACAGTGGATGATCGCCAAGGAAAGAGCCTGGGCCAACATGGCCTGCGGTGGCGAGTGGGTCGCATCGGAGATTCTCGCCAACGACTTCCAGGGAACGGCGCCCAAGGGCTTGCGTTATGGAAAGCCGGCCAGCGCGCCTGCTTATGATCCCAAGACGCCGTGGTCCACCGACTGTCGACTGGATAGCGCGGATGTGCGCTTCTTCTCTGCCGATGTCGCGGTCGTGTATGGATCGGAGTCCAAAACGGTGGCGTTGCCGGACTCCAGTCACGAGCGCCGTTGCCTGGTGTGGACGGACATGTGGATGCGGCGCAACGGGAAGTGGCAGATCATCGCGGTGCAGGACAATCGCGTGGATTGTCCTGCAAAGTAGCCGTTCCCGCGTCATCGCCCCTGGGTGATGGGCAGCCGCGTCGGGGAGCGCGGTTCGTCCCCGGCGCGGCGTGTCGATCAGTCATCGAGATCGTCGGCCCGGACAATGGCGATGCCGTTGGTGGCAGTGCTGTTGATGGTGACGCGGTTCTTGAGGTTGAAGTCGCCATCGCCGTCGACGTTGAAGATGGAGACATGCGACGCGGAGCCGTCGCTGTCAACGACCGCAGCGAGGTTGTCGCCATAGGTGATGTCGGTCGGGGCGCCGCTGAACGATGCCACGACAGCTTCGTCCTGCACGATCTTGTGTCCGGACACCACGTAGCGCGACACCGAGTGGCTGGGTGAATTGGCCGAGAAAAGGTACGGCCCATCCAGCGTGACCCAGCACGGCGCCATCTGCGTACCGGAGCCCGTGACAGCCAGCACGGTATCGTTGCGCACGAGGCTGATTTCGTTGGCGTGTGCAATGGTCACGTAGGCATTGTCGCCGCGCGTGGCAAGCCCGAAGGGGGCATTCACGTTCGCGGGGATATTGGCCACCAGGTGCGTCGTTCCCGTAACTGCTCCGTTGCTCGTGAGATTGACCGTCTCGATGGCGTTGCTCTTCTCGGAGATGATCAGTTGCCCGCCGAGGACGCCCACCTGGGCTGCGGAGCCGTCGGCATGAAGCAGTCGGGCGCTGCCGTCGGCTACCGGGCTGACGCCATACCGATCGATGGGATGCGATTCGATGTCATTGGCGGTCAGGATGTAGAGATGGTGGCCGCCGAAGGCGACGCTGACCGGGTTGGTGATCGCCGGCACGAGTTTGCTCAATTGCAGCGGAGCGGCGCCGCTGTTCTTTCGGAAAATCGACACATTGCCCGATCCGAAATTGACGACGGCGAGCAGGTCGTGATTCTGCGCGATGCCGCCTGCGTTGCCGGTCACGCCGCCCGTGCCTCCGGTTTGGGTCTGTTCGACCAGCACGCCGTGCGTGTTGTAGACCAGCAATGCATTGTTGGCCGCGTTCGATGCGGTGACGATGAGATCGTCGTTGTTCCAGTCTTCGCCAGGCTGCGCATGGGCGGATCCGGCCACCATCAAACCCAGCAGCGCTGATCCCAGGATTGCCTTGTTCATGATTTTTCCCCGATGTGAGCGTAGGTAATTGCGGCAACGTCAATTGCCGCGCCAGTTCGCCGACAGCGACCGAACGTGTCGGTCCTCAGTTATTCGAATGGCGCGCCTGTCGGGTTACGTCGGCGATCACGGGGAAGGGGCGGCGGTGATAGTGATGCAGGGAAGACTTCGCTTGCGTGTTCTGTGGGCATCACAAGCTGCGGGCGGTCCGAAGAGAACAGGATCAAGCGGTACCTGGCGAACTAGGTAGAAATACCGTGGCGCGTCCTTTCACGGCGCGTGCAAGCTCTATCGGCCCATCTTTCCGGTTGCGGCCCCAAGGGCGTCGCTATCGTGTGTCCTGGCCGTTCCACGCCATGCATCGACGCGAATGCAGCACGACGATTGCCATGATCGTATCTGTCCCCGGATCCTGGCCTTGCGGGATGGCCGGACCGTACTCGTGCGCGAGATACGGCCCGAAGACGAAGACATGCTGGACGATGCTTTCGACCGGTTGTGCAAGGAGGCTCGCTATTCACGCTTCTTCCATGCGGTGCGGTCCGTGCCGGTCGATATCCTGCGGCCACGGGCAGCCGGTCCCTACGGGCATGTGGTGGCATGGGTGGCGTTGAGCGGGGAAGGTTCGGACCAATCCATGGTCGGTGGCGCACGCTACGTCACCGATGACACCGGCGAGGCATGCGAGTTTGCCGTCACGGTCGCCGATGACTGGCATCGCCTTGGGCTGGCGCGGCAGCTCATGTGCCTTCTGATGGATATCGCGCGCAGGCGTCACGTGCGTCGCATGGAAGGTACGGTGCTGGCCACGAATACGGGCATGCGTGCCTTGGCTTTGCAGCTTGGTTTCCGGGACCTCCCTGTCCCGGATGACTATTCGTTGCGGTCGGTCATGCGGGATCTCTGACCAGCCAGCTTTCAGGCGGTGGCTCGGAGGCGAAACGAGCGTGTGGTGCGGATGGCCACCACCACGAAGATCGCCAGCACGACGAGTTGCGTTGCACCGAAAAATTTCTTCTGCAGGTCCGGTGGCAGCGCCGCGAGCGCAGGTGCCTTGGCAAAGATCTGCGCGACCAGGACAAACACCAGGAAGTATTCGCTGACCACCATGCCAATGGGGAACTGTGCGCCACCAAAACCCGGCCGGTTGGCGTGGCGTCGCGCATAGAGCGTCCACCCCAGCACGATGAGCGCGATCACGCCCACGGCAATGGCTGGCGTCGGGCCGTGGTAGGGAAAGAAAAATCCCGTGACGCTGGTGAGGATGGCCGTGGCAAGAAACACGGTGATGGCACTCGAGCGCATGCGCCCCCGCATCAGGTCGCGAACGGCCCACAGGCCGAAACCGATGGCCAAAAGACTGAGAAACGTATGGAAGGCGGTAAACCAGCCTAGCGGGGTGTTCACGGGCACTCTCCTTTGAGGTTGTCACAGGAACAGACGTGTGTGCGGCAAGCGAGGGCCCGACCTTGCGTGGCCGTCGGCATCGGCGGCACGCGCTTGACATGAGATTCCATCGGTCCTGAGCCCCTGGGGCGAATGTGCGCCAAGACAGGCGTGGCCTCAAGCCACGATCGGGTATCCCGGATGCCCGGCGTTGCGGATGCGTTACACCCCCTGGCGCCGGAGGCGAAAGCCAGGGCATCGCTGCCATGTTGCCCGTGCCGCCCGTGACGCGTGGAACGCCGCTCGTCCATTGCCGGCAACCCTTTATCACGTCCTGCTTGCTCCTGCATGCCAGCATCGCCAAGGTCGGCATCCATGCGCAGGCCTGAAGGTCGGCGTTCCATCTGAAGGCGGATGCAAGGTGAGGTCTGTATGGCAAGCGGGGTACGGGGCGCGGCTCTTCTATGCGGGATGTTCTTGCCTGGCATCGTCTTGGCGCTTGGCGCTTTGCCTGCGTTGGCGGCAACGCTGTCCGGGCCACCGGACTCGAAGGCCACGGCGGCCCCGTCGCGCATGCTCTTCCAGCCGGAGGCTGCATGGCCCGACGGTGACGATTCGGCGCCGGCGTTCACGCCCGATGGCAAGACGGTGTTCTTCACCCATCGGGACGGCGCGATCACGATCATGATGGCCACGCTGCAAGACGGCGTCTGGTCCAAGCCGCGAGTGGCGCCGTTCTCGGGCAAGTGGCGTGACATCGAACCTGCCATGGCACCCGACGGTTCTTACCTGGTGTTTGTTTCCAATCGGCCCGCGACGGCTGGCGGTGAAGCCCTCACGGGCTATTTTGGCGGGCAATCGCAGCCGGGAAAGGGCGGCAATATCTGGCGGGTCGATCGCCGCGGTGATGGGTGGGGCGAGCCCGTGCGGCTTCCCGACATCATCAACAGCCATTCGGCCATCTATTCGCCCGCTGTCGCTGGCGACGGCAGCATCTACTTCAACCAGCCGGATCCGGTGACGAAGAAGAGTCACGTCTATCGTGCGCAGGCCAGGGGCGCGGGTTTCGATGCGCCCGTCGCGTTGTCGATCAGCGATGGGACACATCCGGGCTACGATGTGGCGGTGGCGCCGGACGAATCGTTTCTTGTCTTCTCGGCCAATCGCCCACCGGCCTCCACAAACCAGTCGTTGCTGTTCATTGCCTACCGGAAGAACGGCACGTGGACCGAACCGCAAGCACTCGATCCACAGCTTGAAGGCATCGAAGCCCGCCTGAGTCCTGATCTCAAGACGCTTTATTTCGAGGCCGATGGCGGTTCCGGCGCCAAGACGCATGGCCGGATTTACCAGGTGCCCTTGCAGGCTTACGCGCCGTCGCACGGTTGAGCTGCCACTGCCACCCGTCTCAATGTCTTCGTGCGTGAGTCGCAGAAGCGAGGCGCTTTGTCGCAACGGTCTTGTTGCGACCAATGGTCGTACCCAGGTTCTTGCATGACCGGTGCGCGGATACCGGATGGCATCGGCGCGGAACCGGCCCTTGTGCAACGAGCAATGTCATGACTGAACTCATCACCACCCACGTGACGATCTCGCGCGAGCTCTTCGACTCCGTGATATCCGCCCTGACGAACCTGCGTTTCATCAGCGAATCGCTCTCCCATTTGCAAGGCAAGGACGCAGAGGTCCTGCCGCACACGCAACATGCGTCGGCGGTGATTCTCGCCTTGTTCAAGGCCGCGTTTTGACGCCGGGCGCCGTTCGGATCGCCAAGGCCCGGGCAGCGGCGCGCCTTTCGCAAGCCGAGGCCGCTGCGACGGTTCATGTGGACCTGCGTACATGGCAACGCTGGGAAGCTGGCGATCGCGCGATGCATGCGGCGTTCTTCGAGCTGTTTCTGCTGAAGACGAAGCAGGTGGCGTTGAAGCGGGTGATGGCAGGCTGATCGGGTGAGGCGCACTCGCGGCTGTGTTGGCTCGCGGTCGCCCGTGAATCGCGGGCTTCGATGCAGCGCCATGGACGCGGTGCAGGCGTGATCGCGACCGCGGCCGGGCCGGGGCCCTCGCATGGCGGGTCCGATCCCAGGAATTGAGACACCGCTGGGCGAGAGTGCCGCGAACCCGGTTAAGCTTGCCGGCCCTGAAAACCGCTGCCTCGCGAATCACTCGATGAATCTCCGCAACATCCTTCTGTTTGCCGCGCTCGCGTGCGGCCTCGCATCACCCGCCGCATGGGCCGGCAAATCACTGACGCATGCCGTGCATGTCGGGCCGTACCGCGTCGAGCGCGACGTAAAGCCCGGACGCAACAAGGTGGTGGGCACGCTGTCCAACACGGGCCGTGTGCGCGTGCATACCGCCAAGGTCAGTTTTCGCCTGTATGACGCCAAGGGGCGTGCGATCGGCCGCGCCAGCGACCAGGTGCACAACCTCAAGCCAGGGCAGACCTGGAAATTCCACGCCCTCGCACGCGGCAATGTGAGTCGTGCCCGGCTGCTCAAGGTCGAGGCGGAATAGCTAGCCCTGTCGTTCGTATCGTGCGGCCGGCGCCGGGCTTGCCAGCCGCAACGTGATGTTGGCGCGGCCAGGTCGGCGGCACACGCGATCGCCATGGCCGCGCATCGATCGATGCGCAAGAACTTGCGTCGCCGGCGCTTGCATTGACAGCCTCCTGCGCCCCGGATAGAAGTGTCGGCGCCGCGCGCAACGCGCGGATGGTCCGGGGGGACGCATGCAAGCTTCGGTATTGGGAAGGCCACGGGGTCTGGCGCCAAAGACGCGCGGGATGCCCCGTGTCGATGGCGAGCACGGCCCGCGCCACGGTCGCGCATGTCGTCGGGCTTGCCGCAGCCTCCGATCCTGAAAGCCATCGATCCTTTGTCCAAGGCAGCCGGATCGGCGCTTCCGATGCGAAGCGGGTATCCGGACACGACATTTCAAGGGGAACCATGAACGTACTTGTTCGCCGCCTGGCGTATGGCGGCCTTCTGCTTGCTTCCATCGGCGTCTTCGCGGGTAGCGCTTGCGCCACCGAATCGAAGATGAAATGCAACATCGGGCCGGTGCCCAAGCAGTTCGGAAAATCGGCGTGGCTCGTCTATGGCTGCGAGGACAGCAAGTCTGTCCGCATCGTATCGGCACCTTCGAACAAGGCGGTGCGCTTCCACTTTTCGTTCATCGCCGACGAGGATGGCTACAGCCTGCATGGCGAGGGCCAGGGCGACAAGCGGGTCACCGACGCGGCGTACCAGGAGCTCAATGCCATGAACGAGAGCGCCGTGGCGGCGCTGGTTTCGGAGGCCAATGCGGCTTCCAGCAAGTGAGTCGCGCATGCGTGCGTGAGGGTTGGAGTACCGGGCAGTCTCGTCAACTCAAGACAGGGGAGTCGTTCGTGATGAAGAGTACGGCAGCAAAGTTCGCGATCGCCGGTTGCATGCTGATCCTTGCCGGTTGTTCGGCGACGCCCACCCGGCCGGGGGACGGCGTGCCCAGCGTCGTCTTCAACAAGCCGGAGGCGACGGTCCAGAAGGCGGCTGTCGACGCCTTGCAGGCCAACGGCTTTGTCATCAGCAAGTCCGACGCGGAGTATGTCGAGGGGGCCCGGCCGCACAAGATGGGGCTGGTCGTCGGGTCGGGTGGCGAATCTGCCGGCGTCTGGCTGGCATCGCTGTCCAGCGACAAGACCGCGGTCAAGGTCAGCACGGCCAAGTCGTTTGCGGGCATGGCCGGCCAGAAGAACTGGGACAAGGAAATCATCGCCGAGATGGACAAGAGCATCGGCGCGCACCAGTAACTTCAGTTGACCCGTGGCGCGGGGGAGATCATGAAACAGGCACGGGGTCTGGTCTTCCTCGCTCTTGGCCTGTGCGGCTGCGCGGCGACCACGGGCAACTATCGACCGTTGGGCGAACGCTATCCCGCGCGATCCGGGCATTGCGATGTCGTGGTCTTCAAGGACGGCTCGCCCGACCGGCCATACGCCGCCATATCACGCTTGAACGTCCATCTGGAAAAGACCTTCTTCGTGGATTCCGATTTTTACTCGGCGCGCGGCGAGCTGAAAAGACAGGCATGCCTCTCCGGCGCCGACGCCGTCATCGATATCGAAGAGAAACATTCGAGCTACCTGGAAACCCGCATCTACAATCTCTCTGCGACGGGCGTACGGTTTCTCGACAATGTGCGCACTCAGCAGTAACGCCTGACGCGGCCCCTGCCGCCGCGGCTTGCCATGCCGAGGTGGTGGCGAAACCTGCCGTCGTGCCGCGGATGACTCCCTGGACGGATGAAGGGCGTGTCGCAGGCGCGAGCCGGTCGCGAGAACTTTCGCCGGAAGCGTTGAGGAGGATTGTCACGCCTGTGTTATATGTCCGCGGGGAGAGTGGGACCGGGCGCGAAGATGGAGCGCCACGCCAGCGCCACTCGGGATCAGGTTCGGTGGAGAGGCGTTCTGGTCATGTCTGTTTCGTGGTACGCGTATGGGCGGTTGGCTCGTGGTCGATGCTGCCTAGTCGCGATCCTTGCCTCGTCGCTGTTGGCCGGTTGCGCCGTAGGCCCCGACTTCAAGCGTCCCGCCGCGCCCGATGTCAGCGGCTATGTCGCGCATCCGGCGAGCACCACGGTGGCGACGGAGAACGTATCGGGTGGCGATGCGCAGCACTTCGCGCCAGGCGGCGACATCCCCGGGGATTGGTGGACACTGTTTCACTCGCGGCCGCTCAATGACCTGATCGAGCAGTCGCTTGCCAACAACCATGACCTCAAGGCCGCGCAGGCCGCCTTGTCGGTGGCAAGGGAAAATGCGCTGGCACAACGCGGCAGCTATTACCCGAGCGTGGTGGCCAGTTTTTCCGCCAGCCGCCAGAAGCAATCCGAGGCGATCTCGCCGACGCCCAATTCCAGCGCCTTTCTGTACAACCTGTTCACTCCGCAGGTCAGCGTCTCTTATGCGCCCGACATCTTCGGCCTGAACCGCCGGACGGTGGAGTCGGCAAAAGCGCAGGAACAGGCCGTGCGGTTCCAAATGATCGCAACGCAAGTCACCTTGAGCACCAACGTGGTGGCCGCTGCCGTGCAGCTGGCTTCCCTGCAGGCGCAGGTGGATGCGACGCGCGAGCTGGTCGACATCAACACGCACATGGTGCAGATCCTGCGCGAGCAAGCCGCCAAGGGTTATGCCAGCGGGCTCGACCTGGCGGCGCAGGAATCGCAGCTTGCCCAGACCAGCGCGACACTGCCGCCGTTGCTCAAGCAGTTGGCGCAGCAACGCGATCTGCTTGCCGTGCTGGTCGGGCGGTACCCGAGCGAGGCGCCGGAGCCATCGTTCGACCTGGCAACGCTACAGTTGCCGCGGGAGCTTCCGGTAAGCCTCCCATCAGCGCTGGTGGCGCAGCGCCCCGACGTGCTGCAGGCCGAGGCCAACATGCATGCGGCCAGTGCGCAGATCGGCGTCGCCGTCGCCAACCGCCTGCCCAATATCGTGCTGAGTGCCAACACGGGCAGCACGGCGTTGGCCATGGACCAGCTGTTCAAGTCGGGCACGGGCTTCTGGGGCATCGGGGCCGACCTCACCGCGCCGATCTTCCAGGGCGGCACGTTGATGCACCAGGAACGTGCCGCGAAGGCGGCCTATGTGGAAGCGGCGGAGCAGTACCGCAGCACGGTGATGGGTGCCTTTCAGAACGTGGCCGACTCGCTGGTGGCGCTGGACCAGGATGCAGCGGGCCTCAAGGCCGCGGCGACCGCCGTCGAAGCCGCCAAGCGCACATTGGATTTGTCGCAACGACAGTGGCAGTCCGGCTACGCCAGCTATCTGTCGTTGCTGAGTGCGGAGCAGTCCTATCAGCAGGCGCGAATCAATCTGGTGCTGGCCCAGGCCAGCCGCTATGCCGACACGGCGGCGCTGTTCCAGGCGCTGGGTGGCGGATGGTGGAATCGCGCAGATCTAGCCCAGGATAAAAATGAAAAATAGTGCGTTGGATGGAGCGCTGCGGAAGCGGTGCAGGCAACCAGGTATGCAGGGCTTTCTCATGGCGACCCTGCTGGTGGCGGCATGGGGCATGGCCGGTTGTTCGGGCAAGACGGGGCAGGATGCGCCGGCGGCTTCGGTAACGCCGGCCAACGTGACGCTGACGCCGGACCAGCGCAAGCATATCCACGTCTATACGGTCGCCTACGCCACTTATCACCGGACGGTAGAGGCGACGGGTTCCGTCGACTTCAACAACGATCAGGCGACTGCCGTGCTGGCGCCGATGTCCGGTCCGGTTTCCCGGCTATTGGTCGACATCGGCGACCATGTCAAGCAAGGCGATGCGCTCGCCCTGGTGGACTCGCCCGATTACGCCACGGCAGTCACCACCTATCGCAAGGCGTTGACCACGGCGCATACCGCCCGTCGGCTTGCCGACCTGGAAAAAGACCTGGTCGAGCATCAAGGCGTGGCCAGGCGCGAGGAGGACCAGGCGCAGGCCGATGCCGCCAATGCGGATGCCGATGTCGACGCCGCGCTGAAAACGCTGGTCTCGTTGAATGTCGATCCGAAGGTCATCAAGGCCATCGAGCAGGGCAGGCCCATCGCGCCCATCAGTGGCGTCATCCGTTCACCCACCGCCGGCACCGTGGTGGATCGGCAGATCACGCCCGGGCAGTTGCTCCAGGCGGGCAGCACGCCTTGTTTTACCGTGGCGGACCTGTCACACGTCTGGGTGATGGCGCAGATTGCGGACTCCGACCTGGCATCGGTGAAGCCGGGCGACTCCGCCGAGGTCATGACGGGCGTCGAGTCCCAACGCCTTGCCGGCACGGTCACCAAGCTTTCCGCCCTGGTCAATCCCGATACCCGGCTGGTGCCGGCACGCGTCGTCGTGGACAACCCGCAAGGCCTGTTGAAGAAGCAGGCGTACGTCAGCGTGAGGATTCAATCGCGCGAGGCATCCAAGGGACTCCTGGTGCCGGTGTCGGCGCTGCTCCGCGACGACGAGAACCTGCCCTTTGTCTATGTCGTGCAGCACGACGGAAGCTTTGCGCGACGCCCGGTGACCGTGGGTCATCGCGTCGGCGACCAATTCGACATCCCCGCCGGCCTGCAGCCTGGCGAACAGGTCGTGGTTGATGGCGGCATCTTCGTCCAGTTCATGCAAAACCAATGAGCGAGCAGTTCCCTCCCTCCGTCTCGCCGTCGCGCACGGCGTCGATCATGAACCGCGTCGTGTCCGCGTCATTGGGCCAGCCTTTCCTCGTGCTGCTCATGACCATGCTGTTGATCGGTGCCGGCGCGCACTCGTTGCGGCGCTTGCCGGTGGACGCCTATCCGGATCTCTCGCCTCCCATCGTGGAAATCATCACGCAGTGGCCCGGACATGCCGCCGAGGAAGTGGAGCGGCTGATTACCGTGCCGGTGGAGCTGGGCATGAACGGCGTGCCCAAGACCACCGCGATGCGCTCCATTTCGCTTTACGGATTGTCCGACGTCGTTCTCACGTACCAGACCGGCACGGACTACAACTTCGCCCGGCAAGAGGTGTTCAACCGGCTGGGCGACCTGAGCCTGCCGACTGGCGTTACGCCGTCGGTGTCGCCGCAGTCCGCACCGTCGGGCCTGATCTATCGCTATGTCCTGCAGAGCACGGACCGCTCGCCGATGGACCTCAAGACGATCGAGGACTGGACGGTGGAGCCCCAGTACAGGGCCGTGCCTGGCGTGGCGGACGATTCCGGGTTCGGTGGCGGCACCATGCAATACCAGGTGCTGCTCGACCAGACCAAGATCGCCTCGCTCGGACTGTCGGCGGTACAAGTGGAAGCGGCGCTCGGCGCCAACAACGCCAACGCCGGCGGAGGCTTCTATTCGCAGGGCGGGCAGTTCTACTACGTGCGTGGGGCCGGGCGCGTGGAGACGCTGGAAGACATCGGCAACGTGGTGGTTGCCGTGCACGACGGCGTTCCCGTGCTGGTGAAAGACCTGGGCCGCGTCGTCATCGGCATTGCGCCCCGCCTGGGCGAGTTCGGCTATGAAAAGCAGGACGACGCCGTGGAAGGCGTGATCCTGTTGCGGGCGGGCGAGAAGACCCAGGACGTCCTGAAGCGGGTGGAAGCGAAAACCCGGGAGCTCAACGACGAGATTCTTCCCAAGGACGTCAAGGTCGTGCCGTTCTACGATCGCACCGACCTGGTCACGCTGACCACCAAGGTCGTCGAAGACAACCTGCTTCGCGGCATGTTGCTGGTCGTGGTGGTCCTGATCTTCTTTCTCTACGACTTTCGCGCGGGCCTGATCGTCGCCACCACCATTCCGCTGGCGCTGATGTTCGCCTTCATCTGCCTGGACCTGCAGGGCGCCTCGGCCAACCTGTTGTCGATCGGCGCGATCGACTTCGGCATTCTCGTGGATGCCGCCGTGGTCATGGTCGAGAACATCTTCCGGCAGATGGCCGATCGCCGGGGTTCGCCCATCCATGTCAGGGAAGTCATCCGTGACGCGGCGGCCGAGGTGGACCGGCCGCTGTTCTATGCCGTCGCGGTGATCGTGGTCAGCTTCCTGCCGATCTATGTGCTGTCCGGTCCGTCGGGCACGCTGTTCAAGCCGATGGCCGACACCATGATCTTTGCCCTGGTCGGTTCGCTGGTGATCACGCTGACCCTGCTGCCGGTGCTTTGTGCCGTGTTCATGCGCAAGGGCGTGCAGGAGCGGCGCAACCGCATCTTCGAATCGATCAAGTCGGTTTACGCCAAGGGCCTCGATGCCTGCCTCGCGCGCCCGTGGATGACGGCGGCCGTCTCCTCCGTGGTGCTGGCCCTGTCGTTGCTGCTCATACCGCGCATCGGCGCCGAGTTCATGCCCCAGTTGGACGAGGGCGCGTTGTGGGTGCGTGCCACCATGCCCTACACCATATCGTTCGAGGAGGCGTCGAAGATCACGCCCAAGGTGCGCGAGGTGCTGCGCGCCTTTCCCGAGGTGACCACGGTGGCCTCGGAGCTGGGGCGGCCCGACGACGGCACGGATTCCACGGGCTTCTTCAACGTCGAGTTCTACGTGGGCCTCAAGCCGTACTCGCAATGGCATGGTGCGTATCGCGACAAGGGCGCCTTGATCAAGGCCATCAACCAGAAGCTGATGGCGTTCCCGGGCATCACCTTCAACTATACCCAGCCCGCCGAGGATGCGGTGGACGAGGCGGAAACCGGCCTGAAGAGCGCGCTGGCCGTCAAGGTTTTCGGCTCCGACCTGAACACGCTGGAAAAGAAGGGAAAGAGCATCAAGAAGGTGCTGGAGAACGTGCGTGGCATCCGCGACGTGACCCTGGTGCAGGAGCTTGGGCAGCCCAGCCTGAGCATCAGGATCGATCGCGCCAAGATCGCCCGTTATGGCTTGAACGTTTCCGATATCAATGGCGTCATCCAGACGGCCATCGGTGGCGACGTGGCCACGCAGGTGGTGCAGGGCGAAAAGCAGTTCGATCTCGTCGTCAGGCTCGAGGAGCAGTACCGCAACAACCCGGAAGAGATCAGGAACATCCTGGTGACCACGCCGGGTGGACAGCAGATCGCGCTCGAGGAGTTTGCCGATATCCACGAGATCAACGGCGCGTCTTTCATCTATCGTGAGAACAACTCGCGCTACATCGGCGTGCAGTTTTCCGTGGAGGGGCGCGACCTGGCCGGTGCGGTGGAAGATGCCATCAGGCAGGTCAACGACAAGGTCAAGCTGCCGCAGGGCTACCGCCTGGACTGGGGCGGCGAATACACCGAGTACACGGCATCGCGTGCGCAGTTGAACGTCATCCTTCCGCTGACGCTGGCGTTGATCTTCCTGCTCCTGTTCACGCTGTACAGCAATTTCAAGTTCCCCTTCATCACGGTGCTCGGCGTGCTGCTGTCCGCCCCGGTGGGTGGCATCGTGGCGCTGTGGATCACCGGCACGCCGTTCTCGGTATCTTCGGGCATCGGCTTCCTGGCCTTGTTCGGCGTGTCGGTGCAGACGGCCGTGGTCTACATTTCCTACGTCAACGAGCTACGACGTGGCGGCACCGGTCTTGCGGAAGCCATTCGGGAGGGCGCCATCCTGCGCCTGCGACCGATCATGATGACCGCCCTGGTCGCCGCGCTGGGCCTGCTGCCCGCGGCGCTGGCCACCGGCGTCGGCACGGATACCCAGAAGCCGTTCGCGCTGGTGATTGTCAGTGGCCTCTTCACGCGGCTGTTGATCAGCGTGTTTCTCATGCCCGTGTTGTACACCCTGGTTGCACGTCCGGATGACAGGCTGGAGGTATGAGGTCCCTGCTGCAGGGGAGAGGCGGCATCACGCGTTGTGGGCACCTCTCCCCGGTGGCGGGGCTGGCCGGCGGCTTTCGCTCGTGACGCATGCACAAACTGCTGCGTGGCCGTTGACTGTCAGCCGAGCGAGACGCCCGTCAGTTGTTCGCTCAATGCCCACAGCTTGCGGGCCGCGACAGGGTCGGTAGCCCAGCCGCGGACGCCGGACGAAAGCGTGCCCGAACCCGCGGCGGCGACCTCTTCGTCAGGCGCCAGGGCGGCAACATCGCAGTCTTCGCAGTAAACGCCGCCCACGTCATTCAGCAGGGGGCTCGTCGCCGCCCAGATCGAGGTGGCTGCGCCTTGCTCGGTGTTTTTCATGCCACGGCTGAGGTCGGTGATGGGGCGCCCCTGATCGTCGATGCCTCCTATCCGCTGCAACTCTTCGCGACTCATGTGCCGCGCCAGGTCGGTGATGATGCGCCCCGGGTGGACGGAATAGGCATGCACGCCATGCGATGCACCCAGCTCGTCCAGCGCCAGGGCAAAGAGCGCGTTGGCGGTCTTGGACTGGCCGTAAGCCACCCAGCGATCGTACTCGCGCCGTTCGAAATTCCAGTCATCGAAATCGACCGCCGCGTAGCGATGACCCAGGGAAGACAGCGACACGACCCGAGCACCCTGGGCGCGCTTGAGCGCCGGCCAGAGGCGGGCGGCGAGCTGGAAATGTCCCAGGTGATTGGTCGCAAACTGCAACTCGAAACCACGGGCGTCGCGCGTGAGTGGACAGGCCATGATGCCGGCGCTGTTGATCAGCAGGTGTAGCGCGTCGCCCGACGCAAGGAAGTCGGATGCCATGCGATCGATGGAGGCCGGGTCGGCGAGGTCCATGTCGACGAGTTCGGCGTCCATGCCATCGAGGTTGGCCGCGGCCTTGGCCATGTCGCGCACGGGGACGATGACGCGTGCGCCGGCGCCAAGCAGCGCACGGGTTGTCTCCACGCCGATGCCTGAATAGCCGCCCGTCACGATGGCGGTCTTGCCGGAGAGATCGACGCCGGCAATGACGTCATGAGCGGTGGAGGCGGCGCCGAAGCCGGAGTGAAGCGGGGACTGGACATGGGGCATGGAAAGCATTCCTGGGGCAGGGGTGTGGCCATCTTAGGCAAGCGGATGCGTACGATGAATGCTTGAAAGTGCGCATGACATGCCCAATCGTTCAAACATGATCGACGATCCGCTCTCTGACGTGCTGCGCCTGGCCGAAGTGCATTCGGTCGTGGCGGGCGGGTTCTATGCCTCGGGCGAATGGGCCATCCATTTCCCGCCGCCCGACAAGGTCAAGTTTTTCGGCGTGGTGCGCGGGCAGGGCTGGATACGTTTCGACGATGGTTCGCCGCCGGTGCGGCTGGGGCCGGGAGACGTCATCCTTCTCGCTGCCGCCCGCGGGTTCACCTTGGCCAGCGCGCCGGATGCGATCGGCGTCGAGGCAAGCGGAATATTCGCCGGCCGCAAGGATGCCTTCGCGTCGGTGGGTGCTGCGTCCAGCTCGGATCATGAAGTCATGCAGGTTGGCGGGCACTTCAGCCCCAACACCTCGTACAGCCCCTTGCTCATGGATGTGCTGCCGCCGTTCATTCATGTGCATGGCGAATCGTCCGAGGCGCGTGCGTTGCAATGGATACTTCAGCACCTCGTCAAAGAGCGCGAAGGATTGCCCGGAGCCGCCTTGGCAACGTCGCAGCTGGGGCTGCTGCTGTTCGTGCAGGCCTTGCGTGCGCACCTCGCCAGCGGCGCGGTATTGAAAGCCAGCTGGCTGCGAGCGGCGACCGATGCCCGGGTGGCGCCCGTGCTGCGCCTGATGCATGGCGAACCGGCACGCGCGTGGCGATTGGAGGAACTGGCCCGGTCCGCCGCCATGTCCCGGACGGGATTCGCCACGCACTTCAAGGCCGTTGCCGGCGAGTCGCCGCTGGCCTACCTGGCCCGATGGCGCATGCATCTGGCCGAGCGTGCATTGCGACGCGGTGAAGCGACGGTGGGCGAACTGGCCCGAACGCTTGGCTATGCATCGGAAAGCGCCTTCAGCCACGCGTTCAAACGGATTGTCGGCGAGTCGCCGAAGCATTACGGGGAACGCTACCGCGATGACGGCCCTTCCGGCGATCTTCGTGTTCCCATGCGGACCGGGCAGGCGCCGCTGGCGTGAGTGCCGCCGCAAGGCTGGAGATGGCGCACTACCCGAGGGAGAATGTCGCCGTGAACACTCCTGCAAAAACGCCCCTGCTGGAAAGCACGCTGACCTGCCCCGAGTGCGGCCACCGGTCGACCGAGACGATGCCGACGAATGCCTGCGTCTTCTTCCATGACTGCGTGGCGTGCGGAGCCCTGTTGCGGCCCAAGCCCGGTGACTGTTGTGTGTTCTGCTCGTACGGAACGGTTCCCTGTCCGCCGGTTCAGCAGCAGCGTTCCTGTTGCAGTCGCCACTAGCCTCGCGACATTCCCGGCCAATACGCTTTGACGCGTCTGTCCCTCGCGCGCACCTTTCGAGGCCAGCATGCGATGGACGCATGGATGGCTAAAAGCGGGCAAGGCGTGCGGCCGGCATACCAGGCATGGCAGGCCGCCCGGTGAGGTCCGGGCCGACTTCAGGTCGAGCTGGATCGGGTCTCCCTGGCGGGACAGTGGGCGGCGTCCACGGCCTGCTGTTGCCGGGCACGGGACGAACCTCAAGTCGCGCTACCCACAAGGCCTGCACCAGACTGACGTTGCCATGGACGCCAACGATCTTTCTTTTCCGCCTCGGCCTTGAGGATGTGGCCGGAAAGCCGTGTCGATCGTGGCCCGTCGACCATGTTCAGGGGTATCAAGGCGACAATGCGGCTACCCCCGGGGGTGACGAATAGGACTCCCCGATTCGACGCGTGCGGGGTCGATAACGAAATACACACCTTGGCCACCCGGGTCTGCGACGGGTTTGGTGTAAGCTGGCCGGCGCCCGCCGCGGCAACGGAGGTCGAGCAGATGAACGCAGAGACAGCCTCTGCTGCGTGGATTGCGTTCGGCACGGTCGAGATCGACACCTTGGGTCATCGCCTGTTTGTCGACGGCGAGGAGGTCGGGCTCGAGCGCAAGGCGTTTTCCGTGCTGGTGCTGTTGGCGCGTGAGCCTGGTCGCGTGTTGAGCCGCGACGAGATCCTCGACGAAGTATGGGGGCATCATCACGTCACGCCTGGCTCGCTCAGTCGAGTGGTCGCGTTGCTGCGCCACGCGCTCGGTGAGAGCGCGGAAGAATGCCGCTATCTGCACACCGTGCATGGCGTTGGTTTTCGCCTCGATGCCGACGTGCGATCCGCCGCGTCGCGCGAGGAGCTGGTGGAGGAGAGGCCATTGGCGACCACGGAACCCGTGTTCGAACCGGTGCTTCCCATCGATGTCGCGGAGCCGCCGGCCCCGGCGGTGGCGAGTCCGGCCCTGCCGTTGGAGACCGGCAAGGCGCGTCGCGCCCATGGCTGGCTGGTTGCGGTCATCGTTGGCCTGCTCGTGGTCGTCGCCGTGCTGCTCGGTCGGTATCCCTTCTCGCACCCCTCCGCGGACGCACAGGCCATCGATCGCAAGTCCATCGCCGTGCTGCCTTTCGAAAACCTCAGTACGGATGGCGGCAACGCGTATTTCGCCAGCGGCATGCAGGACATGATCCTGACGCAGCTGGTGGGCATCGGTGGGCTCAAGGTCATCTCCCGCACCTCGACGGAGAAATACCCCAGCCATCCGGGTGACGTGAAGAGCATCGCGCGGCAACTGGGCGTGGCGACGTTGCTGGAGGGCACGGTGCAGAAGGCCGGCAACCAGGTGCTGATCAACGTGCAGCTGATCGACGCGAACAGCGGCAGCCACCTCTGGGCCAAGGCGTATACACGCACGCTCGACAACGTCTTCAACGTGGAAGGCGAGGTCGCGCAGAACGTGGCGGAGGCGTTGAAAGTGCAGTTGACGTCCGCCGAGACCGCTCGCATCGACCGCATGCCGACCTCGAACGCCGAGGCCTACGATCTGTACCTGCAAGCCAGTGCGCACGCCAACCGGGCCTACGATGACACGGTGCTGTCGCCGTCCGAGTTGCCGGCGGCGATATCGCTGTATCAGCAGGCGTTGACCCGTGACCCCAGCTTCGCGCTTGCCCATGCGGCGCTGGCGCGCGCCCACATGCAGATGTATTTCTTCGCCCCCGATCGCACGAATGCGCGACTGGCCGAAGCGAAGGCCGCCGCCGATCGCGCCCTGGCGCTGCAGCCCGGCCTGGGCCAGGGGCACTACGCGCTGGGCCTGTACTACTACTGGGGCCACCGTGACTACGCCCACGCCACCACCCAGCTGGCGCTGGCGCGGCAGGCCTTGCCCAACAGCGCCACGGTCGAACTCCTTATCGCCGCGATCGCGCGGCGCCAGGGGCGCTGGGATGAGGCGGTGGGGCTGTTCCACGCGGCCACCGTGCTCGATCCGCACAGCGAGTTTGCGTTCAACCAGCTCGGCGTGACCTATCAGAGCATGCGTCGCTACGCCGAGGCCGACAAGGCATTCGCGGCGGCGCTCGCGGTGAGCCGGAACCCCGCCGGCGAACGCATGGCGCAGGTGTTCAACGAGCTGATGTGGAAGGGCAATGTGGAGCCGATGCGCACCGCGCTTGCGGGGCTTGCGCCGGGCAGCGATGCCTACGCGGGCAATATCGAAGGCATGTATTTCGATCGCTCGCTGGCGCGCGATTACGCCGGTGCCGTCAAGGTCGTCGAGGCGGACAAGGCGGAGTATTGGTCCGACCCGGACAACATCGCCTTGCCCCGGCGACTCTTCCTGGCATGGGCTTTGGAGGGGGCGGGAGACACGGCCAAGGCCGCCGCGGCCTATGCGGATGTCGTGGAGCGCTCTCGTGCGTCGCTGGTCGATCGACCGGACGATGCGGACCTGCATCTCGCCCTGGCGTTTGCCTATGCCGGGCTCGGAAAAAAGACGGAGGCCGTCGCGGAAGGCGAGCGCGCCGTCGCCCTGATGCCGCTCGCCGAGGATGCGCTTACCGGCGCGGACATGCTCGCGCACCAGGCCCAGTTGTACGTGCGGCTAGGCCAGCCGGACAAGGCCATCGCCCTGATCGATCGCGTGCTGTCCATGCCCACGGGCATGATTCTTTCGGGCGCGTTGCTCAGGCTCGATCCGATCTGGGATCCGCTGCGCGATGATCCGCGCTTCAAGGCGCTGCTGGAGAAGTATCCCAACGGCAGCTAGCCCGTTTGCTTGCACACGTGCCGATGCTGCTGGTCGCGGACATCCATGCGGGCGCGGCGCTGGCTGGTGCGGCGGTGATCGTGGTTGGCCGTCGTCCCGGTTGTTTGCCGGCCGTCGCGACGGCGTCGGGTTTTGTCGCCTGCTTCGCGCTGCGCATGTTTCGGTTGGCAACGGCCGAAGATGACCGGATGGCCGCAGCCATGCCGGATGAAGGCATCAAAATCGAATCTCCTTGGCTGCGTTACCTGAAAGGGTATGTGCGAAACGTGGTCGGGCAGCGAGACTGACCCTGCCGGTCCGGCGGATGCATCGTCGTCGCGCCACATGGCGTAAACGCAAGGGTGGCTCAAGCGGCCAAACGCGTGGTTCCGGATGCCTGGGGGTCGCCCGGTCTTGCCCGTGCGGTCGATGGAACCGCCGCCGCTTCCGGCCCCTGCCTCTCAACGGAGCATGCCCATGAATCTCCCGCTACTTGTTCCCGGCGATTGCGCCCTGGTCTTCGTCGATCAGCAGGCTGGCCTGGCCTTTGGCGTCGGCTCGACCGATCGCCAGGTGCTGCTCAACCATTCCGTTGCCCTGGCCAGGACGGCCAAGGTGTTCGCCGTGCCCATCGTGGCGTCCACCTCGGCCAGCAAGGTCTACAGCGGACCGATGATGCCAACGTTGCAGCGCGCCATGCCGGACGTGGCCGCCATCGAGCGTCGCAACATGAATGCCTGGGAAGACGATGCCGTTCGCGAGGCGATCCATCGCACCGGCCGCAAGAAGCTGTTGGTGTCGGGCATGCTCACCGAGGCCTGCGTGAGCTTTCTTGCGCTGTCCGCCGCCCATGACGGCTACGAGGTGTTCGTGGTCGGCGATGCATGCGGTGGGCTCACGCCGCAGAGCCATGAACTCGCATTGCTCAGGATGCAGGCAGCTGGCGTCCACATGACGAGCTGGATCCAGGTGCTACTGGAGTGGCAGCGCGACTGGACTCGGCATGACACCTACGATGGCGCCCGCGCCATTGTCGAGGAGTTCAGCGGCGGCTACGGCATCGGGCTCGCCTATGCGCGCGACATGGTCAAGCCTTGATGGACATCCCGCCTCGCGTGTCCGAACCGCACGTGCTCGGGAGCCGGCAGGGCGTATCGCTCGACATCGCGGCCTGGGATGGCGCGGCGGCCGATGTGGATCTCTCCGTCGCCTGCATGTTCACCCGCGAGTTGGAAGGTGGCTTGAGAGGTGGGCTGCTTCACCTGGATCGCGCGCTCTCGGGCAAGCTGGTGCGCCTGCGCGATGAAGGTGTGTTTCTGGGCGAGGCCGGGGAAACCCTGCTCATCAGCCTTCCGCCGGAAACGGTGGCTGCACGGGCCGTGATGGTGGTCGGCGTGGGCGAACCATCTCGATGGACGCCTGCAGTGACGGCCCAGGCGGTCAAGGTCGCCATCGGCACGGCCGTGCAACTAGGCGTGACCAGTGCCGCCTTTGCCCCGAGCCTTCTCGACTCGGGATGGGAGCCCGAGGCAACCGCGGGGGTGGCGTCAGCGATGATGAAGGCTGCCATCGGCGCCATCGATGTCCAGGTGAGCATCGCGGCGCACGGTTTGGCCCCGCCGCCTTCGTTGCGCCGCTGGGTGTTCGACGTGGGCGCCGCGGGTCTGGCATCGGCGGCCGCGCAATTCAGGGCCGCCTTGGCCGATCGATGAGGGTGAACGCTTTGACGATTGCCACGGGCCGGGCGCACGGTTACGCCGCTGCGTGAAGCCCCACGTCACTGGCGGCCACCGCGAGCCCGGACACCACGCCCAGCGAAGGGTCGCCGTGCACCAGCGGAATCTCCGGGAAGCACGCGGCGACCCTGGCCTTGACCTGCGGTGAGCGCGAGGTGCCGCCGGTGAGGAACACGCTGGCGGGCAGGGCGGGCAGGTCGCCGCGAACCGTCGCCAGCGTGCGCTCCAGCTGGATGAGAAAGGGTTCGATGGCCTTGTCGAGGTCGCTGCGGCTGGCATCCACGGCGAGGCCGTGCTCGATGAAGCCGAGCTGGGCCCGATAGGTCGCTTCGGCGCTCAGCGTGATCTTGGTGCGCTCGGCGGCCTGGTTGAGTCGCGTGGTGGCGCCGGGCTCCTGCAGTGCGCGCAGGCGCGGGCCGTAAGGCGCGGCGACGAGGCGATAGTTCTGTTTGCGGAACTCCCGTTGCTTGGGCAGGTTGTGCACGCTCGCCGCTTCCACGAACTGGTGCTGCGGTACGCGCACGATGTCCTTGCCCATGAGCGGCATGAAGCTGTGCAGGCTCACGCCCACATCGAGATCGGTGCCGCCCTTGGGCAGGCCCCAGTTGCGCGCGATGAGCGGCGAAGCCGCGCCACCCAGCTCCGCATGCGTGACATCGGTGGTGCCGCCGCCAATGTCGACGATCAGCGCATGCTGCCTGTCGGCGAGGCTCTTGTGGTAGTGCATCGCGGCCGCGGCGGGTTCTTCGAGGAAGTGCACCTCGTCGAAGCCCGCCGTGGCGGCCGCTTCGCGCAGGATGTCGATGGCCTGTGCCGATCCGGCGGCGCCCATCGAGCTGCGGAATTCCACGGGACGGCCGATCACGGCACCGCGCACCGGTTGGCCGAATTGACGGCTCGCGGTAAGACGGATGTGTTCGAGGATGTGCGTGGCGATGTGCACGATCACCTTGCGCACCTGCGGGTCCAGCCGATAGCCGAACATCGACTTGGGCGACTCGATCAGGTTGCCGCCACCGCTCTCCAGATAGCCTTCCACCGCTTCTTCGCCGAACAGGGCATGCTGGAAACTGGCGACGGATGCGGTGGCGGCACGCGCCTGTTCTTCCATCCACTGGCGCCGCACCACGCGCAACGCGTCGCGGCGCAGGTCGTCTTCCGTCCGCGCCGCCGGCGCCTGGCCGCGTGCCGCCTGCTGGCGCAGGTCGTTGCGGGCCGAACGGATATGCGCTTCCAGTTGCGCCTCCAGTTCGGGCGTCAGCTCGAAATCGTTCGGGTCGGGCACCAGTTCCGGGAAGTACACGGCCGTGCGGAACTGCTCCGCGTCCCCGAAGCGGACCAGGGTCAGCTCGCCATCCAGGATGGCCGCCGCCGCCGAATAGCTGGTGCCGAAGTCGATACCGATGTGCATGGAGAGGCCGTGCGCGAAAGAGCAATCTTCCATGATCCCAGGCATGGCGCCTGCGCGCAACGAAAGGGGGCGAGCGGCGCGGCCGCGTCCGCTTGAGGCGCGTATCGATGCATGCCGGGCGATCCAGCGCGCCGCTTACCTTTTCTCGTTGGCCGGCTTTCCCTGGATCAGGATCGCCGCGCTGACAGAGCTCAGCACCGCCAACGCCGCGGAAATCAGCATCACCCAGCGGAAGCCGGACACGAACGACACCTTCACCGCATGCTTCATGGCTGCCACGGCGGCTGATGCATAGCCGTCCGGAAGCACGATGCCAGCGAGCTTCTGGCGTTGCTCCAGGACGGCGGAAACGAGTCCGCCCGGCGCGTGCAGGCCTGCGAGTTCGCGGTCCAGCGTGGCGTTGAACGACAGCGTCAGGACAAGCCCGAACAATGCGATCGCCAGCAGGGCGGCCGTACGCGATACCGCGTTGTTGATGCCCGATGCGGTGCCGGCCAGCTCCTTGCCCACGGCGTTCATGACCGTCGTGGTCAGCGGCGCCACCGTCACGCTCATGCCCAGGCCAAGCACGCAGATGGCCGGAAAGAAGGCCGTCCAATAGCCACCTTCGACCGAAGGCAGCGCGAACAGGGCGAAGCCCAGTGCCGCGATCAATGGGCCCACGGTGAGCGGAAGCCTGGAGCCAAAGCGGTCGACCAGGCTGCCCGCCCAGCGCGACATGGCGAACATGATCGCGATGAACGGCAACAAGGCCGCGCCGGCGGCCGTGGCGCCATAGCCCTGCACCTGGATCAGGTTCAACGGCACGAAGAACAGGCTGCCGCCGAGCGCGGCATACAGCAGCAACGTGAGCACGTTTGCGCCGGCGAAATTGCGCTCGCGAAAAAGCCCCAGTGGCAGCATGGGCGAGAGGGCGCGCGACTCCACGCGAACGAAGAGAAGCAACGCGGCAACGCCGACGAGCATGGCCATCCAGACCGGCGTGGCCGCCCATCCACGCGACGGCGCCTCGATGAAGGCGAACACCAGCCCCGCCAGGCCGATCGTCACCAGGCCTGCGCCAAGCGCATCGATGGAGCCGGCCTTCACGTCCCCCTTGCTCTCGGGCACTTTTGCCGCGCACAGCGCCAGCAATAAGGCGCCCGCCGGTGCATTGACCAGGAACGCCCAGGTCCACGAATAGTGTTCGACGAGGAAACCCCCGATGACGGGCCCGACCGCTGCGGTGATGCCGCTGAAGGCCGACCACGTGCCGATGGCGGCGCCGCGCTCCGATGGCGGATAGGTCGCACTGATCAACGCAAGACTGCCCGGCACCAGCAGCGCCGCACCGATGCCCTGGACGGCTCTTGCGACAACCAGCGGACCGATGGCCGTCGACAGCGAACACCCGATCGAGGCCAGGGTGAACAGCGCCGTGCCGATCATGAAGATGCGCTTGCGTCCGAAGCGGTCTCCCAGGACACCGCCTACCAGCAGCAGCGAAGCGAGGAACAGTGCATAGGATTCCACGATCCATTGCGCATCGGAGGTGGTGGCACCCAGTTGCCGCTGGATCGCGGGAAGCGCGACATTGACCACGGTGCCGTCGATGAAGGCGAGGCTGGAGCCGAGGGTGGCGGCAACCAGCGTCCAATGCTTGGACTTTGTCGTGCAGGGTGTCGCCGGGGCGCCGCCGAGGATGACGCCTTCTTCGCAGGGAGGTTTTCCGAGCTGTGGCATGGCGTCCGCCGGATTCCTGGTCCGTGGAGCTTACTCCCATCGTCCCATGGCATCGCCAGGAGGCGCGAATGCCCGCGTGAACGAAGCGCGCGCGCCGAGGCCCGGCCGTTCGCAAGCGCCGCGGGAGCTCGCCTGGCTTCCATCAGGCGGTCATCCCGAACAGGATCTCAGCCGCAGCTGCCGCAACATCCGCCATCCGCGTGCTTGTCGCGTGCCTTGGCCGACGGGTCGCCGACGCTGATGTCGATGACGGTGAGGTCCGGGTCGCTCTGTCGATAGGTGAACGTCAGCCTGTCGCCAAAGCGATCGCGCAGCTGGGCGATCAAGGGCAGCGGATGGTGATCGTTGACGAAGCGCATGGTTTCGCCGGGATGCAATGCATCGAGGGCGCCGAAGATGGCCGCGTGGCGGAAGCGACGCGCCACCCCGCGCGCGTCAAAGCCGTGGATGCTGGCGTCGGGGAGAGTGTCTGTGGACATGGCGGTACGGTGAGCCTGTGGAAGAGTGGGGACGGGCACCGTAGGCAGTCGCTCGCTCGACGTCACTGATCCAGGTCAGCACAATCGCGTATCAGGGCCGGGGCCATCCCGCGCCGACCAGACGAGGGATAGGGCGTGAACAGCGAGATGAAGTTTCCCGATGACGAGAACGGCCAGGTGCTGCAGCAAATGGCCAAGCAGGGCGATGATCTTTCCGTGCCGCGCGAGATCGATTTCGCCGTGATCTTTCCAACCGAAGAAGCTGCGCTCAAGTTCGCGCTGCGCCTGTTGAAGAACGGGCAGAAAGTCTCCTTCTCCGAATATGAGGAGCACGACGAATTGCCGTGGCAGGTGCTGACCCATCCTTTCATGGAGCCCACGCACGAAAACATTTCCGGTTATGAGGACCTGCTGGCGCAAGAGGCCGAGGCTCTCGGTGGGCGCAACGACGGCTGGGGTTGCGAAGTCCAGTCCTGAGTGGCGCGCTGGCGGCCGGACGGCCTGGATTTCCAGGGCTATTTGAATTTGTCGGACAATTGAACAACACTCGGCGGGTTGCCACAGGCCGAGAGTTTTCGCATGCCCACGCCGCCCTCGTTGAGCCGTCGCTCCTTTCTGCAGGGCATGGCCCTCGCCGGTGTCATGAGCGCGATGACGTTTCGCCCGCTTCGCGCTGCCGCGATGCCCGCCGGGCAGGCAGTGCCGGGACGCGCCCGGCAAGCGCCGCTGTTTCCGCAGGCGCCGCTGATGCAACAGCCTTTTGCGCCACTTCCCACGGGTTCCATCAAGGCGACGGGCTGGTTGTCTCGCCAGTTGCACATCCAGGCGGCGGGCCTGGGTGGTCATCTGGATGAGTTCTGGCCCATCGTGGGGCCGGACAGCGGGTGGTCGGGCGGCAAGGGCGAATCATGGGAGGACGGCCCGTATTTCCTCGACGGCCTGGTGCCGCTGGCGTGGCAGCTGGATTCGCCGGAGCTCAAGGCAAAGGCGATGCGTTTCATCGACTGGACGCTGGACCATCCGTGGGAAAACGGCATGTTCGGCCCGCGCAGCAATGACGACTGGTGGCCGCGCATGGTCATGCTCAAGGTGCTCACGCAGTACCACGAGCTCACCGGCGATCCGCGTGTCATGCCGTTGATGACGCGCTATTTCCACTACCAGTTGCAGGCGCTGCCGACCCGGCCGCTGCGCGACTGGGGACGCATGCGCTGGCAGGATGAACTCGTTTCCGTCCTGTGGCTGTACCAGCGCACGAACGATGCAAAGTTGCTCGAGCTTGCGCGTCTTCTCAAGCAGCAAGGCTATGACTGGCAGGGCATGTTTGCCCATTTCCCGTTCACGCAGAAGACCGACGCGGATGCCCTGCGCAAGCAGGCCGGCAACTCCGATGCCTTCATGCAGGATCTCGGCCTGCAGGTGCATGGCGTCAACGTCGCGCAGTCGTTGAAAGCGTCGCCGGTCTGGTCGGTTGCGTCCGGCAGCGCGGCCGATCGCGATGCCATCCACCATCAGCTGCGGATGCTCGATACCTATCACGGCCTGCCCAACGGCATGTTTTCCGCGGACGAGCATCTTGCCGGCCGCAGTCCGTCGCAAGGCACCGAGCTGTGCACCGTGGTGGAGACCATGTTTTCACTGGAGGTGGCGCTGGCGCTTACGGGCGATGCCGCGTTGGGCGATCGACTGGAGCGCATCGCCTTCAATGCGCTGCCCGGCGCGCTGACCGACGACATGTGGGCGCATCAATACAACCAGCAAGCCAACCAGGTGGAATGCAGCCTGCATCGCCATCCATGGACCACCGACGGGCCGGAATCGAACCTGTTCGGACTGGAACCCAATTTTCGTTGCTGCACCGCGAACTTCCACCAGGGCTGGCCGAAGTTTGCCAACAGCCTGTGGATGGCCACGGCCGACCACGGCCTTGCCGCCATGAGTTACGCGCCGTGTGCGGTGACGAGTGTCGTGCGGGGAACGCCGGTGACGGTCGAGCAGGTCAGCGACTATCCCTTCAGGCAAGCGGTCAGCATCACGGTGAAACCGCAGCATGCGGTCGCGTTTCCGTTGCGGCTGCGCATCCCCGCCTGGTCGCGGGACACGCGTATCGCGGTGAACGGAAAGCCCGTCCAGGCGACGCCGGGTTTCACGACGATCGAGCGCACGTGGACGCCTGGCGACACGGTCGAGGTGATGTTCAACGCCGAGGTGAAAGTCGAACGCGGCCATGACGGCGCATTGAGTTTCAGTCGCGGCGCGCTGGTCTATGCGCTGCCCATCGAAGAGCACTGGGTCATCTGGCGCAGGCGAGGGCCCACCAACGATTGGCAGGTCTATCCCGGCTCGCGATGGAATATCGGCATCGAGCCGGGCGTGTCGGTCACCGTCAGCGAGCATCCCGTCGGCGAAACGCCGTTCGCGGGTGCGGCGGCGGCCGTGAAGCTGGCCATGCAGGGGCGTTACGTGCCGGCCTGGAAGGCCTCTGAAGGAAGCGCCGACCCCGTGCCGGCCAACGCGGAAGCGTCCACCGATGAAGGCGCGCAGTCCATCACGCTGGTGCCCTATGCCGGGGCCAAGTTGCGCATCACGGCATTTCCCGCGCTTGGCTGACGGTCGTGGCGTGCCGATCTTGCGATGAAGGCAAAGGTCGGCACGCGAATTCCCGGGGCGACGGCCGTCCGCTTTCAGCCCGAAGCGCGGGCTTCAGCCTTGGAGCGCCGTGAGCCGACTCTTCAGCTCTTCCACCTGGCCGCGCAGGGCTTCGTTCTCGGCGGTCAACTCCGCCACGCGGTCGCGCAGCTGCCGAAGCTCATCTTCTTCAGTCGGCATCGGCGGCGTGGCCGTTTCGTCGCGTGGCTTGCGCCGGGACTCACGGACGCGCTTGGCCGCCTGCCTGAGCTCCTGTTCGCCGGCCACGGCCGCCGCCCGTTGTTCCTCGGCCGGAAGGCTCGCCACCGCCGCTGCCGCGTTGATCGAGAGCGTACCGGACTTGACGGCGGCCACCACTTCATCCGTGGCCTGCTTCTGGATTTTCTCGATCAAGCCGATCTGGCTGTGACTGAGGCGAGCCTCGCGGGCCAGGGCTTCGCGGCTGCTTGCCGGCTCGGCCGGTGATGCCTCCGCGGCCGCGGTGGTGGCGGTTTCCTCAGGCGTGGTTTCTTCTGCGGCTTGCGCTTGCGCCGGTGCTTCGGCCTTGCGCATGCGGGCCCGCCGTTCGGCCAGGATTTCGCGCTTGCGCAGGGCCAGCACGCCGCGCTGAAACGCCGAGACGCTGCGACGACCCAGATGCTGGTCGATCATCCATAGATGGACATCGTCCATGGTCTGGAAATGCGCGTGCTGCATGGTCTGGAACGGCAGGTCGTGCTTGCGGCAGACGCTGTAGCGGTGGTGGCCGTCGACCAGGATGTTGCCCCACAGCACCAGCGCATCGCGACAACCTTCGGCGAGGATGCTCCGTTCCAGCGCCTCGTACTCTTCGGGCGTCATCGGGTCGATATAGGCTTTCAGTTCTTCGTTGACGACAATGTCCATGAGCACGAGATCGGGGTAATGACGAAAGGCGGCGCATTGTAAAGACAGCGGGGCGCTTTGCCGACTGGATACGTGCCCGGAGCGGATATCGCCGGTTTCGTCAAGCGCATTCGTGTTCTCCTACCCGCCCATGGCGGGCGCGGCGGGATCATTCAAGACGGCGACCGGCAGGCATGAGGGATCGCCCCATGACGGATGACGCCTGCGAAATCGGCTCATGTACGGGGCGGAGGGTGCACAATATCGTCCTTGCCCCAAGCCGGTCGCCATGAGTCATGTAATGTCAAAGCCCGCCGCAAACATCTGGCTGATTCGCCACGGCGAAACCGAATGGAGCAGATCCGGCCGGCACACCGGCACGACGGACATTGCGCTGACCGAACATGGGCGCAGGCAGGCGTCCGCTCTTGCGCCGCTGCTTTCCACCCAGACATTTGACCTCGTGCTGACCAGCCCGATGCAGCGTGCCGTCGATACCTGCCGCCTTGCGGGTCTCGGCGAACAAGCCCAGGTCGAGCCCGAGTTGCACGAGTGGAACTATGGCGTCTACGAAGGGCGCAAGACGGCGGATATCCGCGAAGAAACACCCGACTGGTCGGTATGGACGTCACCCATTCCCGAAGGCGAGAGTGCGGCGCAAGTGGGGGCTCGCGCCCAGCGCCTCATCGATCGCCTGCTGGGTCGCGAGGTGGGGCATGTCGCGCTGTTTTCGCACGCTCATTTCCTGCGCGTTCTGGCTGCCGTGTGGACGACTGGCGAGGCGTCGATGGGGGCGCATCTGGCGCTCGATACCGCAGCGGTCAGCGTGCTTGGTTTCGAGCGCGAAGTGCGGGTCATCGCCAAGTGGAATCTTCAGCAGCCGGTCGATCAGCCGGCGCGCTGATGGATGATGGGCTGCCCGCTTCCACGGTGAAGCGGGCAGCTCGATTCAGGCGCTGCCCGAATGAAACGTGTAACGGGGAAAGTCAGCTGGTGGCCGCGCGTGTGGTGTGCTGTGAATACCACGCATGCCAGCGGCCCTGGCTGTAGTAGAACACATCGACCGACGTTTCCTTGTCGCCGTGATGCGTCACCACCGCCGTGTCGCCCTTGATGCTGATGGTGGATGTCGGCGGCAGCGGCTGCACCGGCGTGTTGGGATGTTGTTCCGCAAAGCGCTTTGCCGCGGCCACGATGTCGGCCTTGGGTCGGGGTACGCCGGCGGCGCTTACCGATATATAAGCGGGATCGAGCAGCTCATCGAGCGCCTTCGCGTCGCCGGTGATGAAGGCCCGGCTCCAGGCGTTCTCCACGTCGCGCACGCTGGCCTCATCGGGCCCCGGCCCCGCAGCGTTGGCGGCAAACGACAACACGCAACAGGCGCCTGCGAGCCAGCCTGCCAAGACGAACTTTTTCATCACAGCCTCCCACCCTGTTGATCAAGGACGACGATCAGGAGCGACGCTTCGGACCGGCCGCTGGAAGTGACCCGGGCGGCATGGCGAAGTTCGCCCTATAGGTCGCAGGTCACGGGTCGAACCCGAAGCCGTCATTCGCGGCGGAACCCATCGGTCTCGCCCGGTTCTTTCCGGGCGCCGGCCAATGCCTGCCTTACAGGTTTGCCTTCGAACAAGCCGGCTGGCCCGGCGTCATGGCATGGAATTCGATGGACAAGCCGAGATCGTCCTGCGTGGGGGCGAGGAACGAGTCGCCCGACTGGCCACGGTAGATCGCCAGCGTGCGCCCATAGCCACGCTCGACCCAGCGACGGGCGCGTTCCAGGTCGGCGACGCCAAAGCTCACGGCCAGAATGCGCGGACCGCCACTCGCCATGGTTTGCTCGGCCAGGCCCGCACCATCGGGCTGAAGCACGAGCAGCGCCGTTGGCCCTACCGGTACGCAAAACCCCTTCGCACCAACGGTCGAGAGCTTCACTGGCACCGCGTGGCCGTAGCCCATCTTTTCGAGTTGGCGTCGATCGGCCTCGGCGTCACCCGATACGAGCCAGATCGACGAGAGTTCACGTGCACTGTTGGGATGCTCGCGCGTGACGCGATAGTCGTCGGTGTTGGCGGGGTCGAACTGGTCGGGCGCGTAGCCGGCCGCGTAGTCGATGAAGAACGTGTTGCTCGACAGCGGCGCGCGATCGAAGGCAAACAGGCGCCAACCCGGTTTTTGGCTGTCGGGGCCGGAAAAGAAGGGTGTGACGGCATAGTGCGAGGCCTGCAGCGATTGATGGATCGCATCGAGCGACGCGGAACGAAAGCCGAAAGTGCGCGAGCCCGGCCCGCCTTTCAGGGCCTGCTGGTCTTCCTTCATGCCCGGATCGAACTTGGGGTCGGCACCGGTGATGCCCAGCAGTTCGATGAAGCTGCTGTCCGAGAAACGGATGTAGCGATTGGCAACCCCGTCGGTGTCATGCCCGGGCCGAACCTGGAAACCCAGCCTGACCGCCATGACCGAGGTGGCCTGGTCGATGCCCCGTCCCCAGAGAAGGATGTGATCGAGTCGCGTGCCGCTTCTCGTGGAGGCGGCAGGCGACTCCGCAGCCACGGCGCTGCCCAGACACAAAAGCCATGCCGAAACGAACAGGATGAGGCGCATGCGATTCCTTGCAGGGGAGGGAGGGGGCCGCCGTCCGCGACGGGACATTCGTCGCCGCGGGACGGCAGGGTGCTTGGCCGACCGGCAGGCATGCTGCCCGGCCGGGAATCTTTATGAGCGGTTCGCCGGAGCGCCGCAAGGACAAGTTCCGGACAAAAACGGCCAGTGCGCGCGGCGCTTCGGCGTCATGGCGACCTCAGATGCCCGCGCTTCGGCGCAGCGATTGCGGCGACATGCCAAAGGCGCGGACGAAGGCGCGGCGCATGCGGCTCGCATCGCCGAAGCCGGTGGAGGCGGCAATGTGATCGATGTTGAGATGACTGGTCTCGACCGCGAGACGAGCGGCTTCCAGGCGCAGGCCCTCCACGACCTTCGCGGGCGTCGCGCCGGTTTCCGCCACGAAAGCGCGGGCAAAGTTACGGGGGCTCATCGCGGCGCGCGCAGCCAGCCGCTCGACCGTCATGGGTTCGGCGAGGCGTGCGCGCATCCATTGGATAAGGTCGCCGAACCGGCCGGTCTTGCCGCCTTGTTCCACCAGCACGGAGTACTGCGATTGGCCCACGTGCCGGCGCTGGTGCACGACGAGCTGTTGGGCGGTGCGTCGCGCGATGCCTGGGCCGAGGTCGTCCTCCACGAGCGCCAGCGCAAGATCGATCCCGGCGGAAATGCCGGCGGACGTCCATACGTCTCCATCGCGGACGAACATGCGCTCGGCATCCAGCCGTACCCTGGGATAGCGCAAGCGGAAGCGTTCGGCGGCCGCCCAGTGCGTGGTGGCGCGCCGTTCATCGAGCAGCCCCGCTTCCGCGAGAAAGAAGGCGCCCGAGCAGACGCCGGCCATGCGGCGCCATGCATCGTGCCGAAGCCACGCGACGATGCCGGCCTGGCTCTCCTCGAGTTGCGCAAGGTTGCCGCCCGATACGATCACGGTATCGAAACGTCTCGCCTCCATGGGCTCCGCCGCCAGGCAGACGCCCGATGAGCTGCGCACGATGCCGCCTTGCGGGGCAAGCACGTGGATGGCGTAGCTGTCGGGCCGGAAGCGCTCCGCCATCTCGAAGGCGGCAACGGGGCCGGCGGCATCCAGCAGCTGAAAGCCCGGAAAAACGACGATGGCGATCTCGCGTCGCATGGTGGCCGTCGCACGATGTGTCCAATGCCAGGAAATTGGCGCACCGGCGATGTGGCCGTCAAGGCGACTGATGGCACGTCGCGGCCGCGGCCGGCCGCTTGCGCGGGACGCGCGATGGTTCGGCGTGCGCAGCGGCAGCAGCGACACGGGCCGCCGGCGTCGCGCACATCACGCTTCAGAAGATCAAAAGCGATCCGAGCTGGCCAGGTAGCGCCATTGCCCCGGCTGCAACCGCGACATGGGTATGCGGCCGATACGGATGCGCTTGATCGCGATCGCCTGCAGGCCCACCGCGTTGCACATGCGCTCGACCTTGTCCGGCGCGATCCGCTTCAGGGCGAAGCGCAGGTGGTTTTCGTTCTGCCAGCTCACCTTGATCGGCGGCAGCGCATAGTTGTCGAAGCTGAGGCCATGGTTGAGCAAGGCGAGCCCATGGGGCGCCAGCTTGCCTGCAACCTCGACGACGAGCTCCTGCTCTATGCGGTCGAAGTCCTCCTCCAGCCGACGCTTGACCCGCCAGTCCTGGGTGAGCACGACGAGGCCACTGGCTTTGTCGGGCAAGGGCAGCAGCGTGTCGAGACGGGAAAAGTGACGCTTCAGCAGGCGCACGCCGGACGGGTCTTCGGCGGAGCGGGTTTCCGCGTGAACTAGTGCGCGCGCCTCGTCAGAGGTGACGCCGGCAGGCTTGTGCCATAGCAGGGTGGCGGGCTCGGCGGCTTCGAGCTGCGCATCCGGGTCGACGTCGACGCGCTGGTCGAGCACCTTGAACTGCGGCTCTTCCACGATGACGCCATCCACGCGAACCCAGCCGCCCTCGATATACATTTCCGCTTCACGCCGCGAGCATTGAGCCAGGGCGGCGACACGTTTGGCGAGGCGTACAGGCTCTGTCATCGGCTTTGCTGAGGATGGACGTGCGCCATTATAGGCGTCGCACGGCGGGCACAGGCACGCCGGGCGCCTTCCATCGACGCATGGCGCCGATCGAGGCACAGGCGCCCTCACGCATGATGACGCCGGCACGAAAAGAGGCATTCGCTTTCGGGGCGTGCCGCCACGCAACTTCGACACGCCGTGCGATGGATCCGGTGCGCCCGTCGCATGACGAGGAGGCGCAGCCATGCAACCGCGGTGAACCCTATTTGTCGTCGTGATGTGCCGAGGCGCGGCGAGTCGGGTCCTGCTGGTTGTCGCTGTCGCCGTCGTCGTCGCAGGTGCCGCCCGGGGCACCCTGGTTGGCGACCGGATGGTGGGCGGAAGCGTCGTGCTGCTCGTTGCGAGCCGGGGCTCCAACAGGCTGGTCGGCTGGCTTGCGCTCCTTGGCTTTCACGTCCGAACTGCTGGTTTCTTTGCTGGTCATGCTTGCTCTCCGTAACCATGTGGGCTGGCGCCATCCGCCAATGGCCGGGTAGCTGCATTGTTCGGCGGTCGCGCGAAGCGAACCGATAGCGCCAGGTGAAGGCGCAAAGACATAGTTAAACGTTCGCCATGGCACGTCGTGCGGGCGTGGCGCCCGGACTCGTCCACGGGGGGTTGGGAAGATGCTCAGGGCTTTCCAGGCCGTTGCCGGCGGCGCAGCCATGCGGGCACTTTCCCGAAGTGTCGCCTGGAGAGGGCAGCGCCGCCTCTCAGGCTTTCTCCACGGCGCCGGCGGCCATGGCGAGCGCGCGCTGGAGTTCCTCGCCCTTGCGCTCGCTGTAGCGGCTGACCAGGTAGTCGCTGCGGCCGCGCACCATCAGGGTGAACTTCATGAGTTCCTCCATGACATCCACCACGCGGTCATAGAACGGCGATGGTTTCATCCGGCCTTGCTCGTCGAACTCCTGCCATGCCTTGGCCACCGACGATTGGTTGGGGATGGTGACCATGCGCATCCAGCGACCCAGCACGCGCAGGGTGTTCACCACATTGAAGGATTGCGAGCCGCCGCAGACCTGCATGACCGCCAAGGTCCGGCCCTGGGTCGGGCGCACGCTGCCGTCTTCCAGGGGCAGCCAGTCGATCTGGTTCTTGAACACGCCGGTGATCGTGCCGTGACGCTCGGGGCTCACCCACACCTGGCCTTCGGACCAGGCCGACCATTCCCGCAGGCGCTGCACTTCGGGATGGGTGGCCGGCACGCTGTCGAGCATGGGCAGCCGATGCGGATCGAACACGCGCGTTTCGGCGCCCAGGTGGCGCAGGAGGCGCTCGGCCTCCAACGCGAGCTTGCGGGAAAACGATTGCGGGCGCAGCGACCCGTAAAGAATCAGGATGCGTGGCGGATGGCCGGTGTCATCGCCCATGCCCAGCCTGGGGCTGTCCGGACGGGGCAGGAGGTCACCGTGAAGATGGGGCAGGTCGTTGTGCATGGGCTTGTTCATGGCTCGATGATTCGACTATTCTAGTTTTATGGAAACGAATGACGCAATCGCCGCCCTGACGGCGCTGGGCCACGCCAAGCGCCTGGCCATCTTCCGCCTGCTGGTGGTCGCGGGTCCCGACGGCCGCATGGCAGGGCACATCGGCGAAGCGCTGGGCATGCCCGGCGCCACGCTGTCCTTCCATCTGAAGGAGCTGGCAAACGCTGGCCTGGTCACCGCCGAACCGCAGGGGCGATTCGTGCGCTACCGCGCCGCCTTCGATGCGATGAACGGGCTGATTGCCTATCTGACACACAACTGTTGCGAGGGCAGTCCGCAGGCCGAGTGCGGCCCCATGGCCGCGGCCTGCTCGCCCGGCGATGCCTGCTGCTGATATCTGGGGAGCTTCCGTGACCTATCGCGTTCTGTTCGTCTGCACGGGCAACTCTGCCCGCAGTGTTCTTGCCGAAGCCACCTTGCGCGCCTGGGGCGACGACCGGTTCGAGGCCTTCAGCGCCGGCAGCCAGCCCACGGGGCGCATCAACCCCTACGCACTCGACACGCTTGCCGCCGCCGGCATGCCGACGGCGGGCCTGCGCAGCAAGTCATGGGATGAGTTTTCGGGCGAGGGCGCCCAGCCGATCGACCTGGTGGTGACGGTCTGCGACAGCGCGGCCTCCGAGGCATGCCCGGTCTTCTTCGGCGACTTCGTGCGTACGCATTGGGGCTTGTTCGATCCCGCGGCGGTGGCGGGCGAGGATGCCGACAAGCGCGCGGCCTTCGCGAGCGCGCATGCCACGATCAAGGCTCGACTGAAGGCATTTCTGGCGTTGCCAGCGGAACTCTGGGCTGATCGAAAGGCGCTGCAGGTGGCGCTGGACGACATCGGCACTATCCAGGCGGAGGACGCGGCGCATGTCTGAGTCTGCCGCCGCGCGCCCGGCCATCGGGTTCTTCGAGCGCTACCTCACCTTGTGGGTCGCCTCGTGCATCGTGCTTGGCACGGCGCTGGGCCATTGGCTGCCGAGTCCGTTCGCGGCGCTGGGCGCATGGGAGATCGCCAGGGTGAATCTGCCGATCGCCTTGCTGATCTGGCTGATGATCGTGCCCATGCTCCTGCGCATCGACCTTGGCGCCATGCGCCAGGTGGGACGTCACTGGAAAGGCATTGGCGTCACGCTCTTCATCAACTGGGCGGTGAAGCCGTTTTCGATGGCGTTGCTGGCGTGGCTGTTCCTGCGCCATGTGTTCAACGGCTATCTGCCGGCGGGGCAGGTGGACAGTTACGTGGCTGGACTCATCCTGCTGGCTGCCGCGCCTTGCACCGCGATGGTGTTCGTGTGGAGCAACCTGTGTCACGGCGAACCGAACTTCACGCTGAGCCAGGTGGCCATCAACGACGCCATCATGGTGGTGGCGTTCGCACCCCTGGTTGCATTGCTGCTGGGCGTGTCGGCGATCACCGTGCCCTGGGCAACGCTCGTTCTCTCGGTGGGCCTGTACATCGTCATTCCGGTGATCGGTGCGGCGTTGTTGCGTCGCGCGATCCTGGCCCGTGGCGGTGAGGCAGCGCTCGCCGAATGGCTGCGTCGCCTGGGCCCCGTGTCCTTGGGCGCACTGTTGATCACCCTCACGCTGCTGTTCGGATTTCAGGGCAAACAGATCCTCGCGCAACCGCTCATCATCGCCATGCTCGCCGTGCCCATCCTGGTGCAGGTCTATTTCACCTCGGGGTTGGCCTACCTGTTGAACCGCTGGCTCGGCGTCGAGCACTGCGTGGCCGGCCCATCGGCCTTGATCGGCGCGAGCAATTTCTTCGAGCTGGCCGTGGCGGCCGCGGTCAGCCTGTTCGGCCTCAACTCGGGCGCGGCATTGGCAACGGTGGTTGGCGTGCTGGTCGAGGTACCGGTGATGCTGTCGGTGGTGCGCATCGTCAACCAGTCCAAGCGCTGGTACGAGTGGCCGAAGAGGGCGCGGTGCGCGACTTGAGGGCCGCGCTTGCCGCTTCGCCAACCGACGTCGCGTGAGCGCTCCGCGACAAAGGCACGGCCGGAAAAGCCGCACCGGAACTAATTTAGCCAATCGACGAAATTTTACTTGACTCTAAATTAGTCGATTGGCTAAATAAAGGCCATGAACGCGGTTTTCAGAGCCCTGGCCGATCCCACGCGCCGCAAGGTACTGGAGCTGCTGCGCCAGCGTTCGATGACCGCGGGCGAGCTGTCGGACCATTTCCCGGTGTCACGCCCGACCATGTCCGCCCACTTCGCGGTATTGCGCGAGGCCGACCTGATCGAGGCCCACAAGATCGGCACCAGCATCATCTATCAGCTGAAGCTGTCCGTCCTGGAAGACGCGCTGCTGAGCTTCACGCAACTGTTCGGCATAGGTGCCGGAGACCGCGCGGTACAGCCCAAAGAGACCCCTGAAGGAGTCGACGAATGAGCGAGAACAGCCCACTTCTCCGCGCGAGGCACGAGATAGTTTTCGGCCTCAAGCTCGCCGCCGCCATGATCGCCGGCGCGCTCCTGCTCTCCTTCGCCCACAGGCAGGCATGGGTCGACGCAGAGCAGGTCGTGCGCGGCCACAACGTGATCATCGGCCTCGCCCTCGCCGTGTTTTGCAACGCCATGCCAAAACGCATGCATGGATCGCCGAGAACAGTTCAACACGCGACGCTGGCGCAGGCAGTGGGGCGCGTCGGCGGCTGGGCCATGACGCTGGCCTTCCTCGTGTGGAGCGCGCTATGGGCATTCGCGCCCCAACGCCTCGCCGGCATCGGCGCCATGGCCGCTGTCGGCGCCGGCCTCGCCGTCATGATCGGCTACACGGTGTGGAAGTGCGCCACCTGGCGAACGACGAAAAGTCATTGACGCCGCTGACCTGGCACAGCCTGTCTACGCGACACGGCCTGCGACTCAAGGCAAGCCGAGGCAGTGAACGGGATGGCGGCATGGGTTGGCGGCCGTAGCGAGCGTGGCCCCGGATTTGCGGAAGCCATTGTTGCCTTGACGGCACATCAGGCAATCCGGGAAACACCTTCAGCCGGAGGCCAGTCCCTCGCCTCGAATCGGCCATAAAGGCATGCGACACTCCCCATTACCTTGGGGAGATCTTATGAAGAGCGCAACGGTAGGCAGCCATGCCCGCATCGGCATGGCTGGTTTGGTGCTGTGCCTGGTAATGAGCGTCCTGTCCGGCTGTAGCCGGCACAAAGAGGACAAACCCCCGCTGCAGGGAAGCCCTGCGCCCGCCGCTTCGACCGGCCATGCCGGCAAGGCGGCTACGTTTACTTTGCTCACCGAGGGTTCGCGCGAGAATGAAGGGCACACGGAACTGGTGCTCACCTTCAGCGCGCCACTGGTATCGGCACAGGCGTTCGACCAGCTGCTCGCCGTGACAGGGCCCAACGGCGCCTCCGTCAATGGCAGCTGGAACCTCCTGCCGGATGGCAAGACCCTGGTTTTTCCGTTCGTGCAGGCTAACCAGCACTACGCGGTGCAGATCCAGGCGGGCCTGCTGGCGGCCGATGGCCGCACCTTGGGCGTGGATGTAAAGAGGGACGTCTATTCCGGCAATGTGCCGGCCGCGGTGGGTTTTGCCTCGATGGGCAGCGTGCTGCCGGCGCGTGGCTCACGGGGACTTCCGCTGGTATCGGTAAACGTGCACGACGCCGACATCGAATTCTTCCGCGTGCGGGACGAGGCCGTCTCGGACCTCTTCTGTGCCTATCCCACCAACAAGCACCGGGACAGTTACGAACTGCAGCATCCCATCAGTCCCTGGAATCGGTGCAACGAAGACCGGCGCACACGCAAGCCCATTACCGACATGGGCGAGTCCGTCTACGCCAACCATTACGCGCTGGGCGGCGAGCCCAATGCGCGCACGATTACCTACATTCCCGTGCAGAAGGTGCCGGAGCTGGCGCAACCCGGCGTCTACATGGCGATGCTCAAGCAAGGCGGTACCTACGGCGGCAGCTACGACACCGCCGTGTTCTTCGTCAGCGACCTGGGCTTGCACCTTCGCGTCTACAAGGACAACGCGCTGTTGCATGTAGCCTCGTTGCACGACGGCTCCCCGGTGGGCGGCGTCGCGGTGGAAGTGGACGACGCCAACGGCACCGCCAAGCTCAAGGCCACCACGGATGACGACGGCAACGCGCTGATGGCCTACAAGCTCGACCAGGACGACGTGCTGGTGGCGCGCAAGGGCAAGGACGTGTCGGTATTGCAGTTCAACCGGCCGGCGCTCGATATTTCCAACTTCGATGTCACCGGACGCAGGCAGGCGCCGTTCGAAGTGTTCGCCTGGTCGGGCCGCGACCTGTATCGCCCCGGTGAAACGCTGCACGCGTCGGCGCTATTGCGCGACTTCGACGGCCGGCCGATGAAGCAGCAGTCGTTGTTCGTTCGACTGAAGCAGCCGGACGGACGCAGCCTGGTGGATACGCGACTGGATCCGAAAGACCTCAACTACTTCGAACTCAGCCGGGTGATTCCGGAAGACGCGCCCACGGGTTTGTGGCAACTGGAGTTCCGCCTCGACCCGGCCAGCAAGGAAGCGGTGCAGGCGTTTCCGTTCCATGTGGAAGAATTTCTGCCGGAACGCCTGAAGTTGGATCTGACCAGCCCGCAAGCCAGGTTGGCACCCTCCGAGCCGCTGAAGCTGGTGGTGTCGTCCAGCTATCTCTACGGCGCCCCGGCGGACGGCAATCGCATCACAGCCAAGCTGCTGGTCAAGCCCGAGGTTCATCCCCTGCCGTCCATGCCGGATACGTTCTTTGGCAACCCGCTGCTGGACTTGCCGACGGCGGCGGCCGACGTGCTCGACGCCAAGCTCGATGAAAAGGGCCATCTCGAGCAGGACATCGCGCTGCCTGACGTGGTCAAGCCCGTGGTGCCGCTGACGGCGACGTTGTCCGGCAGTGTGTACGAAACCGGTGGCCGCGCCGTGACACGAATCCTCAACAAGGTGTACTGGCCGGCGCCCAACCTGGTGGGCGTGCGCCCGCTGTTCGATCCCAAGCAGGGGGCGCCTAGCGAAAGCCAGGCGGCGTTCGAAGTGATGCGCGCCAACGTGGACGGCAAGCTGGTGGCCGCGTCGCATCTCAAGGTGCGCCTGCAGCGGGAAATCCGCGACTTCTACTGGTTGTATGAGCACGGCGACGAATGGAAGTCCAACGCGAACGTGCAGCTGTCGCTGGTGGAGGAAAAGGACGTTGATGTTGCGGCGGGCCAGCGCATCAAGGTCGATTTTCCCGTCGCCTGGGGCGGCTATCGCCTGGAGGTCTATGACCCGGATACGCAGCTGACCACGGTGTTCCCGTTCTTCGCGGGTTACAGCTGGGATGACCAGAACACCGGCAAGGAAGCCCGCCCGGACAAGGTGAAGGTGGCGCTGGACAAGGCACGTTATCGCGCTGGCGACACCATGAAGGTGACGGTGACACCGCCGCACGACGGACCGGGCGTGCTGCTGGTGGAGTCCGATCACCTGCTGTACACGCGCAACATCAAGGCCACGGCGGGAGCAACCTTCGATATCCCGGTGACCAAGGAGTGGGAGCGCCACGACGTCTACGTGGTCGCCATGGTATTCCGCGGCGGCGACGCGACCGAGAAGACCACGCCGGCCCGCGCCATGGGCATCGAGCACGCAACCATGGAGCGCAACGACCGGCGCATACCGCTCAAGCTCGGCGCGCCGGCCATGATGCGGCCGGGCAACCAACTCGACGTCACCGTGCAGGCCGAAGGGCTGGCCGGCCAGAAGGCTTACGTCACGGTCTCGGCGGTGGACCAGGGTGTGCTCAACATCACCAACTATCCGGTGCCGGATGCCTGGGCCTGGATGTTCGCGAAGCGCGCGTTGAGCGTGGATGCCTACGACCTCTATAGCCGCGTCATCGAGGCGATGGAGGGCGCGGAGGCCAAGCTGCGTTACGGTGGTGACATGAGCGGCAACGGCCTGCCGCATGGTGCCCGCCTCAATCCCAAGGTGCAGATCGTCGATCTGTTCGCGTCGCCGGTGCAGTTCGATGCGCAAGGCAAAGCCGCCGTGCATCTGCAGGTGCCGGACTTCAATGGCAGCCTGCGCCTTTCGGCCCTGGCGTATTCGGACCAGCGCTTCGGCAATGCCGACAGCAATGTCACGGTGCGTGCCCCGCTGGTGGTGGAGCCGAGTACGCCACGCGTGATGGCCGGCGGCGACAAGGCGCAGATCAGCATCGATCTGAAGAACCTTTCGGGCAAGGACGGCACCGCGAAAGTGGGCGTGAAGGCCGATGGCCTCATCAAAGTGGCCGATGCCAATCGAAGCGTGCCGATGAAGGATGGCGCCAGCACCACGCTGATCATGCCGGTCACCGCGGATGCGGGCGTGGCGGTGGCGAAGATCGACATCCATGCCGAGCTCAACGACTACAAGGTGGACCGTCACTTCGAGTTTGCGGTACGCAGCGGCTGGCCCGAGGTGGTGAGCACGGTGCCGATGGCGATCGAGGACGGCAAGCCGGCACGGGTCGACGCATCGGTGGCGTCAGGGCTGGTGCCGGCCACTGTTCGCGCGCAGCTGACCCTCAGCACGCTTCCCCCGCTGCCTTACAGCGCAGCGTTGCGGAACCTGTTGCTGTATCCCTATGGCTGCATCGAGCAGACCACCAGCAGGGGCTATGCGGCGCTGTACATGGACGAGAAGACGGCGGGCGTGCTCGGCGTGCCCGGTCTCGGCGACGCGGCGCGGAAAGCCTCGGTGGAAGTG
>NZ_BCPR01000027.1 GCF_016586165.1 Dyella sp. EPa41 | reverse complement strand
CCTTTCGGCGGTGCAGCTGATGCAGCCGAACCTGCTCGAGGTCGTGGCCTCCGCCCTGGACGAGAGCGGGCTCGAGGCCGGGTTGCTGGAAATGGAAGTCACCGAGAGCATCAGCATCAAGGAAGCCCCGAACCTCGTGGAGAACCTGCAAGGCCTGCATCGGCTCGGCTGCCGTATCGCCATCGACGACTTCGGCACCGGTGCCGCCTCGCTCGACTACCTGCGCAAGCTGCCGGCCGATCGCATCAAGGTCGACCAGAGCTTCGTTCGCAACATCGGCGTCGATCCGGACGACGAAGCCATCGTGCGCGCGACCATCGAGATGGCCCATCGCCTCAAGCGCGGCGTGGTGGCCGAGGGCGTGGAAACCGAGCAGCACATGGAATTCCTCCGCGCCAACCAGTGCGACGAATTGCAAGGCTTCCTGTTCTGCCGGCCGCTGCCGCAACCGTCCTTCGAAAAGCTCCTGCAGGAGCGCCAGTCCCTGCTGGCCGGGGTCAGCGGCACGGCCGCCTGACTTGCAGGCATTGCCAAGGTCCCCATATCCATAGGCGAACCCGTTGCCCGGGCGACCGGCGGCGACCTTTCTGGAAAGCAAGGACGGTTGCGGGTACGCCCCAAGGGCGCTCGTGCGTTCCCCTTGGGGCGCCTTCCGGTGGCGCCGCAAGGGGTTGGTAAACGTACGCCGACATGCTGAACTAGGACGCGATGCGCTTGTCTGAGCAACTCGCTCCCATCCTCAGGGCATCCCAGGCGCTTGGCAGCATCGACGAAGGAGACGGCCCGGATGGGCGAAAACGAACTGGACAGTGCGCTGGTCGAGCGCGTCCAACAAGGGGACAAGCGGGCTTTTGACCTGCTGGTACGCAAATACCAGCACAAGGTCATCGGGCTGGTTTCGCGCTACGTGAAAAACCAGAGCGAGAGCGAGGACATCGCACAGGAAGCGTTCATCCGCGCCTGGCGCGCCATCGGCTCGTTCCGTGGCGAAAGTGCTTTCTATACCTGGCTGTACAAGATTGCCGTGAACACGGCCAAGAATCATCTGGTGGCCATGGGCCGCCGTCCGCCGGCCGATGACATCGCGATCGACGATGCCGTATTCGTGCCAGGGGCGGACCGCATGCAGGAGAGCGCAACCCCCGAGCGTGAACTCATGCGGCAGGAAATTGAACAAACCGTATTTTCCACTGTCCAATCGCTGCCCGAGGAATTGCGGACAGCGATTACCCTCCGTGAAGTGGATGGTTTGAGCTACGAAGAAATCGCCGAAGCCATGGGCTGTCCGATCGGTACGGTACGTTCACGTATTTTTCGGGCGCGGGAAGCTATCGATGAGAAACTGCGGCCGCTCCTGTCCGACCGCGAGGACAAAAAACCATGACTGACAACCAACGCGAAAACCTGTCTGCCGGCATGGATGGCGAGCTGTCGAAGGAGGAGTTGCGCTTCCTCCTGCGGCGCATCGACCACGACGCGGCGTTGCAGCAGGCGTGGTCGCGCTATCACGTGGCACGTGATGGCCTGCGCCGCCAGTTGCCACCGCTTGCCGGCGATGGTTTCGCGAACCGTGTCATGCAAGCCGTCGAACAGGAACGTGGCGTGATGATCGGCAAGCCACGCCGGCACTGGTTGCACTGGTCGGCGGGTGGCGCCATTGCCGCAGGCGTGGCCGTGGCCGCACTGATGGTCGCGCAGCCTGCCGGCCAGCCGGATTCGCTCTCCCCGCAAATGGCATCGGCGCCGGCCAAGTCGACCATGCACGATGGCGCCGCACTGGCGAATACCGGCACCGGGGCGCCGGCGGTCGCGCCGCCTGGGCTCAATGTCTACTCGGAAGTGCCGTACCACATCAGCCAGCAGGCATCCGCCACGCTGGATGGCGACAACCGCACGCTGCTGTATTCGCGTAACAGCCTGTCGCCGTATCGCGTGGCGCGTTACCCCGCCAGTAGCGATGGCAGCTACCTGCTGTTGATCCATCCCGACCAGGCGCAGCAGCCGTCGGTGCAGGCGGCAGCCACCCCGCAATGACGCGAGGCCGTGTGTTGCCTGCCGCGGCCTTGCTCCTTCCAGATACCACGCCCCCCGGCCTGCCGAGCAGGTTGGCCGGATGGGCGCGCAAACACCACGGAGGAATAGATGAACCGATTCGCCCTGCGCACGCTTTCGTGCGGTGTCCTGATGAGTCTTGCTTTGGCCGGCGGCGTGCAGGCCCAAAGCGCTGCCCCCGCCTTGTCGAGCCTGCCGGATTTCACGGGCATCGTGCAGAAGAACGCTCCGGCCGTGGTGCATGTGGAAGCAAAGTACAACGGCAAGAAGACCACCAAGGGCCGCACGGCCCAACGCGGCGGAATGCCCGGCGGCGGCATGCCGGATACGCCCGATGACGACGATCCGCAGATGGAGATGTTCCGCCGGTTCTTCGGCATGCCGATGATGCCTTCGCCGGAAGATCAGCAGCACACGTCGCTGGGCTCGGGGTTCATCCTCTCCAACGACGGTTACATCCTGACCAATACGCATGTGGTGGATGGCGCCGATACGGTGACGGTGCGACTGCAGGATCGCCGCACGCTGACCGCGAAGGTGGTGGGCAGCGATCCGCAGTACGACATCGCCCTGCTGAAGGTGGACGCCAAGGGCAACCTGCCGGCGGTCACGGTGGGCGATTCGCGCTCGTTGAAGCCGGGCCAGTGGGTGCTGGCGATCGGCTCGCCGTTCGGCTTCGACTATACGGTCACGCAAGGCATCGTCAGCGCGGTGGGGCGCAACCTGGGCAGCCAGGACCAGCCGTACACCTCTTTCATCCAGACCGACGTGCCGATCAATCGCGGCAACTCGGGCGGTCCGTTGTTCGACCTGCAAGGTCGCGTGGTGGGCGTCAATTCGCAGATCTACTCCAACACCGGTGGCTACCAGGGCGTGGCGTTCTCCATCCCGATCGACGTGGCCATGAACGTGGTCAAGCAGATCAAGGAAAAGGGCTATGTGTCGCGCGGCCAGCTCGGCGTGATGGTGCAGCCGGTGAGCGACGACATGGTGAAGGCGTTGAAGCTTGAAAACGCGTCGGGCGCGGCGGTCACCCAGGTGACGCCGGGCAGCGCGGCGGAGAAGGCCGGCCTGCATCCGGGCGACGTGATTACCGCCTACAACGGCCAGAGCATCAATTCGAGCGTGGACTTGCCGCCGCTGGTGGGGCAGACGCCGCCGGGGACCAAGTCCACCCTGACCATCCTGCGCGACGGCAGGAAGCAGGATGTCGGCGTCACGGTCGGCGAAATGCCTCGCGACAAGAATGCGGTACTGGCCTCCGGCGACACCGAGAAGCCGGCCGCGCGCGGCGGCGCCACCGCGCTTGGCCTGTCGGTCCAGGATCTGGACGGCGAAACCCGCCAGCAGATGAGCCTGAAGCAGGGCGAGGGCGTCGTCATCTCCAATATCACCGGCTCGGTGGCGGCACGCGCGGGCCTGCAGCCCGGTGACGTGATCCTGATGGTCAACCAGAAGAAGGTGGGCAGCGCCGCGGCATTCCGCGACGCCACCAAGGACGCCAAGCCGGGTGACACCGTCCTGCTGCTGGTCCGCCATGGCGACCAGAGCGGCTTCATCGGCCTGACCGTGCCCGGTGGCAAGGACGAATGAGGGTCGCCTGCCGCGGCGTATGGCAGCGTCGCGGCATGGCTTGCCGGGCGCCGGGATGACGTGGGCTTGGGCTATCGTCGTCCCGGCGCCAGGCCGGTCTCATGGGCCTCGAAGACCTGTTTCGCGGCTTCGTCGGCGCGGAACGGGTGCAACGGTCTCGATATCCCCGGCCCGCAACCGTTCCATGCGATAATGCCGGGTTCGTATCGCCATCCCGGCGATACGCTGCCCACGCGCCGCGCCGGGCAGTGAACGCAGCCAGCGTGTTCCATGGAACTGATCCGAAACTTCTCCATCATCGCCCACATCGATCACGGCAAGTCGACCTTGGCCGACCGCATCATCCAGATCTGCGGCGGCTTGACCGAGCGCGAGATGGAGGCGCAGGTGCTCGACAACAATCCGATCGAGCGCGAGCGCGGCATCACCATCAAGGCGCAGTCCGTCTCGCTGCCGTACAAGGCGCGCGACGGCAAGACCTACCAGCTCAACTTCATCGACACCCCGGGTCACGTGGACTTCTCCTATGAAGTCAGCCGCTCGCTGGCCGCCTGCGAGGGTGCGCTGCTGGTGGTGGATGCCGCCCAGGGCGTAGAGGCCCAGTCGGTGGCCAACTGCTACACGGCGGTGGAGATGGGCCTGGAAGTGGTGCCGGTGCTCAACAAGATCGACCTGCCGACCGCCGATCCCGAGAAAGTGAAGGGCGAGATCGAGGCGGTTATCGGCATCGATGCCGATGACGCCGTGGCGGTGAGCGCCAAGACCGGCCAGAACGTGATCGAGGTGCTCGAAGCCATCGTGGCGCGCATTCCGCCGCCGAAGGTGGGCGATACCGACCGCCTGCAGGCGCTGATCATCGACTCGTGGTTCGACAACTACCTCGGCGTCGTCTCGCTGGTGCGCGTGGTGCAGGGTGAAATCAAGCCGGGCGACAAGCTGCTGGTGATGTCGACCGGACGCGCGCATGAAGTGAGCGAAGTGGGCGTGTTCACGCCCAAGCGCAAGAAGCTCGACAAGCTCGCGCCGGGCGAGGTGGGTTGGATCACCGCGTCGATCAAGGACGTGCATGGCGCCCCGGTGGGCGACACGCTGACCCTTGCCGGCAAGCCGGCCGAGAAGCCGCTCTCGGGCTTCCAGACCATGCAGCCGCGCGTGTTCGCCGGCCTGTTCCCGGTGTCGGCCGACGACTATCCGGCGCTGCGCGAAGCGCTCGACAAGCTGCGCCTCAATGATGCGGCGCTGTTCTTCGAGCCGGAGAGCTCCGAGGCCATGGGCTTCGGTTTCCGCTGCGGCTTCCTTGGCATGCTGCACATGGAAATCGTGCAGGAGCGCCTGGAGCGCGAATACGACCTCGACCTCATCACCACGGCCCCGACGGTGGTCTACGAGGTGGTGAAGAGCGACGGCTCGGTGATGATGCTGGACAACCCGGCCAAGTTGCCGGCGGCGAACCTGATTTCGGAGATTCGCGAGCCCATCATCGTCGCCAACATCCTTACGCCGGCCGACTACATCGGCAACATCATCACGCTGTGCGAAGAGAAGCGCGGCGTGCAGCGTTCCATCCAGTACCTCGCCACGCAGGTGCAGATCACCTACGAGATGCCGCTGGCCGAAGTGGTGCTGGATTTCTTCGATCGCCTGAAGTCGGTGTCTCGCGGCTACGCCTCGATGGACTACCACTTCGAACGCTTCGATGCCGGTCCGTTCGTGCGCGTGGACGTGCTGATCAACGGCGATCGCGTGGATGCGCTGAGCCTGATCGTGCACCGCATCCATGCCGAGCGTCGCGGCCGCGACCTGGTCGAGCGCATGAAGGACCTGATCCCGCGCCAGCAGTTCGACGTAGCGATCCAGGCCGCGATCGGCGCCCAGATCGTCGCCCGTTCCACGGTGAAAGCACTACGAAAGAACGTGCTGGCCAAGTGCTATGGCGGCGACGTCAGCCGCAAGAAGAAGCTCCTCGAGAAGCAGAAGGAAGGCAAGAAGCGCATGAAGCAGGTGGGCCGCGTGGAGATTCCACAGGAAGCCTTCCTTGCCGTATTGAAGGTGGATAAATAAAACTGCGGATCCGGTGCCGACGCGCCGGCCAACCTTGGAGTAGGGCATGGATTTCGACTTTTCGGCGATTCTGCTTGGCCTGACCGTGCTGTTCGGCGTGGTGTGGGGCCTGGACCGCCTGTTCTTCTACGGATCGCGCAAGGCCAAGGCCGAAGCCGCCGGTCACGAGGCACGCGAGCCGGTGGTCGTGGACTGGTCACGTTCGCTGTTCCCCGTGGTGCTGGTGGTGCTGCTGTTGCGTTCGTTCGTGGCCGAGCCGTTTCGCATCCCGTCCGGCTCGATGATGCCGACGCTGGACGTGGGCGACTTCATCCTGGTGAACAAGTTTGCCTACGGCCTGCGCATGCCGGCCTTCAACAACAAGTTCGTGAGCCTGGGTGAGCCCAAGCGCGGCGACGTGGTGGTGTTCCGCTTCCCCGGCTACCTGTGCGAAGACGGCGGCAGGCTGGTGCGCAGCGGCGACCAGAGCTGCGCCGATCCGCATGCGCCGGTGCCCAGCCAGAACTGGATCAAGCGCATCATCGGCATGCCTGGCGACCGCGTGGAGATGCGCGGTGACCAGCTGATCGTCAACGGCGAGCCGGTGGCGGCTGATCTGGTCGGGCCGTACGAAGGCGATCCGAAGCGTCCGGAATCCCGTCTCATGCTGGAAATGGGTGCCACCGTGTGGAACGAGCACCTGCCGAACGGGCAGGGCGGCGTGGTCAACCACCTGACCGCCCGCATGCCCAACTACGCCATTCCACCGCCGCTGCCCAATGCCCATGTGCCGCTGGTCGTGCCGCAAGGCTGCTACCTGGCCATGGGTGACAACCGCTACAACAGCACCGACAGCCGCTGGTGGGGCTGCCTGCCGGAGCAGAACCTGGCGGGCAAGGCTTTCCTGATCTGGCTGAGCTGGACGGGTTCGGGCATTGCCTTCCACCGCATGGGCACCGTCATACACTGAAAAAGCGTGACGTGTGTTGACTGCGGCGGCGTGACGGCGGCGCCCTGTTGCGGCGACAATGGCCGTGGCGCCGCGTTGGGAGATTCGGCTGCCCATCAACCAGAATTCGCAGCGGAACGGGCATAGCGAGGGGACTATGAAATCGAAGCAGTCGGGCATCACCCTGATCGGGTTCTTGTTTGTATTGGCCATCGCGGCTTTTTTCGGCTACATGGCGATGAAACTGGTGCCCTCCTATATTGAGTTCCTGGGCGTCAGCAAGGCCATGAGCCAGGTGGCTTCCAGCGGTGCGGAAGGCAAGACGCTGGATGACCTGCGCCGCGATCTCCTGTTCAAGATGGACGTCCAGTACGTGGACGATTCCACCATCAAGCCCAAGGACATCACCATCAAACGTAGCGGCAATGGCGCGGAGCTGAACGTCTCCTACGACAAGCGCGTTGCCTTCTTGTACAACATCGACTTCCTGCTGCATTTCGAAAAGAGCGTGATGCTGCAGGGTAACGTCGGTGGCTGATCGCAGGCCCGTCATTTGACCCGACTCGCTTACCGTTTTCGTGACCCCGCGCTGGCGCAGTTGGCGCTGACCCACCGCAGCGCGGGCAAGCCGAACAACGAGCGGATGGAATTCCTCGGCGATGCCCTGCTGGGCGTGGTCGTCGCCGAGTTGCTGTACGAAGCGCATCCTCATGCCAGCGAAGGCGAGCTTTCGCGCCTGCGTGCACAGTTGGTCAACGGGCAGGCGCTGGCCGTCATTGCGCGCGAGCTGGAGCTGGGCGATGAGCTGAAGCTGGGCTCGGGCGAGCTCAAGAGCGGTGGCTTTCGTCGCGATTCCATTCTCGCCGATGCCTTCGAGGCCCTGGTGGCGGCGGTCTATCTCGATGCCGGCTTCGACGCATGCCGCGCGGTGGTACGGGCCCTGTTCGAACCACTGGTGGCCGCCATTCCACGATCCTCCAAGGATGCCAAGACGCGCCTGCAGGAACTTCTGCAGGGCAAGGGCTGGCCGCTGCCCCAGTACGAACTGGTGGACAGCCATGGCGAGGATCACGCCAAGACCTTCGACGTGACCTGCGAGATCGCCGAACCCACCCCGATCCGAGCCGAAGGGCGGGGCAGCAGCCGCCGTGCCGCCGAACAGGAGGCCGCGGAAACCGTGCTGCGCCACCTGCAGGAGCGGCAGGACTGATACCGGCCCGGGCTTGATCCGGCCAGGGCGTCTGAAGGCATTACACCGCTTTCGCCGCCGACGACATACACTTCCCCTCGTTTCCCCGCGCGGGCACGCCGGTTCAGGCCGGCTGGCCGCTGCACACCCGATACAGGCTTTGAGCATGAACGACAACGACGATCTCGACCTCGGCGCGCCCGCCGAATTGCCCCACGACGATTTCCGCTGTGGCACGGTGGCATTGGCCGGGCGCCCCAATGTCGGCAAGTCGACCCTGCTCAACGCCCTGATCGGTTTCCGCCTGTCGATCGTGAGCCCGCGGCCGCAGACCACGCGCCATCGCATCCTCGGCATCGCCACCAGCGAAGCCGGCCAGATCATGTACGTGGACACGCCGGGACTGCACCGGGGCGCCAAGCGTGCGATGAACCGCAGCCTCAATCGCGCCGCGCGCTCGGCGATCAGTGAAGTCGACGTGGTCGTGCAGGTGATCGAGGCGGGCCGCTGGACCGATGAGGACGAGGCGCTGTACGAAGCGCTGGTGGAGCAGAAGGTGCCGCGCCTGCTGGTCATCAACAAGGTCGACCTCGCCAAGGAGAAATCGACCATGCTGCCGTTCGTGGCCGAGCTGATGACGCGCCACAGCTTCGATGATGTCTACTACGTCAGTGCGCTCAAGGAGAAGGGCCTGAAGGAGCTGGAGCAGGGCATCCTCAAGCGCCTGCCGGTACAACCTCCGGTCTACGGCGAAGACGAGATCACCGATCGCAGCGAGCGCTTCCTGGCGGCCGAGATGGTGCGCGAGCAACTGATGCTGCGCCTGGACCAGGAGCTGCCCTACGCCACCACGGTGGAGATCGAGCAGTTCAAGGATCGTCCGGACGGCGTGGCTGAAATCCACGCCGTGATCTGGGTCGAACGCGACGGACAGAAGGCGATCGTGATCGGCAACGGCGGCGCCCAGCTCAAGGCCATCGGCAGCGGAGCGCGTCGCCACATGGAGCGTGCCTTCGAGCGCAAGGTGTTCCTGCGCTTGTGGGTGAAGGTGCGCGAAGGCTGGGTCGACGACGAAACCATGCTGAAGAAGTTCGGCTACACCGACTGAATGGCGCCGGGCCGTCATCTCCTTCGCTTGCCATCGACCGCCTGATGCGCATCGAGCAACAGCCCGCCTATGTACTGCACTCGCGGCCCTATCGCGAGACCTCGCTGTTGCTCGAATGCCTGACGCGCGATCACGGGCGCATCGGGGTCGTGGCGCGTGGCGTGCGGGGCGAGAAGTCGCGGCTGCAACGCGCACAGCTGGAACCCTTTCAACCGCTCGTGCTGGACCTCATGGCCAGGGGCGAACTGGCCACCCTCGTCGGTGTCGAGGGTGTCGGCGCAGCCCGGCGCCTGTCGGGCGAGGCCGGGCTGGCGGGGCTCTATCTCAATGAACTCGTCGTCCGCTTGACCGGGCGACAGGACCCCCTGCCGGAACTGTACGAGGCGTATGCCCGCACGCTGCGCCGGCTGGCCGGGGCAGAGCCCTTGGCCTGGACGTTGCGCCGCTTCGAGCGCGACCTGCTGGAGGCAGTGGGTTATGCGCTTCAGCTGACCTATGAGGCCGAGTCGGGCGAACCGGTGGAGGAGGCGCAGCTCTATCGCTATCACGCCGAAATGGGGCCTTCCCCCTGCCGATCCGGAACGGCGCATGCCCTGCGTGGCGGCGACCTGCTGGCGTTGGCCGAGGACCGCATGCCGGATACGGCAGGGCAGTCGGCATTGCGCGTGATGATGCGCGAGGTCATCCGCTTCCATCTGGGCGGCGCTGAACTGCATGCCTGGCACGTGCTCGGCGCCGCGATGTCGCGGCGCTGAGATCGTCGGCCGTCGGCGTCAGGCCACTTCCGTTCCCAGCGCCTCGATGGTTGCCATCAGCGCCTTGCGGAAGCGAGACAGCGGCGCAAGCGAGCCGGAGTGCCCCAGTTTCAGGTGACGTTGCAGCAGCACGGCCTGGGTGGCGAGTGCCGATGCGCCGCAGAATCCGCAGGATGAGCGCAGGCGGTGCAGCCGCTCGGCCAGTGATGCGGGGTCATCGCGCAGCACGTCCATGTCCTGGTAGAGCCCCACCAGTTCGGCGCGGAGCAGGGTGCGCATGGCCTTCACCACGTCGGCGTCACCCATCGTGGCGATGGCCTGGGCGTCGTCCAGCAGCGGCTGACTGGTTGCGCCCGCCTGCACCAGGGCCAGGATGCGCCTGAGGTCGGCGACGTTGCAGGGCTTCTGCAGCACCTCGCTGAACTCGGCAGACAGCAGGCGCTGGCGTTCGGTGGCGTCCATCTCGGCGCTGGTCGCCACGGCCGTGCAATCGCTGGAGCGGGCCCTGGGGTCCTGCCGCAGGGTTGCAAGCACTTCTTCCGCCCCTGCGCCGGGCATGCGGCAGTCGAGCAACAGCAAGTCGAAGGCTTCGTCGTGGGCGAGGGCAATGGCGGCGGCGCCGTCGTGGCAGGCCTGCGCTTCCAGGCCAAGGCTGCGCAAGGCTTCGACCAGAAAAAGGCGGCTGGTGGGATCGTCATCGGCCACCAGGGCGCGGACGGTTTCCGGGGCACGACGGGCGTGCGAAGGATCGCTGGAAAGCGTGTTGAACATGACTAGTCCGTGTCGTTCAGCTGATTTTGGCAGAATGGCGCGTCATGCGCTTCACATCAAGTCACCTGCTGCTCATTCTCGTGGTCCTGCTTGGGGCCGGACTGGCGCCGTCCGCGTGGGCGGATGTCGCGCTGGGCGCCAAGGCGGTCAGCGTGCCGGGCCTGAAGATGCAGGATATCCAGGCCCAGCTGGGCGAGGACGGCCAGGGCGGGCTGAAGCTCAGCTTGCGCTCCGCCAGGACCGAACTCCCGGCCATGGGCTGGAAGCGGGTGGGCGTGGATCTCCAGGGGACCTTGCAGCGCGATACCCACATGCGCTGGCTGTTTGACGGGACCATGCAACTGGCCGGCGTGCCGGGCGGGGCGCTGGGCAATGCCAGTGTCGGCATGATCATCGACGAAGCCGCCAATACGCTGGAGATCAATATCAGCCAGGGACAGGCCCAGGCCACGACCGCGTTGCCGCTGGACCAGCCCACCCACGCGCAGATCAGTCTCAAGGGCGTACCGGTGGTCTGGCTGCAGGGCGTGTTGAGCACGGTCTCGTCCGGACGGGCCACGGCCGGCAAGCTGGATGCGGATATCGCTTTGGACATGGCCGACAAGGGCATCCAGGCCTCGGGCCAGTTCGCGCTGAGCGGCGCCGGCTTCGATACGCCGAGCGGAACATTGGCCGGGCAGGGCGTCAACGGCAATGGACGGTTGAACATCGACAGCACGGATGCGCCGTCGCGCATCGATCTGGATGCCAGCCTGCGCGGCGGCGAGTTGCTGCTGGGTCCGATCTTCGCCCGCCTCCCTGATCATTCCGTGCAGCTGAGCCTGTCGGCGGCGACCCAGCATGGCGCGATCGACCTCACGCGCCTGCGCGTGGCGGATGCCGACGCGCTGCAACTGGAAGGCACGATGGCCTTCAATGCCAAGGGCGACCTGCAGCGATTGAAGCTCGATCGCCTCCAGTCCCATTTCCCCGCCGCCTACCAGCGCTACGGCCAAGCCTGGCTCGCCACGCTGGGCATGCGCGACATGCACATCGATGGCCAGCTCAATGGCTCGATGGACCTGGGCAGCAATGGCCTGCGCAGTTTCTCGTTCGCGACCGAGGGCATGGATATCGCCGACGGCACCGGTCATCTCGCCGTCAAGGGGCTGCGTGGCGGATTGGACTGGGCCCTGGATGGCGATCGCCCCGCAACCACGCTGGCCTGGCAGGATCTTCAGGTCTATCGCATCGCCAACGGCGCATCGCAGTCGCGCTGGCAGAGTCGCGATGGCGCCCTGGGCCTGCAGCGTCCGCTGGAGGTGCCCGTGCTCAATGGGCATGCCCGTGTCGGCGACTTCGAGTGGCGCCCCGCGGCGGTCAAGGGGCGCCGCCTGGCGACCTCGATGACTTTCACCGGCATCGACATGGCGGCGTTCTCCCGGGCCGTCGGCTGGCCGGAATTCCAGGGAACACTGGCGGGTGCGATTCCCGCGTTGCGCTGGGTGGATGATCGTTTCGAATTTGACGGCGGACTTTCCGTGAATGTCTTCGACGGATTCGTCGACATCACGCGCCTGACGCTGCAGGGGCCGTTCAGTCCCAGCCCGGTCCTGTCGGCCGACGTGCAGCTGAGGCAGCTGGATCTCGCGGCGATGACCAGCGTGTTCGACTTCGGCAGCATCACGGGGCGCATGGACGGTTCGGTCGATGAGCTGCGGCTGGTGAACTGGAACCCGGTGGCCTTCAAGGCCAGCCTGCTTGCCGGCAGTGGCGGGCGCATCAGCCAGCGCGCGGTGAACAACCTCACGGCGGTCGGCGGTGGCGGCATGGCCGCGGGCCTGCAGGGCGCGGTGTTGAAGCTCTTCAAGACCTTTGGCTACAAGCGCATCGGATTGAACTGCACGTTGCAGGCTTCCGTGTGCCACATGAGCGGCCTGGAGAACGAGGCGGACGGCTACACTATCGTCGAAGGCAGTGGCTTGCCTCGCCTGCAGGTGATCGGGCACCAGAGCCAGGTGGACTGGCCCACCCTGGTACGCCGCCTCAAGGGCGCCATCGAAGGCAACGGACCGGAAGTCCACTGACGCCTGTTGAGGCTATGGATGTGGCTTGCGTCGGGAGCCACGTTCATGGCGTTTACAGGCCCCAAGCATCCCCACACCCCAAGGAGTCGAACATGCGCAAGCTCGTTTATGGATTGCTGACCATGCTGGTGGTCGCGCTGGTGGGGTGCGTCACCATCAACGTGTATTTCCCCGAGGCGGCGGCACAGAAGGCGGCCGACCAGTTCATCGGCACGGTGATCGACAGCGCGCCGGCACCCGCTTCGAAGGACAAGCAGCCGTCCCCGCCTTCGAAGAAGGACAACCAGCCGTCCGCCATGCTGCTCGACTTGCTGATCCCCGCGGCCTACGCGGCGGATGCCCCCAATATTCGCATCCAGACGGCCACCACCGAGGCGATCCAGGGCCGCATGCAGGAGCGCTTCCGCGGCACGCTCGCGCCACTGTTCGACAGCGGCGCCATCGGCTTCACCCGGGACGGCCTGGTGGCCGTTCGCGACGCCGCCAAGGTGCCGCTGGACCAGCGTGCCGGCGTGAATGCCGCGGTGGCCGACGAGAATCGCGACCGCACCGCGCTCTATCGCGAAGTGGCCAATGCCAACAACCATCCGGAGTGGGAACCGCAGATCCGCGCCACCTTCGCCAAGGGCTGGATCGAGCGGGCCCGCGCGGGCTGGTATTATCAGGACTCTTCGGGCGCCTGGAAGCAGAAGTAAGCTGTTCGCCCATCCTTTGCCCGACTACCGCGCCCGGGTCACCCGACTCGGGCGTGCGCGTTTCTGGAAGACGCCGTATCCATGAATGAACTTCAAGCCACCATCACCGACCTCAGCCATGACGGCAAGGGTGTCGCCCGCATCGACGGCAAGGCCGTGTTCGTCAGCGGGGCGCTGCTGGGCGAGGAGGTGAAGCTGCGCATCCGCAAGCGCCATCGCCACTACGACGAGGCGGAAGTGGTGGAACTGCTCACGCGCTCGCCGCATCGCGTGGAGCCGCGTTGCCGCCATTTCGGCCAGTGCGGCGGCTGCTCGCTGCAGCACCTGGATGCCGCATCGCAGATCGAAGTGAAGCAGCGCGTGCTGAAGGACAACTTCGAGCGCATCGGCAAGGTGGAGCCGGCCTTGTGGCTGCCGCCGCTCACCGACGAGCCCTGGGCTTACCGCCGCAAGGGGCGCTTGTCGGTGCGCTCGGTGGCGAAGAAGGGGCGGGTGCTGGTCGGTTTCCGCGAGGAGAGCAATCCGCGCTTCGTTGCCGACATCAGCCAGTGCGAGGTGGTGCACCCGGCCATCGGCCCCAAGATCGGCCTGCTGGCCGAGCTGGTCAGCGGCATGGACGCGGCGAACGACATCCCGCAGATCGAATTTGCCGCGGGCGATGACGTGGTGGCGCTGGTGTTCCGCCATATGTCGCCACTGAGCGAACGCGATCGCGAGGCCTTGATCGCGTTCGGCAAGGAGCACGGCTTTGCCATCTACCTGCAGCCCGGCGGCGTGACCAGCGTGCATCCGCTGTGGCTGGAGCATCCGCGCCTGGCCTTCCGCATTCCCAGCGGCGATGCCGCGTTCGACGATGTGGAGCTGGAGTTCCGCCCGCTGGACTTCGTGCAGGTCAATGCCGGCATGAACCAGCGCATGATGGCCCGCGCCATGGAACTGCTTGATCCGCAACCGGGCGATCGCGTGCTGGATCTGTTCTGCGGCCTGGGCAACTTCACCTTGCCGATCGCGCGACGGGTGGCCGAGGTGGTGGGTGTGGAAGGCGAGCACGGCCTGGTCGAGCGCGCCGCCGAGAACGCGGCGCGCAACGGCATCACGCATGCCCGCTTCGAGGTGGCCAACCTGTTCGAGGACCAGCGGCAGGCGCACTGGGCCCGCCAGCCCTGGGACAAGCTGCTGCTCGATCCGCCGCGCGCCGGTGCCGACAAGGTGCTCGAATACCTGCCGCACAAGGAAACCAGGCGTATCGTCTACGTGTCGTGCCATCCGGGCTCGCTGGCGCGTGATGCGGGCATCCTGGTGCAGAAGCATGGCTTCCGCTTGAGCGCGGCCGGCGTGATGGATATGTTCCCGCATACCGCCCACGTCGAATCGATCGCATTGTTCGAACGTTGATATGTGCATCCATCCATGAATGCGAAGATCAGCAAGCCGCCGTCCGTGGCCGCGCTCTTCGCAAACAGTCATGCCCTCATTGGGAGCTGCCGTGGGTATTGAGATCGAACGCAAATTCCTCCTCAACAGTGACGATTGGCGCGACGCGGCTTCGCACAGCGAGCGCATCGCCCAGGGTTACCTGGTTGGCGCGCAGGCGCTGCGCGACGGCACGGCGCTGGCTTCGGTGCGCGTGCGCCGAATCGGCGAACGCGCGTGGCTGAACATCAAGTCGGCCCAGTTGGGCATCGAGCGCGCGGAGTACGAGTACCCGATTCCCCTGGCCGACGCCGAGCAGATGCTGGCCACCTTGTGCGACGGCGTGCTGGAGAAGATCCGTCATCACGTCGTCGTCGACGGCGTGCTATTCGAAGTGGATGAATTCTTTGGCGACAACGCCGGGCTGGTGGTGGCCGAGGTGGAGCTTCCCTCGCAGGATGCCGCTTTTCCGCGTCCCGCCTGGCTGGGTCGCGAGGTGAGCCATCTCGTGCGTTACTACAACGTCAACCTGATCGCTCACCCCTATGGCCAGTGGAGCCAGGAGGAGCGACAGGCCGCAGGAGAAACCAGCGCATGCTGATGATCGGCCTGGCCGGCGCCACCTTGGCGCCGGCGGAACATGCATGGCTCACCGCGCCGGGCGTGTCGGGAGTGATCTTGTTCGCGCGCAATTTCCAGTCGCGCGACCAGCTGATGGCATTGGTCGATGCGATTCGCGACGTCGGCGGTGACGACATGCTCATCGCCGTCGACCAGGAAGGTGGCCCGGTGCAGCGATTCCGCGAGGGTTTCACGCGGTTGCCGCCGCTGTCGACGATCGGTGCCGAGTACGCGCGCGATCCGGAGAACGCCATCCGGCTGGCCGAAGAGCATGCCTGGGTGATGTCCAGCGAGTTGCGCGCGAGCGGCGTGGACTTCAGTTTCGCGCCCGTGGTCGATCTTGCGCGCGGAAACGCGGCGATCGGCCCGCGCGCCTTCCATGCCGATCCGGCCATTGCGGCCGAGCTGGCGCAGGCTTACGTGCGCGGCATGCATCTCGGTGGCATGGCCACCGTGCTCAAGCATTTCCCCGGCCATGGTTCGGTCGCGGTCGACACGCACAAGGCGACCGCCATCGATCCGCGCCCGCTGGACGAGATCCGCCGTGACGACCTGGTGCCGTTCGTCGAGGGCATCGCCGCGCATGCGGAAGCGGTGATGGTGGCGCATGTGATTTATCCCGAGGTCGACGCCCTGCCTGCCGGCTTCTCGCGGCGCTGGATCGGGGAGATCCTGCGCGGCGAACTGGGGTTCAACGGCGCGGTCATCAGCGACGACATCAGCATGGCGGCAGCGGGCGCCGCCGGTGGCGCGGCCGAGCGCGTGCACGCTCACCTCGACGCCGGCTGCGACCTGGTCCTCGCCTGTTTCCCCAACGTGGTGGAAGACGCCATTGCGGCCGTGCAGGGCCGCGCGGCCACCGCGCCGGAACGTTTGGCCGCCCTGCGGGGCGCCGTCGCTTCCACCTGGGAAGGACTTCTCGACAACCCACAGCGCGACCGTTTCATCGCGCGCGTCACGGCGCTCAACGCCGTGGAAGGATCATCTGCCGCATGACCACCACCCCCTCACTGGCGGCAGCCCTCGCTGACGCCGACCTGCTGTTCGATCGCGCGGACCTGGAATCGGTCATCGCGGACATGGGGCGGCGGATTGACGCCGAGCTCGATGGCGAACGCGCCGTGTTCCTCACGGTGATGAATGGCGCACTGATCTTCGCGGGCCACCTGGCGCTCGCGATCCGCACCGACGTGGAATTCGATTACGTCCACGCCACCCGCTACCGCGGCGCCACCTCGGGCAGCGAACTGCACTGGTTGCGCGAGCCGGCGGTGGATCTGGCCGGCCGCACCGTGCTGCTGGTGGACGACATCCTCGATGAAGGCCATACGCTGAAGGCCGTGCGTGACGACTGCCTGCGCCGTGGCGCACGCCGCGTGCTGGTGGTCAGCCTCTGCACCAAGCAGCACGATCGCCTGGTCGACGGCATCGCGTCGGACTTCAACGGCGTCGAGCTGCCGGATCGCTACGTGTTCGGGTTTGGCATGGACTACTACGAGCAGGGTCGCAACCTGCCGGGTATCTACGCGCTGAAGTGAGCCAGCCCTGGCCGGCCGTGCCGGCCACACCGCGAGGAGTGGACGCATGAACATACTGGGCATCTCCGGCAGCCTGCGGCAGGCCTCCTTCAACACGGCCTTGCTGCATGCCGCGCAGGAGGTTGCGCCGGCAGGCATGAACATCGTGATCCATCGCCTGCACGAGTTGCCATTGTTCGACCAGGACGTGGAAGAGCAGGGCGACCCTGCGCCGGTGGCGGCCTTCAAGGAGGCCATCGACCGCGCCGACGGCATCCTCCTCGCTTGCCCGGAATACAACGGGGGCATCACCGGCGTGCTGAAGAACGCCGTGGACTGGGCGTCGCGCATCGGCAAGTCACGCCAGGTGGCCGCCCTCACCGGCAAGATGGTGTGCATCGTGGGCGCCAGTCCCGGCATCACCGGCACCGTGCGCGCCCAGGACCAGTTGCGCCTGGTGTTGCGGCGCGCCGGTGCGCGCACCGAGCCGCAGGGCGACGTGCTGGTGTTCCAGGCGCACACCAAGATCATCGAGGGCAGGCTTGCCGATGAGCGCACGCGCGAAGCGCTGGGCCGCCACCTGCAAGGATTTGCCGATCGGCTGGCTGCCGCGGCGAAAGAACTCTAATTTGAAACAGGAACGACCCGTGACTATCGATCTGGCCGTCATCGGCGGCAGCGGCTTGTACAACTTCCCGGGGCTGGAGAACACCTCCCGCCATAGCGTGGACACGCCCTTCGGCACCGCCTCGGGCGACGTGGTGATCGGCGACTTCGCCGGGCGCCGGGTGGCCTTCCTGGCCCGCCATGGCGAAAGCCACACCGTGCCGCCGCACCGCGTGAATTACCGCGCGAACCTGTGGGCCCTGCATGCGCTGGGTGCCCGCCGCGTCATCGGCGTCAACGCCGTGGGCGGCATCCGCGGCGACATGGGGCCGCGCGTCATCGTGGTGCCCGATCAGGTCATCGACTACACCCACGGCCGCTACACCAGTTTCTGCGACGTGGAGGGGGCGGAGGTCCGTCATATCGATTTCAGCGAGCCGTATACCGAGGCGTTGCGCCGCGAGTTGCTCGACGCGGCGGCGGCCGCCGGCGTGGCGGCGATCGACGGCGGTTGTTACGGCGCCACCCAGGGACCACGGCTGGAGACCCGCGCGGAAATCGCCCGCATGAAGCGCGACGGCTGCGACCTGGTCGGCATGACCGGCATGCCCGAGGCGGTGCTCGCCCGCGAGTTGGAGCTGGAATACGCCTGCCTGGCCCTGGTGGCCAACTTCGCGGCTGGTTGCGGCGACGAGGCCGAGATCAGCATCGAGGAAATCTTCGCCCATCTGGCCGCAGCGACCGCCGAAGTACCCCGCATCCTCGGGGTATTGCTCAAAAGGTGAGCAGTCGCCCGGCGTTTTGATCGTGCCAAAGTCATACCCGTATTGCGCTTTGCTATCAAACATGTTGATACTTCCGCTGTGCCAGGGGCGGCGGACCAAGGGGTCAAGGTGGTTCAGCGCTATACCGTGGTGCATCCAGTCCATGATTCAGAGGTTCACGCAATGCGTTTCGGTACGGTCAAGTGGTTCAACGATGCCAAGGGTTTCGGCTTCATCGCACCCGAGGACGGTGGGGAGGACGTGTTCGTCCACTTTTCGGCGATCAACGCCAAGGGCTTTCGCAGCCTGCAGGAAGGTCAGCGCGTGAAGTTCGAAGTCACCACGGGTCCGAAGGGCGCCCAGGCTTCGGGCGTCGAAATCGCTGGTTGATCTCGACGAGCCGGCAACGAGCCGCTCATCAGAGTGATTAGGGAGCCCCGCGTCGAAAGGCGCGGGGCTTTCTGCTTTTTGAAACGAACGATCGGAGCAGAGATGACAGACCGTAGAGATTTTCTGAAGGCTTCGCTGCTGGGCGCTTCCGCCCTGGCCTTGGCCGGCAAGGTGGAAGCGGCTACCCCGTTGCCCGCCAAGGGCGCCACCGGCGCGCGCGTCATTTCCACCTGGGACTTCGGCGTCGCCGCCAACCAGGCCGCCTGGACGGTGCTGTCCAAGGGAGGCCATGCGCTGGACGCGGTCGAGACCGGCGTGATGGTGCCCGAGGCCGACCTGAAGAATCACAGCGTGGGACGCGCGGGCTACCCGGACCGCGACGGCCACGTGACCCTGGACGCCAGCATCATGGACGCGGACGGCAGTTGCGGCGCCGTAGCGGCGCTGGAGCACATCGCCCATCCGATCCAGGTGGCGCGCCGGGTGATGGAACGCACGCCGCACGTGCTGCTGGTGGGCGATGGCGCGCTGCAGTTCGCGCTGGAGCAGGGCTTCAAGAAGGAAGAACTGCTGACGCCCGAATCCGAGCAGGCCTGGAAGGAGTGGCTGAAGAACGCCCACTACCAGCCCTCGATCAACAGCGAGGTGCGCGACTACGGCAAGACCGGCATGCCGGGCGGCAAGGATAACCACGACACCATCGGCATGCTGGCCATCGACGCCAGTGGCCGACTGGCCGGTGCCTGCACCACCAGCGGCATGGCCTGGAAGATGCGCGGCCGCGTGGGCGACAGCCCGATCATCGGCGCCGGGCTTTACGTGGATGGCGACGTGGGTGGCGCGACCTCGACAGGCGTGGGCGAGGAAGTGATCCGCAATGCCGGCAGCTTCCTGGTGGTCGAGTTGATGCGCCAGGGGCGTTCGCCGCAGGAAGCCTGCCAGGAAGCCGTCATGCGCATCGTCAAGAAGCGCCCCAATGCCTCCAAGGACCTGCAGGTGGGTTTCCTGGCGATGAACCGCCATGGCGAGGTGGGCGCGTTCGCGATCCAGCCCGGCTTCTCCTATGCCGTGTGCGACGCGAAGCGGCAGGACGGCTTGCTGCCCTCCAGGAGCGTGTACTGAGATGGCGGCGCGAGTGCTCGAGGTGGCGGCCAACTCGCTGGACTCCGCGCTGGCCGCGCAGTCGGGCGGAGCCGGGCGCATCGAGTTGTGCACGGCGCTGGAGCTGGGCGGGCTCACGCCTTCGCATGGCGAGATCGCCCTGGTGCGCGAGCACGTCAGGTTGCCGCTCTACGTGCTCATCCGGCCGCGCGCCGGTGACTTCCTGTACAGCGGGCACGAGCGCGCCACCATGCGCCGGGACATCGAAGCCTGCGCTGCGCTCGGTTGCGACGGCGTCGTGTTCGGCGTGCTGGATGCCGATGGCGACGTGGACATGGATAGCTGCAGCGAGCTTGCCGCGGCCGCGGGGCGGATGGGCATCACGTTCCATCGCGCCTTCGATCTCGTGCGCGATCCGGCGCGCGCACTGGAGGACATCATCGCCTTGCGTGCGGAGCGCGTGTTGACCTCCGGTGGTGCGCGTTCCGCACTGGAAGGCGCGGAGCGCATCCGCGAGTGCGTGGCGCAGGCGAACGGGCGCCTGGTGGTGATGCCGGGCGCCGGCGTCACGCCCGGCAATATCGCCCGCATCGCCACGCTGACCGGGGCGCGGGAACTGCACGCGTCGGCCAAGCGTGCGCACGCTTCCGGCATGACGCATCTGCCTGCCGACACGCTCGACATGGCCGGCGGCGAATGGCGTACCGACGAGGAGCAGGTGCGTGCCCTCGTGCAGGCGTGGGCTCCGGCCTAGGCGTTGCGCCGGCTTCTGCGCGGACAGGGCATGGCGTCAGGCGGTGAATTGCAGCCTGGCCAGTTCCGCGTAGAGACCACCTTCGGCGAGCAGGCTTTGGTGCGTGCCCTGCGCCACGATGCGGCCGCCGTCCATCACCACGATGCGGTCGGCGCGCTGCACGGTGGCGAGGCGGTGCGCGATGACGAGCGTGGTGCGTCCTTTCTCCAGCCGCTCCAGCGCCTGCTGGATGGCGGCTTCGGACTGCGCATCGAGCGCGGAGGTCGCTTCGTCCAGCAGCAACAACGGCGCGTCACGCAAGATCGCGCGCGCGATGGCGATGCGTTGGCGCTGGCCGCCGGAAAGGCGCACGCCGCGTTCGCCCAGTTCTTCGTCGTAGCCCTTGCCCATCGCGCTGATGAACTCGTGCGCCTCGGCGGCCCGCGCGGCATCGCGCACTTCATCGTCGTCCGCATCCTGGCGACCGAAGCGGATGTTGTCGGCCGCGCTGCCGCCGAAGATCACCGTTTCCTGCGGTACCAGCGCAATGGTGCCGCGCAGGTCGGGCAATGAAAGCGCGCGCAGGTCGACGCCGTCGAGCGCGATGCGGCCGGCCTGCGGGTCGTAGAAGCGCAGCAGCAGCGCGAACACCGTGCTCTTGCCCGCACCCGACGGACCGACCAGGGCCACGGTTTCGCCGGGGCGGATCGACAGGTCGAAGTCATGCAGCGCCGGTGCGTCGGGTCGCGACGGGTAGTGGAACGACACATGATCGAAACGAAGCGCACCCTGCACGGGCTTGGGCAGCGGCGTGGGCTGGGCGGGGCTGGTGATCCCGGCGCGCTCCTCGAACAGTTCGCCGATGCGCTCCATTGCGCCGGCCGCGCGCAGCACGTCGCCCCATACCTCGGAAAGACCCGCCAGCGAGCCGGCGGCGAAGATCGCGTACAGCACGAACTGCCCCAGCACGCCGGCGCCCAGCGTGCCGTTCAATACGTCGCGTGCGCCGGCCCACAGCACCAGGGTAATGGCGCCGAAGAACAGCACGATCACCGTGGCGGTCAACAGCGACCGCATGCCGATGCGCTTGCGCGCCGTGGCGAGCGCGCGGGTGATCGCGGCGCCATAGCGCGTGCTCTCGATGTCCTCGCGCGCATACGCTTTCACCGCGGGCGCTGCGTTGAGCGTTTCGTTGGCGATGGCGGCGGTGTCGGCCAGTCGATCCTGGCTGGCGCGCGACAGTTTCTGCACGCGACGGCCGAACACGAGTATCGGCAGCATCACCGCGGGAATCACCAGCGCGGTGAGGCCGGCGAGGCGCGGGCTGGTCCAGATCATCATCGCCGTGGCGCCCAGCAGCATCACCGCACTGCGTAGCGCCACCGAGATGCCCGAGCCGATCAGTGCCTGGATCACCTCGGTGTCGGTGCCCAGGCGGGAGATCAGTTCGCCCACGCGGCTGCGTTCGAAGAAGCTGACGTCGAGCCGGATCACGTGCGAATACAGCTTGGCGCGCAGCGAGGCCAGGGCACGCTCGCCCAGCAGGGTGATGCAGTAGTAGCGGGCCGCGGTGGCGAAGGCCAGCACCAGGGCCACGCCAAACAAGCCGAAAAACGTTGCGTTGATCGCCGAGGCGTTCGAATGGATGAACCCCTGGTCGATCATGTGCCGCACCGCCATCGGCAACACCAGCGTGGCGGTCGAGGACACGGCCAGAAACACCAGCCATCCCAGGGCCAGCCGGCGGTGCGGTTTTACGAATGGCCATAGCTGCAGCAGGGCGCCGACGCGGCGTGCGGGGCGTTGCGTGGTGGCGGCTTCGGTCATGGGCGGTTTCGAGTCCCGTTGGGTGGCCGAGGGCGCGCTCGCCCCCACAAGCCAACTACGTGGGGCGGTGCGGCTGCGATATCAATCCAGCCGTCTTGCGGCGTGCCGGCCGCGGCTGATGTCGGTGACGCGAGCCTGGGCCTCGGCGACGCGATGCTCGGGCAGCTGGATCTCCAGGGTGGCCCCCTCCGCGCCGAACTGCTCGTCCACGATGTCCGCGTCGAGTTCGCGCAATCGCGCCTTGAGCCGCGTGAGCTCGCCGAAATCGCAGCTCAGGCCCAGTCGTGCCATCGCCACGATGGGTATGCGCTCGGCGCGCCGCAGGCATTCCGCGGCGGTGCCGCCATAGGCGCGCACCAGGCCACCCGCGCCAAGCTTGATGCCGCCGTACCAGCGCGTCACCACCACCACGGCCCGGTCGATGCCCTGGCCCTCGATGGCCTGCAGGATCGGGCGGCCCGCCGTGCCGCCCGGTTCGCCGTCATCGTTGAAGCGATAGTCCTGGCCGATGTGGTACGCCCAGCAATGGTGCGTGGCCGCAACGTCGCTCACCTGCCGTACGAAATCCAGCGCCTGGCCCGGCGTCTGCACCGGCGCGGCCTGGGCGAGAAAGCGGCTCTTCTTGATGTCCTCGCTGTGCTGGCAGACGGTGGCAAGGGTGTACAGCGTGTCACTCATGGCGGGCTTGCTGATCCAGCAGGTCGCCCGGAACGGGAAGGTCCGGATGCGCCTTTCGGAAGTCGGAAAGCCGCTGGAGCGCTTCGTCACGGCGCTGCTGGGCAAACAGCTGCCGGATCTTGTCGAGCTCCTGCCCGGGACTGTCGGCGGGATCGGGGGCCGTCGGATCGGCCGGCGCGACGGTGGCGGAGGCGGGCGCGGCCATCCTCTTCGCGGCCATGAGGTGCCGGGTGTCTTCGTTGGCGCGGGCCTGCTTGGCCAGCGGCGAAGGTGCATAGGCTTGGGTTGCGGCAGGCGCCGGCGGGGCGGGCGCGGGAACGGGCGCGGATGCCTCCATGCCCTGATCCTGGATGGCCGGTGCGGGTGCCGGCGCGGGTGCCGCGCGCCGGGTGGCGGGAGCGGCCGGGAGCACGCGCGGCTTCAGCGCGGAGCGGATGGATTCGTGCGGTTGTGACGCCATTGCCGGGGCGGAGGCGGCCATTGAAGGGGGCTCCGCTGCCGTGGGTTCGGCCGTCGTCTTCGATGCGAGGGCAGGTGCAGCGGGCGTGGCCGCTTCGCCACCCGCGACCCTTGGCAGGGACGTCGGCGCGCGCTCGGGCGACTGTTCGAACAGGCGCCAGCTGATGCCTCCAGCCAGCACCAGCACGGCGATGCCGGCGGCCATGGCCGGCCAGCGCGCGCGGCGTTTCGTTGGGCGCACGGCATCGGCGGCCATGCGGTGCACGGCCTCATCGAGCGACGGCGAAGGCTGCTTGCGCGGCAGGCTGCCGTACAGTGCCTTGAGGTCGTCTTCGCCGGGCAGCGAATCGTCGTCGTGATGATCGTGCGTGTTCATTCGGCCAACTGTTCGCGCAATCGGTTCATGGCATACCGCAGGCGTGATTTTGCCGTTTCGCGACCCACGCCGGTGACTTCCGCAATCTCCTCCACGCTCAGGTCGTTTTCCAGCCGCAGCAGCACGGCGGTGCGCTGTTCGTCGGGCAGGTTTTCGATCGCGCGCTGCAGCCGGCGACGACGTTCGAAATCCGACAGGACGTGTTCGGGTTGTTCGTTCCCGGGAGCGGGCAGGTTGCCCAGGGCCGCTTCCGCTTCTTCGCCATCCGCCATGGGGCGCTTGCGCCGGTAACTGTCGATGAGCAGGTTGTGGGCGATCTGCAGCAGCCAGGTACTGAACTTCGCCTGTGGCGTGTAACGCGCACGTGACGCGACGACGCGGCTCCAGGTTTCCTGGAACAGCTCTTCGGCCAATGCCGTGTCGCGCGCGCTGCGCACCAGGAAGCGATACAGCGTGCCCCGGTGGCGCGCGTAGAGCGTGTCGAACGCCGACAGCTCGCCTTGCGCATAGGCGAGCATCAGCGTTGCGTCATCGTCCACGGGGGCATCCATGGGCGAGAAGGTTAAGGCAAAGCGGCCATGGCGATAAGCGCCGGCCTCCGGCGAGGCGAGCCGCTGCCTAAGGGAATCGTGCATGGGGCAGGGATGCGTTCGATGGGCTCATGTCCATGTAACGCCCCTTGGCCGGGGGCGGGGTTGTGCCCCGTGACGATTACTGCGGCGTGTAAGTCCAGACCCGGGCCTCGCTGGCAATGCTCAGGATGCGGCCGTTGCGGCGGATCAGGTGATCGGTGGTGCGATCGCGCGCAATGGTCATGTCGCCCAGTGTCGCGCTCGATGTCGTCTGCACCTCGGCACGCTTGCGATCGGGCGACAGTTCGATGCTCTTGATCTCGTAATCGATCTTCAATGCCAGCCGGCCGCCGGTGGCCACGCTGAGCTGTTGCATGGCCGCGATGGATTGCTTGATGCGCTGGCATTGGCCGGCCTTGTCGAAATGCGCCTCGGTGTCGTCCTGGCGCGAGGTTTCGCTGCCCGCATAGTCATCGCTCATGCGCATGCACAGGAATTCGCCGTCGAAGCGGCGCATGGCGTCCATGTCGGCTTCGTAGCTGGCGCGGATATCCGCATCGGTCATGCGGCGGCTATGGTCGAAGTACCACCACGCCAGGCCGGCGAGTATCGCCAGCAGGATCAGCTTCTTCATGGTCCCCTCCCTGTGATGGGCCGGCCTGGGAAAGGCCGGTCCAACCTGCATCCGTTGCGCAAGTTCTTGCGACTATGCCGCATGCAAGGCCGCGTGTCACCTGGCGGGAATGACCGGGCCGGGTTCGACGTGGCTGAAGTCTTCGGGGGCGAGTTTCTGCGTGAGCCGGAACACGCCTTCATGCACCAGGCGCGGCAGCACCACGTCCAGCACGGTGGTCTGGTGCGGGCCGAGGGCGTCGAAAAGATCGTCGGATGTCGCCATGGCCGCCGCCGCATGGTGGACGAAGCCTGCGAGATCGGCGGGCTGCACGCTGACGCTGTAGGGGCGATGCACTTCGGTCGCGGCGCGCAGCGTCTTGCGGGCGTTGGCCGGATCCGCGATGCGCGGACTGCCCGACAGCAACGCATGGTTGAGGAACATCGACACCACGTGTGGCTGATGGCTGTTCGCCTGCCGGTCGAGCATGAAACCCTGGGGCATCCAGTCGGGGTTCGGCGGTGTGCCGGCGTTGAGCAGAAGGCGGCTGCCGCGCAAAGGCTCGCCGCTTTCGTCGGTGAGTCGCACGATCATCAGGCTGCGGGGATCATGGATGTGCACACGCGGGGAGAACGGGCCGACCGGTTCCAGTTCGACGCGGTCGGCATCGCGCTGGGCGTTTTCCGCATCGAAGGCATCGCACAACTGCTGGTAGCCGCCAGCGTCCTTCACCCGCAGGCAGCGCAGCAACGCATCCATCGTGGCCTGCGGCGCGGCGGCCATGATGCCTTGGCCCGTACCGGAATGGGCGGCGCCGGGAATCAGCTTGAACGCCGTGCGCGGTGCTCGCGTCACTTGCAAGGCGAGCGCGTCGATGGCGTTGCCGTCATTGCGCGCGAGCACGGCGTGCCGCGCATTGAGGTTGGCGGCGGCGATGCGCACCACGCCATCGGAGCCGTCCTCGCCCGTGTAGCTGTTGAGGTGGTCATACAGGGAGCGGTCGGGACGATCGCCCGTGAGCACGAACAGATACTGGCCCTTTTGCGCCGGATCGTCGCCGTGGACATGGTCGAGGTTGAGCGACAGCGATTCGGCGCTGCCCAGCTCCAGCCAATCGAGGATGCGCTGGCCGGGATCGACGCCGTCGAACCAGGCGCGTAGCCGGCCCAATACGCCCTTGCCGAGTTGCGCCAGGGCGGAACCGAAGTTGGCAGGGGCCAGCATCATCAGATGCGTCAGCCGGATGGTGCTGTAGGCACCCGGCCGTTCGCGCTGCGCCCGCAACCATTCGCGCAGCACGGGGCCGCCGGTGGAATGGGTGATGCAGGCGAAGCTCGCGTCCACCAGGTGCAGGTCACGCAGCGCGTGATCGAAGGCGCGAACCACGTCGGCCATGGTCACCGCATCGTCGAAGCTCACGTATTCGGACAGCCAGATGTCCGCCAGGTTGAGCGCGATGCCTTGCGCAGCCGCCTGCTGCTGCAGGCGCTGGGGCAGGTTGCCGTACGTGGAGGTGTTGGTGACGCTCCAGCCGTGGACGAAAACGAGTGTGGTCATGACCTGGTTCCCTGCCGGGTTTGGAGGCCGCCTTCCAGCACGCGCGAGCGAAGCACTCTCGCCCGGTCTTGCGGCAAGGCCCTAAGATGCCACGAGTCTCCATGGATCAGGAAAACCCATGCTCTCCGTCATGTTCGTGATGCTGCTGCTGGCCGCGTGGTGCTATCGACGGCGTTGGCGCCGAACCGGTGCGGCACTGGCAGCCTTGCTCGCCGTGCTGTTCTTCGGCATTGGTTCGGGCGCGATACCGCGCCTTCTTCTTTATCCGTTGCAGGATCCGTATGCGGCGACGCCGAAGATCGAGTGGGCCGGCACCAACGTGATACTGCTGCTGGCCGCGGGCACGGCGGTGCTGCCGGATGAGCCGTTGCAGCCTTCGTATTTCTCCGATGGACGCCTGTTGCGCGCCGCGCAGCTGTACAGCGAGTGCCATGCCGCGGGCAAGCAGTGCCGCATCCTGGTGACGGGCGGCGACTCGCAGGGCCACGGCGAGGCGGAGTCGGTGGTGTACGGCCGCGCGCTGCGCCGGTTGGGCATTCCCGCATCGGACCTGTTGCTCGAAACGCGCAGCATGACGACCTGGCAGAACGCGCAGTTCAGTCGTCCGATCCTGGCGGCGCAGGCGCCGCAGCACGTGGTGATGGTGACCTCGGGCGTGCATCTGCGCCGTTCGCTGCTGTATTTCGGGCATTTCGGCATGGAGCCGCAACCGGTGGCAGGCGATTGGGTCAACCCGCGCTGGGAGCCCTTTCCCGACTCGTGGAACGTCATGCTGGCGGACGCGGCCATGCATGAGTACCTGGGCATCCTGCGCTACCACGTCTACAACGCACTCGGCTTGAATGCGCCGCCGTCGCCGCGGGTGGCCGGCTGAGTCGCTCCACACCGTTCATTTTCCAGCCAGCTACGACGCCCGTATCCACGTAACCTTGCCCGCTTCACCTGCCGGGTTTCCCATGGATACCGATTCGACGCCCCAGCCGCACACCCGTGCGGCGCTTCCGCTTGCCCCATCGCTGGATCCGGCGCTGATCGCCGCGCACATGCCGCGGCAGTTCCGCCCGCTGGAGCTGCGGGTGGCATGGATTGCCGCGCTTGCCATGGCGCTGGGCGGTGTCGTCGCGCTGGTGGCGCGTGCGCTCACGGCCTTGATCGGGCTGGTGACGAACCTGGCCTTCTACGGCCGCGTCAGCGCGGAGTTCAGCAGTCCCGCCGGCAATCACCTGGGCTTGTGGGTGATCGGGGTGCCTGTCGTCGGCGGCCTGATCGTCGGTGCGATGGCGCGTTGGGGGTCGCGTGCCATCCGCGGCCACGGCATTCCGGAGGCGATGGAACAGGTGCTCCTCAACGAGAGCCGCATTCCGCCGCGCATGACCTGGCTCAAGCCGGTGTCGTCGGCCATCGCCATCGGTACCGGCGGCCCGTTCGGCGCCGAAGGCCCGATCATCGCCACGGGCGGTGCGCTGGGTTCGTTACTGGGCCAGTTTCTCCATGTCACCGCCGACGAGCGCAAGACGCTGCTGGCTGCCGGCGCGGCGGCCGGCATGGCGGCGGTGTTCTCCGCGCCGATTTCGTCGGTGCTGCTGGCGCTCGAACTGCTGCTGTTCGAACGCCGCGCGCGTTCGCTGATTCCGGTGGCGCTGGCCGCCGCCGTGGGTACGGGCGTGCGCTACGTGCTGGAAGGCAACGAGCCGATGTTCGCCATGCCGCCGGTCGCCGCGCCGTCACTGGCGGCGTTGGCCGTCTATATGGCCATGGGCCTGCTGACCGGCGTCGCGAGCGTGGGCATCACCAAGCTCACCTATGCGATCGAGGATGCCTTCGAGAAACTGCCGATCCACTGGATGTGGTGGCCGGCCCTGGGCGGCGTGGTGGTGGGCGTGGTCGGCTACGTGATGCCGGCGACGCTGGGCGTGGGCTACACCAACATCTCCACCGTGCTCAGCGGGCAGATCGGCATGGCGGCAATGCTCGCGCTGTGCCTGCTCAAGCTGGTGTCATGGTCGGTGTCGCTGGGCAGCGGCACCTCGGGCGGCACGCTGGCGCCCATGTTCACCATCGGCGGCGCCATGGGCGGCGTGATGGGCGCGGCCTGCGTGGCGTGGCTGCCGGGCCTGCAGGTGGACCCGCACATGGCCGCGCTGGTGTGCATGGCGGCCATCTTTGCCGGCGCGTCGCGCGCGTTCCTCACCTCGGTGGTGTTCGCGTTCGAGACGACGCAGCAGACGCAGGGGCTGCTGCCGCTGCTTGCCGGGTGCGCGGCGGCCTACCTGGTGTCCGGCCTGCTGATGCGCCACACCATCATGACCGAGAAGATCGCGCGCCGTGGCGTACACGTGCCGTCGGAATACGCGGCGGACCATCTGGAGCGCATCAGCGTGGGCGATGCCTGCAGCCGGGAGGTGGTGAGCCTGCGTGCATCGCAGTCCCTTGGTGAGGTACGCGATTGGCTTGGCCACGACCACGCGAAGACGCGCCACCAGGGCTTCCCCGTGCTGGCGGACGATGGGCGCTTGCTTGGCGTGGTGACGCGTCGCGATCTGCTCAACGCACATGCGTCCGCGGATGCCCTGGTCGGTTCGGTGGTGCGTCGTCCGCCGCTGGTGGTGCGCGAAACCCACACGCTGCGCGAAGCGGCCGATCACATGGTCGAGGCGGACGTGGGGCGCCTGGTGGTGATGGGCGGGGAGGGTGGCACGCGGATGGTGGGCATCCTCACCCGCGGCGACCTGCTGGCGGCCCATGCGCGTCGCCTGCGCGAAGCACGCGAGGCGAGCCGTCACCTGGGACGCAAGGGCGCGGCCTGAAGCCGCGCCCCGCATCATTCAGGCGGCCTTGAGCGAAGCGATGTCGATCACGAAGCGGTACTTCACGTCGCTCTTCAACATGCGCTCGTAGGCATGGTTGATGTCCTTGATGTCGATGACCTCGATATCGCTGGCGATGCCGTGCTCGGCGCAGAAGTCGAGCATCTCCTGGGTTTCGGCAATGCCGCCGATGGCCGAGCCCGAGATCGAGCGGCGGCCGAGGATTACCATCGCGGCCTGCACTGGCGGTTCGATCGGCTCCAGCAGGCCCACCAGGCAGAGCACGCCGTTGAGCTTGAGCGTGGCGAGGTAGGGGTTGAGGTCGTGCGGCGAGGGCACGGTGTCGAGGATGAAATCGAACTGGCGTGCCGCGGCGGCCATCTGCTGCGCATCGGTGGACAGCACCACGTGATCGGCGCCAAGGCGGCGTGCTTCGGCTTCCTTGCCCGGCGTGCGGGTGAACAGGGTGACGTCGGCCCCCATCGCCTTGGCGAACTTCAGGCCCATGTGGCCCAGGCCGCCCAGGCCGATCACGGCCACCTTGCTGCCCTTGCCGATCTTCCAGTGGCGCAGCGGTGACCAGGTGGTGATGCCGGCGCACAGCAGCGGTGCCGCGGCCTTGGGGTCCAGCTTGTCGGAAATGCGCACGACGAACTTGTCCGACACCACGATGCGCTCGGAGTAGCCGCCGAAGGTCGGCAGGCCGTCGTGGCGATCCTTGTCGTTGTAGGTCCAGGTCGCGCCGTTTTCGCAATAGGGCTCGAGGCCGGCGTCGCAGGAGGCGCAATGCTGGCAGGAATCGACCATGCAGCCGACGCCGACCATCTCGCCGACCTTGAACTTGCCGACCTTGTCGCCGACGGCGCTGACGCGGCCGATGATCTCGTGGCCCGGCACTAGCGGGTACACGCTGCTGTGCCATTCGTTGCGGGCCTGGTGCAGGTCCGAGTGGCAGACGCCGCAATAGAGGATGTCGATCACCACGTCGTCGGGACGCGGATCGCGGCGTTCGAACTGATAAGGGGCGACCGGGGACGTGGCCGATTGAGCGGCGTAGCCGCGGATGGAGAGAGCCATGCTTAACTCCTGGGGGTGAAAACGGCGAAGACCCGGAAGTATGGTCGGATGAGCCGCGCCGCGGGTAGCCGGATCCTGCGCGATCCTTGCCTGATCCTGCGCGAAGGCGGGCAAGGTACTCGCCACGGCATGGAGGAACGGGCAATCTAGTCTCGTCCCCTGTTTCAGCAAAGCCATGAACAGCAAGCTTTCCAGCCCCGTGGAGCCCTCGCGCCTGGACCAGGATCGCGAGGAATTGACAGCCCTGATTGAACGATTGGCGCCCACCGAGGGCGTGCATGCCACGGCCTGGCCGGCGCTCAGCCTCTTTCGCGCCAATACCCCGGGCGTGCCCACCTGCGCCATGTACGAGCCCGGCCTGGGGCTCGCGCTGATGGGGGCCAAGCAGATCCTGCTGGGCCAGCAGGTGTTCGTGCACGAGCCTGCTTCTTACCTCGTCACGTCGGTGGATGTGCCGGTGTCCTCGCAGGTGTTGCGTGCCACCGAGACCGAGCCCTGCCTGTGCCTCACGTTCCGGCTCGACATGGCGCGCATACGCGAAATGCTGCCCGAGGTCGCCGCCGATCGGGCGCTGGGCGCGCCCGCGGCGGGCATTTCGCTCAGCCCCCTGGAGGCCGGCCTGCTCGATCCGTTGCTGCGTCTCGTGCGATTGCTCGATACGCCCAGGGACCTGGCGATGCTCGGTCCGCTGATCGAGCACGAAGTGCTCTATCGATTGCTCACCGGCGGGCAGGGCATGCGACTGGTGCAGATCGCCACGTCCGGCAGCCAGGGGCATCAGGTCTCGCGCGCGATCGAGTGGCTGCGCAGGCACTACGATGAACCGCTGCGCATCGACGAACTGGCCGGCCGCGTCAACATGAGCAGTTCATCGCTGCATCACCACTTCCGTGCGATTACGGCCATGAGTCCGTTGCAATACCAGAAACAGTTGCGGTTGCACGAGGCGAGGCGGCTGTTGCTGGCCGGGCAATGCGACGTGGCCACGGCCGCCCACCGCGTGGGCTACGAAAGCCCGTCGCAGTTCAGTCGTGAATACAGCCGCCACTTCGGTGCGCCGCCGCTGCGCGACGTGTCGCGCCTGCGCCTGGCGGAGGCTGTCGCCGGTTGACGGGGGACTTTCATGTGGGAGCGCACCCCGTGCGCGACGCGATCACCGGATCGTTGGGCAAGCATGAGTCGCGCACAGGGTGCGCTCCCACATATAACGATCGCTGAAGGAACTGTCCGTGGCTTACAGAGGAAATAGATGAACCTGGCTTTGTTCGACTTCGACGGCACCATCACCACCAAGGAGCTGTTCCGTCCGTTTCTGGAATTCGCGGTGCCGTCGATCAGGCTACGCTGGGGCGGCCTGCTGTTGGCGCCGATGGTGCTGGGCTACACGTTCGGCATCGTGCCGTCCAATACCATGCGCGCCAGCGCGGTTCGGCTCGGCCTGCAGGGCATGGACGAGGCGCACGCGAACGAACAGGGGCGTCGTTTCGCCCACGAAATCATCCCGCACGCCCTGCGCGACAACGCGCTCGAGCGCATTCTCTGGCACAAGCGCCAGGGGGACCGCGTAGTGGTGGTTTCGGGCGCGCTGGATATCTACCTGTCCCATTGGTGCCGGCAGCATGACCTCGAGCTGCTGTGTTCGGCGCTGGAAAGCCGCCGGGGCCGTTTGACCGGCAGGTACCGGGGCGCGCAGTGCGTGGGCGCGGAAAAACGTCGCCGCGTACATGCCGCTTACGACGTCGACGCCTACCCGGTCGTCTATGCCTACGGGGACACGCACGAGGATCGCGAATTGCTGCAGATGGCCCATCGCCGCTTCTTCCAGTGGCGCGAGGTGGCCTGAGCAGGGCGTCAGCCGGATGCGGGGCCGGCCGGAAAGAGCAAGGCAAAGCGCGTCATGCCCTGATGTTCGCTGCGCGCCATCACGTCGCCGTCGTGAAGTTCCATGATGCTCTTGACGATGGACAGGCCCAGTCCCGTGGAGTGGGCCGAATCGCTGCGCGAGCGGTCGACCCGGTAGAAACGATCGAACAGGTGCTCCATGTGCTCCGGCGGAATGCCGGCGCCGGGGTTTTCCACGCTGACCTCCACGCCTCGGTTCGTCTCGCGGGCGGACAAGTGGACGGTGCCCCCGGCCGGCGTGTAGCGCAGCGCATTGGAGAGCAGGTTGCTGACCGCGCGGCGGAACAGCTCGCGGTCGGCGTAGACGCTGGCGTCCGCCGTGACCTGCACGGCGACGCCGGCTTCGGATGACAATCCTTCGAAATAGTCCGCGATGCGCCGCAGCTCTTCGCCGGCGTCGATGACCACCCGCTGCAACGCGAACTGGGGACTGTCGGCACGCGCCAGGAACAGCACGCTTTCAATAGTGCGGCTGACCCTGTCGCACTCCTCGATGTTGGAGCCCAGCAGTGCCTGGTATTCCGCCACGCTGCGCGGGCGGGTGAGGGCGACCTCGTTGGCGCCGCGCAGGTTGCCGATAGGGGTGCGCAGGTCGTGCGCGAGATCCACGGTGAACTGCCACACGCGGGTAAAACCGTCCTCGATGCGGGCCAGCATGGCATTCAATGCGGCGCCGAGTGCCTCGAGTTCGGCGGGCACCTCGCCAGCCGGCATGCGCGTGCTCAGGCGATGCGCGGTCACCGCCGCCGCACTGTCGGCCATGGCATGCAAGGGGCGCAGCGCGCGCCGCACGAGCACGTAGCTGAGCAGTACGGCGACCAGCATGCCCGCCGCAAGCGCCGCGATGGTGTCGCGTCGATAGCGCGAGAGCAGCAGGGCGCGATCCGCGAGCGATCGCGCCACCACGATGGTGACGGTCGAACCATCGCCGGGGCGCCCGATGGCGGATACGCCGCGGACCTCATGGTCGTCGGCGTCGCGCCAGGACTGCACGTCGCTGGCCACGATGCGCCGAGCCACGGGCACGGCGCTTGTCGATGCGAGCGGGACCCGGGAGGGATTGCGCTCGACCAGCACGTGGCCGGCATCGTCCTCGATGCGCAGCGCATTGTTCGTGTCACCCAGGACGCCGATGATCAGGCGATCCTTATGCGCGGCGACGTCGGGAGGCGAGTCCAGTTCGGCCACCAGCCGCCGCAAGTGGCGCGTCGCCAGCACGAGGTTGGTGTCGTCCTGCTCATGGATGCGCCGGGCGGCCGCTTCGAACAGCAGGAAGCCGACCGCGCTGAAGCACGTCACCGTGATCACCACGAAGGTGATGGCCAGCCGGGCGCTGAGCGACAGGCGTGCCATCAGGTGTCCTCGCGCTCCTCGTCGAGCACGTAGCCCATCCCGCGCACAGTGTGGATCAGCTTGAGCTGGTGGCCGTCGTCGATCTTCACGCGCAGCCGGCGGATGGCCACCTCCACCACGTTGGTGTCGCTGTCGAAATTCATGTCCCACACATAGGAGGCGATCTGGGTGCGGCTGAGTACTTCACCGCGACGCCGCGCCAGCAGCTGCAGGAGCGAGAACTCGCGTGGCGTGAGGTCGATGCGCTGGCCACCGCGGCGAACGCGCCGGCGCACGGCGTCGATCTCCAGGTCGCCGATGTGCATGTGCTCGATGTCGCGCGGCGGGCCGCGGCGGAGCAGGGTGCGGATACGGGCGAGCAACTCGACGAAGGCGAACGGCTTCACCAGGTAATCGTCGCCACCCAGTTCCAGTCCCTTCACGCGTTCTTCCAGCTCGTCCATCGCGGTGAGCAGCAGCACCGGCGTGTCCTTCCTGGCGCGCAGCCGCGTCAGCACGGCCCAGCCGTCGATGCCGGGCAGCATGACGTCCAGCACGACGAGGTCGTAGTCGTCCTCCAGCGCCAGGTGCAGGCCGTCGATGCCATTGGCCGCGACATCCACGGTAAAGCCGGATTCCTCGAGCCCCTTCTTGAGGTACTCGCCGGCCTTCTTTTCGTCTTCGATCACAAGCAGACGCATGGACGTTCTCGCGTTGGCTTGTGGCCATCATACGTGGGGAGCCACCCCCATCGCGATTACAAAATTGTCAGGTGGCCGTCAGGGGTGGGCAAGCGCCCCGATCCTAGCCTTGGGCATGTCGCGGCCCGGGTGGCCGATGCCGAGGGTTGACCATGTGGATCGTCCGTCTGGCGCTACGGCGCCCCTATACCTTCATCGTGCTGGCCCTGCTGCTGGCCGTCATCGGGCCGCTGATGGTATTGCGCACGCCCACCGACATCTTTCCGAACATCAACATCCCGGTGCTCAGCATCGTGTGGTCGTACAACGGCTTTTCCGCCGATGACATGGCCAATCGCATCACCACGCCCTACGAGCGCGCGCTCACCTCGGACGTGGACAACATCGAACACGTCGAGTCGCAGTCGCTCAACGGCGTGGCGGTGATCAAGGTGTATTTCCATCCCGGCGCGGACATCAATCGGGCCATCGCCGAAGCGTCATCCAACGCGCAATCGATCCTGCGCGTGCTGCCGCCGGGCACGCTGCCGCCGCTGGTCATTTCCTATAACGCCTCGACGGTGCCGATCCTGCAGCTCGCCCTGTCCAGCCAGTCGCTGCCCGAGCAGCAGCTGTACGACCTGGGCAACAACTTCATCCGTACGCAGCTGGCCACCGTGCAGGGGGCGGCGATCCCGCTGCCGTTCGGCGGCAAGGTGCGCCAGGTGATGGTGGACCTGGATGCGCAGGCCATGCAGGCGCACGGCCTGTCGCCGCTGGACGTGGTGAATGCGGTGAACGCGCAGAACCTGATCCTGCCCGGCGGCACCGCCAAGATCGGCGCGCTCGAATACAACGTCAATCTCAACGGCAGCCCGTCCAGCGTGGACGAGCTCAACCTTCTTCCGGTGAAATCGACGCCGGGCGGCGTGGTGTACCTGCGCGACGTGGCCCAGGTGCGCGATGGCTTCGCCCCGCAGACCAACATCGTGCGCGTCGACGGCACGCGCTCGGCGCTGCTGCAGGTGGAGAAGAGCGGCGACGCCTCGACGCTGGACATCATCGGCCAGGTGAAGGCCATGCTGCCGCGCATCGTGGCGGGCTTGCCGAAGGCGCTGGCGGTGAAGCCCGTCTCCGACCAGTCGGTGTTCGTCAGCTCCGCCGTGGACGGGGTGATCCGCGAAGGCGTGATCGCAGCCGCGCTTACCGCGCTGATGATCCTGCTCTTCCTCGGCAGCTGGCGCTCGACGCTGATCATTGCCATCACCATCCCGCTGTCGGTGATGAGCTCGCTGATCGCGCTCTCCGCGCTGGGGCAGACCATCAACATCATGACGCTGGGCGGGCTGGCGCTGGCGGTGGGCATCCTGGTGGACGACGCCACCGTGGCCATCGAGGCAATCAGCCATCACCGGGACATGGGCAAGCCGCTGATGGATGCGATCGTCGACGCCTCCTCGCAGATCGCCTTGCCGACGCTGGTCTCGACGTTGTCCATCTGCATCGTGTTCCTGCCAATGTTCCTGCTCTCGGGTGTGGCCCGTTACCTGTTCGTGCCGCTGGCCGAGGCGGTCGTGTTCGCCATGCTGGCTTCGTACGTGCTCTCCCGCACGCTGATCCCCACGCTGGCGATGTACCTGCTGCGCGGCGAGCGCGCGGCGTCCGGCACTCGTGGCCGCTGGGGTGCGCTCCGCCGTTTCCAGCAACGCTTTGAACAGGGCTTCGAACGGTTCCACGGCCGTTACCAGGCCACCCTGTCTGCCGCCATCGCCAGTCCGCGTCGCGTTGCGCTCGGCTTCGCGCTGGTGTGTGGTGCCTCGCTGCTGCTGGTTCCGGTGCTGGGCCGGGATTTCTTCCCCACCTCCGACACCGGCGAAATCCGCCTGCACATGCGCGTGCGTACCGGCACCCGCATCGAACAGACGGCCCGGCTTGTCGACCTGGTGGAGCAACGCATCCGCACGGTGATTCCGCCGTCGACGCTGGGCAGCATCCTCGACAACATCGGCCTGCCCGTGAGCGGCATCAACATCACCTACGACTCGTCGTTGCCGGTGGGTTCGGCCGATGCGGACATCCTGGTGACCTTGAAGCCCGGGCACGGCGCCACGGCCACTTATGTCGAAGCCCTGCGCGAGCAGCTCAATCGCGAATTCCCCGGCGTGACGTTTGCCTTCCTGCCCGCCGACATCATCAGCCAGACCCTGGACTTCGGCCTGCCGTCGCCCATCGATGTGCAGGTGGTGGGCAAGGACCAGGTCGCCAACCGGCGGATTGCCGAACAGTTGCTGGCATCGTTCCGCCATGTGCAGGGCCTGGTCGATCCGCGCATCCAGCAGCCGGACGACGCGCCGTCGATCAACATCGACGTGGACCGCACGAAGGCGATCCAGGCCGGTTTCCAGCAGCGCACGATCGCCCAGAACCTGCTCATCGCGCTGTCGGGCAGCTCGCAGACCTCCCCCAATTTCTGGCTGAACCCGAAGAACGGCGTGAGCTACCCGCTGACCACGGAAGCCCCGCAGTACACCATCGATTCGTTGCAGTCGCTGGGCAACATCCCGTTGACCAACGGCAACCAGCAAGGCGTGAGGGGGAAGGGTGCGACGGTGCCGATCCTCGCGTCGCTGAGCACGCTCTCGCGCGGCTCGCAGGACGCGGTGGTGTCGCATTACAACGTGCAGCCGGTGATCGACGTGTTCGCCGGGGTGCAGGGGCGCGACCTGGGCGCGGTCGCCGCCGACGTGGACACGCTGGTCGCGCAGGCGCGTGCGCACCTGCCGCCGGGTTCGAGCCTGGTCGTGCGAGGCGAGGTGCAGACCATGCAGTCGTCCTTCCAGGGCTTGTTGCTCGGCCTCGCCTTCGCGGTGCTGCTGGTGTACGCGCTGATGGTGGTGAACTTCCAGTCGTGGACGGATCCGCTGGTGATCATCAGCGGCCTGCCGGGGGCGATCTCGGGCATGGCGTGGGTGCTGTTCGTCACGCGCACCACCATCAGCGTGCCTGCCCTGACCGGCGCCATCATGTGCATCGGCATCGCCACCGCCAACAGCATCCTGGTGGTGAGCTTCGCGCGCGATCGCATCCAGGAAGGCGCGGCGCCCATGCAGGCCGCGTTCGACGCCGGCAGCACGCGCTTCCGCCCGGTGCTGATGACCGCGTTGGCCATGCTCATCGGCATGCTGCCGATGGCGTTGGGCCTGGGTGATGGCGGCGAGCAGAACGCGCCGCTCGGTCGCGCGGTCATCGGTGGCCTGCTGTTCGGCACGGTCGCCACGCTGGTTTTCGTTCCCGTGGTGTTTGCCGCCGTGCATGGCTGGCTGCGCCGCCGCGAAGGCAACGCCGTGCCGGCGCTACCCGGTCCGACCCCATCGACACCTTGAGGAAGCACGCCCATGTCCATGCTCGTTCCCATCAAGCCAGCGGCTGCACCGAAGCGCCTGCTGGTCGTTTCTGCCATCGCGGCGGCGCTGGCCTTGTCCATCGGCGGTATCCCGCGGCTCGCCGCGCACGGCACGGTGGCCCGCCAGACCGATGCGCTGGCCGTGCCCACCGTGGCGGTGGTGACGCCGGCCAGGGCGCCGGCCGAGCAGATGCTCGTGTTGCCCGGTGACGTGGAAGCCTTCCAGGAGGCAAACATCTACGCGCGCACCAGCGGCTATCTGCATCGCTGGTACAGCGACATCGGCACCCGCGTGAAGCGCGGCGACCTGCTCGCCGACATCGATGCGCCCGAACTCGATGCCGAGCTTGCGCAGGCCAGGTCGGATGCGGCGACGGCGTCGGCCAACTACGACATCGCCAGGGTCACCGCCGCGCGCTGGCAGGAGATGCTCAAGGACGACGCCGTTTCCCGCCAGTCCAGCGAAGAGAACGTGAGCACCATGAAGGCCAAGCAGGCCATGCTCGCGGCCGCCCAGGCAAACGTTAGCCGCCTCGCGCAGCTGCAATCGTTCGAAAAGGTGACCGCGCCGTTCGATGGCGTGATCACCGTGCGCAATGTCGATACGGGCGCGCTGATCGACGCGGGCAATGGCGGGACGCCCGCCGCGTTGTTCCGCCTGGCCGAGACCGACCGGCTGCGTGTGTTCGTCGATGTGCCGCAGGACCAGGCCGCCGACGTCGTCGCCGGCGCCAAGGCGAACCTGGCGCTGCCGCAATACCCCGGGCGCCGCTTCATCGGTACGGTGGCGCGTACGTCCGGTGCGATCGATGCGGGCAGCCGCACGCTGCGCGTGGAGGTCGACCTGGACAACCCGGATGGCGCGGTGCTGCCTGGCGCGTATGCCCAGGTGAGCCTGCCGCTGTCGGCCGCGCAGCCGGGTCTGTCGCTGCCTGCCAACGCGCTGCTGTTCCGGCCCGCGGGGGTGCAGGTGGCCGTCGTGGATGCCAGGGGCGCGGTGCAGTTGCGCACCGTCACCTTGGGGCGTGATTTCGGTGCACGCGTGGAGATCCGTTCCGGTTTGCAGGGCGATGAGCGCGTGATCGTGAACCCGGGCGACGCCGTCAGCGCGGGCCAGGTCGTGCGCATCAATGCCAGTCCGGCGAACGCCTGAGGAGACCCGATCATGAAACCTCGCATGACCTCATCCCTTGGCGCGGCCGCGATGGCGGCGTTGCTTGGCGGCTTGCTCGCCGGCTGCACGCCCGGGCCTGCCTATGTCCGTCCCGCGGTGGCCGTGCCTGGCCAGTTCAAGGAGGCATCGCGTGCGGCGCCGGGGTGGCAACCCGCGCAACCAGGCGACGATATTGATCGTGGGACATGGTGGAAATTGTTCGGCGACACGACGCTGGACGATCTGGAAGGCAAGGTTGACGTCGGCAACCAGACCATCGCCAGGAGCGTGGCGAATCTCGCGCAGGCCAAGGCGCTGGTCGGCACGGCGCGCTCGGCCTATTGGCCGACCGTCACCGCCGGGCTGGGCGCCGATCGCGATCACACCTCGCAGAACGTGGTGGGCCGGTCGCTGGCCGGCAAGACCGTGTCCGACTTCAACGCGGGGCTCACGGTGTCATGGGAGCCTGACCTGTTTGGACGCATCGGCTACCAGGTGAAGGCCGCGCAGGCACGTTACCAGGCGAGCGAAGCCGACCTGGCCTCGGTGCGCCTGGCCATGCAGGCGGAACTCGCCATCGATTACATCGACCTGCGCGAACTCGATGCGGAAGCCGCGCTTCTGCAGCAGACCGTGGCGGACTACGCCCGCGCCAGGTCGCTGGTGAATACGCGGTACCAGGGTGGCATCGCGTCCGAGTCGGACCTGCAGCAGGCACAGGCGCAATGGCAAGTGGCGCAGGCCAAGTTGATCGATCTCGGCGAAAGCCGGGCACAACACGAACACGCCATTGCCGTGCTGATCGGCGTCCCTCCGGCCCAGCTCAGCCTGCCGGTGGACACGCAGCCGCTGGCCTTGCCCCGGGTTCCGGCGGGCGTTCCATCCACCTTGCTGCAGCGCCGCCCGGATATCGCCGCGGCGGAGCGTCGCGTGGCGGCGGCCAACGCCGATGTGGGCGAGGCGACGTCGGCGTTCTTTCCGGACCTGTTGCTGTCGGCCAGCGGCGGCCTGGAAGCTTCGAAGCTGGCCCAGTTCGCCATGTTGCCCAGCCGCTTCTGGGCGATCGGCCCGGCACTCGTCGGCACCTTGTTCGACGGCGGGCGCCGCAAACAGGAACTTGCCGGGGCGAACGCCAGCCACGATGCGGCCGCCGCCGACTATCGGCAGACCGTGCTCACCGCTTTCCAGGACGTGGAAGACAACCTCGCCTCGCTGGCGGTGCTGGGTGACGAATCGGTCGCGCAGCAGCATGCGGTGGATGCCGCTGCCCGCGCGGCCCAGCTGGCTTTGACGCGCTACCGGGACGGGGCGGCGGACTACCTGGAAGTGGTGTCCACGCAGAGCGTGGACCTCGCGCAGTCGCAGAATCTGCTGGAGCTTTCGCGCCGCCGGCTGGAAGCCGACGTGCGCCTGATCAAGGCGTTGGGCGGTGGCTGGCCGGGCGTCGACGCGGGGCCGGCGTCTCCCCATGAGGCCGTGGCGCTGGCGGCGCATTAAACCGCTTGCGGCCAGGATGCATCCAAGCCAGGTCGAGCCGGTTCGCAAGGGGCGAACCGGCCGTGCCAGGGGAGATCCGCATGCGGTTGGCATTCACCAGGTCGTCGTTCCTGTTTTGCGTCGCCTTGGCGGGCGCGATGTCGCTCGCTGCCGACAAGGCCCGGGCCGATGCGCAATCCGCGCCCGTCCAGGTGATGGTGATAGGCCTCTTCCACCTGTCCAATCCTGGCCACGATCTTCACAACATGAAGGTGGACGATGTGCTGGCGCCCAAACGCCAGGCGGAACTGGCGGCCATCACCGATGCCCTGGCGCGCTTCAAGCCCGGCAAGGTGGCTGTCGAATGGCCACGCGAGACGGTCGACGAGCGCTATCCCCGTTATCTGGCCGGAACCTTGCCGCCATCGCGCAACGAAGTCGTGCAGCTCGGTTTTCGCCTCGCCGGGACGGCTCATGCCAGGGTGTATGGCATCGATGTCGATGGCGATTTTCCCTATGAGCCGGTGAAGGCCTATGCCGACGCGCATGGGCTTTCCAGCCAGCTCGATGCCGAGGGCGCGAAGATCGATCGCCAGATGGCCGAGCAGCAGCGCCTGCTCGCCGGGCAGGGTCTCTCCGCGGCGTTGCGGCGCGTCAACGAGCCGGCCCTGATCGAGGAGGGCAACTCGTTCTATCGCACCGCGCTGCGCATCGGCTCGGGCAACGAGCAGCCGGGCGCCGAGCTGCTCGCGGCCTGGTATCGCCGCAACTTCCTCATTTGCGCGAACCTGCTGCAACTGGCGGAGCCGGGCGACCATATCGTGGTCTTCTATGGCAGCGGCCACGCCTTCCTGCTGCGGCAGTGCGTGCGCGAAACCCCCGGCTTCCAGCTGGTGGAGCCGAACGACTACCTGCCTCGCTGATGCCTCCGTGCGAAGGCGGCGCACGATGTTGCGCCGTCGCCATGCGCGCCCGCCATCATCGCGGACCCGTGCCTAACGGCACTGGTGTCCCCCGTGGGCATGCCGCTTCCATGGAGAGTGCATCCGACACGAGCATGGCTGCGCCTGTTGATCGCAGCGGGGAGCGTGCGTGTCGGGCACCTGCGTAGCTAACTGCCATTTGGCCTTTGCGAGATTCCTGATGAAGCGAGATTTGCCTGTTTGTGGTCGTGCCGCCCGGGTGGGGCGTGGTGCCGCCTGGTTTGCGGCCGTGTTTGCGCTCGGCATGGTCATGTCGCCGCTGGCCATGGCCGCCGAAGGCAAGGATGCCAAGCCCGCCGCCGAGGCGGAAAAGAAGTCCGAAGCCGAGCTGCCGCCGCTGCCGGCGGACAAGACCATCAAGCAGAGCGTGCGCGTGGGTGGCCGCACGGTGTCCTATGAGGCAACCGTGGGCACCATTCCGGTGCGCGACGCCAAGGGCAAGAAGATCGCCGATGTGGTCTATACCGCCTACGTGGTGCCCGGCAACGATCCGCATCGTCCGGTGACGTTCGCCTTCAACGGCGGCCCGGGCGCTTCGTCGGTGTACCTCAACATGGGCGCGATCGGTCCCAAGCGCATCCAGTTCGGCGTGGACGGCGACGCGCCGTCCGATGCCGCCGTGACCAAGGACAACCCCAACACCTGGCTCGACATGAGCGACCTGGTGTTCATCGATCCGGTCGGCACCGGCTTCTCGCGTTCGCTGGAAGACGAAGACAAGACCAAGAAGGATTTCTACTCGACCGAGGCGGACATCAAATACCTCTCGCGCGTGGTGTACGACTGGCTGGTGAAGCACGGCCGCCTGCGCGCGCCCAAGTACGTGATGGGCGAGAGCTACGGCGGCTACCGCGCGCCGCGCATCGCCTATGAACTGCAGACCCGCATGGGCGTGGGCGTGAACGGCCTGGTGATGGTGTCGCCGTACCTCGATCCGGCCGCCATCGGCGATGGCGACGCGCTGTCGCCGTTGCCGTGGATGATCAACCTGCCGTCGATGACGGCGGCGCATCTGGAGGCCCAGGGCAAGCTCTCGCCGGCCGCGATGACGGACGTCGAGAACTACGTGCGCACCCAGTTCGTCACCGACTTCCTGGCGGGACGCTCGGACCCGGGCGCGATCAGCCGCATGGTGCAGAAGGTGTCCGCTTATACCGGCCTCGATCCCTCGGTGGTCTCCAAGCTGGACGGCCGTGTCGACATCGGCACCTACCTGCGCGAGATCCATCGTTCCGAGAAGAAGATCGGCAGCGTGTACGACTCCAACGTCACCGCGTTCGATCCGTTCCCGGGTTCGGCGCGCCGCCAGTCGGGCGACCCGATCCTCGATGCGCTGCTGGCGCCGACCACCAGCGCGATGGTGGATTTCGTGACGCGCGAAGTGGGCTGGAAGACGGACGCGCATTACGAGGCGCTGTCCTACACGGTCAACAACGCGTGGGATCGCGGCGAGACCGACGACAAGCCGGTGGCGGACCTGCGCAAGGCCATCGGCAACGATCCGAACATGAAGGTGTTGATCGTGCACGGCTACAACGACCTGTCGTGCCCGTTCTTCACCTCGCGCCTGATCATCGACCAGATGCCGACCTTCGGCCAGCAGCAGCGCGTGAAGCTGTCGGTGTATCCGGGCGGCCACATGTTCTACAGCCGTGACGGCAGTGCGTCCTCGTTCAAGGCAGACGCGGCCCAGCTCTACGGCGCGAAGTAATCGGCAAAACAAGAGGCCCGGGCGCTGCAGGCGTCCGGGCCTTCTTTTTGCGCGGCGGTTTACTGCTTGAGGTCGTCCGGCGGCCGCACCAGGTAACCCATCGACCTCAGCGTGGCGAGGTAGCCGGTGGGGGACATCACCTGTTCCATCGTCAGCACGGCGACCGTGCGCCGGTTGCGCGTGAGCGCGGCGTCCGCCTCCCTGACCCAGGCCGCATCGATGCGCTGCGGCAGGTCGGTCACGTTGAGTTGATGCTCGAAATCGCCGTTGATCGCGCTCACCACGCACGGCTCGCGGTTTTCCTGCATGAGGTTGCGCAGCGTGGTGGAGTCGCCGGTGGCCCACGCGTTGGCGCGGCGGGTGAGCATGGGCATGTCGTGTTCGATCATCTGCATCGTCTCGTCCAGGCAGGCGATGCCTTGCTGCTGGTCGCTGTCCGCGCCGCCGGTGCGCTTGGGCACCTTGTGGATCACCAGTTCATAGCGCACGGGCACCTGCCGGGCGCCATGCCTGCGCGCCAGTTTCTCGACCATGTCTTCCACGTCGATGTCGGCCGTCAGGCCGTTCGCGCTGAGAGCCTTGGTGAACAGCTGTTCGGCGACGATGATCGGGCGCTGGTACTCATAGGCATCGTCATCGTGCAGATACTGATGCCGCAGGTCCCGCCAGCGCGCATACATGTCGGCCGGCAGGAGGCGCTGCAGCGTCGCGCCGCCGGGATTGAGCCGTGCCGACGGCTGCAGTGCAAGGCGGGAGAACAGGCTGGGCGGCATCTTCAGGCGCGCCGAAGGCGCTTCGAGCAGCTCGCTCGATTTCCCCAGGGCCTGTTCAAGCTGGGTCCACTGCCAGGTGGCGTACTTCGGCAGCGGCGATATGGTTCCCAGGACCCAGAGCACGTGATCGCCCTTGCGAACCTCCCACAGCGCCGGCCCGGGCTGGTCGCCGCGGACGGTGACCGCCTGCAGGTCGACGGGCTTGGCGGGTGGCTGCGTGGTGGCGGGCGCGGTCGGGGGCTCTTGCGCCAGGGCGCTGGCCGTCATGAGCAGGGTGCCCAGGCACAAGGCTAATTTCGTGGGCATCCGTCGGCTCCACTGGGGGCAGGGCGGCAGGCAGGGGCTTGCCGGGTTGGGTGTGAAGATTGAACACCACCCGGCACCCCGGCGCCACAGGCGGCGGTCAGGGGCCTACTGGACCGCCGCGATGGCCTCAAAGCTCGCGCATCACCATCAACCGCACTTCGGTCATGTCTTCGATGGCACACCGCACGCCTTCGCGGCCGATGCCGGAAAGCTTGATGCCGCCGTAGGGCATGTTGTCCACGCGGAAACTGGGCACGTCGTTGACGATCACGCCGCCTTGTTCCAGCTCGTTCCAGGCACGCATCGCATGGGCGAGGCTGTCGGTGAAGATGCCGGCCTGCAAGCCGTAGTCCGAATCGTTGACCATCGCCACGACGTCGTCGAAGCGCTTGAACGGCGCGAGCAGGGCGAACGGGCCGAACACTTCCTGGCGATGCACCTTGGCGCTGGTGGGCACGCCTTCCATCAAGGTCGCTTCCAGCATCGCGCCGCTGCGCTTGCCGCCGCACAGCACCTTGCCGCCGGCCTTGCGTGCTTCCTCGATCCAGCCATGCAGGCGCTCCGCAGCGGCCTCGTCGATCATCGGGCCGAGGAAGGTGTCCTTCTTCTTCGGATCGCCTGCCTTCAGCTTCTTCACGGCAGCGACGAGCTTTTTCTTCAGCTCGTCGTAGATGTCCTTGTGCGCATAGATGCGCTGCACGCTGATGCAGCTCTGGCCCGACTGGTAGAACGCGCCGAACACCAGGCGATCGATCACGCGGTCCAGCTGCGGGCCCTGGTCGGCGTCGATGACGCACGCGGCGTTGCCGCCCAGCTCCAGCGTCACCTTCTTGTGGCCGGCCCGCGTCTTGAGATCCCAGCCGATCTGGCTGCCGGTGAACGAGAGCAGCTTGAAGCGCGGGTCTTCCACCAGCGGATTGGCGTGCTTGCCGTCCAGCGTCAGTACCGAGAACGCGCCCTTGGGCAGGTCGGTCTCGGCCAGCACTTCGCCAATGATCAGGGCGCCGATCGGCGTGCGTTCGGCGGGCTTGAGCACGAACGGGCAGCCCGCCGCGATGGCCGGGGCCACCTTGTGGGCGACAAGGTTGAGGGGAAAGTTGAACGGCGTGATGAACGACACCGGCCCCAGCGGCACGCGCTTGGTGTAGCCGTGATAGCCGTCCAGACGCTTGGCGAGTTCCAGGTTGATGGTTTCGCCATTGACGCGCACCGCCTCTTCGGCGGCGATGCGGAAGGTTTCGATGAGTCGCGTCACCTCGCCGTCGGAATCCTTGATCGGCTTGCCGGCTTCCACGCACAGTGCATAAGCCAGCTCCTCGCGGCGCTCGGCAAAACGCTGCGCGCAATGCTGCAGCACCTGCTGGCGGGCCCACGGCTTGAAGTCGCGCATCGGTTCCGCCGCTTTCACGGCGGCGGCGATCGCCTTCTCGGTGGCCTTGGCGTCGGGCACGGCCACGCGCGTGGCGACCTTGCCGCTGTACTTGTCCAGCACATCCATCGTTTCCTTCGAGGTCTGCGGCTGGTTGGCGAGGTAGTACGGATAGCTTTTGGCGAGCATGGAAACTCCAGGCGATCAGGCGGCGCTGGGCCGCTGGATTTTTGCGTTGGGGATGTGGTGATTGGCCTGGCGGCCAATGGGCGGATGCGTGCCGGCGTCGAGCGCGCGCCGCGGCCCGGGCATGGATTCATCGTCGCGCGGCGGGCGTGGCGCGAGGCCGGGCTGCATGCGAAGCGTGCGGTACGCGCCTTCGGCTTCCCACGCGTTCGCGAACCCTGCCGCTGCCTTCATGCTGCGCTCCCGTGATCGGAACGAAAAGGATGAGGCATGGATCGTTCACATGGTGTGAGCCGCGGGAGCCTCAAGCACGCGACGGCGGCGGACGCGTCGGCAGGCAGCCTGCAGTCGCGCACGGAGGCGCGCACAGCGCGCTCATTTGCGGTCTTTGGGCTCGCCGGACGCCGCATGCGGGCCCGCCACAAGCCGTAGTTCTCCGTCGGCCAGGCGACCTGTCAGCTGCGCTCCTTCAGCTACGCCACGCACCGAGCGCAGGACCTTGCCCTGCTCATCGAACAAGATCGCGTAACCGCGTTCCAGCGTGGCGAGAGGACTCACGGCATGCAGGGCGCGTCCCGCCTGTCGCAAGGTCAGTCGTTCGCGTTCGAGCCGGCGTTCCACCGACTGGCGCAGGCGTTGCGACAGCTCCGCGAGTCGACGACGCAACAGCAGCAGGCGCAGGCGCGGGTGCTGGGCAATCAGGCGTGCGTGGGCGCGCTCCAGTGCCACGCGGCGCATGCGCGCCTGTTCGCGCTGCACGCCGAGCAACCGGCGCTCGAGGTTGAGCAGGCGCTCTCGATCACGCGCGAGCCGCGCCTGGGGCCGTTGTGCCTGCAGGCGCGCATACAGGTGGTCCACCCGTTGGATGCGTGCCTGCAGCTTGCGCTGCTCCAGCACGGTGAGGCGCTGCGCCAGCTGTTCCAGGTGCCGTCGCATCGGCGCCGCATCGGGCACCAGCAGTTCGGCCGCTGCCGACGGCGTGGGTGCGCGCAGGTCGGCCACGAAGTCGGCGATGCTGAAATCGATCTCGTGACCCACGGCGGACACCACCGGCACCGCGCTGGCATGGATCGCGCGCGCCACCTGCTCGTCGTTGAAGGCCCACAGGTCTTCCAGCGAGCCGCCGCCGCGGGTGAGCAGCAACACGTCGTAGCGGCCGCTGGCCGATGCCTTGCGCAGCATGGCGGTGATGGCCGGCGGCGCCTCGCGACCCTGCACAGGTACGGGCAATACGTCCACTTCGGCCAGCGGCCAGCGTCGCGACATCACGCTGAGCACGTCGCGTATCGCCGCGCCGGTTGCCGACGTGATCACGCCGATCCGTCGCGCGTAGCGGGGCAGGGCCCGTTTTCGCGCAGGGTCGAACAGGCCTTCGGCGTCGAGTCGGGCCTTGAGCTGCTCGAACTCGCGTTGCAGGGCGCCTTCGCCGGCCGGCTCCATGTGCTCGGCGACCAGCTGGAATTCCCCGCGAGGTTCGTACAGCCCCACCCGGGCCCGCACCAGCACGTGCATGCCGTCGGCAGGCCGGAACTTCAGCCAGCCGCTCTTGGGGCGAAACATGGCGCAGCGCACCTGGGCGCCGGCATCCTTGAGGGTGAAGTAGAGGTGCCCTGATGCCGGGCGAGCCACGTTGGACAGCTCGCCTTCGATCCATATCAGCGGCAGGGCGTCCTCCAGCAGATCCCGCACCAGCCGGTTGAGCGAACTGGGCGTGAGGATCTGCCGGGGCGGCGAGCCGCCGGGGTCGTGGCTGTGGTCGTCGGGCGAGCGCATGAACGCGGGAGCCTAGCACGACCGGCCGGCGATGAATGCTTGGATTACATCCGCTTGCCGGACCAAGCATAGTCAGGCCTTGAGGCAAAGCCCCCAGCTTTATGATTTATATGGATTATTCGACCGATGAATCGTCGAGGTCCAGCGGGTTGGAGCGCAGGCGCCTGCGGACGCGCCAAGCCCGCACGCCGAAGTTCAGCGCGAGCCAGGCAGCCACGACGCCGATGGGCCAGCCAATGACGGCGGGCCAGAAAAAGCCCAGTACAGCCAGCAGCGTCAGCACCAGCGTGCCCAGCAGCAGCGGCCCGGTGGCGGTGTCGCCGAGCACGCGGCGATCCGTCAGGGCGGCGCCCACGGTGTTGGCGATGCGCAGGGCGCCGGCGGCTGCCCGCCCCGAGCTTCCGCCCACGTGGCGAAACCGCGTCTGCGGCTGGCGAACCTTGCTTTGCACGTGATCCTTGTGGGGCCGCCATCGCCGCGGGGCGAGCACGATCTCCGTGGCATGTTCCAGGTCGAGCTCGTATTGCTCGGCCAGTTGCCGCGCGAAACCGGCGTCCTCGACGGCCACGTCGATCTCGCGGTTGCCAAGCCAACTGGCGATGTTGAGGTTGGACGAGCCCACGCGCGCCCAGAGGCCGTCCGCCACTGCCGTCTTGGCGTGCAGCATCGAACCGTTCCATTCGAACACGCGGATGCCCGCCTTGAGCAACGGCCGATAGCCCGAGCGCGACATGCCGGCCACCAGCGGTATGTCGCTGCTGCCCGGCACCAGCAGGCGCACGTCCACGCCATCGCGCGCCGCCGACGCCAGGGCCTGCACGTAGGGCGCGATGCCGATGAAATACGCATCGGTAAGCCAGAGCGTCCGCCGGGCCATGGCGGCAATGAGCTGGTCCAGTCGATACATGCCCGCCGTCGAGGGCTGCGTGGCGATCACGCGCAGCGCCACCGAGCCCGCCGGCTCCTGTATCGCGGACGGTTCCGGAAACGGTGGCAGCGGCGCTCCGATGCTTGCCCAGCTTTCGGCGAAGGCGTGTTCCAGTTCCGCGACGGCCGGGCCGCGCAGGCTGACGCCGGTATCGCGCCACGGCTCCACGCCGCGGCGCAGATCACCCAGCCACTTCTGGCTGATGCACACGCCGGAAAGAAATCCAACCACGCCGTCGACCACCAGCAGCTTGCGATGGTCGCGGCTGATCCAGCCGAACGGCTGCCCGAGTTGCGGTGGATTGAAGGCGCGCACTTTGCCGCCCGCTGCGCGCAGACGACGCCAGAAGCCGTCGCGCGATTGCCCCTTGCAGCCCAGCCAGTCGTACACCACGGCCACCTGCACGCCGCGCTCGGCGCATTCCACCAAGGCGTCGCGAAACGATCGGCCCACTTCGTCGTCACGGATGATGTAGTTCTCCAGCAGCACCCGGTGGCGTGCGCTGCGGATGGCGTCGAGCCAGGCGTCGAAGTGGGCGGCGGCATCGATCAGCAGTTCGACGGCGTTGCCGCCGAGCAAGGGTGCGCCGGCGGCCCGGCTCAGAGCCTGTTCGGCCAGCAGTCGGGCGGGTGCCGCCGCGAGCTTTGGATTCATGAAAAAACCTGCTCCCTGTCTCTGCTCAGCCCGCGTTGACCATACGCGCCCCTCCGGGCCGGGTCTGCTTGCCCGCATGCCGGCGTCATCGCACGGGTTATGTATCGACATACATGCCCTCGTTCTTCCTTGGCCTGCGCGCAAACAGCTCCCGACGCGGGCTCTGCAGAGATAGGGAGCAGGCTCCAAGAGTAGGGCATGCCACCGGGCTTTCTTCAACCCGCGTTCACCCGATGCATGTCACCAATACGCGCCCGTGACGGGCCGGTGTTGTCCCCATGAACCTTCTGTCATGCTCATTCCATGGCGCCTGAGCAATGTTTTGCCGACATCGACAGCTGTGCCCATCACATTGCCGAGCGGCTGGGAGCCGACTTGCGCGTCGCGGCGCCGTTGGGCCTGGGCAAGCCCCATGGCCTGCTCAATGCGCTTTACCGGCTGACTAAGGCGGACACCTCGCGTTCGCTGTCGCTCTATACCGCGCTCTCCCTGACGCGTCCCCGGCCTGCGCCCGGCCTTGAGGCGCGTTTTCTCGGCCCGTTCGTGGAGCGTCATTTCGGCGCGGACGCCGTCGATCCGGAATACGCGGTCGACCAGGCGCGCAACGCCTTGCCTTCGAACGTGGCGGTGCACGAGTTCTACATGCAGTCCGGCGCCTTGCTGCATTCGGGCAGCGCGCAGCGCAACTACATCAGCCAGAACTACACGCATGTCGCGCGCGATCTGGCGGTGCAGGACATCAACCTGCTGGTGCAACTGGTGGCGCGGCGCGAGACACCCGATGGCGTGCGCTACAGCCTGTCGAGCAATCCGGACCTTACGCTGGATTTCATCGAGCAGGTCGTGCAGTCGGGCAAGCCGCGCCCGTTGTGCGTGGCCGTCGTGCATCCCGGCATGCCCTACGTGAGCGGGCATGCCGAAGTGGCGCGCGACTATTTCGACATCGAGCTTCGCACTGCCACGTCGCCGCCGTTGTTTGCCGTGCCAAGGCAGCCGCTTGACGTCGTGGAGTACGCGCTGGGCATGCACGCGAGCGCGCTGGTGCGCGACGGCGGTTGCCTGCAGATCGGCATCGGTGCGCTTTCGGACGCGCTGGTGCACGCGCTGCGTTGGCGGCAACAGGACAACACGCAATGGCGCCGCGCGCTGGTGGCGCTGGATCCGCGCGGCGGCACGCATGCGCTGGCGGCCCGCATGGGCGGCCTCGCGCCGTTTCGCACGGGGCTCTACGGCGCGAGCGAAATGGTGATGGATGGCTTCATGCACCTGCAGCAAGCCGGCATCCTCAAGCGGCGCGCATGGGACAACATGGCGCTGGAACGCGCGGCGGCCAGCGGCAGGCTTTCGCCCGAGACGCCCGGTGGCCATTACCTGCGTGGCGCTTTCTTCCTCGGCTCCAGGGCCTTGTACGACTGGGTGGCGTCGCTTGAGGCCGAAGACGCCGACGCGCTGGACATGTGCCGCGTCTCCAACGTCAACCAGCTGTACGGCGACCACCAGGCGCTGGCTTCGCTGCAGCGGCGCGGCGCCCGCTTCTTCAACACCTGCATGATGGCGACCTTGCTCGGTTCGGCCGTGTCAGACGGACTGGAGAATGGCGAGGTGGTCAGCGGCGTGGGCGGCCAGTACAACTTCGTGGCGATGGCCCACGAGTTGCCGGATGGCCGTTCGGTGCTGCTGCTGCGCTCCACGCGGCAAGGCCGCGGTGGGGTGGAGACGAATATCCGCTGGAACTACGGCCACACCACCATTGCGCGCCATCTTCGCGACCTGTTCGTCACCGAGTACGGCGTGGCGGATCTTCGCGGCAAGACCGACAGCGAATGCATCGAAGCCATGCTGGCCATTTCGGATGCGCGCTTCATCGACGCGCTGTGCGCGGAAGCCAAGGCGCATGGCAAGCTTTCCGCCGATTTCCAGGTGCCGGAGCGGTGGCGCAACAATCGGCCGGAGTTCCTGCGCGAGGCGCTGTCGCCCTGGCAAGCCAAGGGGACGCTGGTACCCTTTCCCTTCGGCAGCGATTTCACCGAGGTCGAACAGCAGTTGTTGGCGGCGCTCTCCTGGCTGAAGTTGCGCCAGGGCAGCTGGCGCGGACGGCTCGATATCGTGGGCGCGGCAATGAAGCCGGGGGCGCCGGTGACGGGCGAGGCCGAAGCCGTGGCGCGCATGGGCCTGGACAGGCCCGCCACGATGGGTGATCGCGCGTGGCGGCTCGTGCTGAGGGGCGCGTTGCGCAGGACGGGGATTGCCATCGAACCGGCCGAGGCTGCCCCAGGGACGGATGCGACAGGGGGCGGATGACGATGCAGAAGGGCAGCTGTCACTGTGGGCGCGTCACCTTCGAGGTCGAAGGCGAGCCCTCCCATGTCATCGAGTGCAATTGCACCCACTGCAGCCGCAAGGGCTTTCTGCTGTGGTTCGTGCCGCGCGGGCAGTTTCATCTGCGGGCAGGGGAAGACGCCCTGTCCAGCTACCGGTTCAACCGGCACATGATCGACCATCGCTTCTGCATGCAATGCGGCTGCCAGCCGTTCGCCTACGGCAGGCACCCCAAGACGGGGGACGAGATGGTGGCGGTCAACGCGCGTTGCCTGGAAGGCATCGACCTGGCGTCGGTGGAGCGCCAGTCGTTCGATGGCCTGCACCTGATGTGAAAGCGCACCGGGAAGCGCGCGGCGTGCGCTTCCCGGTGACGGCGTCAGCTCATCAGCAGTGACTGGCCGAGTTCGCGCAGGGCGGGCAGGTTGACCACATGCAGGCCGTGGCGATCCAGCGTGATGAGATCGCGCTGGCGGAAGCGGCCCAGCAGGCGGCTTACCGTTTCGGTGGTCAGGCGCAGGTGGTTGCCGATATCCGCGCGCGACATCGGCAGCGGCAGGTAATCGGCCGACAGGCCCAGCATGGCGCGACGGTCGCGCAGGTCGACCACGAACGCCGCGAAGCGCTCTTCGGCGAGGTAGTTGCCGCCGCTCAGCTGCAGGCGCGAAATGCGATGGCTCGCGGCATTCATGAGATGCCACGGCACCTCGGGCTGCTCCATGGCGACCTGGCGCACGGCCGAATACGGGAAACGGCAGAATTGGGTCTTGCCGAGAGCGACCACGGCGTTGTCGTGCATTTCGCGATCGATCGCGTCCAGCCCGATCATCTCGCCCGGCAGGTGGAAGGCCAGCACCTGTTCGCGACCGGACACGTCCACCGCCACCGTCTTGGCCATGCCCGACTGCACGGCGTACAGGGCGCGGAACGGCGACATCGGGCGGTAGAGGTACTCGCCGGTGCGCAGCGGTCCGATGCGTTCGGCGATGTGGCGCAAGCCGGAAAGCTCGGCCCGGTCGAAGCCGCTGGCCTGGCAGACGGAGGCGTGCCCGCAGCCTGCGCACGAAGGCGAGGGTGTCATGCGGTTGGCGCCGTCCTGGCGGGGGTATGTCTGAAGCATGTGCGTTGGCCTCCTGGATCCTTGCTCGGTGTCCGGGGTGCCATGATCCTCGCAAGCGGGGCGGGATGGGCTGTGATGCGCGTTTATGCCGCATCGCTGAACCGGGTTTGCGGCTTGCTAGGGCAGCCCTGGGCATTCGGTTATCCTTTTGCGGTTGCCGCACCCGCCCGCGGCCCAAGACATGCAGCCCAATCCATCCATGAGCGACCCGTCCTCCTCCCCCCGTTCCGCGCAACCCGCCGCCCGCCGCCCCAGCGTGGGCGTCAGGATCGGCAAGATCACGGTCGGCGGCGGTGCACCCATCGTGGTGCAGTCGATGACCAATACCGACACCGAGGATCCGTCGAGCACCGCCAGGCAGATCGCCGAGCTGGCCCGCGCGGGTTCCGAACTGGTGCGCATCACGGTGAACACGCCGGCCGCGGCGGCCGCGGTGCCGCGCATCCGCGACAAGCTGGCGATGATGGGCGTGGACGTGCCGATCATCGGCGACTTCCACTACAACGGCCATCAGTTGCTGGAAGCCGAACCCGCCTGCGCCGAGGCGCTGGCCAAGTACCGCATCAATCCGGGCAACGTGGGCTTCGGCAAGAAGAAGGACAGCCAGTTCGCCTCGATCATCGAGATGGCGCTGCGCCACGACAAGCCGGTGCGCATCGGCGCGAACTGGGGTTCGCTCGACCAGTCGATGGTCGCCATGCTGATGGACGAGAACCACAAGCGCGCCGAGCCCTGGGACGCCGCGCACGTCGCGCGCGAGGCGTTGATCCGTTCGGCGCTGGACTCGGCGATGCGCGCCGAAGAGATCGGCTTGCCGCGCGATCGCATCATCCTGTCGTGCAAGGTCTCCGGCGTGCAGGAGCTGATCGCGGTGTACCGCGATATCGCCGGACGCTGCGACTACGCGTTGCACCTGGGCTTGACCGAAGCGGGCATGGGCTCCAAGGGCATCACGGCGTCGTCGGCGGCACTGGCCGTGCTGCTGCAGGAAGGCATCGGCGACACCATCCGCATCTCGCTGACGCCTGAGCCGGGCGCCTCGCGCACCGGCGAAGTCATCGTGGCGCAGGAGCTGCTGCAGACCATGGGCCTGCGCGCATTCACGCCGCTGGTCACCGCCTGTCCGGGCTGTGGCCGCACCACCAGTGAATTCTTCCAGGAGCTGGCGCGCACGGTGCAGTCGCACGTGCGCGAGCAGATGCCGCTGTGGCGCGTGAAGTACGACGGCGTGGAGAACCTCACGCTGGCCGTGATGGGATGCGTGGTGAACGGGCCCGGCGAATCCAAGCACGCCAACATCGGCATCTCGCTGCCGGGCAACGGCGAGGCGCCGTCGGCGCCGGTATTCATCGACGGCGAGAAAGCCATGACGCTGCGCGGCGACAACATCGCCAACGAGTTCATCGGCATCCTCGACCACTACGTCGCCACCAAGTACGCCAGCCGGGCCGGCTGAGGCAAACGCATGAACGGTGGCGCGAGCGAAGCACGCATCCTCGACGCCTGGCTGGCCAATGCACAGGCGTGGGAGCACGCGGTGCGTGGCGGCGCGATCGAAAGCCGCAAGCTGGTCACCGATCGCGCCATCGTCGACGCCGTGCTGTCGCGCCAGCCTCGCAAGGTCATCGACCTCGGGTGCGGCGAAGGCTGGCTGGCGCGAAAGCTCGCCGCGAACGGCATCGACGTGCTGGGCGTGGACGCCGTGCCGTCCCTGGTCGAAGCCGCGCAGGCGCAGGGCGGCGGCGCGTTCAGGGTCATGTCCTATGAGGACGTCGCCGCAGGTGCGCTGCACCAACGCGCCGACGTGGTGGTGTGCAATTTCTCGCTGCTCGGCCACGCCTCGGTCGATGCCTTGCTCGCCGCCGTTCCCGGCCTGCTTGAACCGCAAGGCGCGCTGCTGGTCCAGACCATTCATCCGTGCGCCGCGGGCGTGGAGCCCTATCGCGATGGTTGGCGGGAGGGTTCCTGGGCCGGTTGCGGCGACGGTTTCGGCCAGCCGGCTCCCTGGTATTTCCGCACCCTGGAAGGCTGGATGGCGAGCTTCCGCCAGGCGGGATTGAGGCTCGTCGACCTCCAGGAGCCGCGCCACCCTCACACAGGCAAGCCCGCCTCCGTTATCTTCATGGCGGGGTAAGCTCGGGGGGGAGGGGAATGAACAGGCATCGCGCCGTCGCGTTTCGTGCCGTTGTCCAGAGTGGGCAGAGGCAGTGGATGCTGCCGCTGCCGTTCGATCCGATCAGCCAGTGGTCCACGCCGGCGCGCCCGCTCTGGCGATGCGGCCATGGTCATCGCGTGCGTGGCAGCCTGAATGGAAAGACCTTCAGCGCCTCGGTGGTGGAACGTGCCGGTTCCTTCTGGCTGTTGCTGGAGGATTCACTCGCCACGACCGCCGAGCTTGCCGCCGGACAGTCCGTGGATGTCCTGCTCGAGCCGGATGACGCCTGATCCATCGGCACGCGCGGCGGTCCCCCGTTCATCGCTTCGTCTGCGTGTATGCTCCGCCGGTGTGGCGATTCCGGGCGGACGCCGGAACGGGATGAGGGAGGGCCGGTGACCGTCAGGCCACAAATTCGCATCGTGTCCATTTACGTGGTGCTGGCGCTGGCATGGATCTTCCTGTCCGACCGCCTCGTGCTTTCGCTCGCCCACGACGAGCGCACGCTCGGCCTTTTGCACAGTCTGAAGGGTACGCTGTTCGTGCTGTGCACCGGCGTCCTGCTGTACTGGTTGATCGGGCGCGACATGCGGCGGCTGGATCGCCTCAACCACATGCTGCTCAACGGCAACGAGCAATCGCTGCGCGCCCTGGTGTCGGCGATGGACGTGCGCCACAAGGAGACGCGCGACCACTCCGAGCGCGTCATGCGCATGACCGTCGCCCTGGCGCGCCTGGCCGGCCTGGAGGGTGACGCGTTGCGCAACGTGCGCTTTGGCGCCTTGCTGCACGACATCGGCAAACTCGCGCTGCCCGATGCGATCCTGGTGAAGCCTGGCCCGCTCACGCCCGAGGAAATCACGGTGATGCGCACGCATCCCGTGCTGGGCCGCGACCTGCTCATGCGCACGGCCTTCCTGCGCCCCGCCATCGACATTCCCTTCGCGCATCACGAACGCTGGGACGGCACGGGATATCCGCGCGGCTTGAGCGGTGAAGAGATTCCCCTGGCGGCGCGCATCTTCAGCGTGGTCGACGTGTGGGATGCCTTGAGCTTCCCGCGCGTGTACAAGCCCGCGTGGCCCGAGGAAGACGTGCTCGACTATCTGCGCAACGCAGCGGGCGGGCAGCTCGACCCCGGCATCGTGGGGCTGTTCCTGGAGCACTATGACGACCTGAAGGCGATCGGGCTGGGACAGGCCACCGTCGACTGAGCGCCTGGCCACTGGCTACACTGCGCCGGCGCCCAGGACGGGCGCATCCAAGGGGAAACACGTGTTGCCGGATCTTTCCACGCTGCCGGCGTTTGCAGCGTATTTCGGGTTGGGTGTCCTTTTTCTCGCGATCTTCTGCACGGTGCATATCTGGCTCACGCCGCAGCGCGAGCTGGCGTTGATACGCCATGGCAACCAGGCTGCCGCGATCAGCCTGGGCGGCGCATTGCTCGGGTTCGTGGCGCCGTTGGCCAGCGCGATGGCCCACAGCGTGAGCCTGCTCGACCTGGCGCTGTGGGGGCTGGTGGCGCTGATCGTGCAATGGCTGACCCATCTGGTCGTGCGCCTGCTCATTCGCGATCTTGCCGTCCAGATCGAAGCCGACAATCGCGCGGTCGCTGGATTCGCCGCGGTGCTGGCGCTGGCCGTGGGCCTGGTGAACGCAGCGGCCATGACCTGGTGACGCGCCATGGGCGAACTCAAGAAGCCTGATGGCCCGCGCAGGCCCGGGCGGCCGGATGCCCAGTTCCGGCCGTTGCGCGACCAGCCGCAGAAGAAATCCCACGCCGTGCCTTTGCTCATGCTGGGCGGCGCCGCCCTGGTCGGATTGACCGCGCTCGGCCGCGGCCATGACGTGCAGCGCAATCGCTACGACAGCCTGGAAGAGTGCGTGCACGACTATTCCACCGGCCAATGCGAGCTGGACAACCCGGTGGGTTCCAGCGGTGGCCATGGTGTCGGACTGCGTTACTACGGGCCGTGGTATCGCAGCGACCATGCTGGTGGCGCGTCCGATCCGGGGCCGGGGCGGTCCGGTCCCCATGCGGTCGAATTCGGCACGCGTGGTGGTTTCGGCTCCAGCGGCCGCGTGTTCGCGCGGGCGAGCTGAGCATGCGTCGCCAGGCATGCACGCCGCGCGCCGACTGGCAGGCGCGGCTCGAAGCGCAGGGTTTCGATTTCCACACGATCGATGGCCAGCCTTATTGGCGCGAGGACGCCTGCTATGTCTTCGATGCCCGGGAGATCGATGAGATCGAGGCGGCCACCAACGAACTGCATGCCCTGTGCATGGAAGCCGTGGATCGCGTGGTGCGCGCAGGCCGTTACGACGGCCTCGGCCTGGATGCCCGCGCTGCCGCGCTGGTCGAGCGCAGCTGGCGGGACCGCGAGCCGGCGCTCTATGGCCGGATGGATCTCGTCTACGACGGCGGCGCGCCGCCACGCCTGCTCGAGTACAACGCCGACACGCCGACAGCGCTGTTCGAGGCTTCGGTCGCCCAGTGGTACTGGCTGCAGGATGTCGCGCCCGAGGCCGATCAGTTCAACGCGATCCACGAAGCGTTGGTCGAGCGCTGGCGGATGTTGCCGCCTTCCTCGCACATGCATTTCGCCGCGTGCTACGACAGCTCGGAGGATGCGCTTACCACCGATTACCTGA
>NZ_BCPR01000026.1 GCF_016586165.1 Dyella sp. EPa41 | reverse complement strand
CAGTCCAGCAATGGCTGCGCCGGGCATCGGCATGACAGTCGAAGCCGCAGCGCCACGCTCCTTGCCCGTCGTGCCGGCGCAGGCCGGCATCCAGCGTCCTCGGTGGATGGCTGGATGCCGGCCTTCACCGGGCAACTACAGCGCTTCCGACGCGAAATCCGCCAGTCGCGAACGTTCGCCGCGACGCAGGGTGATATGCGCCGAATGCTCCCAGTGCTTGAAGCGATCCACCGCGTAGGTCAGGCCCGACGTCGTTTCCGTGAGGTACGGCGTGTCGATCTGTTCCACGTTGCCCAGGCACACGATCTTGGTGCCGGGGCCGGCGCGGGTGATCAGCGTCTTCATCTGCTTGGGCGTGAGGTTCTGCGCCTCGTCGATGATCAGGTAGCGCGAGAGGAACGTGCGGCCGCGCATGAAGTTGAGCGAGCGGATCTTGATGCGCGAGGCGAGCAGGTCGTTGGTGGCCTGGCGTCCCCAGCTGCCGCCTTCCTCGGGGTTGGCGAGCACTTCGAGGTTGTCGGTGAGCGCGCCCATCCACGGCGTCATCTTTTCCTCCTCCGTGCCGGGCAGGAAGCCAATGTCCTCGCCGACCGAAACGGTGGCGCGCGTCATGATGATCTCGCGGTAGCGCTGCTGGTCCATCACCTGCGCAAGGCCTGCCGCCAGCGCCAGCAGCGTCTTGCCTGTGCCGGCGGTGCCGAGCAGGGTGACGAAGTCGACGTCCGGATCCATCAGCACGTTGAGCGCGAAATTCTGCTCGCGGTTGCGCGCCGCGATGCCCCACACGCTGTGATTCGCGTGGCTGTGGTCGTCCAGCAACACCAGCGTCGCCTTGCTGTCGTCCACGTGCAGCACGCGCAGTTCCACGCTGTTGTCGCCGGGCAGGAACAGGCACTGGTTGGCGTACCAGTCTTCGTCTTCGCGCCGGTCGAGCTTGTAGAAGGTGCGGCCACGTTCGTTCCACGACTGCACTTCCGGGTGGCGATCCCAGAAATCCTCGGGCAGCTCGGTCGAGCCGGTATAGAGCAGGGTGAAATCGTCGAGCGCGCGATCGTTCTGGTAGTCCTCCGCATCGATGCCATAGATCTTGGCCTTGATGCGCAGGTTGATGTCCTTGGTGACGAGCACCACGGCGCGATCGGGGTTCTGGTCGCGCAGCTCGATCACCGCGGACAGGATCAGGTTGTCGGCCTTGCCGTGGCCATTGGTCGTGCGCTGCTGGAAATACAGGCGGCCCACGCCCCTGCCGCGCTTGAGGTTGACGCCCTCGGGACTGATCAGCTCCAGTCCGTTGCTGATGCCGTGGCCGTTGCCGCGTTCGATCAATTCGTTGAGGAAACGACTGACCTGGCGGCCGTTGCGCGAGACTTCCGAGGCGCCTTTCTTCTTTTCGTCCAACTCCTCCAGCACCGTCATGGGTATGAAGATGTCGTGCTCCTCGAAGCGGAACAGCGAGGTCGGATCGTGCAGCAGGACATTGGTGTCGAGAGCGTAGATGCGCTTGCTTCCGGTCATACGGAAGGAACCTCTTGGGCGTGCGAGGTGAAAGAACCGCGGCGCGGGGTGCACCGCGGGAAGCCGGCCGATCCGGCCGGTGTGCCGTGCGCGCCATGTCCCGATCGCCGTGAGGGGCGATGGAAAACGCGGCGGGAGGCTAGGTCGTCGATCACTTGGCGGGGATGGCGTCGAGCACGGCCTGGGCGTGTCCGGTGACTTTCACGTTTCGCCATTCCTGGGCCAGCCTTCCTTCGGGATCGATCAGGAAGGTACTTCGTACGACACCCATGTGACGTTTTCCATACAGCACCTTCTCGTGGATCACGTCGAACGCCTGGCACCAGGTTTCGTCGGGGTCGGAGACCAGCGGGAACGGCAGTTCCTGCTTGGTGGCGAAATTCGCGTGGGATTTCACCGAATCGCGCGAGACGCCGATGACCTGCGCATGGCGCTTCCGGAACGTCGGATACAGGTCGCGAAAATCCTTCGCTTCGTTGGTGCAACCAGGCGTGCTGTCCTTCGGGTAGAAGTACACCACGACCCACTGGCCCTTGAGGCTGTCGAGCTTCAGCTCGCTGCCGTCACCGGTAAGGCCTTTGAGTTTGGGGGCTTTCTTGCCAACTTCGGGCATGGGTTCTCCTGCGAAGCCGGGGCCGGCTTCGACGCTTGGCTGGAATCGAGGGGAAAACAGGCAGCGGGGGAAGACGAGCCGGCGGGAAGCGTGCGACCTGCGATCGGTGCTGCTCGACCCGCTCGTTGCATGTGCGCTCTCCGGTACTGCCTGGAGACAGAGACTAGCGCGTGCGACGGCGAATGGAACCTCTTGCGTGCGATGGCGGCAGGCGGCATCCTCAAGAACCCGGCGCCATACCGCAAAAAGCGGATTTCAGGCTGCCGCGCGCGACGGCCGCAGGGATCAGAACTTCACCGGGTCCATGATCGCATCCAGGTTCAACCCGTCGCAGAATTCCAGGAAATCGTCGCGCAGCCCGGCGATGTGCGTCGCTGCGGGAATGCCGATGGTGATCTGCGCCTGGAACATGTCGGCGCCCGTCTGCATGGCCTGGTAGCGCAGCGAACTGAGCTGCTCGATGACGATATCGCGCCGGTCGAAGAAGTCGATGATCTTCACCAGGATGCCCGGGCGATCGGCCGAGATGACCTCCACCAGGTACGGCAGCAGGTGCGAGTCCTGCTCTCGCGGCCCGGTGCGGTAATGCACCAGGCGGAGGTCTTCGTCGCGCGCCAGCTTGGTCAGCGCGGATTCCAGCTTGGCCACGGCATCCCATGCGCCGGTGGCGAGCAGGGTCAACGACGTATCCGTGCCGATGGTGGCGACCCGTGCATCGGCCAGGTTGCAGCCCGCCTCGGCGATCCGCTTGGCCAGCGTGAGCAGCGGCGTGCGCGGGGCAGGGGTCAGCGTCTGGATCAGCAGCTGGTTGTCACTGCCGGTGCGCGTGGAGGAACGATTCAAGGAGGTCCACCTGTGGCAGCCCCCGCCGTGGCGGGGTGAAAATCGATCGTCCGAGCTTACTTGTCGCCCCTGTAAAGCCGCAAGTAATATGCAGGGCTTGGATTTTGTCCGGAGCAGGTCTTGAACATTCGCGGAAGCATCTGTGCCCTGGTGACGCCATTCGCGGCGGATGGCGCACTCGACCTGGAGGCATTCGGGCGCCTGCTCGACTTCCAGATCGCGGGCGGCACGGAAGGCGTGGTCGTTGCCGGCTCCACCGGCGAGGCCCACATGCTCGAGCACGACGAATACGATCGCCTGCTCGCGTTCGCCGTGGAGCGTGTCGCCAAGCGCATTCCGGTGATCGCGGGCACGGGTGAGGCCGGCACCGCAAAGACGGTGGCGCTGACGCGTCGCGCCAGGGCGCTGGGCGCCGATGCTGCGCTGGTGGTGGCCCCGTACTACGTGCGCCCCACCCAGGAGGGGCTGCGCAGGCACTTTCTGGAAGTGGCCGAGCAGGGCGGCCTGCCGGTGCTGCTGTACAACGTACCCACCCGCACCGCCTGCGACCTGCTGCCCGAAACCACCGCCCTGTTGCGTGACCATCCCGCCATCATCGGCATCAAGGAAGCCCTCTCGTCCGATGAGCGTATCCGGGCTTCTGCGGAACTTGCGCGCCCGGATTTCGTCTATCTGTCCGGCGATGACGGTACGGCCTGTAAGGCCATGCTCGCAGGGGGCGCAGGCACCATCTCGGTGGTAGCCAATCTGGCGCCTCGTGCGTTCCGCATGTTGTGCGACGCCGCCACGGCCGGAGATCGGCTCGAGGCGCAGCGTTGCGACGCGGTCCTGGAGCCGCTGGTGCAGGCGCTCAACTGCGCGCCGAATCCGATGGCGGTCAAGGCGGGCCTGCCGTCGCTCGGGCTGGGGTTGGCGTCGCCGCGTCTGCCCCTGGTGGAACTGGAAGAGGGGCCGGATCGTGCGCGACTTCGCGAAGCGGTGGCGGCTCTGGCATCCTTGGCGAATGCGGCCTGACGTTTCGGGCACCTGATACTCCTACGGAATCTGCTTACATGAAGAAATCCCCGCTCGTCGTGGCCCTGCCGATCTTGGCTGTGTCTGCCCTGTTGCTCTCCGGCTGCGGCATGTTCCGTTCGCAGAAGGCATGGGAAACCGCCAAACAGGAATCGCCGCTGGAAATCCCGCCGGGCCTGGACACCCCGTCCAGCAACGCCGCGCTGGTGATTCCCGAGCAGGGCGCCAACAACCCGACCTCCAACGGTGCCACGGCGCACGTGGGCAAGGGCGGCAACCAGATCGCCGACGGCTTCGTGCTCAACGACAGCGTCGAGAACACCTATCGCCGCGTCGCCCAGACGCTGGAGAAGGGGGACATCGGCCAGGTCGTGGGGCATGACGACGACGCGCACACCTATTCGCTGAGCGTGATCGCCTCTGACGAGCCCGAAGGCAAGAAGGGTTTCTTCAGCAGCATGTTCAACGGCAAGTCCAAGAAGAGCGAGGACGCGCCGGGCGCCGCACCCAAGCAGGTCCAGCTGACCATCAGCAGCAGCGGCGAGAAGGCGAGTGAAGTGCGCGCCCAGGGCGACGCGGCGGCGGTGGCCAAGGTCATCGATACGCTCAAGGGTCGCCTCGGCGGCGGCTGAGCGCATTCGCCAGGCCACAAAAAAAGCCGCCCTTGGGCGGCTTTTTCATGAGCCCTCTGGTGCCGCCGAGCGGCCGCCTTGGCCTCGAACCGCGCTCAGCGTTCGAGCAGGTCGATCTTGTTGGGCTTGTTTTCCCAGTCCTTGGCGTCGGCCAGGCCGTCCTTGCGCTCGGTGATCACCGGCCAGCTCTTGGCCAGTTCCGCGTTCAGCGCGACGAACGATTCCTGGCCGCCGGGCACGTCGTCCTCGGGGTAGATCGCGTTGATCGGGCACTCGGGCTCGCACAGGGTGCAGTCGATGCACTCGTCCGGATTGATGACGAGGAAGTTGGGGCCTTCATGGAAGGCGTCGACCGGGCAAACCTCGACGCAATCGGTGTATTTGCACTTGATGCAGTTGTCGGTGACGACAAAAGTCATACTGTCGCGAGCCTGTTCAGAAGGGCTGCGGCCCGTGCCAGGCCGGAAGTGGCGCTCCCTACGAGGTTCGAACTCGTGTTCCCGCCTTGAGAGGGCGGTGTCCTAGGCCACTAGACGAAGGGAGCGAAATGCACCGGAGCGCGCTAGTATAACGGAATTGTTTCGCCCGGCAATGCCCGGGGGCGACTTCGGGCCCCTACGCGAAACGGTCCCGCCGGCCATAGAAGGCCATGCGGGATGTGGCTGCGGCGATAGCCGCGAATGATCGCCCAGAACGGCGCACAGCGCCTGCAAGGATCCAAACCGCTTGAGTCAAGACGCAAGGACCACCGCCAAGCCTGCACTGCGCATCATTCCGCGCGAGCAGCATGTGATCTCGCGCAAGAACATCAGCAAGGCAGCGCTGCGCGTGCTCTATCGGCTCAACGAAGCCGGCTACCAGGCCTATCTGGTGGGCGGCGCCGTGCGCGACCTGCTGCTGGGCGGGCACCCCAAGGATTTCGACGTGGCCACCAATGCCACGCCGGACGAGGTGAAGAAGCTCTTCCGCAACTCGCGCCTGATCGGGCGCCGTTTCCGCCTTGCGCACGTCGTGTACGGGCCGGAGATCATCGAGGTCGCCACCTTCCGCGGCACCGGCGAAGAAGAAGGCGAGGGCGATCGCCACATCGTCGACGGCCGCATCGTGCGCGACAATGTCTGGGGCACCATCGAGGAGGATGCGATCCGCCGCGATTTCCGCGTCAACGCCCTGTACTACGACATCAGCGATTTCTCGGTGCGCGACTACGTCGGCGGCATGCAGGACGTGGAAGACCGCGTGTTGCACCTTATCGGCGATCCGGCCACGCGTTACCGCGAAGATCCGGTGCGCATGCTGCGCGCCGTGCGCCTCGCGGCCAAGCTCGGCTTCCGCATCGACGCCGCCGCTGCCGCACCGTTCGACGAGCTCGGCCCGTTGCTGGCCGATGCCGCGCCGGCACGCCTGTTCGACGAGTCGCTCAAGCTGTTCCTGGCGGGCCATGGCCTCAAGAGCTTCCGCATGCTCGAGCAGACCGGGCTGCTGAAGTTCATGTTCCCGGCCACGGCGCGCGCGCTCAAGCGTGGCGACAAGGCGTTGCGCGCCCTGATCGAGCAGGGCCTGGCCAATACCGACGCGCGCGTGGCGGAAGGCAAGTCGGTCACGCCGGCGTTCCTGTTTGCCGTGCTGCTGTGGGGCGAGGTGCGCGATCTCGCGCATACCTGGATCACCAAGGGCCTGGAGCCCAACGCCGCGTGGGAACGCGCAGCCGTCCATGTGATCGGCGAGCAGTGCCAGCGCGTGGCCATACCGCGGCGCTTCACCCTCACCATGGAAGAAATCTGGGCGCTGCAGCCGCGCTTCGAGCAGGTGCAGCGCAAGCGCGTCTTCCGGTTGATGGCGCATCCGCGTTTCCGCGCCGCCTTCGATTTCCTGCTGCTGCGCGCGGCCGAATCACCGGCCGTCAAGGAACTGGGCGACTGGTGGGCGCACGCGCAGCAGTTGCCGCATGAAACCCTGGCGGCCGCGTTGGCCGGCAGTTCGCCTGGCGCGCCGGTGGAAAACGTCGCTCCCGCAAAGCCACGCAAGCGTCGGCGCCGCAAACCGGCCGGCAAGCCGGGCAACAAGTCGGACCAGGCGTGACCGAAGCCTACATCGCGCTGGGCAGCAACCTTGGCGATGCACGTGGCCACGTGCTGGCCGCCTTCGACGCGCTGTCGGGCCTGCCCGATACGCGGCTGGAGGCGCGCTCGCACCTGTACCTCACGCCGCCGTGGGGTGTGCTGGAGCAGCCTCCCTTCGTCAATGCCGCGGCGCGCATCGACACGATGTTGCCGCCCCATGCCTTGCTCGATGCCCTGCTGGCGATCGAGCGCGCGGCGGGGCGCATCCGCGATGGCGAGCGCTGGGGGCCGCGCACGCTCGACCTCGACATTCTCCATATGAGCGGGTTCGCACTGCATGATGACCGGCTCACCTTGCCGCACCCGCGCATCGCTGATCGTGCCTTCGTGCTGATGCCGCTGAACGATCTGGCGCCGGAGCTGGAGCTTCCGGGCCAGGGGCGCGTGGCGGCTTTGCTGGCAGCCCTCGATACATCGGGGCTCGAGCGGCTGCCTTGAGCCCTTCACGTCTCGCGCGGGATAATCGCCGTCTGTTTCCGCCTCAAGGAACCCCTGTGTACGCGCAGAAAGCGAACGCACCTACGCGCAAGCCGGTCACCGTGCCGTCCCTGCGCGCGATGAAGGCGGAAGGTCGCCGCATTGTCATGCTCACCGTCTACGACGCCAGCTTCGCCGCGCAGCTGGAGATGGCCGGCGTGGACGTGGCCCTGGTGGGCGATTCGCTGGGCATGGTCGTGCAGGGTCACGCGAGCACCTTGCCGGTGACGCTCGATCACATGGTCTATCACACCAGCATCGTCGCCCGTGGCCTCAGCGCCACCTTGCTGGTGGCCGACCTGCCGTTCATGGCCGACCGCGACGTGGCGCATGCGCTGGAAGCGGGCGCCCGACTGGTCAGCGAGGGCGGTGCGGCGATGGTGAAGATCGAAGGGGCGGCGCCGCACGTCCTCGACGCGATTTCCGCATTGGTGGCGCGCGCCATCCCGGTCTGTGCGCACCTGGGCCTCACGCCGCAATCGGTGCACAAGTTCGGCGGTTTCCGCATCCAGGGGCGCGCGCAGGATGCGGCCGACCATCTGGTGGCGCAGGCCGAGGCCGTCGAGGCGGCAGGCGCCGAGCTGCTGGTGCTGGAAGGCATCCCGACCGCGCTGGGCGAGCGCATCACCCGCGCCGTGTCCATCCCCACCATCGGCATCGGTGCCGGCCCGCAATGCGACGGGCAGGTGCTGGTGCTGCACGACATGCTGGGCGTCACGCCGGGCAAGCGACCGAAGTTCAGCAAGGATTTCCTCGCAGGACGCGAATCTGTGGCCGCGGCGATCGCGGCCTACGCCGAGGACGTGCGCAGCGGCGCCTTTCCGGCGTTGGAACACGGCTTCGACTGAGCAGCAGAGCAGAGCACCCATGCAGACAGTGCAAGACGCCGCGGCGCTCCGCGCCGTGATCCGCGGTTGGCGCAACCAGGGCCAGACCGTGGGCTTCGTGCCCACCATGGGCAACCTGCACGCCGGCCATCATTCATTGATCAAGCTGGCGCGCGCCCGCGCCGATCGCGTGGTGGCGAGTGTGTTCGTCAATCCCACGCAGTTCGGGCCAAACGAAGACTTCGAGCGCTATCCGCGCACCCTGGTGCAGGATCAGGTGGGCCTGGCCGAGCATGACTGCGATCTGCTGTTCGCGCCGGAAGTGGCCACGCTCTACCCCTTTGGTGCCGCGAACAGCGTGAGCCTCCACGTACCGCAGCTCACCGAGACGCTGGAAGGGGCGCATCGCCCCGGCCATTTCGATGGCGTGGCCACGGTGGTATGCAAGCTGTTCAACCTGGTGCAGCCCGACCTTGCGGTGTTCGGCCAGAAGGATTTCCAGCAGCTCAAGGTGATCGAGCGGATGGTGCGCGACCTGTCGCTGCCGATAAAGATCATGGCGGCCCCCACCCTGCGTGCCGACGATGGCCTGGCCCTGAGTTCGCGCAACCAGTATCTCTCGGCCGAGAACCGGGCACTGGCCCCGCAGATCCACGCCACCCTCGCGCAGATGCGCGAGCTCATCGCCAAGGGCCATGCCCGTGCGGTGGTGGAACAGGCCGCGGCCTCCAAGCTGGCCCGGGCCGGGTTCGAGGTCGATTACGCCGCCATTCGCCGCGTCGAGGACCTCGCCGAGCCCACCGATGGCGAGCAGGAGGGCCTGGTGGCGCTCATCGCCGCGCGCCTGGGCACCACCCGCCTCATCGACAACTTGCCGTTCGACTGAGCGGCCCCATATCGGGGCCGGACCGGCCATGTTGCAGCGCGACGTTCCCCGGCCGGATAATGGCGTGCTAGGCAGGCTGTACCTGCGGAAATGAAGTCATGAACCTGAACATGCTCAAGGCCAAGATCCACCGCGCGACGGTGACCCATGCCGAGCTACATTACGAAGGCTCCATCGCGATCGACGGCCTGCTGCTCGATGCCTCCGGCATCCGCGAGTACGAGCAGATCCATGCGTGGAACATCAACAACGGCAAACGCTTCGTGACGTACGCGCTGCGCGCCGAAGAGGGTTCCGGCATCATTTCGGTCAACGGCAGCGCCGCCCATCGCGCGCAGCCCGGCGACCTGGTCATCATCGCCGCGTTCGCCCAGCTGTCCGAGGCCGAGGTCGAGCAGTTCCAGCCGACCCTGGTCTATGTGGACGCGAACAACTGCATCTCGCACACCAATCGCTCCATCCCCAAGCAGATGGCTGCGGCGTAAGACCTCGCGCCCCGCCCGGGGCCGGGCATGGTTGCGGTGCAACAATCCGCTGGCATGGGATGCGGAAAGCTGCGTAAGATCGGGGTTCCCATTCGCCAAGCATGAGCCCCCATGTCGCCCGAGCAACGTTCGTCCTTCCTGGCAGAGCACGTCGACCGTCTCGCACGCACCCACCTGCGTGAATTGCTGAAGGACGCCGTGCGCGGCAAACGCCTGCGACACCGGATCGGCCCGCTGCTGCTGGACCTCAGCCGCCAGAAGCTCGACATTGCCGCGCTGGATGCCCTGGGCGCGCACGTCGAGGCCAGCGGCTGGCAGCAGGCGCGTGATGCGATGTTCGCCGGCGCGCCGATCAATACATCCGAGAATCGCGCGGTGCTGCATACCGCGCTGCGCGCCGGCGGCTCCAAGCTGCCGTCGCCCGCGCCGCGCGAGATGCTGGACGAGATCGCCGGGACGCTCAAGCGTATCGACGCGCTGGTGCATGCGGTCGGCCTGGGCGATGCCTCGGCCTTTGGCGTGGCGCCCGGCATCACCGACGTGGTGAATATCGGCATCGGCGGTTCCGACCTTGGCCCGCGCCTGGCCGTGCGCGCGCTGGAGCCGTACCACGTGCCGGGCCTGCGCAGCCATTTCCTCACCAATGTGGATGGGCAGTCGGCCTATGAGCTGATGCATCAGCTCGACCCCAAGCGCACCTTGATCGTGATGGTGTCCAAGACCTTCACCACGCAGGAAACGCTGCTCAACGGCAACGTGATGCGCGATTGGATCAGCCGCGCGTACCAGGGTGAAGCCGCCGCCGTGTCCCGTCATTTCCTGGCCGTGAGCGCGAACGTCGGCGCGGCCGAGGCGTGGGGCGTGCCCGCCGCGCAGGTCTATCCGATGTGGGATTTCGTCGGTGGCCGTTTTTCGCTGTGGTCGGCGGTGGGACTCTCGCTGGCGCTGGCGATCGGTTGCTACAACTTCCATGCGCTGCTGAAGGGCGCCGCGCTCGTCGACGATCACTTCCGCACGGCGCCGTGGCAGGAAAACCTGCCGGTGCTGCTCAGCCTGGTGGAACTGTGGAACCGCAACGCCCAGGGGCGCGGCAGTCGCGCCGTGGTGCCGTACGCGGACTTGCTCACGGACCTGACGTCCTACCTGCAGCAGCTGGAGATGGAGAGCCTTGGCAAGCAGGTGACGCCGCAGGGCAGGCCGGTGGTGCAAGCCACGTCGCCGGTGGTGTGGGGCAGCGTGGGCACCAATGCGCAGCACGCGTACTTCCAGGCGCTGCACCAGGGCACCGACGTGGTGCCGCTGGAATTCATCGGCGTGGTGAAGCCGGCGCATCATCTCGTCGCCAACCACGATGCGCTGCTGTCCAACCTGCTTGCGCAGGCGGCCGCGCTGGCGCTGGGCAAGACATTCGACGAGGCGCTGGCGGAGGCGAAGCAGGGCAGCGAAGAGGAGCGGCGCGTGCTGGCGGCGCAGCGCACGTTCCCGGGCGATCGTCCCAGCACCGTGATCCTGCTCGACCAGCTCACGCCGGAGAGCCTGGGCGCGCTGATCGCGCTCTACGAGCACAAGGTGTTCATGCTCGGCCACCTGTGGGACATCAACGCGTTCGACCAGTGGGGCGTGGAGCTTGGCAAGTCCATCGCGAGGCAGATCCTGCCGGCGCTGGAAAACCAAAGCGCCAACACCTCGGCCCTCGACCCGTCGACGCAGTTCCTGCTCGAGACCATCCATGATCGCCGGCTGACCCTGGCCAGGCACGATCGTTGAGCCCGTGCGGAAGGGGGCTGGCCTAGCCGGTGTGCCTGGCCAGCGCCCATGCCACGTGCTCGCGCACGATGGGCGACGCATCCTGCGCGCGGGACTGCAGTGATTCCACGACGCCCGGCGATGTCGGTGCGTTTCCCAACGCCACCGCGATATTGCGCAGCCAGCCTTCGTACCCGGTGCGGCGGATCGCCATGCCTTCCGTGCGTTGCAGGAACTCCTGTTCGCTCCACGCAAACAGCTCCACCAGTTTCGCGCCGTCCAGCTGATGGCGTGGCGCGAAGTCGGGTTCCGTCGCGTCCTGCGCGAACTTGTTCCACGGGCAGACGAGCTGGCAGTCATCGCAGCCGAAGATGCGGTTGCCCATCGGCGCACGCAGTTCCTCGGGAATGCTGCCGCGCAATTCGATGGTGAGGTAGGAAATGCAGCGGCGCGCATCGAGCTTGTACGGCGCGATGATCGCCTGCGTCGGACAGATGTCGATGCATCGCCGGCAGCTGCCGCAATGCGCACTGGCCGGCTCGTCGACCGGCAGCGGCAGGTCGGTATAGAGCTCGCCGAGGAAAAAATACGAACCGGCGCGCCGGTTGATCAGCACCGTGTGCTTGCCGATCCAGCCCATGCCGGCATTGCGCGCCAGCGCCTTTTCCAGCACGGGCGCGGAATCGACGAAGGCGCGGTAGCCGAAATCGCCGATGGCATCGTGGATGCGGCCGGCCAGCTTCTGCAGGCGATTGCGCATCAGCTTGTGATAGTCGCGGCCGAGCGCGTAGCGCGCCACGTAGCCTGCCTCGGCGTCCTCCAGCACGCTCCATGCGTTGCGCGTACCCGGTGGCACGTAGTCCATGCGCACGGTGATCACGCGCACGGTGCCTGGCTCCAGTTCGCCGGGACGGCTGCGCTTGTGGCCATGCCGCGCCATGTAATCCATCTCGCCGTGATGACCCGCATCGAGCCAGCGTTTCAGATGCAGCTCGTCGTCGCCCAGATCAGTGCCCGCGATGCCCGCGTCGGCAAAGCCCAGCTCGCGCGCCCAGCGCTTGATGTCGCTCGCGAGCGTAGCGTAGTCGGTGGACGTGGTCGGGGCGGCGGTCATGTGCCCATTGTAGGCGCTGGACGCGTGGAGCCTTCGCATGGCATGCCTATAATTCGCGCATGACTGCCAGCGCCCACCGCCATGAGCTCTACACCGTCGACCAGGTGCGCGCGCTCGATCGCCGTGCCATCGATACACTCGGCATTCCCGGTTACGAACTGATGCAGCGCGCGGCCGCGGCCGCCCTGGTCTGCCTGCGCCAGCACTGGCCGCGAGCCCGGCGCATTGCCGTTTACTGCGGGCCCGGCAACAACGGCGGCGATGGTTTCCTGCTGGCGATGCTGGCGCGCGAAGCCGGAATGCACGCCGAGGTGGTCGCCCTCGGTGACAGCCGAGGCGACGACGCGGTTCGTGCGCGCCGCGAGTTCGAGCGGGCCGGTGGCCCAGTGCACGCCTGGCACGCCGAGGCCGCATTGCCCGAAGCCGACGTGCAAGTCGATGCACTGTTTGGTACCGGCTTGCAGCGCGCGCTCGCGTCCGACGTGGCTGCGCTGGTGCAGCGCATGCGCGCGACCGCTCGCCCGCTGCTGGCACTCGACGTGCCTTCCGGCGTGAATGCCGATACCGGTGATGTTCCGGGCGAGGCGATCCGGGCGGACGTCACGGTCACCTTCATCGCCGCCAAGCGCGGCCTCTATACCGGTGTCGCGCCGGGTTACGTCGGGCAGGTGCACTGGGATCCCCTGGGGCTGCCCGAAACCCTGTGGCAGGGCGTGCAGGCCGATGCGGAGCTGATGCAGCCCGCGACCTTGCCGCCGCGACCAAGGCAGGCCCACAAGGGCAACAACGGGCATGTGCTGGCGATCGGTGGCGAGCACGGCACGGCCGGGGCCATCCGCCTGTGCGGCGAGGCGGCCCTGCGCGGGGGAGCGGGGCTGGTGAGCATTGCTACGCGCGGCGAGCATCTGGTGGCGCTCAATGCGGCGCGCCCGGAGTTGATGGCGCACGAGGTCCATGGACCGCAGGCGCTCGAAGACCTGCTTCAGCGGGCCACCGTGCTGGCCGTGGGGCCGGGCCTTGGACAGGGGGCCTGGGGCCATGCGTTGTGGATGACGGCACTGGATGCGGGCAAGCCCCTGGTGCTGGACGCCGACGGGCTGAACCTGCTGGCGCGCGAGCCGCGACCGTTCAAGGGCAGCACCGTGATCACCCCGCATCCCGGTGAGGCGGCCCGCCTGCTCGGCAGCGATACCGCGGCCATCGCCCGCGACCGGTTCGCCGCAGTACGCGAGCTGGCACGCCGCTATGGCGTGGTGGCGGTGCTCAAGGGCGCCGGCAGCCTCATCGCCGACCCCTCGGGGAGGGTTGCGGTATGTCCCTGGGGCAACCCCGGGATGGCTTCCGGCGGGATGGGCGACCTGCTCACCGGTATCGTGGCGGCCCTGCTGGCCCAGGGGTGCGACGCATGGCAGGCTGCGTGCCTCGGTGTGGGCCTGCATGCCCGCGCGGGCGATCTCGCTGCCCGGCAGCATGGCGAGCGCGGCCTGATCGCCAGCGACCTGCTGGAACCCCTGCGGCTGCTGCTCAACGGACGGGAATCATGACGGGACACAGTTGGGGGCTTCCCGACGAGGCGGCGACCGCCGCGCTGGCCACGCGCGTGGCCGGCGCGCTGGAGACTGGCCTGGTGGTCTACCTGCACGGCGACCTCGGCGCGGGCAAGACCAGTTTCGCCCGCGCCCTGCTCGGTGCGTTGGGCGTGGGCGAACGGATCAAGAGCCCGACCTACAGCCTGGTCGAGTCCTATCGGGCGCAGGGCAGGCCGGCCTGGCATCTCGACCTGTATCGCATCGCCGATCCAGGGGAGCTGGAATGGCTGGGGCTGGATGCGCTCTCCGATCCGGCGGCGCTCGTGCTGGTGGAGTGGCCCGAGCGCGGCGCCGGCGCCTTGCCGTCGCCTGACCTGATCGTCCACCTTGGTTATGCCGGTGCCGGCCGCAAGGCGCTGATGGAACCCCGCACCGAGCGCGGCCGCCAGGTGGTTGCGCGGCTCGGCTAAGGCGGGTTCCCACGGAATGCCGCCAAGCGGCTGATGGCGCCTAAGTATCTATAGTGATTGAGATTTTTCGTTTGGTCCTGGCGGCCAACCGAAGCCTTCAGTTTGCGTGGGTTGCGGCCGATAGCTGGAGGCGATCTGACGAATCTCGTGCAGGTTATGGATATTCAAGGAAAAACCTCTTGCTTTCGGCGATGCTCTGGGCTTCAATTCCGCTCCATGAAGGGATATAGGACGCATCCTGCTCGGCTCGGCGCAGTGGCCTTGTTGGCCCTGGCACCCTTTTGCGCGGCAAAAGCCGCCGACGTGAAGTCCGCCCGCGTCTGGGCCGGCCCGGAATACACCCGCGTGGTGCTGGATGTTTCCGGCCCGGTCACCTACAAGATCAAGCAGGACGGCGACGAGGTCACCATCGACCTGGACGGCAGTTCCATCGGCACCGGCTTCAGCTCGCCGGCCGCGCAAGGCCTGTACAAGGGGCTCAGCGGCGCCAGGCAGGGCAGCGGCGCGCGGCTGACGGCGAAGGTTGATCCCGCGAGCACGGTCAAGAGCTTCGTACTCAGCCCGCAAGCCGAGTACGGCTATCGGCTGGTGGTCGATCTGTACCCGGGCCATGAGGTGGCGTCCGCCAAGTCGTCGCCGAAGCCCCCGGCGCCTTCCAGGGACAGCGACGACGACAGCGACTCCGCGCCGACGCCAGTGGCTGAGGCGTTGCCGTCCCCACCGCCGCCGGCACCCGAGCCGGTCGTCGCATCCCGCGGCACGGCCAAGTCCACGCTCAAGCCCACGCAGAGCGGCATGGCTTCCACCCGTGCCGCCGCTGCGATGCTGAACGGCGAGCGCAAGGTGGTGATTGCCGTCGACGCCGGTCACGGTGGCGAGGATCCGGGCGCCCATGGCCCGGGCGGCACGCTGGAAAAGAACGTCACGCTCGCCGTGGCGCGCCAGCTGGCCGACCAGATCAACCAGCAGCCGGGCATGCGCGCGGTGCTCACGCGCAGCGCGGATTTCTTCATCCCGCTCGCCCAGCGCTACCAGATTGCACGCAACAATTCGGCCGACCTGTTCATCTCGATTCATGCCGATGCCTTCATCAATGGCGACGCCAAGGGCTCGTCGGTGTGGGTACTGTCGCCGCGCGGCAAGACCAGCATGGCCGCCCGCTGGCTGGCGGATGGCCAGAACCGGGCCGACCTGATCGGCGGTGTCACGCTGGACGACAAGAACGATGGCCTGGCCGCGGTTCTGCTCGATCTGCAACAGGGCTATTCGATGCAGGCCAGCGAGACGGTGGCCGGCAACGTGCTGAAGGCACTGGGCAATCTTGGTCCAACGCATCGCGGCTATGTCGAACGCGCGAACTTCGTGGTGCTGCGCTCGCCGGATGTGCCCTCGATCCTGGTCGAGACGGCGTTCATCAGCAATCCGGACGAAGAACGCAAGCTGCGCGATCCCTCGCATCAGTCGCGGCTGGCGACGGCGGTAATGAATGGCGTAAGAGGCTATTTCGAAGCCACGCCGCCGCCGGGCAGCTGGTTCGCGTCGCAAGCCGCGCGTCGCAATGGCGTAGCGACGGCCGTGGCTTCCTCGCAGGGCGACGATGATGACACCTCGGCCAAGGCCACCAAGGCCGTGGCGCAGGCCATGGCGTCCAAGTCGGCCGACGAGGGAGTGCGTGACATGCATCGCGTCGAACGTGGCGAAAGCCTGCGCAGCATCGCCCGCCAGTACGGCGTGAGCGTGAGCGCCTTGAAGAGCGCCAATCGCCTGGACAGCGACAGCGGCGTGCGCGTCGGCATGACGCTGGCCATTCCATCCGGCTGATACGTCGGTGTTGGGGGAGTGCAGGTGGCGCCGCCTTCGGGCGGCGCTTTTGCTTTCGTCGCCGGGCGGCAGGCTCTAAGCTTCACCGATGCCTGTCATTCGTCCCCTTCCTCCCGAACTCATCAACCAGATCGCCGCTGGCGAAGTGATCGAGCGTCCCTCGTCCGTCGTCAAGGAACTGGTCGAGAACAGCCTGGATGCCGGCGCCACGCGCGTCGAAGTCGACATCGAGCAGGGTGGCGCGCGGCTGATCCGCGTGCGTGACGACGGTTGCGGCATCGTGCCCGACGAACTCCAACTGGCCGTGGCATCCCACGCCACCAGCAAGATCGGCAGCTTCGACGATCTCGAGCATGTCGCCAGCATGGGTTTTCGCGGAGAGGCGCTGGCTTCGGTGTCGTCGGTGGCGCGCTTCGCGCTCACTTCGCGCGCGCAAGGCCAGGAAACGGCATTTCGCATCGAAGTGGATGGCGGCAAGATGCAGGCCGCACGTCCGGCTCAGCATCCGCAGGGCAGCAGCGTCGAAGTGCGCGACCTGTTCTACAACGTGCCCGCACGCCGGAAATTCCTCCGCGCGGAGCGCACGGAGTTCGCGCATATCGACGACCTGCTGAAGTCGCTCGCCCTGGCGCGTGGCTCGGTGGAGTTTCGCCTGAGCCATAACGGCAAGCCGGTGCGCATCCTCAAGGCGGCGCGTGACGAGGGCGCCGCCCTGCAGCGCGTGGCCGAAGTGTTGGGCGAGGACTTTCCCGCGCAGAGCCTGCGCATCGATCACGCCGCCGCCGGCCTGCATCTGTCCGGCTGGGTGGGCTTGCCGACCGCGTCGCGCTCGCAGGCCGATTCGCAGTATTTCTACGTCAATGGACGCCTGGTTCGCGATCGCGTGGTGGCGCACGCGGTGCGCCAGGCCTATGCGGACGTGCTGTTCCATGGTCGCCACCCGGCGTTCGTGCTGTATCTCGAGCTCGATCCGGCGGGCGTCGATGTGAACGTGCACCCGGCCAAGCACGAAGTACGCTTTCGCGAGCAGCGACTCGTGCACGACTTCCTGTTCCGCACGCTGCACGAAGCACTTGCGCAGACGCGGGCAGGACAGCTTGGGACATCGACGCAGGAACCGATGGCCGCAACGCCGCCGGCCTACGCGTTTGCCTCGGCGCCCGCCGCGGCTTCCGCGCCGTCATGGCCCAATGCCTTCAGCCAGAGCCGGCTGAGCCTGGGCGTGCGCGACGAGCCGCTGGCCGATTACGCCGCACTGCTGGGCGAACCCGCGACGCCATCCGCGTCGCTGGCGTTTGCCGCGAACACGCCCATGCCCGAAGCCGCGGACGACGAAGCGCCGCCGCTTGGCTTCGCCATCGCGCAGCTCAAGAGCATCTACATCCTGGCGGAGAATGCGTACGGCCTGGTACTGGTCGACATGCACGCCGCGCATGAGCGCATTACCTACGAGAAGCTCAAGGCGGGGCGCGCCTGCAGCAACTTGCGATCGCAGCTGTTGCTGGTGCCATTGAATGTCCCGGTGAGCGCGAAGGAAGCGGCTGCAGCGGAAGAACATGCCGACGCCCTGGCCGACTGGGGGCTGGAACTCTCGCGCAGCGGTCCTTCAGGTGTCGTGGTGCGTCGTATCCCGGCGTTGCTGGAAGGCGCGGATGTGGCCCAGTTGTGCCGCGACGTGCTGGCCGAACTGGCGCAGCACGGCAGTTCGCGCCGATTGCAGGAGCTGGAGAACGAACTGCTCGCCACCATGGCCTGCCACGGTTCGGTACGTGCCGGCCGTCGTCTCACCGTGCCAGAAATGAACGCGCTGCTGCGTGAGATGGAAGCCACCGAGCGCTCCGGCCAATGCAATCACGGTCGTCCGACATGGACGCAACTGAGCCTGCCTGAGTTGGACAAGCTGTTCCTGCGGGGACGGTAAGCCGGCCGCACGTCAGTGGGAGCGCACCCTGTGCGCGACAGCCACCGATCCCGATGCCGTTCCGCGGGCTTGTCGCGCACAGGATGCGCTCCCACATCAGGCTCCGGTGTGGTCCCCATTCTTGAACGGCGCACCGGCTTGCCAGTCCGGCAAATGGACGGCCATACTCGGAACCTCGTTCCGACGGGGCCTGCCATGTTGCGTACCGCCGTTTTCGCTTTTGCCTTGAGCCTTGGAGTTGCCGCCGTGCACGCCCAAACCCCCAGTCATGCCGATGCCAACGATTTCCCGCAGCAGATCGCCCAGTGGCGTAGTGCGCGCCTCAACAACCTCGCCGCGCCGAACGGCTGGCTCAGCCTGATCGGCCTGGACTGGTTGCAGGAGGGGGCCAACCGCGTAGGCAGTGCCGCCGACAACGACATCGTGCTCAAGGCGGGGCCTGCGCACCTGGGCGTGGTGACGCTGGCGAAGGACGGCTCGCTGCACATCGTGCTCGACAAGGATAGCTGCGCGACGGTGGACGGCAAGGCGGTGCATGAGGCCAACCTGATCGACGACATGCATGCCGGCAACGGCGCGCCATCGGTGGTGGCGTTCGGTAGCGTGAGTTTCCTGGTGATCGAGCGCGATGGGCGCAAGGCGTTGCGCGTGAAGGACAGCAATGCCCAAACGCGTACGCATTTCGCGGGCCTGGACAACTTCCCGGCCGATCCTTCGTGGCGCATCGTGGCGGACTGGGTGCCGTTCGATCCGCCGCACGAACTGGAGATCGGCTCGGTACTCGGCACCATCAACAAGGAGAAGGTGCCGGGCAAGGCGGTGTTCCATCGCGACGGTCACACCTACGAGCTGATGCCGATCCAGGAAGAACCCGATTCGCTGTTCTTCGTGATCGCCGATCGCACGTCCGGCCGCGAAACCTACGGCGCGGCGCGCTTCCTCTACGCGGATCTGCCGAAGGACGGCAAGGTCGTGCTGGATTTCAACCGCGCGTACAACCCGCCGTGCGCATTCACGCCGTACGCGACGTGTCCGCTGGCACCGCCGGAAAACCGCATGGACCTCGCGGTGACGGCGGGCGAGAAGAAATACAGCGGTGGGCACTGATCGTCGCGTGAGTGCGACAAGCAGGGTTTGACGCGGCAGCATGAGGCCAGGCGAATCGCCTGGCCTTCGCGTTTTCAGCGGCCCTTGAATTCGGGTTTGCGCTTTTCCAGGAACGCCGTGGTGCCTTCGCGCATGTCTTCGGTGGCGAAGGCGAGGGCGAACGCCTGCGTTTCAAACTCCAGGCCCTGGTCGATGCTGGTCTCGCCGCCCTGCAGCACGGCATCGAGGATGCCGGCGGCGGCCAGCGGTGCCGAAGCGGCAAGCTGGTCGGCCAGGGCGTTGACCGTGTCGTCCAGCGCCTCCGGGGCCACCACGCGCGTCACTACGCCCAGTTCGTAGGCGCGCTGTGCACTGACAGGGGCGCCGGTCAGGCACAACTCCAGTGCGGCGCCACGGCCGGCGAGGCGCAGCAGGCGCTGCGTGCCACCGAAGCCCGGGATCAGGCCGAGGTTGATCTCCGGTTGTCCGAACTTCGCCTTCTCGCTCGCCACGCGCAGGTGGCAGCACATGGCCAGCTCCATGCCACCGCCCAGGGCAAAACCCTGGATGCGTGCGATCACCGGCTTGCCGAGGCGTTCGACCAGGCTCATGAGGCGCTGGCCCGCCCGCGAGAAGCCTTGCGCCTGCACCGGCGTGTAGCCATTCATTTCGGAGATGTCGGCGCCGGCCACGAAAGCCTTGTCACCGGCACCGGCCAGCACCACGGTGCGCACGGCGTCGTCCTGTGCGGCCTGCGTGAAGGCCAGGGTCAGCTCATTGAGGGTTTCGCGATTGAGCGCGTTGAGCTTGTCCGGGCGGTTGACGGTGATGGTGCGCACCGCGCCGCGGTTGGTGATTTCCAGGTTCCGGTAGGCCATGGCCTCACTCCACAGGTAAAGCCGCCATGGTACCAGTGGGAACCTTTGGAGCTCCCGGCGTTCTCAGCAGGGACGCCCGTCGACGGACGTTCGCTGCACGATCGGCCCGGACCGCTTACGATGACCAAGGCAACACTGGACCAAGTATCGTCGCCGTCACCAGCCCTGTCTGTTCGGAGACCACAGGGTCGGCGAAGGCAGCCCGGCTGGCTATCGAGACGACGGACCGAAGGTATGCGGACAGACAGGGCTGGCCCTGGCGTGTTAAATACAAGCGATAGGGTGATGCCTGGAAGGCCCGTAGGCTGCGCCGCGCGGCTTGGCAAGACAGCCAGTCTCGCCGGCGTCACACGACACACCCTGCGGATCTTCCAGGCATTATCACGACGACGATACTTGGTCGGTGTTGCCTTTGAGTTCGCGCTGCAATGGAGATAGGCATGGCACAACTGCGTTGGCTGGCTCTGGGCGTCCTTCTGTGGGGTGCGATGGCGCACGCACAGGATGGCGGCGCCTCGCCCGACGCATCGCGGGTCAGGTTGGACAAGACCAAGTTGTCCTACGCCATCGGTTTCCAGATCGGCAGCCAGTTCGCGAACGGCGAACCGGACGTGGACATTCCCACGCTGCAGAAAGCCATCCAGGACGCGTACTCGAAGAAGCCGCCGTCCGTGTCCATGCAGGACATGCACGACCAGCTGCAGCGCCTCGACGAGGAAATGCATTCCAAGGCCCTGGCCGAATACAAGCGCATCGCCGACGCCAATGCGCGCAAGAGCACCGAGTTCATGGAGCGCAACCGCCAGCAGCCCGGTGTGATCCAGTTGCCTTCGGGCATCCAGTACGCCGTGCTGAAGAAGGGCGAGGGAACGGCCACGCCCAAGGTCACCAGCCAGGTCACCGTCAATTACAGCGGCAGGCTGGTGGACGGCACGGAGTTCGACAGCACCTGGGCGCACGGCGCGCCGGTCCGTTTCCAGGTCGACAAGGTCATTCCTGGCTGGCAGGACGTGATTCCGCGCATGCACGTGGGCGACCGCTGGAAAGTGGTGATTCCGCCGCAGCTTGCCTATGGACCGCGTGGCGCCCTGCCGCGCATCGGCCCCAACGAAGCGCTGGTATTCGAAATCGAGCTGCTGGACATCCAGCAGTGACGCGATTCCCTGCCTGAAGGCGGGGAATCGGCTAGCATGGGAGGGCTCATGTTCAATGATCCCGTCCCCCCGCCCGTCGCACCACTTACGCCGTGCATCGGCATCTGCAAGCTCGATGACCGTGGCTACTGCCTCGGTTGCCTGCGCACGGGTGACGAAATAGCGCGCTGGCGCAGCCTGGGCGATCACGAACGGCTGCGCCTCATGCGCGATGTGCTGCCCGCGCGCAAGGCCACCTCATGAGCGCATTGCTCGCCGACCTGAGCGCATCGCTGGTGCCGCTTTCCTCGCCACCGAGCGGGCAGGGTTGGAATCATGCGCAGATGACGGAGTTGCTCGGCGACGCGCCGCGGCGTCCGGCTGCCGTGCTGGTGGGCGTGCGCGAGGGCGTGCAGCCAAGGGTGGTGTTGACGGTGCGCACCAACGACCTGCCATCGCACGCGGGACAAGTGGCGTTTCCCGGCGGTGGCAGCGATCCCGGCGACGCCGATGCCGTGGCCACCGCGTTGCGCGAAAGCGAGGAAGAGATCGGTCTGCAGCGCACGCTGGTCAAGCCGCTCGGCTTTCTTGATCGCTTCGAGACGATCAGCGGTTACAACATCACGCCGGTGGTGGCCCGCATCGACCCGGAAGCGCGCTTGTATCCCGCGCCCGCGGAAGTGGCCGAGGTGTTCGAGGTGCCGCTGTCGTTTTTCCTCGAACCGGCCAACCTGCGGCGCTATACGATGGAGTTTCGCGGACACCGCCGCGACATGGTGGAGTTCGTGCACGGCGGACATCGCATCTGGGGTGCCACGGCCGCCATGGTGTTCAACCTGTTGCAGAGGATGGGACGCGCATGACCGCCAAGACCACCTTGATCACTGTCGACGATCTGGCAGTCTTGCCCGTGGATGCAGCGCTGATCGTGGATTGCCGGTTCGACCTGATGGCGCCGGGCACCGGCGATCGCGACCCGGGCAAGGGCGAGCGCGATTATCGCGAGGGGCATATCCCGGGCGCCGTGTATGCAAGCCTGGATACGGACTTGTCCGACCTTTCGCGGCAGGCCGAGGGTCTCGGGCGCCATCCCTTGCCACTCGAATCCGCGTTTTCCGCCGTGCTTTCGCGCTGGGGCTGGCGACCCGGCATGCAGGTCGTTTGCTACGACGCCGCCAATGGAGCCTTGGCTGCCGCGCGCCTCTGGTGGCTGCTGAAGCTCGCCGGTGTGCGCGAGGTCGCGGTGCTCGATGGCGGCTATCCGGCGTGGGTGGCCGCTAAACTGCCGCTCGAAACGGGCGATGTCGTTCGCGAGCCTTCGAAAGTGGATCTGCGTTTCGACGCGAACCAGTACCTGGTCGATCATGCGCGCTTGCGGGACGAGCCGGGGCGCGTCCTGCTCGATGCGCGCGCGGCGCCGCGCTATCGCGGCGAAGTGGAGCCGATCGATCGGGTCGGCGGCCATGTACCGGGGGCATTGAATCGTCCCTTCGCCGACAATCTGGATGCCGATGGTCGCTTCAAGCCCGTGGCTGTCCTGCGCGAAGAATTCCTGGCCTTGCTGGGCGCGCACGCACCGCGGGACGTCGTGCACATGTGCGGCTCGGGCGTCACCGCGTGCCACAACCTGTTGGCGATGGAAGTCGCCGGCCTCACGGGCTCGCGCCTGTATGCGCCTTCCTGGAGTGGCTGGGTCAGCGATCCGGCAAGGCCGGTCGCCAAGGGCGAATCGCCGGGCTGACATGGCCGCCGTTGTAGGAGCGCACCCAGTGCGCGACCGCGGAGCAACAATCGCATCGCTCCTTTGGCTTATCGCGCAGTGGGTGCGCTCCTACAACAGAAAAAAACTGGAAGTCCGGTCAGTCCTTCTTCTTCAGGCGCGCCACCAGATGCTGCAGCACCGCCTGGGTTTCCGGATGGAAGTACGCGTCGATGAATTCATCGATCGGCAGGGCATCCGGATCGACCCACACCCTGGTGAGATCGGCGCGGGCGATGGCGCGTGTCTTGAGCATCGCGTTGGATGGCAAGGCCAGCATGCCCTGCATCCAGTGGAGTGCGCGTGTCACCACCTGTTCGACGTTGGTGAGTTCATCCACGAGTCCGCAGGCCAAGGCCTCCGACGATTCGATCATGGCGCCGGCCACCATCAGCCGCTCCGCGCGATAAGGGCCGACGGTGCGGCGCAGCGCCTGCTGGATGCTTTCGGGCACGACCAGTCCCACCTGCACTTCGTTCAAGCCGATGCGAAACGGACCTTCGGCCATGACACGGTAGTCGCAGAACAGTGACAGCACCGCGCCGCCTGCCGGGCTGTGGCCGGTAATGGCGGCGACCACCGGCACCGGCGACATCGCCAGCTTCGAGCAGGTCTGGAAGAACTCGCGCCAGAACTCCTGTACGCCCTCGCGATCCCGTCCCAGCAAGGCCGGTACATCGACACCTGCCGAAAACAGGCCGGGCGCGCCGGACAGCACCAGTCCCCGCGCACCGGCGCGGACCGCGTCATCGATGCCGTGACGCATGGCGCGCAGCAGTTCGATGTTGAGCGCGTTCACGGGCGGGCGCGCCATGTTGATTTCGGTAATGGCGTCGTGCGTGATCAGGTTGAGCATGGCGAGGGCCCGTCAAAGGAGGGTGGCGGCAACAGGAAACGAGAGTAGCAAACCGGATTGCGGCTGGCTTCCTCTCGTTGCCATGGCCAGTGTCATCCCTGCGGATGGTCGTCGGCGGACCACTGGTAACGCACCGCATAATCCAGCGTGGCCTTGCCGCCAGCGGGCACCGTCACGCGAAATTCCAGCGTGTCGGGCGTCTGCTGGCTGGGCTTGCTGCTCGACGACACCAGGGTCCATTGGCGCCAGCGCGACGGATGTTCGCGCACCGTCACCACGCGTTCGCTGTCACCGGCATTGGTGAGGGTGATGCGGAACGATTCATCGAGCGTGTGGCCGGCCTTGTCCACGCTGAAGGCCGTGCGTTCGCGCTCGCCACGCAGGTCGAAGGCGGTGCCCAGCGTGATGTGCGCATCGCTTCCCTTGGGCGTGTCGTTGATGCGGCCTTCGCCGATGAATTGCGGCGTGCCGTTGCGGTCCGCCGTCAGCACGCGCAGATAACCCGCCGGCAGGCTGTCGAAGGCGCGCAGCTGCAGGGTGCTGGTGATGGCGGTGTCGCCGCCCGGCGTGTAGTCGCGATTGATCATCGGCTGCGGCGGTACCCAGCCGCCGCCATGCTCGAACAGCGACGTGCGTTCGCATTCGATCGTGCGCGTCGCGTACAGCGGTACCTGGCTGACGCTGCCGTCGGGCAGGTCGACGGCACCGGGCAGCGTATAGGTGCGGTAATCGGCCAGCGTGTCCTGCTCGGGTAGTTGGGCGGTGTCCGTCTTCGCGCGCATCGCATAGGCCACCGGAGCGCCCATGGGGCGAGGCGCCGACGGCTTGGCGAAGTTGGGTTCACCGGCGACCAGGGTGAGTTCCGCATCCTTCCAGTCGCGCCCGCTGCGGTTGGCGATGCTCGCGCGTGACTCGAACTGCATCTGGCAGCGACCGCCCGCCTGCAGGGTGCCGACGTAAGCCGCGCGCCAGCCCATGCCGGCGGTGGTATAGCTCAGCGTGGCCTTGGCGGCGCCCGGACGCTGCGCATCGACGCGCAGCTGCAGCAGCGAACCGGTCTGGAAGCTGCCTTGCGCGCGCACGGCAGCGTAATCGCGAATGAGGCTGGTGCCGCCATCGCTGCCTTGCACCAGCAGGCCATCGCCCGCGCGAAGCAAGGTGCCGGAAGCGAGCGGCTGGCCATTGCTGCCCAGTACCACGATGGGCTGGCCGGCCAGGCTGGCCAGTGCGGCGTTCTGGCCCTGGCCGACCAACAGGCGCTGGGACAGCACCTTGGCGCTGTTGCCCGCCACGGTCAGCGCGAGCGCTTCAGGGTCGAGGTATTGCGGCAGTCCGCCCAGGTTGATGTCCTGCACGCCGCTCTTCAACGACAGCTCGCGCGGCTCGCGTGCCACGGCGTAGCCTGCCTGGATGCTGCCACCGTCGCCGCCACTGAACAGCGCGGCGTCGTCACTGCGATAAAGCGTGAGGCTGGTGGCTGTCGATGAAGCGGCGATGGCGCCAGTCGATGCACCGGCGGCGACGGCGAAGGCGAGGGTGGTGAGGGAAAGCGGGCGCACGGTCGAACTCCTTTCGGGGTGGTCGACGTGGATGTTACGGATACCGCATGAAGCTGGGGCATCCGGCGTCCAAGGGGCATTAACCCCGAACGCCGGAAGCGTCGTTCAAGCGACGCCTTCGGCGGCGTCGCGGATCGACTGCGGCAGTGGCACCGGCTTGCCGGTAGCGGGGTTCATCCACACCATCACGACCTTGCCGTCGCTGTACAGCTGCGTGTCGTCATGCGCATCGACGATGCGATGCGCCAGTGTGATCGAGCTGTTGCCCAGCCGCTCGCAGGTCAGTTCCACGTGCAGCTGTGCCGGCCACTCGATGGGCCGGCGATAGTTGATCTCGCTGGCGGCCAGCACCGGCATCGATTGTTCGTCGAACCAGCCGGGCACGTGGCGCAGCCACTGCAGGCGCGCCTCTTCCAGATAGGTGAGGTAGTTGGAATTGTTGACGTGGTTGAACGCGTCGAGATCGCGCCAACGCACGCCGATCGGCGCCACGAAGAGCGCCGGTGGCCGGGTTGCGGGTGTTTCGATGCCATCGACGGCCGGGGTGCTCTCCGGCGCCTGGGCCTTGCGGGCGCGGGTGCGTTTCTCCGGCGCCGGTTGGGCGGAACTCATGCAGTCTTCTTCCGTAGTGCAGGTTTGCTCTTGCCGTTGCCCCCGGTCTTCGCCGCCTTGGCGGGCTTCACGTCGAGGTGGGGCGCAAGGAAACGTCCGGTGTGCGAGCCCGGCGTGGCCGCGACCTGTTCCGGCGTGCCGGTCACGAGGATGCGACCGCCGCCGGCGCCGCCTTCCGGGCCGAGATCGACCAGCCAGTCGGCGGTCTTGATCACGTCCAGGTTGTGCTCGATCACCACCACGGTGTTGCCCTGTTCCACCAGCTGGTGCAGCACGTCGAGCAACTGCTCGATGTCGTGGAAGTGCAGGCCGGTGGTGGGTTCGTCGAGGATGTACAGCGTGCGGCCGGTATCGCGCTTGGACAGCTCCTTGGACAACTTCACGCGCTGCGCTTCGCCGCCCGAGAGCGTGGTCGCGCTCTGGCCGAGCTTGATGTAGTCCAGGCCCACGGCACGCAGGGTCTCAAGCTTGCGCGCGATGGTCGGCACGTTCTCGAACAGCTTCAGCGCATCTTCCACCGTCATGTCCAGCACGTCGGCGATGGTGTGGCCCTTGTAATGCACTTCCAGCGTTTCGCGGTTGTAGCGCTTGCCGTGGCACACATCGCAAGGCACGTACACGTCCGGCAGGAAGTGCATCTCCACCTTGATCATGCCGTCGCCTTCGCAAGCCTCGCAGCGGCCGCCGCGCACGTTGAAGCTGAAACGGCCCGGCGTGTAGCCGCGCGCACGCGCTTCGGGCACCTGCGCGAACAGTTCGCGCAGCGGCGTGAACAGGCCGGTGTAGGTGGCAGGGTTCGAACGCGGCGTGCGACCGATCGGCGACTGGTCGATGTCCACCACCTTGTCGAACAGCTCCAGCCCCTCGACGGATTTGTACGGCGCCGGCTGTTCGCTGGAACCGTTCAACTCGGCGGCGGCGAGACGGAACAGCGTATCGTTGACCAGCGTCGACTTGCCCGAGCCGGACACGCCGGTGACGCAGGTGAAAAGGCCCGCGGGAATGGCGAGGTCGACGTTCTTGAGGTTGTTGCCGCTCGCACCCTTCAGGTGCAGCCACGAATCGGCATCCAGCTGCTGGCGGCGTTCGGTCGGCACCTTGATGCCGCGCTTGCCCGACAGGTATTGGCCGGTGACGGAGCGCGGCGACGAAAGGATGTCCTTCAACGCGCCCTGCGCCACGATATCGCCGCCATGCACGCCGGCGCCCGGGCCGATGTCGAGGATGTGATCCGCCATGCGAATGGCGTCTTCATCATGCTCGACCACGATCACCGTATTGCCGAGGTCGCGCAGCCGCGTCAGCGTGCCGAGCAGGCGTTCGTTGTCGCGCTGGTGCAGGCCGATCGACGGCTCGTCGAGCACGTACATCACGCCGACCAGGCCGGCGCCGATCTGCGAGGCCAGGCGAATACGCTGCGCCTCGCCGCCGGACAGCGAGTCGGCCTGGCGATCCAGCGTGAGGTAATTGAGGCCCACGTCGTTGAGGAACGACAGGCGCTCGCGGATCTCCTTGACGATCTTCAGCGCGATCTCGCCACGCCAGCCGGTCAGCTTCAGTGCTTCAAAAAAGGCCAGTGCGTCATCGATCGATCGCGACGTGAGCGAGGGCAGCGCGTGGTCGGCCACGAACACGTTGCGGGCCGAGCGATTGAGCCGCTGTCCCGAGCACTCGGGGCAGGGCTGGTCGCTGATGTACTTGGCCAGCTCTTCGCGCACGGCCGGCGATTCGGTTTCCTTGTACCGGCGCTCCATGTTCGGAAGGATGCCTTCGAACGAATGCTCGCGCGTGACGCGGCCGCCGCGCTCGGTGAGGTACTTGAACGCGATCGTCTCCTTGCCGCTGCCATACAGGATGGCCTTCTGGACGTCCGCCGGCAGCTTGCGCCACGGGGTCTCGACATCGAACCTGTAATGGCTGGCCAGCGACATGATCAGCTGGAAATAGTGCGCATTGCGACGGTCCCAGCCGCGGATCGCGCCGCCGGCCAGCGACAGCTCGGGATGCGCCACCACGCGCGCCGGATCGAACACCTGCGTCACGCCCAGGCCATCGCAGGTCGGGCACGCGCCGATCGGCGAGTTGAACGAGAACAGGCGCGGTTCCAGCTCCGGCAGCGAGTAATCGCAGACGGGGCAGGAATAGCGCGAGGAAAGCAGCTGCTCGGGGGCCCTGGCATCGGCCGCTCCTGCGCGGCTTGCGCCCGCGGCACTCGGGCTTCCCTGCCCGGCGTCCATGTCGGCCAGGATCACCAGGCCATCGCCCAGGCGCAGCGCCGTCTCGAACGATTCGGCCAGGCGCTGCTTGATGTCGTCGCGCGGACGGAAGCGGTCGATCACCACCTCGATGGTGTGCTTCTGGCGCAGCGTGAGCGGCGGCACGGCGTCGAGGTCGTACACGGTGCCGTCGACGCGCGCGCGCACGAAGCCTTGCGCGCGCAGCTGGTCGAACACCTGCACGTGCTCGCCCTTGCGCTCGCGGATCACCGGGGCAAGCAGCATGAAGCGCTTCTCGGGATCGAGCGCGAGCGTGCTGTCCACCATCTGGCTCACCGTCTGCGCCTCCAGCGGGATGCCGTGGTCGGGGCAGCGCGGGGTGCCTACGCGGGCGTAGAGCAGGCGCAGGTAGTCGTACACCTCGGTGATCGTGCCCACGGTGGAGCGCGGGTTGTGCGAGGTTGACTTCTGCTCGATGGAAATGGCCGGGGAAAGACCTTCGATGTGGTCGACGTCCGGCTTTTCCATCATCGAGAGGAATTGGCGGGCATAGGCCGACAGCGATTCGACATACCGGCGCTGGCCTTCGGCGTAGATCGTGTCGAAGGCCAGCGAGGATTTGCCCGAGCCGGAAAGACCGGTGATGACGATCAGCCGGTCACGCGGCAGATCCAGGTCGATGTTCTTGAGGTTGTGCGTGCGCGCACCGCGGATGCGGATGGTGTCCATGTCGCCCGGGAAGGTGGGGAAAGGGAAAAACTGCACTATACCAAACCAATCAGGTTAGTTATTGCCCGCCTGATGCCTGAGCGTCGTCTTCAGGGAAGACCGGCCCAACTATGGCTAAATAGCTGCTTTGGCCCCGACGGGCCCTGGCTTGATTCGGTAGAGAGTGCGGATGCTTAAGTGGATGAGATGGGGCGTCGGCCTGGCGCTTGCAATGGCCGGCGGACAGGTGATGGCGGCCTCGGGGCCGGCCAGCGAGGCGCAGGTTCGCCAGCTGATGGACGTCGTCGGCGTGGGCAAGATGTTGAGCCAGATGAACTACCAGGCGGTGACCACCATGCAGCAGTCGCTGCCGTGCGTGCCGGCCGAGTACTGGCAGAGCTACCTGGACGCGAACGCCACGCAGCAGTTCATCGGCCGCCTGGTGCCGGTCTACCAGAAGCACTTCAACGCCGAGGAGATGGAGGGCTTGCTCAAGTTCTACCGTTCCCCGCTGGGCCAGAAGGTCATCAACGAGATGCCCACCACCATGGCCGAAGCCAATCAGGCCGGCCGGCAGTGGAGCCAGGAGCGCAGCGACCAGATGATCGCCGAGCTCAAGCAGAAGGGGAGCCTGGACGCCAGCGGGCGTTGCCCCTCGAAGGTGGCGGCCGCCGCCCCGGCCCTTGGTGCGACGCCGGCACAGGCAGACGACGCCGCCGAGGAGGCGCCGGCCAAGCCCGCTGCCAAGGCGCCGGCCAAGTCCAAGGCGAAAGCGCCGGCCAAGAAGGCGCCGGCGAAGACGACGGCCAGGAAGCCGGCCACCAAGGCGCCGGCCAAGACGGACGCAAAGGCCCCTGCCCAGACCGATGCCAAGACGACGCCGGCCAAGGCGCCCAGCCAGAGTGCGCCGGCTCCCAGCGGGCAATGACCGTGGGCTGGAAAGGCTTGCATGGGCAGTTGGTCAGTAATTGACCAGCGTCCTGAAGGCCCGCTATACTCCCGAGTTCGCCAGTGCCGGTTTCGGCGTGGCGAACCCAAGAGAATAACGACAGAAGGGATATTCCCATGAGTTACGCAGTCATCAAGACCGGCGGCAAGCAGTACCGCGTTCAGCAGGGCGACGTCCTGCGCGTGGAGCTGCTGAACGCCGACGAAGGCGCCGCCTTCACCTTCGACCAGGTCCTGCTGGTCGGTGCCGGTGAGTCGATCACCGTCGGTGCACCCACCGTGGCCGGTGCCACCGTCAGCGCCACCGTGCGCAAGCACGGCCGTGCCGACAAGGTCCGCATCATCAAGTTCCGCCGCCGCAAGCACCACAAGAAGCAGCAGGGACATCGTCAGCATTTCACCGAAGTCGAGATCACGGGCATCAACGCCTAAGCAACTGGAGCATTGAGTCATGGCACATAAAAAAGGCGTAGGTTCCAGCCGCAACGGTCGCGATTCGAACCCGAAGTACCTCGGCGTGAAGGTTTACGGTGGCCAGGCCATCGAAGCCGGCAACATCATCGTGCGTCAGCGCGGCACCAAGTTCCATGCCGGTACCGGCGTGGGCCTGGGTCGTGACCACACGCTGTTCGCCCTGGTCGACGGCACCGTCGAATTCAAGGCTCGCGGCGCCGAAGGTCGCAAGTTCGTCAGCGTCGTCAAGGCTTAATCCCCTTCGATGTTGCAGCGAAGGCCCCGCCTCGGCGGGGCCTTTGTTTTGTCGAGTAAATGGTCAATGGTGAATAGTGAATGGGAAAGGCATGCCTGGCGCAGGCCAGCCCACTCACAGCCCCGCGACGCTTTTACCGTTTACCATTCACCACTTACTACTGACTGCGCCCAAAATGAAATTCGTCGACGAAGCCATCATCAAGGTCCAGGCCGGTGACGGCGGCAACGGATGCATCAGCTTCCGTCGCGAAAAATTCATTCCCTTTGGCGGTCCCGATGGCGGCGACGGCGGCAGCGGCGGCTCGGTGTGGCTGGTGGCCGACGAGGGCCTCAACACGCTGATCGACTTCCGCCACCAGCGCATGTTCAAGGCCCAGCGTGGCCAGAACGGCATGGGCAGCCAGATGTACGGCAAGGGCGGCGAAGACACCTTCATCCGCGTGCCGGTCGGCACCGTGGTCACCAACGTCGACACCGACGAGACCATCGGCGACCTCACCCAGCACGGCCAGCGCCTGCTGGTGGCGCAGGGCGGCAAGGGTGGCCTGGGCAATATCCATTTCAAGAGCTCGGTGAACCGCGCGCCGCGCAAGTCCACGCCTGGCACGCCGGGCGACGTGCGCGAGCTCAAGCTGGAGCTGAAGCTGCTGGCGGACGTGGGCCTGCTGGGCTTCCCCAATGCCGGCAAGTCGACCTTCATCCGTGCCGTGTCGGCAGCGACGCCGCGCGTGGCGGATTACCCGTTCACCACCTTGCACCCCAACCTGGGCGTGGTCAGCCTGGGTACGGACCAGAGCTTCGTGATCGCCGACATCCCGGGCCTGATCGAGGGCGCCGCGGATGGCGCCGGCCTGGGCATCCAGTTCCTCCGCCATGTGTCGCGCACGCGCCTGCTGCTGCACGTGGTCGATATCGCGCCGGTCGATGGGACCGACCCGGTGGAGCAGGTCCATGCGATCGAGCAGGAACTGGAGAAGTTCGATCCCGAACTGCTCCAGCGTCCGCGCTGGCTGGTGCTGAACAAGGCCGACGTGCTGCCCGACGACGAGCGCCAGGTCATTGCCGAGGACATCGTGCGGCGCCTGGAGTGGAAGGAGCCCTGGTTCCTGGTGTCCGCCATCGCCCGTGAAAACACCATGCCGGTCTGCCAACAGGTGTGGCGCTTCCTGGAAGCCGAGCATATGGCGCGGGAAGAGCGCGACGACATGCTGCCAGGCGATGTGCGGTTGCGTGGCGAGTAAGCCGGAAGGCTCAACGAGGTTGACGGAAAAGCGGCCCAGCGGCCGCTTTTTTTTTCGCCGTCATTCCGGCGCAGGCCGGAATCCAGTAACGGAAGAGGCGGGTTGTCGCCCCCGCCTGCCGGCAGTCCTTTCATCGCGTCGCGAAAACCGTGCTCACGGAGCCTGGATTCCGGCCTGCGCCGGAATGACGGGGAAGGGGCGGGGCGCTCCCCGTCAGGCTGTCCCCAAACAAAAAAAACCGGCTTGCGCCGGCCGGTGTTTCGTTCAGGCACAGAAAAGCCGGCTTGCGCCGGCTTCCCTACCAACCCGAGATGCAATACGCGGAGCCGGCTTACGCCAGCTCGCGGATCTTCGCGTTGAGGCGGCTCTTGTGGCGAGCAGCCTTGTTCTTGTGGATCAGGCCGCGGGAGGCGTAGCGATCCATGACCGGCTGGGCGGCGGCGAACGCCTCGACGGCAGCAGCCTTGTCCTTGTTCTCGATGGCCTTGACGACCTTCTTGAGGGCGGTGCGCACCATGGAGCGGGCGCTGACGTTGCGCAGGCGGCGCTGCTCGGACTGGCGCGCGCGCTTCTTCGCGGACTTGATGTTGGCCAAGGTAGAACTCCGGAATGAATGACTGGGTTGGAAAAAGACGACAATTATGCGGTCAATGCGCCGTTGCGTCAACAGCTTAGCTGTTTGTCAAGGCGCCCATGGGCGCCAGACGCCGCTGCGGTGGCGATGGCTCGGATGAACCAGCCCCGATTATGCCATGCCCAGGCCGTGAACTTGCTCTTCGCGGCTGTCACACTACGCGCCTTTCGGCCAGGGCGGGGCGATCCGCGCCTGCGCCGTCTCACCAGCAAAGGCACTGTTTCCACGCATGAAGTCTCCCAGCATGTTCCGCGGGCTGCTGTCCTTCAGCAGCATGACCATGATTTCGCGCGTGCTCGGTCTGGTCCGGGACATGTCCATCAACGCGACGTTCGGTGCCAACGCGGCGACGGACGCGTTCTGGGTGGCCTTCCGCATCCCCAACTTCATGCGCCGCCTGTTCGCGGAGGGCTCGTTCTCCACCGCCTTCGTGCCGGTCTTCACCGAGGTGAAGGAGAAGCGAAGCCACGAGGACCTGAAGCAACTGATGTCGCGCGTTTCGGGCACGCTGGGCGGGGTGCTGCTGGTCATCACGGCGGTGGGCGTGATCTTCGCGCCGCAGGTGGCGTCCTTGTTCTCGCAGGGGGCGGCGGATACGCCCGAGAAGTTCGCGCTGACCACCCAGCTGCTGCGCCTGACCTTTCCGTTCCTGCTGTTCGTGTCGCTGACCGCGCTGTGTGGCGGCGCGCTCAACAGCTTCCACCGCTTCGCGCTGCCGGCGCTGACGCCGGTCATCCTCAACCTTTGCATGATCAGCGGCGCGTTGTGGCTGTCGCGCTATCTGAATCCGCCGATCATGGCGATGGGCTGGGCCATTTTGGCGGCGGGCATCCTGCAGCTGCTGTTCCAGCTGCCGTCGCTGAGGGGCCTGGACCTGCTCGCCCTGCCGCGCTGGGGCTGGAGCCACCCGGATGTGCGCCGCATCCTCAGGCTGATGGTGCCGACCCTGTTCGGGTCCTCGGTGGCCCAGGTCAACCTGCTGCTCGACACCGTGATCGCCGCCTACCTGATGACCGGCTCGCAGAGCTGGCTGTCGCAGGCCGACCGCTTCCTCGAGCTGCCGCTGGGCCTGTTTGGCGTGGCGCTGGGCACGGTGATCCTGCCGTCGCTGTCGCGTCACCACGTCACCACCGACAAGGAAGGCTTTTCCAAGGCGCTGGACTGGGGCTTGCGCACCACGCTGCTGATCGCGGTGCCGGCGATGTTCGCGCTGATGCTGCTGGCGCGGCCGCTGGTGGCGACCTTGTTCCAGCATGGCCAGTTCACCCCGTTCGATACCCGCATGGCGACGCTGTCCATCACGGCGCTGAGCTTCGGCCTGCCGGCCTTCGCGCTGGTGAAGGTGGCCCTGCCGGCGTTCTACGCACGCCAGGACACCCGCACGCCGGTGCGCGCGGGCGTGGCCTCGCTGGTGGCGAACATGGCGCTCAACGTGGTGTTCGTGGCGATGCTGTTCATGCTGTGGGCCACGCCGGAACAGCGCCAGCTGCCCTGGATGGACGGCATCGCCGCCGTGCCGGGCCTGCACATGGCGCTGGGCATGGCCAGTGCGCTGGCCAGCTACATCAACCTGGGTCTGCTATGGCGCTGGTTGAAGCAGGCGGGCGTGTATCAGCGCCAGCCGGGTTGGACTCGCCACATGCTGCGCCTGGTGCTGGCCTGTACGGTCATGATTGCGGTACTGCTGGTGGGCATGTGGATCTGGCCGGACTGGACAAGCGTCGACAAGTGGACCCGCGTATGGCGCCTGGCCGTGCTGGTAATGGCGGGCGGTGGCGCTTATGTGGTGACGCTCTTCGCCGCCGGCTTCCGCATGCGTGAGCTGCGGGGCGCCTGAGGCGTCCTGCCGTCCTCCTGCAGGAGCGCACCCAGTGCGCGATCACCGCGTGGCCGAAGCGCTAGGAACGTCCTGCGGCGATCGCGCCCTGGGCGCCCTCCTGCAAGAAGGCGGAAGGCGGGATGGTGGCTGTCACCCGCTATACTCGCCGGATGATGAGACTTTCCAGGGATGTCGCCGGCCCATGCCTGGCGCCCGGCGGCAGCGTGGTGGCCGTGGGTGCGTTCGATGGGCTGCATCGTGGCCACCAGGCCTTGCTCGCCGAAGTCCGCGAGCGCGCGGGCGCGCTCGGCCTGACGCCGGTGGTGGTGAGCTTCGAGCCACTGCCAAGGGCGTTTTTCTCCCCTGAGCCGGTGGCGCGTCTTTCCAGCGTGCGCGAGAAACTCCGCGGCTTCGCGGCGGCCGGCATGGAGCAGGTGCTGCTGTTGCGCTTCAACGGCGCGCTGACCGCCATGTCCGCCGAGGATTTCGTGCAGCGCGTGCTGGTCGACCGCCTCGCGGCACGCGAGGTATGGGTCGGTGGCGACTTCCGCTTCGGGCACAAGCGCGGTGGCGATGTGGCATTGCTGGAGACCATGGGCCGGCAACTGGGTTTCAGCGCCCGCACCATGCCTGCGGTGCTGCTGGAGGGTGCCCGCGTATCGGCCACCCGCGTACGCATGCTGCTGGCCGCGGGCGAGTTTGCCGGAGCCACGCCGCTGCTCGGTCGTCCGTTCGTGATGGAGGGCAAGGTGGAGTACGGCAAGCAGCTGGGACGCCAGCTGGGCTATCCCACCGCCAACATCCACCTGCGGGACCGTTCCAGCCCCGTCCACGGCATTTTCGCGGTGCGGGTGGGCCTGGGCGAGAGCGAGTGCAGCTGGCCGGGCGTGGCCAGCCTCGGTGTGCGGCCCACGGTCAATGAAGTGCCCGAGCCGCTGCTGGAAGTCCATCTGTTCGATTTCGAAGGCGACCTTTACGGCCAGCGCATGGCGGTGGAATTCGTCGCCAAGCTGCGCGACGAGCAGAAGTTCGACAACCTGGACGATTTGACCGTCCAGATGGCCAAAGATGCCCGCCAGGCGCGCGAGCTGCTTGGCATGAATCCGCGCCTCAGCGAAGCGTAACGGCCCCAAATCCGGTAACGTTAGCGTTTCCGCCGTGTCCATGGCGGCGCCAGGCAACGACGGCGCCCGCAGGACCGCGCCAGACCCCGATCAGAGCATCCCCAGGCAATGACCCAGGACTACAAGAACACCATCAACCTGCCGCAGACGGAATTCCCGATGCGCGGCGACCTGCCCAAGCGCGAGCCCAAGTGGCTGGCCGACTGGCAGCAGGTGAACCGCTACGTGCAGATCCAGGAGCGCGCGGCGAACCGCGACAAGGTGTTCGTGCTGCACGACGGGCCGCCGTACGCGAACGGCGCGATCCACCTGGGCCATGCGGTCAACAAGGTGCTCAAGGACGTGGTGGTGAAGTCGCGCCTGCTGGCCGGCTACCGCGCGCCCTACGTGCCGGGCTGGGATTGCCACGGCCTGCCGATCGAAGTGGCGGTGGAGAAGAAGTTCGGCCGCGTGGGTGACAAGCTCGACGCCGCCGCCTTCCGCCAGAAGTGCCGAGAGTACGCGCAACAGCAGATCGACCTGCAGCGCACCGACTTCAAGCGCCTGGGCGTGCTGGGCGACTGGGAACATCCCTATCGCACCATGGACTTCAAGTACGAAGCCGACATGGTGCGCGCGCTGGCCAGGATCGTCGCCAACGGCCACGTCGTGCGCGGCGCCAAGCCGGTGTACTGGTGCTTCGATTGTGGCTCGGCACTGGCCGAAGCCGAGATCGAATACGCCGACAAGACCTCGCCCGCGGTGGACGTCGCCTATGACGCCGTCGATCCGCGGGCGCTTGCGCAGAAGTTCGGCGTGGACGCAGGCGATGCCATCGTCGCCATCCCGATCTGGACCACCACGCCGTGGACGCTGCCGGAAAGCCTGGCGGTATCGCTGGGCGGCGAGCTCGAATACGCATTGATCGAAGGGCTGCCGCGCGACGGACGGCGCGTGCTGCTGGTCGTCGCCAGCGCCCTCGTCGAAAAGGTCGCGCAGCGCTACGGCATCGAGGGCGATGCGAAGGTGCTCGGCCACGTTGCCGGCCAGGTGCTGGAGGGCGTGCTGCTCAAGCATCCGTTCTATGCGCGCGAAGTGCCCGTGCTGATCGGTGACCACGTGTCCGCCGAAGACGGTACCGGCGCCGTGCACACCTCGCCCGACCATGGCGTGGAAGACTTCGTCGTCTCGCGCAAGTACGGCATCGAGACGCTCAACTACACCGAGGCGCGCGGCACGTACCGCGCGGACACGCCGGCCGCGCTGGACGGCACGGTGATCGCCGGCAAGCACCTGTGGAAGGCCAACGACGAGATCGTCGAGCTGCTGCGCCGTCGCGGCGTGCTGCTGGCCTTCGCCAAGATCGAACACAGCTACCCGCATTGCTGGCGCCACAAGACGCCGGTGATCTTCCGCACCACGCCGCAGTGGTTCATCAGCATGGAGAAGGAAGGCCTGCGCCAGACCGCGCTCGACGCGATCAAGCAGGTGCGCTGGGTGCCGGGCTGGGGCGAGGAGCGCATCGCCGGCATGGTCGGCGATCGTCCCGACTGGTGCATCTCGCGCCAGCGTACCTGGGGCGTGCCGATCGCGCTGTTCATCCACAAGGGCACGCAGGAGCCGCATCCCGATTCCGTCGCGCTGCTCGAGCAGGTGGCCAAGCGCGTGGAGCAGGGCGGCATCGACGCGTGGTACGCACTGGATGCGGCCGAACTGCTGGGCGACCAGGCCAAGGACTATGAAAAGGTCCTGGACGTGCTCGACGTGTGGTTCGACTCCGGCGTCAGCCACTTCGCTGTCGTCGGCCAGCGTCCTGAACTGCAGCAGGGCAAGGCGTCCAGCTACAAGGTGATGTACCTGGAAGGCTCGGACCAGCATCGTGGCTGGTTCCAGTCGTCCCTGCTCACCTCGTCGGCCATGTTCGCCAAGGCGCCGTACAACGACGTGCTCACCCACGGCTTCACCGTGGATGCGCAGGGCCGCAAGATGTCCAAGTCGCTGGGCAACGGCATCGAACCGCAGGACATCATGAAGAACCTGGGCGCGGACATCCTGCGCCTGTGGATCTGCTCGACCGATTACCGCAACGAGATGTCGCTGTCGGACGAGATCCTCAAGCGCGTCTCCGATACCTATCGCCGCATCCGCAATACCGCGCGCTTCCTGCTCGGCAACCTCGACGGTTTCGACCCCGCCAAGCACCTGGTGCCGGTGGAGCAGAGCCTGCTGCTCGACCAGTGGGCCGTGCAGCAGGCGTACGACACGCAGCAGGCGGTGATGGCGGCGTACGACCGCTACGACTTCCCCGAGATCGTGCAGCGCGTGCAGAACTTCTGCACCAACGAGCTGGGCGCGCTGTACCTGGACATCACCAAGGACCGCCTCTACACGATGCCGACCGAAAGCCACGGTCGCCGCAGCGCGCAGAGCGCGATGTACCGCATCGCCGAGGCGCTGGTGCGCTGGCTGGCGCCGGTGCTGAGCTTCACCGCCGAGGAAATCTGGCAATACCTGCCGGGCGAACGCAGCGAGAGCGTGCTGTTCGAAACCTGGTACGAAGGCCTGGCCGCCACGCAGGGTTCGCCAGAGCAGCGTCGGTACTGGTCCGACCTACTGGCCATCCGCGAAACCGCCTCTCGCGTGCTCGAAGGCATGCGCAAGGGCGAGCAGATCGGCGCCTCGCTGGAAGCGAAGCTGGCGATCCATGCCGATCCGGCCATCGTTGCGCGCTACCAGCCCGCGGCGTCGGAACTGCGCTTCTTCTTCATCACCTCCGACCTGCGCCTGGACCTCGCCGGTGGCCAGCCGGCCGACGCCGTGCTGACCGAGCTGGAAGGCGCGGACGTGTGGGTCTCGGCGACCGTCAGCGATGCCGCCAAGTGCGTGCGTTGCTGGCATCGCCGCGATGACGTGGGCACGCATGCGAACCATCCGGAGCTGTGCGATCGCTGCATCAGCAACGTGGATGGTCCGGGCGAGGATAGGCGCTGGTTCTGATGTTGCTTTCTTCCTCTCCCCCGGGGAGAGGACTGAGGTGAGGGGCGGGTGCTCGCGATTGAGTCTCAAAAGAACGCCGTCGCTCTACCCACAACCCACCGGAAGATTGGCCCCTCACCCCAACCCTCTCTCCAAAGGGGAGAGGGAGTACAGCTCGCAAGATTGATGTGCTCATGAAACCTAAGCCCAACGCCCTTTCCTGGCTGCTGCTCTCCGCCGTGGTCATCGTGCTCGACCAGCTCAGCAAGTGGTGGGCGTTGGCTGCCCTGCAACCCGCCGGGCTGCCGCACCCGGTGATCCCCGGTTTCCTCAACTGGACGCTGGCCTTCAATACCGGCGCCGCCTTCAGCTTCCTGGCGAACAGCGATGGCTGGCAACGCTGGTTCTTCGTGTTGCTGGCGGTGGTGATCAGCGCGGTGCTGGTGGCATGGCTGCATCGCACGCCCCGGCGCGACTGGAAAACGGCGATGCCGCTGGCCCTGATCGTGGGCGGCGCACTGGGCAATCTCATGGATCGCCTCCACGCGGCCCAGGTGACCGATTTCATCCAGGTGTACTACCGCGAGTGGAGCTACCCGGTGTTCAACGTGGCCGATTGCGGCATCACCGTGGGTGCGGTGGCGCTCGTCGTTTTCGGCCTGTTTGCGGGCAAATCCAAGGCCTGAACGCGCCCTCACGTGTGATTTCATGGGGCATGCGATAATGAAAGCCTGCCATTAGGCCCGCTCGGGCCCGGAGTGTTCGTGGATATCCTGCTTGCCAATCCCCGTGGCTTTTGCGCCGGTGTGGATCGCGCCATTGCCATTGTCGAGCGCGCGCTCGAATCCTATGGCGCACCGATCTACGTGCGGCACGAGGTGGTCCACAACCGCTATGTGGTGGACAAGCTGCGTGCCGATGGCGCGGTGTTCGTCGAGGAGCTGGACGAAGTGCCCGATGGCGCCACCGTGATCTTCAGCGCCCACGGCGTCTCCAAGGCGGTGCGCGAGGAAGCCGACCAGCGTGGCCTCAAGGTGTTTGATGCCACCTGTCCGCTGGTTACGAAGGTGCACATGGAGGTGGCGCGCCTCGGACGCACCGGCCGCAGCGTGGTGCTGATCGGCCACGCCGGACACCCGGAAGTGGAAGGCACGATGGGGCAGTGGAATCCTGCCAATCGCGGCGAGATCCTGCTGGTGGAGTCGGTCGAAGACGTGGCCGAACTCACCCCCACGTTTCCGCATGAACTCTCCTACGTTACCCAGACCACGCTTTCGGTGGACGACACCAAGGCGATCATCGAGGCGTTGCGCGCGAAGTTCCCGGACATCGACGGCCCGCGCAAGGACGACATCTGCTACGCCACCCAGAACCGCCAGGACGCCGTGCGCCGCCTGGCGGGCGCCGTGGACCTGGTGCTGGTGGTGGGCTCCGTCAACAGCTCCAACTCCAACCGCCTGCGCGAGCTGGCGGAAAAGCAGGGCGTGCGTGCCCATCTCATCGACGGCGCGGAACACATCGACCAGCGCTGGCTGGATGGCGTCACCCGCATCGGCCTGACCGCCGGGGCCTCCGCTCCCGAAAAGCTGGTCAAGGACGTGATCGCCCGCCTGCAGTCCTGGGGCGCCGGCGCCGTGCGCGAGCTTGATGGCGAGCCCGAAACCATCACCTTCGCCCTTCCGAAGGAACTACGCATCGCCGGTGGTGCCTCGGCGAGCCTTTGACGGCTTGCGCACCCCTCCCGGCCTCCGTAGAATTGGCGGTTCCTCGCCGGAATAGCTCAGTTGGTAGAGCGGCGCATTCGTAATGCGTAGGTCGCAGGTTCGACTCCTGTTTCCGGCACCAGACAAGAAAAAAGCCTGCTCATCGAGCGGGCTTTTTTCTTGCCCGAAACCATCGGCTGGCCGGCCGCGAGCGTGCGGCCGTGCCCTGTGACCAGGATCACCTTGGCCTCGTTCGCCTATACCGCTTGTCGGAATAATCCCATCGCCCGTCGGCGAACGCCTAGGCGGATGCAGGAGTAAGGCTACAGTCCCACTGCAAGGTACGGCTGTACCTACAGGGGCAGGGGATTCTTATGGGCGTTATGCCGCTTCCGGGAAGCGTATGGCGGGCGAGCGTGGCCGGTGCCGGCGCGCGAACTGCACAGCATGGGTGCGCTGGCTCGGCACATCTGTCCGGTCGTCGCCAAGTGCCTTTCATGGCTCGCAAGCGGACCGCCGGCCAGTCCACTTCGGGGAAAAGCGCCATGCCGGGCTCGGTACGCAACGCGTGCTGCTCGATGAAACCCCGGCAACGCGGCTTCACCCTCGTCGAATTGATGATCACGCTCGCCGTGGCCGTGGTGTTGGTGACGATTGCCGTGCCGAGTTTTCGCTCCATGACGTATAGCAACAAGCTCACGACAGCAGTCAACGACGTGATCGCATCCATCAGCACCGCAAAGATGGAAGCCATCAAACGCGGCGGCAGCGCGCAGTTGTGCAGCAACTCCGCGGCCAACAACAACAGCGACGTCCTCGGTTCTGCCTGCGGCACGCAGACGGGCGCTGTTTATCTCATGACCAAATCCAATATCGCCGATCAGGTGCGGTCGCCCACGCCGGAGCTCACGGGGGCCGTGGTCCTCAAGGGAGACATGACCGCGCTGCGCTTCAACGGCCAAGGTCTGGCGATCAAGGTGGGCGACACGACGCCTTACAACGGGGTCGTAGCCGTGATCTGCACGACAGCGCTTAGTACCAACAACCAGCGGACCATCACCATGGCTGCTGGTGGAATTCTGACTACCTCACCTTCTTCAGGGTCGTGCACCTAATGAACATGGGAAGTCCAGCGGATGTCCGGATCAAGGGCGGGTCTGCATGCCCCGAACGAGCGGGTCGTTACCAAGCCGGCGTGGGACTTATCGAGGTGCTGATTGCCGTGCTGGTCCTGTCGATTGCTTTCCTCGGGATCGCTGCACTGCAGGCGACGTCGCTCTCGACCAACAACAGTGCGATGGCTCGCAGCATGGCCACCATCGCGAGTTATTCCATCCTGGATGCGATGCGCACGGACGTGAATGCCGCAACGGGAACGACCTACAACACGACCGTGAAGGCCAATGCCTGTCCCGACGGAACCGGCAGCCTCGCCAACTATCAGCTCAATGCGTGGTGCACGCAGCTGGGCAATACCTTCGGTGCGGTTGAAAGCACCCAAGGCACGATTGCCTGTGATGCTCTTGGCAATTGCACCATCACCATCAGTTTCGACGACAGTCGCGCAGGCGCGGGCGGCTCGAGCACCGAGAAAGTTGTCACGCAGGCCATTCTATGAACGTGCGAAGCAAGCTCGAGTCCAGGGGCTTCACCCTGCGTCAGCGCGCAAAGACGCGCGAAGCCGGCTTTACGCTGGTTGAGTTGATGATCGCCCTCCTGCTTGGCCTGGTGGTTATCGCAGGCGTCATCAGCGTATTTCTATCCAACCAGCAGGTGTATCGCAGCAACGAGGCACTGTCCAACGTGCAGGACAGTTCGCGCCTCGCCTTCGAAATGCTCGCCCGCGACATCCGGGCGGCGGGACTGAACGGCTGCGGCAACAGCGGGCGCCTCTCCAATGTGCTCAACAATGGCCCCAGCAAGTCGGCAACACCGGCCTGGTGGGCTACGGTAAACAATCCGCTGGTGGGTTATGACAGCACGCAGACGGACCCTGCCGCCGGTGCCAATCGCGTCGCCGGTACGGACTCCATCATCCTGCTGGGCGCGGAAGGCACCGGCAACAGCCTGAAAGTCGATGCGGAGCCGGCGGCGAACTTCACGCTCAACGAAAGTTCGACCGATATCCAGACCAACGATGTCGTCGTGGTCTGCGATCCGGATCACGCGGCCGTCGTGCAGATCACGGCGGTGGCGGGCAGCGTCCTCAGCCACGCGGCGAGCGGTACGCCCGGCAACTGCACGACAGACCTCAGCTATCCCAGCGTTTGCAGCAGCTCCAGCAGCTATGTGTTTGCGCCCAACGCGCTCATTTCCAAGCTCTCGGTTTCCAATTGGTATATCGGGAACAATGGCGCGAATGGCAAGTCGCTGTTTCGGCAGACCGTAAGCCTCGGTGCCACACAGAATCCCGCGGAAATGGTGCGTGATGTCACCGATATGCAGATCCTGTATCACCAGTCCGGCGATACGGATTTCAAGACGGCAAACAACATCACCAATTGGGCGGTCGTGGATGCGGTGCGGATCACGCTGACGACCGAGAGTGTCGACAAGCGCGCCGGCGTCAATGCCAAGCCGGTATCGCGGTCGTTCACCTCCACCACCACCTTGCGCAACCGGGTGAGCTGACATGAGCCAGGCATCCTTTTTCCATTTTGGCCAGCGCAAGCCTCAGGATTCGTTGGCGCGGCCGGTGGCGTCGACATCCCACCCGTTGGCCGTCCGGAGACGGAAGCAGCCGGGCATGCAAGGGAAGCAGCAAGGCATCGCACTCGTGGTGGCATTGTTGCTTCTCGTCGTCGTGGTGCTTGTGGGCTTTGCCGCGATCCGGGGCACCATCATGCAGCAGAAGATGGCTGCCAACCTCTATGACCGGCAGGTCGCCTTTCAGGCGGCCGAAGCCGCCATCCGCGTCGCGACGGCGCGAATTCAGACCAATCCGGAAGACATCGCGCGCAACTGCCAGGCGGGTGGCGTTTACTGCCAGGCGAATCCGTTCAATGACCCCAACTTCGACTCGACGAAGATCGTCACCGTGGCGAAGGGCAATGCCGCAGGCCAGTACACGGCCAGTGGCGCGGCAGCCAGCCAACCACAGTACGTGATCGAAAACATGGGCAACTGGTACGACCCGAGTTCCAGCACGGGTTACAACCAGAGCGCGAATGCGCACAACTACGGCGCCCAGGGCACGTCCACCAACGTCATCTACTACCGCGTTACGGCGCGCAGCGGCAACCCTGAAGCCGTGGGCAATCGCGCCGTGGTGGTGCTGCAGGCCATGATCAAGCAAGGCTGAAAAGAACCGTGTGTTGACCGGGCGCATGAGCGCCATCCACGACGTACCCATAAAAGAGCACAGCCGTCATGAACATTACATCCCGACTGCGCAGCACGGCCGCCACCTTCGCTGGCAGGCTCGTCTACACCAGTCTGCTTGTCCTTGGCCTCGGCATAGCCAGCCAGCCCGCGCAGGCGGCAGGAACGAGCGTGACCATCGATAAGGGTCCGCTGATCGTGCAGGCTTCATTGCCGCCGAACATCATGTTGATGCTCGATGACTCGGGCTCGATGGCCTGGGACTACATGCCGGACTGGGGCTATTTGGTCGACCAAACGGATGATGGCGTTCGAAACTCGGCGAATAACGGTACCTATTACAACTCTGCGGTTTCCTACACGCCGCCGCCTAAAGCCGACGGCAGCAGCAGTTACGCAAACTCGCCAGGACTGACCAACGCCTATGCGGATGGCTTCCTGGACCAGACCGCGACTGACATCACGCGCTATAAGGGGCAGGTCAATTACTTCGTCACGTTGTCCGTGGCGTCGTACACCTATGCGCCCACTCTCACGTGTTCAAACGGCGACTCCCTGGTATCGACCGGTACACATGCTGGGCAGTGCGCGCACAGTGGCTGGTCAGGCACTACGTACTACGCGCCGACTCAGAACTGCCCCAACTATTCTACCGACAGTCTCAATTCAAGTGGTCAGTGCGTCTCCACGAAGAGGAATTTCTTCACTTATGCCACCGGTACACCGGTGAAGAACGGTACCTACACGCAGCACTATGTGGGTACCACCGGGACGTGTGCAACGATCACGTCTTCGACGACCAAAGCGCTGTGCGATGACAACACCACGACCCAGCAGAACGTGGCCAATTGGTTCTCGTACTACCGTACGCGCATCCTGATGGCGAAGAGCGGTCTGATGACGGCGTTCGCCACCATCGATCCCACCTATCGCGTTGGTTTCGGGTCGATCAATAATCGCAACGTCACGGACATCAAGGCCACCGGCAACTACACCTCGGCGTACAACAACACGATGGCAACGGTGCAGCCATTCGGCAGCGGTGCATCGAGTACGCAGAAGAGTAATTTCTGGACGTGGGTGAATGACATCACCCCGAACAACTCGACGCCTTTGCGCATGGCCTTGGACTCGGTAGGCCAGTATTACCAATCGGGGCAGCCCTGGCAGACGGATACCACGGACAGCAGCTCGGGTGAGCTCGCTTGCCGTGCGTCCTACACCATTCTCACGACGGACGGCTTCTGGAACGAAGACGACAGCCTTGTCACCGGTATCGGCGATACCGATGGTGTCGCGGGCACCAAGATCACGGGCCCGAACTCGCAGGCCTATACGTACAGTCCGGCCTTGCCTTACGCGGACAGCGGCCAGCTGACGAATGTCTATGGGCCAGGCACGGTCAATTACTCCCAGTCGGCCAGCAGCAATACCGACTGCCAGAACCAGTACAAGGCGGCAACGGGCTCCACTTCGGGTTATCAGACGTCTTACTACAGTTCGAAGCGCGGCACGTGCAAGTTTTCGTATACCGGTTCGGTGGTCACTTCGCCGGCTGTCACTTACAGCAACACGCTCGCCGACGTGGCGATGAAGTATTGGGAAACCGACCTGCGCCCATCGACCGATAACGAAGTGCCGGTCAACAATGAAGATCCTGCCTTCTGGCAGCACATGACCACGTTCACCATGGGTCTTGGCTTCACGCCACTGTATTCCGACCAGAAGACGGCCATACCCATGGACCAGGTCTTCGCATGGGCGAATGGCGATAGCACCAAGGCTATCAGCGGATTCGTATGGCCGCTGCCCACCAATGCCAACCAGGGATCAATCAACAATATCGCCGACTTGGCGCACGCGGCGGTGAATGGTCATGGTGGTTTCTATTCGGCCAGCAGCCCGCAGGCCTTTGCCAGCGGCCTGAAAGATGCGCTCAAGCGGGCGTCCGAACGCGTAGGTACGGGCGCCAGCCTCGCAGCCAACTCCACTCAGCTGCAGACGGGAACGGTGGCCTACCAGGCCAACTACTGGACCGCCAAGTGGAAGGGTGACCTGAAGGCACTGGCCATCAATTCGACGACGGGGGCGATTTCCGCAACGGCGACCTGGACTGCTTCGAACGCGCTGCCCGCAGCAGCCAGCCGAAATATCTACACCTATACGGGCTCGTCTTATATCGCCTTCAAGAATGATTCGTCGGGCAGTCCGCCCGCCCTGTCGAGCAGTCAGCTCAGCGCATTGGCGAGCTCGGCGACCGCCCAGGCGGATATGGTGAACTATCTTCGAGGCGATTCTTCGAAGGATCAGAAGCATGGCGGCAGCTTCCGCACTCGCGATACGCCCATCGGGGACATTATCAGCTCGCAGCCTGTTTACGTCGGTGCGCCGACGGCAAACCAGTTCATCAACCAGACGTTCACCGGCTCAACTGCCTTTGCAAAGTACGCAAGCGACAACGCCAGCCGCACGGGCCTGATTTACGTGGCGGCCAACGACGGTATGTTGCATGCCTTCTATGCCAGCGATGTAAAGAAGGCGGACGGTACGATAACCAACGCGGGGGGCAGTGAGGCCTTTGCTTACCTGCCTGGGGCGGTTCTTTCCTCCAGCGTCGGCATCACCGATCTGGCTAGCCCGGACTACGGCGGCACGGTGTCCCACGAGTACTTCAACGACGGCGAACTGACGGTCGCGGACGTCTACATCGGAACGGCTTGGAAAACAGTTCTCGTCGGTACGACAGGACGTGGTCTGGCCAAGGCCGTGTATGCCTTTGACGTGACAGATCCGGCGAACATCAAGTTCCTGTGGGAGCGGTCAAGCGGCGACAGCAATTCGGACGGCAACGGCAAGTACATCGGGCAGATGACCGGCAAGCCCGTCATCGCACAGACCTCGGACGGCACCTGGTCGGTGCTGATGGGCAACGGCTACAACAGCACTGCAGGCGTCGCGGCGCTGCTGCAGTTCAACCTGTCCGATGGAACGCTCAGCGTGCATGCAACCACGGACACCACGGGCCTCGCTGCGCCGGCGGTGTGGATCGACCCGGTGAACAACGGCGTGAGCACGATGGCCTACGCGGGCGACCTCGACGGAAACCTCTGGTCGTTCACGATCAACAAGACGTCGAAAGACAGCTCGGGCAATACGGTGCTCACGGCCACGCCTTCCAGCTCGGGCACGAAGCTTTTCACGGCGAAGGATTCCGGCAACAAGGCTCAACCTATCACCGGGGGTATCCTGGCCGGCAAGGATTCTCAGACCGGCAATGTGTGGGTGTTCTTCGGCACGGGCAAATACCTGACTCAGAGCGACTTGAAGGATACGAGCACGCAGACCTGGTATGGCCTGATCGTCAGCAGCACGGACTCGACCAACCATCCCGCGATAGATTCGTCAAAAGACCGCACGGCATTGGCGTCGCGATCCATCACGGCGGAAACCAGCGCCTCCGGCAACACGCTGGCGGCACGTTCGATTACCACCACCACGGACGCTACCTCGCTGACAGGCAAGTCCGGCTGGTACATCGACCTGCTACAGCCGGTGGCCGGTGGCGGTACGAACGCCCAGGGCGAGCGCATGGTCACGCCCAACCAGTTCCAGGGAAACCTGTTGCTGGGTACGACGCGTATTCCCAAGGCAACGGATCTCTGCAACCCGTCGGGTACCGGCTGGATCATGGCCATCGATCCATTCACCGGCACCAATCCGAATATGGACTTCTTTGACGTCAACGGCGATGGCAGCACCAATGCCAGCGATCGCGTCAATGGGGCGCCGGCGGCGGGCGTGGGCTTCGGCTCGCTACCCAATAACCCGATTTTCGTGGGCGGCAGCATGCTCGTGAGCTTCGACAACGGCACTAACAGCAGCATCCAGACCTCCGGTGCGACCTCGAAGACACAACGCGTCTCGTGGCGCGAGCTGATCAATCAATAACAGGGTGACGCCATGAAACAGCCCTTTTCGAATGGAAGCAGGACGAATGCGATGGGCATGGGAAACGCGAGCTTTCCGTTTTGCATCCGTCGCTCGAAGCCGGTTGGCGGTTTTACGCTGATTGAACTGGTGATCGTCGTGGCGATCATCGCCATCCTGGCGGCGATTGCGGTTCCGTCCTACAGCAGCTACATCACGCGTGCCCGACGTGCGGCAGCGGCTTCGTGTGTGTCGCAGATCGCGAACTACATGGAGCGGTTCTATACGACGAACCTGAAATACAACGAGACGGCGGATACCCCGCCGGTCGCGAACGGGGACCCGGGCCTCGAGTGCGAGGCGGCAAATGAGACAGGGCAGTACTATTCGTATGCGGGTTTCAGTGCCGCGACCGGTGCCACACCCACGACGTACCTCATTACGGCAACGCCTACGGGTACGCAGCTGGCTCGCGATACGGAATGCGCCACCTTGACGCTGGATCAGGCCGGTGTGCGCGGTATTGACGGCGGCACCGGAACGGCGGCCAAGTGCTGGGGGCAATAACGCCGAAGATGGGGCAGGCAACGCAGGCAAGCGATCGAGTGAGAAGCCGCCTTCGGGCGGTTTCTTGTTCGTGGAAGTAGTGAACATTTCGCCTGAGCCGAAGCATCGGCGATGGGTGGGCTTTCCTGCTTGAGTGATGCCGGGGTGTCATCCACTCTCGTGCGGTAGTGCTCCGATGGCACATGTCCTGGCCTGATCGGCAATAGCCACTTGCCTGGCTGTGGCGACGTTGCAGGTGGGGCACGCTACGGGTCTGCACGAGGGCCCGATCGACCAAATGGTCGACTTGCGTGCTTTCCGGGCGGGGAAGACTATAGGCCTAGCCAGGGGAAAGGTGTGAAGTCACGTGCCCTCGTTCTCCTGTCATTTCCGGGGAGCGCAAGTCCGCATCTTGTATGAGAGCGGCGTTCATGGTGACGCGATCTGGATCGCGACCATGAGGGATGGGTGTTGCGTGCAAAGTATCGATGGGGCGACCTATGTCGAAGACTGGCCGCCTTCGCTGGTCGAGACGGCCATCGAGGCTTCGGTCCTGCGAGGGCTGGAGTGGATGTTGCAGGTGGATCGATGATCGGCATGCTGTCCGTGCCGCTAATTCCGGGCTGAAGATTCCGCGAGGAATGCGCCTCGTGAAGCGTGCTCGAATTCTCCAGCCGGTTATGGTCGTGTCGATCATGCCTTTGAGGTTCCGAGGCCCACCACTCCTGTCATCCAGGCGTCGCGGAGCGCCAATCACACCATCGCGTCACTGTATATAGGGCAAGTCGCGATAAATCGTATAGGCGCGGTGCTTATCGATGGGTGGGGTTTTGTGCGTACTGTTGTCGTACAAAGCCAACTCTCTGTGGCGATCTGTCCTAAAGCCATGACGCACTCAGCGAAACCGCTAGCCGTGCGCACCATTTGTCCGCTCTTTGCCGCCGCCTGTCGGTGGCGTGGCAATCATCCAAGACATGCTCCGTAGAGTTTCTCCTGGCTTTCGGGAGCAACTGTCATGGACGGTCTGCAATACCAACGCGGTGTATCGCTGATCGAAGTGCTCGTGGCGGTATTCGTCTTCGCGATTGGCCTGATCGGGCTGGCTGGCCTCACGGTGATGGCGTCGCGCTCCAACCAGGCGGCGTATCTGCGCACGCAGGTCACGTTTCTCGCCAACAACCTGGCCGATCGCATGCGGGCCAACTCGGTCGGCGTGTGGAGGGGGAGCTACAACGGCGCATACCCGGTCTCCACGGGCTCCACTACCTGCGACAAGGCCACGGGTTGCGATCCGGCCGCGGTCGCCGCGCGCGACAAGGTGATGTGGAGCCGGCTCCTGACCTCGCAGCTGCCAGGCAGTCGCGCAACGTTGCAGTGCACCGGCGTCGACCGCGCGGGCTACGACCCATCGGGCCAGCTTGGATCGAGGCCTCCGTATGGCGGCAGCTGCGCGATGACCATCACCTGGACCGAGCGTGGCATCGGCACCGGTGAAAGCAACGGCGATGCGGCGCCGCAGGTATTTTCCTGGAGGCTGCAGCCATGATGGGCCGCAACGTTGCCGGGCGTCTGTCGGGCGTCACGCTGATCGAATTGATGATCGCGCTCGTGCTGGGCCTGCTGGTTGCCGGCGGCATCGTCACCTTGTTCATTGCGACGTCGGCCAGCCATCGCGCGCAGGACCAACTGGCACAAGTGCAGGAGAACGGACGCTATGCCGTGCGGCGGATCACGGACGACCTGCGCATGGCCAACGGCCAGTATTGCTCGAGTACGGGCGGTGTCGCCTCCAGCACCGGTAGCGGGCTTCTGCTCGATGGCCTGCGAGCACCCACCGTCTATGCGAGGGACGTGATGACGGCGCTGGGTACGCAGGATCTCACCACCCGTTGGGGCCAGACATCCGGCAGCAATACGTATCCCGCCACGCCGACGGCGCCATACTCGCTGCCCTCGTTCCTGTCGATGCGCGGCTACGACTGCGACGACAAGACCTGCAAGCCCATCAATCCGCCGACGTCGGTGGTGCCGGCGATGGGCAAGGCCAGCGGCAGCCGCGTGCCGGGCACCGGCATCGTCACGCTGCGCTATGTGGATTCCTCGCGCGGCTGGGCCCTGGGAGGCAACAGCTGGATCGAGTCCAACCTGGCCGATGGTTCGATCGCCGCCGTTCATGTCGTCCCTGGCGCGGGGGAGCCCCTGTTGACGGAGTTCAAGCCGGGAGACCTGGCAATGCTCGCCGACTGTTCGTCGGCGCAGATCTTCGCCGTATCGGGGGCCCCGGACTTCGTCCCGGTGGCGTCGCTCAATTTCGCCGCGCCGGCCGCGCAATCGACGCCATCGGCGCCGCGCCTGTTCGACTTCAATACCGACTACGTCACCGTGACGTACTACGTCAAGGCCGTCGCCAACGACGACGGGACCCTGACCGGTGCCCTGGTGCGCAAGCAGGGCGGCACCAGCGAAGAGGTCGTGCGCGGGGTGGAGCGGCTGGATTTCCTCTACGGGATCGAAGACGCCAACGGCAACACGCGCTACCTCACGGCCGACGAGATCGACAGCAACGCGTCCGGCAGCATCGCCTGTCCGCCATCGGTGCCATTGCCGCTTGGCAGCGATCCCGGCTGCCTGTGGCGCGCGGTAAAGAGCATCGAGGTGAGGTTGCTGGTGGCGGGCGAGCGGCCGCTCTTCACCTTGACGGAAAACGAGCAGATGTATGCCTACGCCATCGACGGCATGAGCACGCCGGCCGCGCCGGGCGCGACGGGGCGAAAGATCACGCCGGTCGCGCAGGGCTTCGTCAATCCGAAGATTCGCCGCGAATTCACCGCGCTGGTTTCCGTGCGCAACTACAACCCATGAATGGATGCGCTTTCGACGATGTGTCGAAAGCGCGAGGAGGTCGTCATGTCCTTTCGGTGCATCGCCGCACGGCGGATGACGGCTCCCCGCCGTGAGCAGGGAGTCGTTCTGGTGGTCGCGCTGGTCTTTCTTGTACTGCTGACCATCCTTGGCATCAGCGCGGCGACCCACTCGCTGCTGCAGGAGCGCATGGCAGGCGGGCTTCGCAATGCCCAGCAGGCGGAGATGAGCGCCGAGGCGGCGCTGCGCGGCGCCGAGTGGCGATTGTGGAAGGCCAGCAGCAGCGTGGATGCGAACGTGCGCTGTGGCGCCACCGTCCTCACCGATTGCTACCTCTACGACCCGGCCGTGCCGGTGGCCGTGGTCACGCAGTTCCGCACCCGTGCCGGATGGTTGCCCTCGGCGGGTACGGAATACAACGCTTCCAACGGTGGCATCGATTTCACCCAGTCCAGCGCTGGCCTGGAAAACGCCGCGCTCGCACACAATCCCCGCTACCTGATCGAAGACCTGGGCGAAGAACGGCCGCCCGGCGTGGGCAGCCAGCACGAGTCGGGCGTCACCAGCAGCGCCAATACCGGCGCCGGCAACCCCTCCACGCACATCTACCGCATCACGGCACGCGGCGTCGGCGGCAGCGAGAACGCGGTGCGGGTGGTCGAATCCACCTTCGGCGCGAAGGGCAACTGAGAAAACGGAAGGTCCACCATGTGCATGGCCAAACTAGTCGGATTCCGCCCGCGCCACACCTTGCTCGGTTTTGCCATGACGTTCTGCGCCGGCCTTGCCGGCGTGTCGATGGCCGGCACGGTGGAGCTGAGCCCGGGGCCGCCGTCGGCCACCGTATCGGTTGCGCCGAATCTGGTGCTGACGTTCGATGATTCCGGTTCGATGACCTGGCATCACATGCCGGATGCGCGGCCCTATGACAGCGGCAACAAGCCCTGGGTCAACAGCAACACGGATGCTCTGCAGAGCGTCGACGCCAATCGTACCTATAGCAGCAGTGCGCCCTATCTCTGCGCCGGCGTGATCAACCCTGACGTCACGGATCCTAATGATCCGCTCTCATGGAGCATGAATGGGGTGTACTTCAACCCTAACAATACCTATGAGCCGCCGATCAAGGCGGACGGCAGCACCATGCCCAATGCCAGCTATGCCGCCGCGTGGGAGAACGGCATCGTAGCCAACCGCCCCAATAACCCTGCTGCGTCCACCAAGTACGACCTGGGCAACTACTCTCCCAATAGCAATACCTTCTGCGGCAGGAAGAGCGGCGGCTACTTCAAATACACAGGTCAGGCTTTGCAGAGGGACGCCACTACGGGGCAACTCACCAATGCCTCGATCACGAATCTCTACGCCGCCGGCAACTGGACCTGGATGCCCGTTAGCGACGCGCAGAAGCAGAACTTCGCCAACTGGTATTCCTACTACCGCACCCGCACCATGGCCGCCGTATCGTCGGTGTCGCGGGCCTTCAATCCATTCAACGAAAACATCCGGCTGGCCTGGCAAACCATCAACAACACTACCTACAGGCTTTCCACGTCCAGCACTATCTACAAGTTTGTGGACGGTGCGGCTACAGGCAATGCGCGCACCAAGTTCTACAACTGGCTGTTCACCATGCCGGCCGTCGACGGCACGCCAAATCGTAGCGCGGCGATCAGGGCGGGTAGCTATTTCACCAATCGCACCGGAGCCTCCGACAACAACCCCTATTGGGATCGCGATGTCGGCAAGGAGCTGGTCTGCCGGCAGAACTTCCATATCCAGATGACGGATGGCCTGTGGAACGGCGATACCTTGAATCAAGGTGTGGTGAATGATCGTGCCGCGATCAGCCTTTTGCCTGATGGTATCGGCAGCTTTTCCCTGTCGAATAAGGAAAGCCAGATCGTATGGAACGAAACCGCGAATAACGTCGAGACCATGGCGGATATTGCCTTTCGGTACTGGGCAACCGACCTGCAAGCGGGCGTTAGCGGCGACAGTTTGTTTGCCACCAAGCCCAACCGGCTCAAGGTACCACCCAGCTTGCCCGACCAGTCGACCAGCCTGTTCGGCACGCCGCTGTTGGCGGATGCCGATCCGCGCAGCAATCGGGAAATCTACTGGAACCCCGCCAACGATCCCGCGACATGGCCGCACCTGGTGCAATACATGATCGGCTTCGGTGCGTCCGGCACGCTGGCCAACAATGCCACGACCTACGGCAACCTTCGGCGCGGCTCCGTCCAGTGGCCGGCTCCTGCGGTCGGTACCGACGATGGCAAGAAGATCGACGACATGTGGCATGCCGCGCTCAACAGCCGTGGCGCCTTCTTCGCGGCCAGCAACCCGAGTGCGCTTACCGATGCGCTCAAGAGCATCATCAACAGCATCGTGTCGCGCAGCACGATCTCGGTGGCGGGCAGCATCAACGCGGCGGTGCTCACGGCGGGTTCGGTGACCTACCGGGCCGGCTACGACACCAACGACTGGAAGGGCAGCCTTACCGCGAACAAGGTGAACTCGGACGGCACGGTGTCCAGCGCGGTGTTGTGGAACGGCCGCACGCTGCTGGATGCGCGCGCCGCCAAGGGCGACAGCCGCGTGATCCTCACCAGCACGCTGCCCGGCCCGAACCACGGTGCCGCGTTCACCGGCAGCACGGTGGTCGATGCCATCCGCGCGGTGGACCCGGATTTCGGCGCGGGTGCCACCGGTACCGACCAGCTGGCATGGCTGCGCGGCGACAGGAGCAAGGAGGGCGCCGGCTTCCGCCAGCGCAACTCGGTGTTGGGCGCGGTGATCAACGGCCAGGCGCTCTACGTGGCCGCTCCCGAAAACGGCTACCGCGACGCCTGGCCCACGGGTTCGGAAGAGGCCAAGGGCGTGGCGTCGGGCAGGACCTATGAGCAGTTCCGCTACGACCATGCCAAGCGTGCGCCGACCCTTTACGTGGCGGCCAACGACGGCATGCTGCACGCCTTCGACGCCACCACCAGCCTGACGGCGGCGGGCAGCGTGGACATCGCGCCCGATCCGGGCGCCGAACGCTGGGCCTATGTGCCTTACTCGGTCTATGGACGGCTGGCGGGCTGGTCTTCGCTCAACCATTTCAGCTTCATGCCCTCGGTGGACGGCACGCCGGTGAGTCGCGACGTGTATTTCAACCAGGGCTGGCATAGCCTGCTGGTGGCCGGCCTGCGCCTGGGCGGGCGGGGCGTGTATGCACTGGACATCACCGAACCCGGCGCCAGCCAGGCCGCCGCGTCCGACAAGGTGCTGTGGGAATTCAGCAGCAATATGGCGGCCACCGCCGAGGGTGACCCCGCCAACCTGGGTTACACGTATGGACGTCCAAACGTTGGCCGGCTCGCCAACGGCCGCTGGGCGGTGCTGGTGCCTGGCGGCTATTTCCCCGCCGGCAGCACCGAGCCGGCAGCCAGCAACGAATTCAGCTCGCTGTTCGTGCTCGACGCGCAGACCGGCAAGCTGATCCGCGAGCTGAAGACGCCCACCTCGGGCGTTGGCATCAGCGGCAACATCGTGAGTTACGGCCTGACCACGCCGGTAATGGGCGACTACAACAGCGACCAGATCGACGACGTCGCTTTCGCCGGCGACCTGCTGGGCAACGTGTGGCGCTTCGACTTCACCAGCAGCGACCCGGCCGGCTGGCGCGTGGACCTGTTCTACCGGCCGCAGTATCCCGGCTACCAGCCGGTCACCGTGATGCCACGCCTGTTCCCGGACCCCATCGGTGGTGGCCTGGTGGTGGTGTTCGGCACCGGCAAGTACCTCGGCGCCCTGGACAACGTGATCGACGCCAATACGCGCACACAGTCGATCTATGGCATTCGCGACGCCGGCGTGGCGGGGCAGGCGACGGTGGCCGCCGGCAGCAGCGCCACGCCGCTGGTGAAGCAGACCATGGTGGAGATGCTCGGCGTGCGCGGCCTGTCCAGCAACCCGGTACCTGCCCGGACCGACGCCGGCACGGCGATACGTGGCTGGTACATCGACCTGGACCTCAGCCAGGCCAAGGGCGAACGCGTGGTGGTGGATGCCTCGGCCGTCTTCAGCACCAACCAGGCGTTGGTGACCACGCTGATCCCGCAGAACAACGATCCCTGCGACCCGGAGCCGCGCGGCGCGCTGCTGGTGATTGACGCGGCGACGGGGCAGGCCAACCTGGGCGGCAACATCGGCGCCATCGCCGGATGGCCGGACGGCTATGCGCAGGCCGGCATGCGGGTGAAAAACCCGCCGACGGGAGGTTTCCTGCCGATCACCTCGATGCTGGGCGGCGGCACCGCCTATATCCCGGGCATGACCTCGGACGCCAGCGTCACGGGTGCCGATGGCGGCACGCCGTCCTTCGGCATACCGCTGTGGCGCCGCCGCTCCTGGCGCGAGTTGACCAACGACCAATAAGGGAGGTGCCGCGTGCGCCGTCTGCGAGGATTCACCTTGATAGAACTCATGGTCGTGGTGGCCATCATCGCGGTGCTCGCCGCCGTGGCCGTCCCGACCTATGGCCGCTACGTGTACCGCGCCCGCCGCGTGGATGGCCAGGAGCTGTTGCTGCGCATCGCCAACGCCGAAGAGCGCTACTACGCCGTGCACAACCGCTATGCCGACCTGAAGACCATCCAGTTTTCGGCAACGACGAGCGCGCCGTCGGAGAAGGGCCACTACCTCGCCGGGGTGGCGATCGTCGACACCCAGGGCGCCGGGCAAGGGTATGTCGCCACGGCGACGCCCGCCGGCGCGCAGGCGGCCGATGCCTGCGGGGGCCTTTCCATCGACAGTGCCGGCGTCAAGTTGCCGGCTGCTTCCGACACGGCAAGCGGCAGCAACGGGCGGTGCTGGTGATGAAGGCGACCCTGCATCGGCGCAGAAGCGCCGGCGTCACGCTGATCGAGCTGGTGGTGACGATCGCGGTGCTGGCCATCCTGGCGACCCTCGCCGCACCGAGTTTCAGCGGCCTGATGCGCCGGCACCGGGTGAGCGCCGCGGCTACCGCGCTGCGCGCCGACCTGGTCTATGCGCGCGAGGAGGCGGTCAATCGACGCGCCTTCGTTTCCGTGTGCGCCAGTGATACGGGCAGTACGTGTTCCGGCGAGGCCGGTTATGAAAATGGCTGGCTCGTGTATGCCTACCCTGCGGGCACGATCGGTCCCAACCAACGCTACTCACCCACCAGCGCCGCGCATGTCCTGCTGCGCAGCGCGAGCAACCATTATGGCGTCGCCATTCAGGCAACGGACGGCGATGTCGTCACCTTTGGCCTGCAAGGCCAGCTGAGGGCGTCGGCTGGCCGCACCAGCATGAGCTGGGTGGTGTGCTCGCTGGCCAACGCGCACGACGTGGGCACCGCGGAAAGCACGGCCAACGTGCACGGGGCCGCGCTCAGGCTGAGTGGCCCGGGCAGCCTGCTTGCCGAGCAGGTGGGCGATGGCGGCAGCTGCGCGCCTTAGGGCGGCGCACGTTGCACCCGCGTGATCACGAACGGCCTGGCGAGGCATCAGCCCGCCAGGATGGGAAGACGCTCGTGCAGGCCCGAGTATCGCCTGGTGGGCCGCGCGGTCATCGATTGCACGATCTCGTCGGGGCCGATCAGGCTGAACCAGCGCCGTGCGCGGGTAATGGCGGTGTACAGCAACTCGCGGCTGAGCAAGGCGCTGGGCGCGTCGGGCAGCACCAGCGCGGCATGCTCGAACTCCGAGCCCTGCGACTTGTGCACCGTCATGGCGTACACCGTTTCGCGCTCGCCCAGCCGCGAGGGTGGCACGAAGCGGATGCGCGTGGCCGTGGCATGGGCGTCGCCGGCCACTTCAAAGGCAACGCGCAACTGCGGCACGCCCTGTTCGTCGGGCACGCGCAGCGCAATGCCGATGTCGCCGTTCATCAGGCCCAGGCCGTAGTCGTTGCGGGTCACCAGCACCGGGCGGCCTTCATACCATTCGTGATGGGCATCGATCAGGCCGGCTTGATGCAGGATCGCGGTGATCTGCCGATTGAGGCTCTCCGCGCCGAACGGACCCTGGCGTAGCGCGCACAGCAACTGGAAGCCACCGAAGGCGCGCAGCACGCCGCGCGCCCAATCGTCGAAGGCCGCGCCGCCGGCATGCACGGGCGGCCGTTCGCGGCGCAACCACTCGAGGTAATGGCGATAGCCGGGCGGCATGGCGGCATCGGCGCGCGCGGCGAAGTGCCGGGCCCCGCCGTCCAGCGCCAGTTCGGCCAGGCGCGCGGGGTCGGAGGCGGCGTTGATCCAGGCGACGTCCGCATGCGGCTGTCCCAGCCATTGGCGTACCTGCATGACGTCACCGCCATTGACGCGTTGCGCGAGCATGCCGATGCCACTGTCGGCGCCGAAGCGATGGCTGTGGCGCAGCATGGCGACATGCTGGTCCAGCGCGTGCGCATCGGCGCGCACCCAGGCATCGACGCGGTCGCCGCTGGTCGTGCGCAGCCAGGCCGCCGTCTCCTCGCTGTAGTGGCCCGCCTCGGCGCGCCGGCACAGGTCGCCGAGCACGGCGCCGGCTTCCACCGAGGAGAGCTGGTCCTTGTCGCCGAGCAGCACGAGGCGGGCGTCGTCGGGCAGGGCATCGAGCACGGCCGACATCATTTCCAGGTCGATCATCGAGGCCTCGTCGATGACCAGCACGTCCAGATGCAGTGGATTCGCGCTGTCATGGCGAAAGCGCCGGCTGTCCGGTCGTGCGCCGAGCAGGCGATGCAGCGTGTCCACCTGGCTGGGAATGTCGGCGCGCACGGCCTCGTCCACGTCGAGCCGGGCGATCTGCGTGCTGATCGACGTCTGCAGCCTGGCCGCCGCCTTGCCGGTCGGCGCCGCGAGCCGGATGCGCAGGGGGCGTGCGGCATCGGCGCGATGCAAGGTCTGCAACAGGCCAAGCAGCCGGACCACGGTGGTGGTCTTGCCGGTGCCGGGGCCGCCGGTGATCACGGTGAACGGGCTGCGTGCGGCCAAGGCGCAGGCCACCCGCTGCCAGTCGGGTGCGTCGCCGTTGGCATGCGGAAACAGCCGCGTCAGCTGCTCGCGCACATGAGCGGGCGCCCGCGACGGTTGCGCAAGGCGTCGCCCGATGGCCTGCGCCACCCGTTGCTCGTGGTTCCAATAGCGGCGCAGATAGAGGCGACTGCCATCGAGAACCAGTGGCGAGCCATCGTGCGTACCGTCGGGAAGGCCAACCGCGGTGGACGGCGCAAGCGCGGTGGGATCGCTGGCGATGACGGCCACCAGCGAGCGCCACGATTCAGGCCAGCCGGCTTCATCGGCCAGCGAGTCCCAGCC
>NZ_BCPR01000025.1 GCF_016586165.1 Dyella sp. EPa41 | reverse complement strand
CGCGCCGCGCGTCGCGCACAGGGTGCGCTCCCACAACAGGGGTGTGGGGGCCTCCGAATCACCGTTTTGATCTCCCTCAAGTTTCCCCTCCCGCCGCCGATCCAGACCCAGAGAGGGGGCCATCGCAACCGGCCCCGACGAAGAGGCTACCCATGTCCGACCCCATCCGGAGCGAGGCGCTCCAGTCGCAACACCTCACCGTGAACCTCGGTCACGAGGAATACGGCATCGACATCCTGGCCGTGCGCGAGATCCGTGGCTGGACGCCGGTGACGCGTATTCCGCAGGCACCGCATTACGTGCTGGGCGTGCTCAACCTGCGCGGCGCGATCGTGCCGGTGGTGGACATGCGCCTGCGCTTTGGCCTGCCTCGCGAGGAGTATGGCGCGACCACCGTCACCGTGATCATCACCGTGGCCGGCCGCCATTTCGGCGTGGTGGTGGATGCGGTCTCCGACGTGCTCGACGTGGCGGCCGATGCCATCCGCCCCGTACCCGACATGGGTACCACCGTGGACACCGAATACCTCAAGGGACTGACCTCGGCCGGCGAGCGCATGGTGCTGCTGCTGGACGTGGACAAGCTGTTGCAGCCGCAGGATGCCCAGATGCTGGAAGCGGCGCTCCCCGCCGCCTCCGATGTGAAAGCCGTGGCCTGAACGTTTATCGCAGGAAAGTGGAATCATCATGAAGAAGTTCACACTGAAAGTCCCCGCGCTGTCCGTCCGCAACCGCATGCGCGCTGTGCTTGGCCTGCTTGGCGTAATGCTGATCGGCGGCGCTGTCGTCGGCCTCGGCGGCATGCAGCTGCAGAACGACGGCATGGGCAAGATCTACGATCAGGAGATCGTGCCCGCCCAGCTCATCTCGCAGATCTCGCAGCGTTCGCTGATGTCCTTCATCCTGCTGGGTGAATCCAGCACGCTGGTCGGCAAGCCGGACCAGGTGAAGGCCAAGCTGGCCGAATACGAAAAGATGCAGGCGGAGATGGAGGCGCAGAAAAAGCAGTTCGAAGCCATCCCGATGAGCGAGGCGGTGAAGAAGCACTTCGCCGAATGGCGCTCTACCGACGCCGACTACAAGGACGCCAAGGATTCGCTGGTCGACGCACTCAAGCAGGGCGACACCGGTGCCTCGGAACTGCTGGAAATGCAGGTGCGTCCGCTGATGATGCAGCGCCAGGACGCCCTGGCCAAGCTGGTGGACGCGCAGCGCGCCGACGCCAAGCAGATCTACGACGACCAGGTCTCGCGCTATCACCTGATCCGTTCCTTCAGCATCTTCGCCCTGCTGGCCGGCCTGGCCGTGGCGGCAGCGATGGCCCTGCTGATGATGCGCTCGATCATGAACGCGCTGGGCGTGGCGGTGAAGGTCGCCAACGAGATTGCCGGCGGTCGCCTCGGCCATGATATCCAGGTTCGCAGCAAGGACGAGCTGGGCGACCTGCTGACCGCGCTGCGCACGATGGACGAGCGCCTCAGCGAGATCGTCGGCGAAGTGCGCCACGGTGCGGGTTCGGTGAGCTCGGCCGCGCAGCAGATCGCCCGCGGCAACGACGACCTCAGCCAGCGCACGCAGGAACAGGCGTCGAGCCTGGAGGAAACCGCCTCGTCGATGGAGGAAATGACCTCCACCGTGAAGCAGAACGCCGAGAACGCCAGCCACGCCAACCAGCTCGCCTCGGCCACGCGCCGCCAGGCCGAGCACGGTGGCGAAGTGGCGTCGCAGGCCAGCGCCGCGATGCGCGAGATCAACGATTCCAGCCGCAAGATTTCCGAGATCGTCAGCCTGATCGACGAGATCGCCTTCCAGACCAACCTGCTGGCGCTCAACGCCGCGGTGGAAGCGGCACGCGCCGGCGAACAGGGCCGCGGCTTCGCGGTGGTCGCCACCGAGGTGCGCAACCTCGCCCAGCGCAGTGCGGGCGCGGCGAAGGAGATCAAGGGCCTCATCAACGACAGCGCGGAGAAGGTGCGCGTGGGTTCGTCGCTGGTGGACCAGTCGGGCAAGGCGCTGGCCGAGATCGTGGACAGCGTGAAGAAGGTCACCGACATCGTCGCCGAGATTGCCGCCGCCTCGCAGGAGCAGTCCGCCGGCATCGACCAGGTGAACCACGCCGTGCTGCAGATGGACGAGATGACCCAGCAGAACGCGGCGCTGGTGGAAGAGGCCGCCGCGGCTGCCCGTGCCATGCAGGAACAGGCCGGCGAGCTGGCACGCCAGGTGTCGTTCTTCCAGCTGGGCCAGGAGTCCGGCGAAGTATCCACCGAAAAGGCGCGCACGAAGACCGTGATGGCCGAAGCCGAGGCCGTGTTCGCCGCCGTGCGCAACACGCCCGCAACCGCCCGCGCGTCGCGCTCGGCGGAAGCCGCCGACGCCGGCGCCTGGAAGGAGTTTTGAGCATGAATATGCCCGCCATGGTCGACGGCAACGCCGCCGTGGCGGGCATGAACGGTCCGTCGCTCAGCGACGCCGAGTTCAACTTCCTGCGCAGCTTCGTGTACGAGCACTGCGGCATCTCGTTGGGCGATCACAAGCGCCAGCTGGTGCAGGGCAGGCTGGTGCGCCGGCTGCGCGCGCTGAAGCTGCGCGACTTCGGTGCCTACTGCGACCTGCTGCGGCGCGACCCGCACGGTGAGCTGGGCGAACTGGCCAGTGCGATCAGCACCAACGTCACGGCGTTTTTCCGCGAGTCGCATCACTTCGACCTGCTCACCAACGAACTGTTGCCGCGCTGGATCGCCGAGAAGAAGAACGGTGGCCGCCTGCGCATCTGGTCGGCGGGCTGCGCCACCGGCGAGGAGCCTTACACGCTCGCGATGGTGCTGGCCGAGGCGCTGGAAAAGCACGGCAGCCACGTGGACGCGAAGATCCTCGCCACCGACCTGTCGCCGCAGGCGCTGGAAACGGCGCGCAAGGGCGTGTATCCGATCGATCGGCTCGAAGGCGTCAGCACCGAGCGCCGCCGCCGCTGGTTCCTGCGCGGCGAAGGCGAGTACGACCAATACGCCTGCGTGCATCCGCGCCTGCGCGAGCTGGTCAGCATCCTGCCGCTGAACCTGCTGCACGACTGGCCCATGCAAGGCCCGTTCGACGCGATCTTCTGCCGCAACGTCGTCATCTATTTCGACAAGCCCACCAAGCAGCGACTGTTCCAGCGTTACGCCGGGTTGCTGCCGGAGGGCGGTTATCTGTTCCTCGGCCACTCCGAGTCCATGTACGGGCTCAATGACAATTTCGACCTGATAGGACGCACGGTCTACCGGAAACGCAGTACATGAGCGTCCCTGCAGTCAATTTTCCCGTCGGCGCCACGTATGACCCGGCGCGCGTGCTGCCCGGTTTCGAGCACTTGCGGCGCTTCTGGGATCCGGCGCAGGCCTGCGTCACGGTGAAGGTGCTGCCCGGCGAGTACTACGTCAGCACGCAGACCGAGATGATCTCCACGGTGCTCGGCTCGTGTGTTTCGGCCTGCATCTACGACCCGGTGCGTGGCATCGGCGGCATGAACCACTTCATGCTGCCCGAGCCGATGGGCGGCGAGCGCGGCAGCTGGGCCGATACCGTGGGCCGCGCGGCGCGCTACGGCAACGACGCGATGGAACAGCTGATCAACGCCATCCTCAAGGCCGGCGGCCAGCGTCCGAACCTGGAGGTGAAGGTGTTTGGCGGCGGCCGCGTGCTGGCCACGATGACCGACATCGGCAAGCGCAACATCGATTTCGTGAGGCGCTACCTGGCCGCGGAACGGTTGGCAGTGCGCGCCGAGGACCTGGGCGACGTGCATCCGCGCCACGTGCAGTTTTTCCCCAACACCGGCAAGGCCCGCGTCAGGCAGCTGCGTGGCCGCACCGACACGGTGCTGGTGGATGGCGAGAAGCAGTATCTCAAGCGTTTGGCAAACGATCCGATAAAGGGAGAGGTGGAGCTGTTCTGACGCGCAGGCGCAGCGGCTTCCCGGCAGTAACCGGCCCAGCAGGGGCCAGCACGACGGGCGAGATTTCAAAGCGATGGAAAGAGTACGTGTCCTGGTGGTCGATGATTCCGCACTCGTGCGGAAGCTGCTATCGACCATGCTTTCGTGCGATCCGGGCATCGAGGTCGTCGGCACGGCCGCCGACCCGCTGATCGCCCGCGAAAAGATCAAGCAGCTCAACCCCGACGTGCTCACGCTCGATGTCGAGATGCCGCGCATGGACGGCATCACCTTCCTCGAGAACCTGATGCGCCTGCGTCCGATGCCGGTGGTGATGGTGTCGTCGCTGACCCAGGAGGGCGCGGAAGTGACCCTGCGCGCGCTGGAACTTGGCGCGGTGGACTTCTTCACCAAGCCGGGCAACGACCTCGCCAGCACCTTCGCCGAAGGCGCGCAGGAAATCTGCGCCAAGGTGAAGCTGGCCGCGCTGGCGAAACCGCGCCAGCGCACCGCGGTGCGCAAGCTCGACGTGCCGCCGCGCCTCTCGGCCGATGCCGTGCTGCCGCGCGCCCAGACCGCCGGCACGCGTGGTGGCAGCCCGATCATCGCCATCGGCGCATCCACCGGCGGTACCGAAGCGATTCGCGTGGTGCTGGAGGCGATGCCGCCGGACGCGCCGCCGATCGTGATCACGCAGCACATTCCCGCGGCCTTCAGCGGTCCGTTCGCCGCACGCATGGACCACTGCTCGGCCATGCGCGTGTGCGAAGCGCGCGATGGCCAGCCGATCCAGTCGGGCCATGCGTACATCGCCCCCGGCAGCCAGCACCTGCTGGTGATGTGGGACGGCGCGAAATACGTGTGCCGCCTGCACAACGGCCCGCCGGTGAACCGCCACAAGCCCAGCGTCGACGTGCTGTTCCGCTCGATGGCCGCCAGCGTCGGCCGCGCCACCGTGGCCGCGCTGCTCACCGGCATGGGCGACGACGGCGCGCGCGGCCTGCTCGAACTGCAGCAGGCCGGTGCGCGCACGCTGGTGCAGGACGAAGAGTCTTCCGTGGTGTGGGGCATGCCCGGCGCCGCGTGGAAGCTCGGCGCCGCCAGCGAGAAGCTTCCCCTGGACCACATCGCCGCGCGCCTGCTCGCGCTGGCCCACCAACCCATCCCCCGTGCCGCCGTGCCGGCCGCCTGATTGTCGGATAGACCCATGGATGCCTTCCTTTCCTTCCTGCGCGTGCGCCCCGTGATCGGCCTGGTGGCCAGTGCCGTGGCCTTGCTGCTGACCCTCGTCTGGCCGTCTGCCTGGCTGGCACCGGTGCTGATCGTGCTGCTCGCGGCCGTATGGATCGTCGAGATGCGCCGCGCCGTTCCGGCCGAGGTCGAACCGGTGCTGGAAGAGTCGCTGTCGCACCACGCTCCCGTGCGCGAAGCGCTGGAAGAAGTGCGCAGCTCACTGGTCGACGAACTCGGCCACGCCACGCGTGAACTGCACCAGGCGCTGGAGCTGCTGCGCGACGCGGTGTCCGAACTGGGCGGCGGTTTTGACGGCCTCTCGCGCAAGACCGGCATGCAGCAGTCGCTGTTGCGCCAGATCATCGACGCGCAGAAAGAGGGCGTGTCCGTGCAGGATTTCGCCGCCCGCACCGGCGACCTGCTGGAGCACTTCGTGCACATGGTGGTGCAGATGTCGCGCGAAAGCCTGCGCATCGTCTATCGCATCGATGGCATGTCCAAGGAAATGGACGCGGTGTTCGGCCTGCTGAAGAACGTCAACACCATTGCCGAGGAAACCAACCTGCTGGCGCTGAACGCCGCCATCGAAGCGGCGCGCGCCGGCGAGTCGGGTCGCGGCTTCGCGGTGGTCGCCGGTGAAATCCGCAACCTGGCCAGCCATTCCAACCAGTTCAACGAACAGATCGGCAGCCACGTGGAGCGTGCCCGCACCGCGATGGAGCAGCTGCGCGGCCTGGTCGGCACGATGGCTTCGCAGGACCTGAACGTGGCGTTGTCGGCGAAGGGCGGCATCGACGCGATGATGGCCCATGTGACCGAAAGCGATGCGCGCACCAGCGCCGTCGCCGACCAGGTGGTCGAGATCAACCGCGGCCTCGGCAGCGACGTGTCCACCACCATCCGTTCGCTGCAGTTCGAGGACATCCTCAGCCAGCTCATCAACCAGACGCGTGTCCGCCTGGTCGAGCTGCAGGACATCACCACCGAATGCACGCGCGATATCGAGGAGCTGGCCTGCAACCCCATCGATGCGGAATCGCTGCAGCAGCGCGCCGAACGCGTGCGCAGCCGCCTGGCCATCCAGCGCGAAAAGGCACGCCTGCGCTCGCGCGGCCCGGCGCTGCAGAACTCGATGGATGCGGGCGAAATCGAACTGTTCTGATCTTGAAGGCCGGAAAGGTGCTGCTGCACTTTCCCGGCTCGCTCGAGTCCGGTGCCTGACCGGACTTGGCTCCGCCAAATCAAGCGCAAGGTGTTTGATTTGCGAGCGATCCATCCATGGGTCGCCGTTCTTACCTAGGAAACGCCCCGATGAGCCTGACCGTCCACCACGATCCCGACCTCGATTGCGTCACGCTGCAGCTGGGCGAGCGCTTCGACTTCAGCGTGCACCGCGCCTTCCACGACGCCTGCCTCGGCGGTCCCGCCGCGCGCAGTTACGTGATCGACCTGGGCGAAGTGTCCAACATGGACAGCTCCGCCCTCGGCATGCTGCTGCTCCTGCGCGAACACGCCGGCGCCGACCGGGCCGAGATCCGCATCGTCAACGCCGACACCGGCCTGCGCGGCACCCTGCGCGTCGCCGGCTTCGACAAGCTGTTCGTGCTGCACTGAGCGAACACCCGCCCCTTTGGCGGCACGCGGTGCGCGACCGCAAGGCCGGACGTCATCCTTGCGCAAGGTTTTCGCGGGTCGATGGCGTTCCCGCGGGAAGCCGCTCGTGCTCGGCCGTTTGCCCAATTGACGCTAGGAAACCCCGGGCGTAATTTCCCGCGCGCCAGCCTCGCCGCTGGCGCGTTCGTGTACGCGCGCTTCGCCGCTCCGCCCTGCGGCTCGCGCAGGCACATGGCGACATGTGCGAGCCATCGCTTGTCGATTTGGCAGTCTGGCAGCGAGATCGATCCATGCGGGGGCATGGCGCGGATGCCGTTGGGTCCGCAGGGCAAGGGAGACGCCCATGACCGGCCTCCGACGTTTCAGCTCCCATCGGCGGCCATCGACGACCTCATCGAACAGCTGGAGGGACGTGTCATGGCAAAGATTGTTCAACGCAGTCTGAAGTGCGCGCTGGTCCTGCTTGCCGTTGCCTGCACGGGCGCGGTGTGTGCCCAGGACATGGTCAAGGTGGCGCCGAAGAACACCAAGGTGCTGGTGGACAACGACCAGGTGCGGGTCATCGAGGTATCGCTGAAGCCGGGCGACAAGCTGCCCATGCATTCGCACCCGGCAAATGTCGTCTATTTCGTCACCGGCGGCAAAACCAAGACCACGCTCGCCGACGGCAAGGTGACCGAAACCGAGCACAAGGTCGGCGAAGCCCTATGGAGCGAGCCGGTGACGCATAGCAATGAGAACACCGGTACCAGCGCAGCCAAGGCCCTGGTGGTCGAGCTGAAGACGGCCAAATAGCGCAAGGCGTCGTGAAGTGCGGTGCCGGTCGGCGGCGACCTCGTCGACCGGCGCCGCGACGGCACGCCCCGGCGCACGCCTTCAACGGCTGGCTACGCGCGGGGCCCGGGCGGCCTGGAATCGCCGTGACGCCGCATGAGCGCGGGCGATGCGTTCGGCGGTCAACGGATGGCTGGAGGCATAGCGGGCCTGCCCGGCCTTCCATTCGGGATGGGCGCGCTCCAGCGCCTGCATGGCGCGCACGAAGGCCTCAGGGTCGATGCCATGGCCGGCCAATGCATCGAAGGCAAAGCGGTCCGCGTCTTCCTCGAAGCCACGGCTGTAGTGGCTGTCGACGAGAAACATCGGGATGCCCGCCGCCACGCCGCCCATCGAGGTCACGTCGCCCATCAGCATGCTGGCCACGATCAGCACGCCCGAGCTTCGCAGCACCTGGCGGAGCATGTGGCGGTTGGCTTGGTGCCCGAGCTCGTGGGCGATCACGGCGATGAAGGCGTCGTCATCGGGCAAGGCCGCGGCCAGTTCGTCGGTGAACGCGATGGTGCCGCCGGGCAGGGCAAACGCATTCGCACCGATGGCCTTTGCCTGGTAGAACTTCAGGCGCACGCCGGGTGCATCCGGCATGCCGTTGGTGAAGCGCCAGAACACCGCTTGCAGATGCGACTGTCGATCGGGCGGCAACGTCGTGGGCATCAGCATGCGACCCTCCAGTGCCGCGAGCGATTGCTTGCCCATCGCGTTTTCAACCGATGCCGGCATGTGCGTGGCGATGCGATCCGCCGCCCACGGCAGGCCGTACTCGAACAGGCCAAACAGCGACGCCACCACGACGATGATGCCGGCCAGTGCCGCCATCCAGCGGCGCTCCAGCCAGTCCACCATGCGCTCGACCAGGTGATGGCGCGCAAACCAGTCCGCTGGCAGCGCATCGTGGTCGATCTGCAGGTGGCCGCCATCGCCCAGGTGCAGCGTGAACGGCACGCCGGTCACCCGCGCGCTTGGCTCGATGGCCAGCCACGGCGCACTCCACTCCCGCGTGTCGCTCGCACTTCGCCAGCGCAGCACGCTTTCGTCGCGCCACGCCTCGACCCGCGTGGCGTGCGTGGAGCGGCCGTCGAAATAGATCGCCTGAACCATCGTCGTCACAGGCCGATGTCGATGCCCAGCAGGCTGTCCATTTCGGTGGCGGTGGCGCCGATTTCGCCATGGGCAAAGGCGTCGCGGACGAAATCGCTGAGGTCGCCTTCGCCGATCACCTGCAGGTGGTTCGCGCGATAGCGTGCCGTGCGGACACGCGCCCACGGCAACGCGAGGCCGATGGTGGAGAGCACCGCCAGCGCATTGGTGACATACAGGCCGAGCATCGGCCAGTACGCCAGCGTGGACCGGAAGCGGTATTGGCCCAGCCGCGCCTGGTTGTAGAGCAGGTTGGTCATGCGCGTGTGTACGAAGGTCCACACGCCGAGATAGGCCGGCGCCATCACCGCGTACACGCCCAGGATGAAATACGGCGAGGGCATCTTCGGATTGAATGCCTGCGGATTGCCCTTGTTGATCAGGACGGCCGCCGTCGAGAACAGCGCGATGCATGGCAGGAACCACACGAGGGATACGCCTGCCGCCTTGATGTACACGCCGTAGTAGTTGCCGATCTCGCTGTCGAAACGGAACGATTTCCCGCCGAAGTGATGGTTTTCCACCAGCCACTCCTGCTGGTTTCCCTTGATCCAGGGATAGAGGCCGGTGAATGAGGCAAAGGCCAGCAGCATGCCGATGCCGGGATGTCCCGCCGCGGTAGCCAGCACGATCGCCAGGAACGGGATGCCCATCAGGAAATAGACGCCCAGATACCACTTGTAGGCGCCGCCGTAGTCGTCGCTGAAATAGAAGCGCAGGCCGCGCCATGAGGAATAGCGCGCGCGGAACATCATGCTCTTGACGATCAGCCAGGGCATGAAGCCGGCCACCATCAGCGCCGCCACGCCCTGCAACGGTGCCGCGATGCGTCCTGCGAACGCATAGATGGCGAAGATGAGCACCGTCAACAGGCGACCCTTGAGGATGGGCAGCGGCCGCGCGAGATAGTCGAACGGCGAGCCGCCCAGCGTCGTGTTCGAATACATGTAGCGCCGCGTGCGCACCGTGGCCCACGCCGAATAGATGCCCAGCGTCACCAGGCTCAGCGCCACGTTGACGATCCAGATGCGGAAGTAGTCGCCGGCGTTGCCGTGGAAGCGGAGGCGGTGCACCTCCGTCGTGTCTCGTGCGGGAATAACGTCCAATTCGGGCAGGTACACGCCCGAGGCCATGGTCTCGTCATGCATGCTCTGGATCCCCTTCAGGCTTCCCCCCGGAAGCGAGGGCAGCATAGCCGAGAAGCTGGCCGGGGTAGGGGGCGAGACCTTGCGATCCTGTAAGGGAACCCTGATGCCGTTGTCAGCAACGTGAGTTGCCGGCTTCCACCAGGCGCAGGTCATCCGCTTCGGCGGAGCTGACGCCATTGCGGCCCTCGAACTTGGTCCGGTACATCGCCTCGTCCGCCTGTCGCACCAGTTGCTCGAAGCGCACGCCCGGCCGGGCCATCGCCACGCCGATGCTGGCGGTCACGGGAATGTCCTGGTTGTCGATGCGCGCATGCGACAGGGCCAGGGCCTGGCGCAGACGCTCGGCCACGGCCAGGCCCTGGGCATGGTCCGCACCGGGGAGGGCAAGCACGAATTCCTCGCCGCCGTAACGGGCGGCCAGATAACCCGGCCACTCGGTGACTTCGCGCAGGATGGTGGTGACGTGCCGCAGCACCGCGTCGCCGGCGTCATGGCCCCAGCGATCGTTGATCTGCTTGAAATGGTCGAGGTCGAAGATCAGCAGGGCGAACGGCTGCTCCCGCTGCTGGCAGCGTTCGAGGCTGGCGCGCCCCTCGGCCACGATGGCACTGCGGTTCAGCAGGCCGGTCAGCCCATCGGTGTGCGCCGCCTGGCGCAGGTCGACCATCAGGCGCTCGGTGATCAGCTGCAGCAGCGCGAAGTAGGAGGCCAGGCCGGTCAGGATGCCGATCACGTAGGTGGCGGCCACGGGCGTGCCGGCCAGCATGATGTCCTGGCCGGCGTTCGGCGCTAGCGGGATGAGCGCGCGCAGCAGGTAGAACGTGCCGTTGCAGATCATCACCGCCGCGGCAATGCGGCAACTGATGCGGATGTCGCGCTTGCTGTAGCGAAGCAGCAGATAGGCATAGGCGAAATTGAACGACATCGCCTGCAGGCTGCCGATCACCAGTCGCGTCCCCAGGCTGGGCACGGCGTAGGCAAACCAGGCCATGCAGAACGAGTAGGCGACCACCAGCGCCGCCGGCCAGTGCAGGCGCAGCGGCAACCCCAGGTGCATGGCGATGCCCTTGAGCGTGAGCATGTTGGCGGTGACCAGGAGGGCGTTGCCCACCACGATCGAGAGCAGGTCGGGGATGTGGTTGCGCAAGCCGATCAGGGTGACGCCCACGGTGCTTATCCAGATGCCGGCCACCCAGATGCGCAGCACGACCTGGTTGTGCAGGACGGTCATCAGCGACGTGAAACCGATCGAGGCACCTATGCCCATCAGCAGGCTGACTAGGGTCAGGGTCGGTATGTCCAGATGCATGGGTCTCCCTGGTGCCATCCCTCGATGGACGCTGGGCTGCGTGAAGGCCGACGGGATGATCGGTGTCCGCCGGTCAAGCCTGGTTATCGACCGCAGCTCTCGAAACTTGAACTGCGTCACAAAACAACGAGGGTGCCATTGGAGCGCGGACAAAAAAAGAGGCCCCGAGCGGGGCCTCAAGCAAGACAAGGTATGAAAGAAGGCTTACCAGGTACGCACGTCGGCGATGCCGACGGTGTAGGACTGCATGTCCGGGTCGAAGCGGAACAGGCGGCCCAGGTCGAATTCGACCGACTGGCCCGGGGCGATGTTGGTGGTACCGGCCGGCCAGCCCTTCTTGGACTGCAGGACCTTGCCGGAACCGTCCTTGGCGTCGATGGCGACCTGGGCGGCGGCCGGCTGGGCGCAATGGTTGACCAGCTGGCCGGCAAGGCTCAGGCGGGCGCCCATGCCGCTGCCGACGAGCTTCATCTTGAAGCCTTCAACGGCGAAGTCGGTAGGAGCGCAGGCGGCGTGGGCGGCCAACGGAGCGAACAGGAGCAGCGCGGAGGCGATCAGGGTCTTCATGGGCGGAATCCGTCGATGGGGTCAGGTCGAAAAGAGGAACGACATGACAAACATCGGCGGTCCCGCCGGATTCTTTAGCCCACCCGGTCGGGCCGTTCAGGTTCGCGGGCGCAGCTCGGTGTGTTCGATGAACCAGAGGCCGGCAAACAGCTTCGGGTCGATCGAGTAGCCCTCGGCCGCGCGCGCGAACAGCCAATGCCCGGCCTCCTGGCGTGGCACCTCGTGCACCACGATGTTCTCGGTTTCGTCACCGCCGCCGGGTCCCACCTTTTCCAGGTCCCAGGCGCGCACGAAGGCGATCATTTCCGTGCTCATGCCCGAGGACGACGGGCCTTCATGCACGAAGTCGAGGCGTCCGCAGCGGTAGCCGGTTTCCTCTTCCAGTTCGCGGCGCGCGGCCAGCAGGGCGTCCTCGTCGCCGTGCGCATGCAGGTCGCCGACCAGGCCGGCGGGCATCTCGATGGTGTTCTTGAGGATGGAGACGCGGTACTGCTCCACGAACAGCACGTTGTCCTCGGGCGTGACCGCCAGGATGATCACCGCGCCGCCCGGGTTGTTGCGCTCGGCGAACTCCCAGCGGCCGCGCTTGCGCAGGCTCAGCCACTTGCCGACGTAGAGGGTTTCCACCGGCGCACTGGCGTCGTCGGGAACAGGGCTGCGTTCGGGTGAATTCATGGGCATGGCCGCAGGCAACAAGGAAACCACCATGGTGCCGTGACCATGTGGCAGTCACAACCTCATCGATGCACGGCCATGCGGCTCAGCCTTCGGCCGGTACCTCGACCGGACGCGGCCGGATCCGCACCGCCCACATCATGCCGATCACCAGCAGCGCGACGCCGGCCAGCGTCAACGATCCCGGCGCCTGGCCGCGCAGCGCAAACGCATAGCCCAGCGCGGCCAGCGTCTCGAACACGATCAGCTGGCCCGCCAAGGCGGTGGGCAGGCGCTGGCTCGCGGCGTTCCAGCACAGCGTACCCAGCCAGGAGGCGAACAGCCCGATGGCCGCCATCAGGCCAATGAAGCGCAACGGGTGCGGACCGAACGGCATGGCGAAAGGCTGCCTGCTCGCCCCCATGAAAATCCACAGCAGCACGTAACCGGCCAGCGCAAGCGGCAGCGTGGCAAGCCCTTGCGCCGTCGCCCAGGTGCGCGGGCGGCGGTCGGCGTGATGGCGCAGCCAGTCGGCGTTGCGCAGCGGATACCAGGTCCAGCACACCACCGCGCCACAGGCGAGCAAGGCGCCCTGCACGTAGCGTGTGACATCGACCGCGGCCTGCCGCTCCATCGCCATGAGCTCGGCCCGGTTCACGCAGGCGATGCCGGTGGCGATCAGCAGCAGAGAGGGCGCAAGCCAGGCCCACGGGAGGCGCCCGTCGCGGCGCGCATTGCGAAGGTTCGCGCAGATGGCGATCACCACCGGCAGCGTGCCGATGATCATGGTGGGTAGCGGCGCCCCCGCACGCTGGATCGCGCTGGCGAGGCACAGGTAGTACAGCAGGTTGCCGACCGCGGCCAGTTTCAGCGCCTCGATCCAGTCGGCGCGACGGAGCTGCCGCAGCGCCTGGTGGTCCACCCATGCCAGCGGCAGCGCGATCAAGCCGAAGGCCAGATAGCGCCCCACCGACTGCAGCGCCGCCGGATAGTCCGGCAACAGCAAGGGGCTGACGAATACCAGGCCCCACATCAGGCCGGCGGCAAGTGCGTAGAGAATGCCTGTCCACATGGCAAGCAGCGTGCCGTACTGCGGGAGGGGCGTCTTGTACCAGATTGCTCCGAAGGCTGCCCTCCCTGTAGGAGCGCACCCAGTGCGCGACCGCGGAGTCACGGCGTCACCGCTCCATAGGCTTTTTCGCGCACTGGGTGCGCTCCTACAAAGAGCGGTGGGGGCCTGCCGAGCAGCGCCTTCAACCGCATGGAGCTGCCCGAAACGCAGTCGTTCGCGCAGCTCGTCCATCCTGGCGGCTGCCCAAGGCCGAAAACTGTAGGAGCGCACCCAGTGCGCGACCGCGGAGTCACGGCGTCACCGCTCCATCGGCTTTTCGCGCACTGGGTGCGCTCTTACGAAGAGCCGTCCGGCCTACCGCTGCAATTCCCTTTGGTATCTCGCGGGCGTGACGCCATAGCGTCTGGCGAACGCCCGCGTGAGATGCGCCTGATCGGCAAGGCCCACTGCGGCAGCGATATCCGCCGGACGTCCACCTCGCGCCAGTTGCCGCTTCGCTTCGGCCAGCCGGAACGCCATCAGCATCTGCTGCGGCGTGGCGTGGTGGCGGGCCTGGAACTGCCGCAGGAAGTGGAATGGGCTCAACCCGGCCACGTGGGCCAGCTCGTCCAGCGTCAATCGCTGCGAGAGATGCGCGTGCAGATAGTCCACCACCGGCGCAAAGCGGACGCTGCCGCCGTCCATTGCCTTGCGCGGCACGCGGGCATGTCGCCGAAACAGCGTCAGCAGTTCCAGCAGCAGGCTGTCGAAGGCCAGCGGCTCGCGCGCCTGCCACAAGGCATCCAGCAGCACGGTCACGCGCCGTGCGCCGGGCAGGTCTTCGCGCACGACGTCGTTGAACCACCAGCCGGGTTCGCCGGTGACATCGGCGACCGCCTGCGGCTCGATATAGACCATCCGGTAACGCCAGCCGTCTTCGGTTTCGGCGTGGCCGGTATGCAGCTCGTCGGGGTTCATCATCACCACCGAATCCGGTGGCGCGAGATGCTCGGCGCCGCGATAGCGGAAACGTTCCACGCCCGACTCGATCGCGCCCAGCCCGAAGCCATCGTGCGTATGCGGCTCAAAGGCATGCCGCACGATGTGCGCGCGATAGAGCTCCACGCCATCCCGGTGCGAGGCCAGCCTGAACTCGGCCGCATCGCGTCGGGAAGTGAGTTGGGAGGGGACGCCTTGCATGCGCCCATGCTACCGCGCCCCGCCGGTTCCCTGCGTCGGCCGAAAAACTGTAGGAGCGCACCCAGTGCGCGACCGCGGAGTCGCGGCGTCACCGCTTCATAGGCTTTTCGCGCACTGGGTGCGCTCCTACAAAGAGCGGTGGGGCCAGCGGATGAAGCAGGGCCTTCAACCGCATGGAGCGGCCCGAAACGCAGTCGTTCGCACAGCTCGTCCATCCTGGCGGCTGCCCAAGGCGAAAAACTGTAGGAGCGCACCCAGTGCGCGACCGCGGAGTTGCGGCGTCACCGCTCCATAGGCTTTTCGCGCACTGGGTGCGCTCCTACAAAGAGCGACGGGGCTAGCCGGTGAGCAGGGCCTTCAACCGCGTGCGCGTCAGCGGCCCGAAACGCAGTCGTTCGCACAGCTCGTCCATCATGGCGGCCTCGCCACGGCGACGCAGCAGGGCCTCGGCTTGTTCGGCCACCGGCGCATCCAGCGCGATGCGCGTGAGCTGCCGGTACAGGCGCGCGCTGTCGGCGTGCTCGCGCAGTTTCGCCGCGCAACTGGCCGCCCCCCGGATGCGCAGGAAGGGCACTTCGTCCACGCGCTCCAGCAAGGCATCCAGGCTGCCGAAATGCGAAAGCAGGGCGGCGGCCGTCTTGGCGCCGATGCCGGGCACGCCGGGAATGTTGTCGACCGCATCGCCGCACAGGGCGAGGTAATCCGCCACCTGGTGCGGATGCACGCCGAGTTTTTCCAGTACGCCCGCCGGACCCCAGCGCAGATTGCGCGCGTAGTCCCACTGTTCGTCGAATTCGCCCAGCAGCTGGCCGAAGTCCTTGTCGGCCGACACGATCACGCTGCGGAAACCATGGCCACGCAGGCTCCACAGCGCGCTGCCGATCAGGTCGTCGGCCTCGTAGGTGTGGTCGATCAGCACCGGTATGCCCAGTGCCTCGGCCACTTCGCGGCACAGCACGAACTGGCGTTCCAGATCCGGCGGCGGCAACTCCCGGTTGGCCTTGTAGGCCGGATAAATGGCATTGCGGAACGACGTGGTGAGCGATGCGTCGAAAGCCACCGCCAGATGCCCTGGCTTCACCCGTTCCAGCAGTTCGCAGAGGAACCGCGTGAAGCCATGCACGGCATTGACCGGGTGACCGTCCGCGTCGTGGAACTCGTCCGGCATTGAATGCCAGGCACGGAACACGTACAGGCTGCCGTCGATCAAATGGACGGCTGGACGGCTCATGGCGTCCATGCGCGCACCACGTCGTCGAGTTCGGGGCGTTCGCGATCGGGCACCTCGATCTGCGGCGTACCGATGTGCACGAAGCCGATCACATGCTCGTTGTCCGCCAGGCCGAGAATGCCGGCCGCCTCGCGGTCGTAGGCAGCCCAGCCGGTAAGCCACTGTGCGCCGTAGCCCAGGGCCTGCGCGCCCAGCAGCAGGTTGTAGGCGACGCAGCCGGCGCTGAGCTCCTGCTCGATCACCGGTACCTTGCTTGCGGCGTCGACATGAGCGACCACCACCACGACCAGCGGGGCGAAGTCGTACCGCGTGCGGTCCTTCTCGCGCTTGGATTCGGGCATGTCCGGGTTCACGCGCAGCGAGAGCCGGGCGAGCCGTTCTCCAAACGTGCGCTTGGCGTCGCCGCGCAGCAGCACCAGCCGGAACGGCACCAGCTTGCCGTGGTCCGGCACGCGAACAGATGCCTGCAGCAAGGCCTCGAGCTCGTCGCCACCCGGGCCGGGTTCGCCAAGTTGGCGCGAAGGCGCCGAATGGCGCTGCTGAAGCAGGGAAAGGGGATGGGGCATGGCGGACATCGGGTGAGGCAAAGCCGTCATGCTAATCCCCCCGGCGACGGGAGGCGAATCCTTCGCCGCGTCTCAGCGGGCAGTGGCCAGCTTGAACGAGCCAGGCAGCAGCGCTTCCACCGTGGTTGCCTGCACGGCGCCCGTGAGATTGCCCAGCCACACGGGCATGCTTTCATCGCACAGCTCGGCCATCACCTGGCGGCAGGCGCCGCAGGGGCTGATCGGGCCTGGCGTATCGCCGGTCACCGCCAGCGCGAGGAAATCGCCCGGCTTGCAGCCGGCCGCCACGGCTGCGAACAACGCGGTGCGCTCCGCGCAATTGCACAGCCCATACGAGGCGTTTTCCACGTTGCAGCCGGTGAAATGCCGGCCGTCGCGGGTGAGCAGCGCGGCGCCGACGAGGAAGCGGGAGTAGGGCGCATAGGCGTTTTCGCGCGCCTGGCGCGCGAGGTTCAGCAGGACATCGGAAACAACGACTTCAGTCATCGGGATCTCCATGGCGGGACCCCCATCGCCACGGCCGACGGATGCGACTTCGTTGCCGGTGGCGCGTCAGTTAACTCCGACCCGGCGCCAGCCGCAAGTGGCCGGCGGTTCATGCATGGACGCATCGCTCAGGGCAGCACCGGGCAAGTATCGCCATCGCCATGATGTCTGGAAGGCCAGCAAGGCGTGTCGAGCGGCGCCGGGAAGATCGGCCGCGGCGGCCTTTCGGGTTATCACTCCGGAGGCCCTCCACCTGCCGTCGAGCCGACGGACAGGCGGCCCGCGGACAGCCGGGGTGGTGACGATGGTGATACTTGCCCGGTGTTGCCCTAGGATGCATGGACCTTTCCGCAGGGGATGCACGATGTCGATCACCGTGGCTGCATTGCGCGAAACCGCCGCCAGCGAACGCCGGGTAGCCATCACCCCGGAAGTGGCCAAGAAGTTGCGCGGCAAAGGTGTACGCGTATTGCTCGAGCACGGTGCAGGCGCTGCCGCGGGTTTCCCCGACAGCAGCTATGCGGACGCCGATTTCGCGGATGCCGATGCCGTGCTCGCGCAGGCCGATGTGCTCGCCTGCGTGCTGCCGCCGGACGACGCGACATGGGAGCGCCTGCGCGAAGGCAGCATCGTGGTCGGGCAGTTGCGCCCCTACGGCGCCGCCGTGCGCATCACCGCGATGGGCAAGCGCCGCCTTACGGCATTCGCGCTCGAGCTGCTGCCGCGCACGACCCGCGCGCAGGCGATGGACGTACTCAGTTCGCAGGCGGCCGTGGCCGGTTACCGGGCGATGCTGATCGCGGCCGAGTCGGCGCCGAAGTTCTTCCCCATGCTGACGACGGCGGCCGGCACCATCCGTCCTTCGCGCGTGCTGGTGGTGGGCGCCGGCGTGGCGGGTCTGCAGGCCATCGCCACCGCGCGCCGCCTGGGCGCGCAGACCGAAGGCTACGACGTGCGCCCGGAAACGCGCGAGCAGGTGGAGTCGTTGGGCGCCAAGTTCGTGGAGCTGGGCGTGAGCGCTGCGGGCAGTGGCGGCTACGCCCGCGAGCTGTCCGCGGAAGAGCGCGCGGCGCAACAGCAGGCATTGGCCGAGCACTTGAAGTCGGTCGACGTGATCGTCACCACCGCGGCGGTGCCGGGCCGGCCGTCGCCTAAGATCATCACGGCCGCCATGGTCGAGGGCATGAAGCCCGGCGCCCTGATCGTCGACCTGGCCGCGGAGGGCGGCGGCAACTGCGAACTCACGCAACCGGGCCAGCGGGTGGAGCACCAGGGCGTGACCATCCTCGGCCCGTTGAACCTGCCCGCGGGTGCGCCGCTGCATGCATCGGAAATGTATGCGCGCAACGTATACAACTTCCTCGAGTTGCTGGTGAAGGGCGATACGCTGGCCCCCGATTTCAACGACGAGCTGGTCGCCAAGAGCTGCGTGACGCGCAATGGCGAGCTGCATTTCCAGCAGTAGTCCGTTGCCTTCGGCATCATGAAAAAACCCCGCTTTCGGCGGGGTTTTTTCTTTAGTGCCTGGGACCACCCGGGGGCGGCGGTGGCGGCATGCCATGCGGTCCGGGGCCGCCCATCGGGCCGCCGCGCATCTCCTTGTGCCAGCGCCGCAGCAGCTGGTCGCGCTGGTCCGGCGGCAGCTCCTGGAAGTGCTGGAACGCGGCATGCAGCTGCTCGCGTTCTTCAGGCGGCAGCTGCTGGAAGCGGCGACTGTTCTCGCGCGCTTCTTCCTGCTGCTGGGGCGTCATCTTCTGCCAGCGGTCGATGCGCTCGCGGATCTCGCGGCGCTGGTTCGGCGGCAGCGACTGCCATTGCTGTGCCCGCTCCAGCATGCGCGCCTGGCGTTGCGGCGGAAACGAATCCCACTTGTCGGCCAGCGGCGAAAGGATGTCGCGCTGGTCCGGCGTCAGGCTTTTCCATGGACGGGGACCCGGCGGCGAGCCAGGCGGCGGAGGTGGCACGAGCCCCGGCGAAGGCGGAGGAGGGGCGTTTTGCGCGAGGCTGGACGAGGCGAAGCCGCCCAGCCCGATGACCAACAACAGCGTCAGAAACACACGACTTCGACGCATGGTCACCGGCTCGCCTGACTGTTGCCGTTCTTGGCCAGCCATCCGTAGAAATCCAGGTTCTGGTAAAGGGCCGGATCGGCCGCTGCCGCATCCGGCGGCAGCTCGCCATCGGCTTCGGTCATCGGCGAAAGGCCGGCTGCGGCACCGCCGGTCGGGCCCTGGACGGGCGAGGACAGCATCAGCGCGGCAAAGGCGATGGCCGCGAAGGCACCCGCCGGCAACAGCAGTTGCAGCAGTCGCTGGGCCAGCGACGAGCCATCGGCGCCTGCCAGCGCGGCACGCCGTGCCGCGCGCAGCCGTGCGGCGGCCGCCGGGTCGAGCTGACGCGCCGCCTCGCGGTAAAGCTCGCGGGCGCGGCGTTCCAGATGGTTGTCGGGCGCATTCATCGCCAGTCCTCCAGTTGGTCGCGCAGACGTTGCAGCGCGCGCGACAGATGTGTTTTTACGCTCCCTTCCGAACAGCCCATGGCCTGCGCGGTTTCCGCCACGTCCAGGCCTTCCAGCACGCGCAGCATGAAAGCCTCGCGCTGGCGCTGGGGCAGCAGTTTCACGGCCGCTGCCATGTCCGCATACGACTGCGAGTCGTGCAATCGTTCCAGGGGGCCCGGCCCCGTATCGGCCGGCTCCCAGGCCGGCAGGTCCTCGCCGTCTTCGTCCCGGCCGCCCAGCCAACCGACCACGATCGAACGCACCTTGCGCCGACGCTGCAGGTCCACGATGCGCCGCCGCAGGATGCCCCAGAACAGCGGGGTCCATTCCTGCGGTGGCTTGTCGCTGTAATGCTTGACCAGGCGCAGCATGGCGTCCTGCACGGCGTCGAGCGCGTCCTCCCGGTGGCCGAGGTTCAGCTCGGCCATGCGGAAAGCTCGGCGCTCGACCTGCGCCAGGAAAGCGTCCATCGAAACAGGCACCGCACGAACGTCTTCGGCCAGCAGTTCGGCGTCGAGAGTGGATACGGCGCTGGTCATGGCGTCATCGTCCGCTTCGCCGGATCGGGCATGCTGAGACTCCATCGGTACGTCTCTGTGCATCAACGTCCGAGGCTCGCACGGGTTGACCCGCACCCGTATGATGCGGGGACAACGGTGTCCTGGCGGGGAGGGGTCATGATCGACGGGTTCCTGGCGCTTTACATCTTCATGCTGGCCGCTTTCACGGGGTACGAGATCATCGCCCGGGTACCGGTGATTCTCCACACGCCGCTGATGTCGGGTTCCAACTTCATTCACGGCATTGTGCTGGTCGGCGCCATGATCGCGCTAGGGCATGCGCAGACCCCGTTCGAGATCGCCATCGGCTTCCTGGGTGTACTCCTTGGTGCCGGTAATGCGGCCGGCGGTTACGTCGTCACCGAGCGCATGCTGGAGATGTTCAAGTCCAGCAAGCCCGCCGCCGGCAAGGAGGCGAAGTAATGGCCTGGCTGCCGATCGTGATCAAGGCCTGTTACTTCCTCGCTGCCCTTCTCTTCATCCTCGGTCTCAAGCGCATGAGCTCCCCCCGCACGGCGCGGGGCGGCATCGTGTGGGCCGGCGTGGGCATGCTGGTGGCGGTGATCGCCACCTTCGCCCTGCCGGACATGCATAACCGCGGGCTGATCCTGGCCGCCGTGCTGATCGGCGTGGCGGCCGCCTGGTGGTCGGGGCGCCGGGTGGCGATGACGGCCATGCCGCAGATGGTGGCCCTCTACAACGGCATGGGTGGCGGCGCCGCGGCGGCCATCGGCGCCACCGAGCTGTTCAGTTATGCCGGCGCGGCGGTCACCCTGCTGGACGGCGGCGAATTCACCGCCAGCGGCACCGCGACGCCGGGAACGGCCCAGCTGGCGCTGGCCGTGCTCGGCGCCCTGATCGGTTCGGTGAGCTTTTCCGGTTCGCTGATCGCCTTTGCCAAGCTGCAGGGCTGGCTGGACAAGCGCTTCGTGTTCCCCGGCCAGCGCGCGGTGAACATGCTGGTGCTGGCGGGTGCGGTCGTGCTTGGCGCGATGATCGCCGGCGGCCAGCTGTCGATGCCGCTGATCGTGGTGTTCTTCGTACTTGCGCTGATGTTCGGCCTGATGATGACGCTGCCCATCGGTGGCGCCGACATGCCGGTGGTGATCTCGCTGTACAACGCCTTCACCGGCCTGGCCGTGGCCTTCGAGGGCTTCGTGCTGCAGAACGAGGCGATGATCATCGCCGGCACCGTGGTGGGCGCGGCGGGTACCTTGCTGACCCAGCTGATGGCCAAGGCGATGAACCGCTCGATCGGCAACGTGCTGTTCGGCAGCTTCGGCGCCACGGCCGGTGAAGCGCAGGCCATCGGCGGCAGCCAGAAGCCGATCGAGGCCAGCGATGCCGCCGTGATGATGGCCTATGCCGAGCGCGTGGTGATCGTGCCGGGCTACGGCATGGCCGTGGCGCAGGCGCAGCACAAGGTGTGGGAGTTCGCCAAGCTGCTGATCGAGCGAGGGGTGAAGGTGAAGTTCGCCATCCATCCGGTGGCGGGACGCATGCCCGGCCATATGAACGTGCTGCTGGCGGAGGCGGGCGTGCCCTACGACCTCATCGCCGACATGGACGACATCAATCCGGAATTCCCCAACACCGACGTGGCGCTGGTGATCGGCGCCAACGATGTGGTCAACCCGCTGGCCAAGACCGATCCCTCGTCGCCGATCTACGGCATGCCCATCCTCGATGTGGCGGATGCCAGGCAGGTGATCGTGGTCAAGCGCGGCAAGGGCACCGGCTTCGCGGGCATCGAGAACGCGCTGTTCTATGCGGACAACGCGCGCATGCTCTACGGCGATGGCCAGGCCGCGGCGAGCCAGCTGGTATCGGAACTCAAGTCGCTGGAAAGCTGACGGGCGCTCAGGCGTCCGTCTTTGCCCTTGTCGCCCGGCCGGCGGCAAGGGCGGCCAGGCCCATGCCGATGGCGTACCAGACATCGTCCGTCGGCATGCTGCCGAGTTCGGCGAGCTGCAGCAGCAGGCCAAAACCGGCGGTGCGCAGCGTGTCGACCAACCCCAGGCCCATCAGCCCTGCGATGCGCGCGGCCGCGGTCAGCAGGTTCACGTAGAGCGCCGCCGTCAATGCGGCCATGGCCGCCAGCAGGGCGGCGCCGGGACCCGGTGGGCGCACCCAGTGGCGAATGGCCTTGCCGAGCAGCCAGCCGACCAGCACCGCCAGCCAGGGCAGCGGACGCTGCAGGTAAAGCGTGGGCACCATCCACACGGCGCCGGCGGCCAGGCCGAGCATGACGGCGCTGACAGCGGCGAGGAGCCAGGCGAACGCGACCCGAGCGTTCATGAAAGGCAAGGGAAAAGCAGGGCGGCGGGCACGGGTTCTTCTCTGGCGTAAAACCCCCATCATAGCGCGGCGCCGGATTGGGGCGTCATGGCGTGGTCCGGCGGTCTTGAGTTCGGTCCGGTCTGGCCTGATGTGGGGAATGTGCGGCCGGGAGGCGGCATACTATGTGGTTTGGCGCGCCCCTTTCACCGCGCCCATCGATGAGATTCGGCATGAGCGGTTTCAGTCTTAGCAGCGAACCCTTCACCCTGGAGCGCGACTGCCAGGCGGTCATGGTGCCGCAGGGCGAGACGGTGAGCTTGCCCGCGGGGCAGGTGGGCTATATCACCCAGGCGCTCGGCGGCAGCTTCACGGTGTACGTGGAGGGCAACCTGTTCCGCATCGCCGGCAACGACGCCGACGCCCTGGGCAAGGAACCGCCCCCGCCGATCGAACTGGCGGTGGACGCCAGCGATGCCGACGTCGAAGCGCTGGTGTGGCAGCAGCTGCGCACCGTGTTCGACCCGGAAATTCCGATCAACGTGGTCGAGCTTGGCCTCGTCTACGACGTGAGCATCGAGCAGATCGAGCCGGAGAAGCGCAAGGTCTACGTGAAGATGACGCTGACCGCGCCGGGCTGCGGCATGGGCGACATCCTCGTCGACGACGTGCGCACCAAGCTGGAACTCATCCCCACCGTTGCAGAGGCCGACGTCGACCTCGTGTTCGATCCGCCGTGGAACCACTCCATGATGTCGGATATCGCGAAGCTCGAAACCGGCATGCTTTAAGCCGCCTCTTGCTTTGCAGGAGCGCACCCAGTGCTTGCCTTTGTAGGAGCGCACCCAGTGCGCGATAAGCCTGCGGAGCGGTGAATCCGTTGCACCGCGGTCGCGCACTGGGTGCGCTCCTACCATGCCGCACGGCTGCCTGAGCGCGGCAAGCGCGCCGCACGTACCTGCCTCACATCAACACCCTCGGCTTCCATCGACGGCAGACTGCTACGCAGTCTGACCCAAGTCATGGAGAGCACATGTTTCCTGAGTTCCGCGATCTGATCACCGAGCTGAAGGGCCGTGATCCTCACTTCTCTCGCCTGTTCCATCGCCACAACGAGCTGGACCAGGAAATCAAGAACATGGAAATGGGCATCGCGCCCGCCGGCGCGCTGGCCATCGAGCAGCTGAAGAAGGAAAAGCTGCTGCTCAAGGACCAGCTGTACGTCATCCTGCGTCGCGCATCGGCGGCCTGAGCGCAGCATCTGTCCTGCGCACGCCGCATGCGCGGCGCCTTCCCTCAACCAAACATTCGGGGTGACGAGATGTCGTCAACCATGCTTCCGCACGTGTCCGAAACGGACAACATGACGGATGCCGGCGTCGTAGCAGACGATGCGGCGTCCATCGATATCGCTACAGCGCCGGCACGCGGCAGCCAGGCCGCCGAGCGCCGCCGCGTCGACGACGCCATCGCGTCGGCGCAGGCCGAGATGGCCGACAGCACGCAGGACATACTGGTGCAGGCGGCCACGCACGACGCGGATACCTTGCTCGACAGCGTGAGGACCATCCTCGATGGCCTGTCGCCCGACGATGCCACGCGCTTTCGCACCCTGGTGCTGGAGGGCGACCCGAACCTTCGGCATGGCGGCAGTCGCCATCCGGACGAGGAACTCTCGCCGGGATGGCGCAAGGGCGAGTATCCGTATCGGCAGAAGATGTCGCGCCGCAATTACGAGAAGCAGAAATACCGGCTGCAGGTCGAACTGCTGAAGCTGCAGGCATGGGTGCGCGAGACCGGCCAGCGCGTGGTGATCCTGTTCGAGGGGCGCGACGCGGCGGGCAAGGGCGGCGCCATCAAGCGCTTCATGGAACACCTCAATCCGCGCGGCGCGCGCGTGGTCGCGCTGGAGAAGCCCACCGAGGCCGAGCGGGGCCAGTGGTATTTCCAGCGCTACATCCAGCACCTGCCGACGTCCGGCGAGATCGTGCTGTTCGACCGCAGCTGGTACAACCGGGCAGGCGTCGAGCACGTGATGGGTTTCTGCACGCAGAAAGAGTACGAGGACTTCATGCGGCAGGTGCCGGAGTTCGAGCGGCACCTGGTGAACAGTGGCATCCACCTTTTCAAGTTCTGGTTCTCGGTGAGCCAGGAAGAACAGCGGCGCCGCTTCGGCGAACGGAAGTTGCACCCGCTGAAGCAATGGAAGCTCAGCCCCGTGGATCTTGCCTCGCTCGACAAGTGGGAGGCCTATACGTGGGCCAAGGAGGCGATGTTCGCGCACACCGACACGGCGGACTCGCCGTGGATCGTCATCCGCTCCGACTGCAAGAAGCGCGCACGCCTCAACGCCATGCGCTACGTCCTCAATCGGCTGCCGTACGCCAATCGCAATGGCCAGGTGGTTGGCTTGGCCGATCCGCTGATCGTGGGGCGCGCGTTGTTCGGCTGATCGGTTTTCTTTTTGCGACACGAAGGGCGCGGTGAACCATCGCGCCCCTTTTTGTGCGTGAGGCACACGGAATGATGAAGCGCTCATCTCGCGAGCCACGAAACCCGCGAAGGAGCGACAGCGAAATTTAATATCGATTTATCTATGTCAAATGCCGATGTGATCCAGGTCGCCAAATGCGCGCAACTTCTTTCGCGCCACGTGGTGGCATGGCGCCGTTGCCGTGTCGCGTTGCGCGAAAAAATTGAGATCGAGTGAAATGAAGCAGGTCGCCATTCTCCGATTCTGCTGATACGAACGTGCCCGTCCGGGCTGCTCGCGCAAGTCCTTGAATCGAAGCTTTTGCGCGCGCGTGAGCGCATCCGAAAGCCTGTCGCAAGAAACGCAAAATATGGCGTTTCAAACTGGAAAATCCGCATCAATTTGCTTGTTTGGGTGCCTGTCGCGAAAACCCTTCGCCAGCGTTGACGCTCCGCATTTTCTTGATTAGCGTCAATTGATCCGACGACGGGAGGGTTGACGGATGGTCCATTGGCGACGCCAACACCGGCATTCGATCGCGTGAGCGTCGTTTAGCGAGTCTGCGCCAGCACACAACGTTCCAGGGATGGCAGGGGGAAGGCGAGTACTGGCGCCTATCGGATCGCAAGACAGTCACCAGAGCTGAGGCCGCGTCCACCGCGGCAACCAAGGTCCATGCGGCGCCATAACGCGCGGCACGGGACGGTTTTGTCCTCAAAAAATGTCAAGGAGACAAGAATGACTGTTCGTATCGATTTGCGGGGAAAGGCAGTACGAAAGGCGCTGCTGCCGCTGGCCGTATCGTTCGCGATGGCCGGAGGCGCCGCGCACGCGGCGGGCGTCGACGCGTGGGTGGGCACGCGCACCCATGCCGCGATGACGCGCAGCGTGGCGCCAGCCACGGCGGCGACGACACAAGCGGCGTGGACGTTGAGCCTGCATGGCGCACCCACCGTGGATGCCGCCACGGTGGCGCCGCTGGAAGCCAGCAAGCCCATGCATGTGGAGGTCAGTTTGAACCTGCGCAACGTGGATGAGCTGGAGGCGTTCCTGCATGCGGTCAATGATCCGGCAAGCTCGCAGTACCATCATTTCCTGACGCCTGCGCAGTTCAAGGCACGCTACGCGCCGACGGACGCGGATGCCGCGAAGGTCGCCGCGCACCTGCGCCAGTCCGGCTTTACCAACGTGCAGGTGGCCTCCAACAACCTGCTGGTGTCGGCGGACGGCAATGCCAACACGGTGAACGCCGCGTTCCGCACCACCATGCGCACGTTCGCCTATGGCGGCAAGCAGCGCATCGCCAACGATGCCGACGTGCAGGTGCCGCAGGCGCTCGGTGGCATCGTCGATGCGGTGCTCGGCCTGCAGAACGTCAACGTGCCGCACACCATGCACCGCATCCTCGGCCCGGTGCAGCCGCATGCCGGCGCCAATCACGTGGGCGTGCAGGCGACAGCCAGCCAGGTGTCGCACAGCCCGACCGATTTCCCGGCGATCTATGACGCGGGTGGCACGCCCACGGCATCCGCCACCACGGTGGGCATCATCACCTGGGGCGACATGACCCAGACCATCACCGACCTCGGCACCTTCACCAGCAATGCGGGCATGGGCACGGTGAACACGCAGGTGGTGAAGACGGGCAGCAACACCTACGCGGACGATCCCAATGGCGATGGCGAGTGGAACCTGGACAGCCAGACCATCGTTGGCACCTCCGGTGGCGTGGGCAAGCTGATCTTCTATTCCGCGCCGAACTGCTCGAACGACAGCTGCCTTACCGACGCGGCCATCACGGCGTCGTACAACCGCGCCGTCACCGACAACGTGGCGAAGGTGATCAACGTGTCGCTGGGCGAGGACGAATCCGCCGCCAACAGCTCCGGTACGCAGGCGGCCGACGACAAGATCTTTGCCCAGGCCGTGGCGCAGGGCCAGACCTTCTCGATCGCGTCGGGCGACGCGGGCGTCTACCAGTGGTCGAATGATCCGACCGAAGGCGCGCCGGGCTACGTCACCAACTCCGCCGGTACGGTGGAGATCTCGCTCAGCCACTACTCGGTGAGCGAGCCGGCGACGTCGCCGAACGTGGTCGCCGTGGGCGGTACCACGCTGAGCACCAGCGGCACCACCTGGACCGGCGAAACCGTGTGGAACGAAGGCCTGGCCGCCGTTGACCCGAGCAATGGCGACAACAACAAGCGGCTGTGGGCCACGGGTGGCGGCGTGAGCCTGTATGAAACCGCACCCAGCTGGCAGACCACGGCATTGGGTTCCTCGGTGACCAAGCGCCAGGTGCCAGATCTCGCGTTCGATGCGGCGCAGTCCACCGGCGCGAACATCATCATCCAGGGCCAGACCTATCAGATCGGCGGCACCAGCCTGGCTTCGCCGATCTTCGTGGGCATCTGGGCGCGCATTCTCTCGGCCAACGGCAACACGCTGGGCCTGCCGACGCAGAACATGTATGCGCATTTCCCCTCCGATGCGACGCCGCTGCATGACGTCACCTCGGGCAACAATGGCTACAACGGCTACGGTTATACGGCCAAGGCGGGCTTCGACAACACCACCGGCTGGGGCAGCCTGGACATCGCCAAGTTCAACAGCTACGTGACCCAGTACTGGGGCGGTGGCGGTTCGACCGGCGGCACGCCGACGGCGAACTTCAGCTTCGTCACCAGCGGGCTCACGGCGACCTTCACCGACAGCTCCACCGACAGCGGCGGCACGATCTCCTCGCACGCATGGACCTTCGGGGATGGCGGCACGTCCTCGGCCACCAGCCCCAGTCATACCTACGCCGCGGCCGGCACGTACAACGTCACCGAGACGGTGACGGACAGCGCGAGCGGCAAGACCTCGAGCAAGACGTCGTCGGTGACGGTGACTTCCAGCGCGCCTTCGCAACTGCTGGGCAATCCCGGCTTCGAGACCGGCACGGCGAGTCCATGGTCGATGAGCACCAGCGTGCTGTGCAGCAACAGCACCTGCAGCGGCGAGACGGCGCACGGTGGTACGTGGTTCGCTTGGCTTGACGGTTACGGGCAGTCGCACACCGATACGGTGTCGCAGAAGGTGACCATTCCCAGTGGCAAGACCACCGCGACGCTGTCGTTCTACCTGCACGTCGACACGGCGGAGACCACCACGACCACGGCGTACGACAAGCTGACGGTGCAGGTGCTCAACAGCAGCGGCACGTTGCTGAAGACGCTGGCGACCTATTCGAACCTCAACGCGGCGTCGGGCTATGGCCAGCACACGTTTGACCTCAGTGCCTATATCGGCCAGACGGTGACGATCAAGTTCACCGGCACGGAAGATTCGTCGCTGCAGACCTCGTTCGTGCTGGATGACGCAAGCCTGATCGCCCAGTAATCCGCGAGCGTTCGATGCAAAAAAAGGCCCGGTCAGCGATGACCGGGCCTTCTCGTGCAAACGGGTCGCGCAGGCTCAGCCGGCCGATTCCTCGAAGCGGTTCGCCTCACGGTTCTTGCGCACCTTGGACGGATCCCACACGCGGCCGTTCATGGTGATGTAGACGCCATCGGGCAGCGTCTGCACGGCGGCGACCGCGCAGCCGATGTTGAACACGGCATCGGAGCCCTGGAAACGCGCCGGATTGAGCGCCCCGGTGAGCACGATCACCTTGCCCTTGATCTGGGCGAGCTCGCGCGCCGTCTCGACCATGGTGTCGGTGCCGTGCGTGACCAGCACATGGCGATGCGGCTGCGCCTCGATGGTGGAACGCACCAGCGCGCGATCCTCGTCGGTGATGTGCAGGCTGTCCTTGCGCAGGATCGGGATCACGTCGAACTGGAAGGCCACGCCGAGCTGACCGAGGATCTCGCCGATCTGCGGCGCGCCGATCTTGTAGTCCGACTTGTCGTCGAAGTAGATCTTGTCGATGGTGCCGCCGGTGGTGACGATGGTCAGATGCTGCATGGTCGGGAACCGCAAGGTGGGGAAGCGGCCATTTTAGCGGGTGCCGGCCTTTCCTGCTCAGTGGGGGCCAAGCAGCAGGGCGGTATCGGTGGCATCCGTGGCGCCCAGCCGCGACAGCCCGTGCGCCACGAAGCGCCGCAGGGCCGCACCGCTGCGGGCGCCACCGTGAGGCGCCGCCCAGGTGTCGTGCCGGGCCAGCAGGGCCGCTGCGGCGCAACGCGCCAGGGTGAATGCCAGGCCGCGCGCGCTCGCTTCCAGCGCATCGCGCTGCTTGGCGTGTTGGTCCAGGTGGGCGGTGGCGGCATCCAGCGCCGCGTGGATCGCCTGCCGCGCGTGGGCGTTGATGCTGTCGGCCAGCCAGCCTTCGATCGCCGTGCGCAGCGCGCCGAGGTTGTCGCCGGCCAGCGCACGCAGGCTGTCCAGCGACAACACGTTGGTGGTGCCTTCCCAGATCGCGTAGACCTGCGCATCGCGCAACAACTGCGGCAGCCCGGTGTCCTCGATGTAGCCGGCGCCGCCGAAGCATTCCAATGCTTCGGAACACAGCTTCACCGCCATCTTGCCGGTCCACAGCTTGGCCAGCGGCGTGAGCAGGCGCAGCAGGGTCGCTTCATGCGGTTGCGCCGTGCGGTGCTCGACGCGGCCGAGCAGGTGCGCCACCTCGAAGGTGAGGGCGAACGCGGCCTCGAATTCGGCCTGCATGTCCGCCAGCGTCTGCGCGTGCAGCGGTTGCGCGATCAGCGGTTTGCCGAAAGCCTGGCGGCGGGTGGCGTAGTCGCGGGCCAGCGACAGTGCGCGGGCCATGCTCGCCGTTGCGCATACGGCGTTCCAGGTGCGCGTGATGTTGAGCATCGGCGCCACCTGCCGCACGCCGTGGGCGAGTTCGCCCAGTGGCCATGCCGGCAGGCCGTCGAGATGGATTTCCGCGGTGGGCAGCTCGTGCGTGCCGAGCTTGTCCTTGAGCCGGTCGATGGTCAGCTCCGGCTTGCGGCGCGCACCATCCATGGTTTCCACGTAGAACAGCGCGAGCGCAGACGCGCCCTGGTCCGCGCCTTCCGGACGCGCGAGGCCGAGTGCGACTTCGCCCACCACGGCCGAACTGAACCACTTGCGTCCATACAGGCGCCACTGGCCGGAGGCATCCTGGCGCGCCACGGTTTCGGTGTTGCCGACATCGGAACCCCCGTGGTTCTCGGTCATCCACTGGCCACTGAGCCAGAAGGTGGAGGCGTCGCGGCTCAACAGGTGCGGCAGCGCGCGATCGATCAACGCCTGGTTGCCCGAGGCCTTCAATGCGGTGGCGGCGCCGTCCGTCATCGCCAGCGGGCAGCTGTAGAACTCGCTGGCCAGGTGATAGAGATAGACGCGGGCGAATTCCTCCAGGCGCGCGTGTTCGCTCGGTTCATGGCCGGCGGCAAGCACCGCGTGCCGCGTGGTGACGTGCGGGCCTTCCTGCCAGGCCTCGGTCAATTCGATGCGGTCGACGCGGTTGCCCCAGGCATCCCACTGCGTGAGCACTGGCTTGCGTCGCGTGGTACGGCAGGCGCGCTGCCAGGCCATCTGCGCGTAGTCGCCGAGTGCCTGCAGGTCAGGGTCCAGCGCGGCGCGCCGCGCGGGCGGCAGGGCGCGTTCCAGCATGGCGTGCAGCAGGCGGTCTTCGCGGTACGGATGCGCGAGCTGCGGCGGATCTTGCACGAATCCCATGGTCGGCCCCCGGCGGATCGGTCGCTGCGAGTATAGGCACGATGCCGGCGATGCGCGGGCTCAGCCTGGCCGGATCGCCCCAAGATCGACCAGGTCTGCCTGGTCGCCATGGACGTACAGGCGCAGCTGCCGATGCGGGTAATCGCACACATCCTGCGCCAGTCGTTGGCCCATCACCAGCAACACGAGCGGTTCGTCGCCGCTGTTGGTAAGCACGTGCGCCGGCCCGTTGCCGGCGAAGCCGAGGAAATCACCGGCGCCGACGGCGTGCGGCTGGTCGTCGATGAGCGCGGTGCCGCGCCCCGACAGCACGTAGACGCATTCTTCCTCGTACAGGTGCCGGTGGTATTCGCTGGAATCGTGGCCCGGCTGCAGCTCGATGCGATGCACGCCGATCCGCGTGAGCCCCGTGGCATCGCCCAGCGACTTGCGATGCCGCACCCCGTTCGGATTGAGCGGATGGATGCTGAGCGTGGCGGGCATGGCCTCGATGTCGTCGGCCTTGAGCAGCTCGCGGGGTGCGGTCATCGCGATGGTCCTGGGCTGGGGAAACCCAAGCCTATCGCGACGATGTCAGGGCTTGGTGAACTTCAGGATGAAGCGATCGGTATGGCTGCGGATGGACGGATCGCGGATGCCCAGCGCGTGCGTGTCGGCAGGGTTGCGCAGCGCGTTGCTTTCGCCTTCGTAGTGGAAACCGGCGGCGGTGAGTTCCGCCTTGACGGTCGCGGGGTCGATGCGATGCAGGTCGTCGGTATGGCTGGCGCCCGTGCCGGCAGCGGCCGCATGGTCCAGCACGATCAGGGTGCCGTGGGGCTTGAGGGCATTGAACAGCGCGGCGTCGACCTTGGCGATGTCCGGCGGGCCCATGAACGGGTCGTGCAGGTCGTGATAGTTCTGCGAGGTCCAGATCACGTCGACCTTCTCGGGCAGGCTCATCGCCGACACCGGCTGCACCAGCACCACGACGTTGGCGTAAGCGGGCGTGCCCGCGAAGCTGCGCAGACTCTGCAGGCCCTTGGGCGCCGCCTTGTCCATCTCCGCCGGCTGCAGCGCGTAGACCTTGCCGTCCGGCCCGGCCAGCTTGCTGAAGAGGCGCGTGTAGTAGCCCTTGCCCGGCATCAGGTCCACCACCTTGTCGCCAGGGCGGATATCGGCGAAGGCGAGCACTGCCGCCACGTGCCGGCTGTCGTCGAGCGCGCGGTCTTCGGCGGGGCGTCCAGGATCGGCGATCGCCAGGCCGATGCGCGAAGGCAATGCCACCGCGGCCGCCGCGGCGACGGCGAAGAACGAACAGCAAGCAAGCAGGGTCATGCGCGACGGACGACTCATGGCGACACTCCTCTAGTGGACGTAGTTGAGCGCGATCGCCGGCGTGATCGAGGACGGCGTGTGATGGCCGCCGAAGATCACCCGGGTACCCAGCAACACGCCGATGTTCGGCGTCCAGTTGTATTCGATGGCCGGCGCCACGCCCCAGTAGTCACTCGTACCGGAGTTCATGTGCAGGTCGCGTGGCAGCGGTGGGCCGCCGAACGGATCGACGACGTCTTCGCCGGTGACGCGCGTGTTGCCGTTGTGGTTGTAGAGCGCATCCAGCGCGAGCACCCAGCGTTGCGTGAGGCTGTATTCCGCCGCCAGGTCGATGCCGTAGCTGTTGCCGGGCCGGGCATGGCCACGAAAGCTGTCGCTGGTGCCGTACACGCTCGTGCCGTGCACGTCGGTACCGCCAGAGTAGGACGCCGTGAGGTTCAGGCGCAGGCGCAGGATGCGTCCGTTCGGCATCCACAGGTAGGTTTGCGCGTTGAAGCCCAGCGTCGTGGTGTACACGCCGCTGCCCATGCCGTCGGCGGGGCGGTTGCCCAGTCGGTCGTACTTACCGGTGGGGAGCGTTTCCTGCAGCATGATGGCGGTGCTCGGCACCCAGCTGTCGTCATGGAAATGGGTGAACTGATACTGCGCCTGCAGTACGAAATCGCCCAGACCCACGCCGCTGCTGTGGGGTCCGCCATCGACCCGGTTGTAACCGAACACCGGGATCACGCCGACGCTGAAGTTGTTGGCGAGGCCGTAGACCAGATAGGTGCGCGAACCGTAGCTGTTGGCATGCGGGGTGCGCACGTCGTAGAGGTAGGGCTCGGCAAGGAAGTGCCCGGGCGCGCCCGTCTCCGGCGAGTTCGCCATCATGGGGCCCGTCCACCAGGCGTCTTCGCGCGATTGCCAGTAGACGTCGTCCGCGGCGGGGAGCGCGCCAGCGGGCGACGAAAGCAGTTCCAGCAGGCAGGCCAGCGCGAAGAGGGCCAGGCGGGACAGGGTGGGGACGACCGGTTGATGGGCCTTCACGAGCACTTCCATGGGCGGGACGGGCGCCAAGCTATGTCTCTGGGCGGTCGTCTGAAATATCCACTTTGCTAAGATTTGATATGACCACTTGAGGCCCATGGCGGTGTCGTCTGGAGGCGGCCCGCAAGGAGACGACGCCGGGCATGCCCGGTGCCATCCGGAGATTGCGATGACCCGTGCGAGCACGAGCTTCCTGCCACCGGTCGCGGTGGACCCGGCGTCGGATACGCCGATGTACCAGCAGCTGTCGGACTGGTTTCGCCGCGCCATCCTCGATGGTCACCTGCGGCCCGGGCAACCCGTGCCCTCCACCCGTCATCTCGCCGGCGAACTGAGCATCTCGCGCATCCCGGTGCTCAGTGCGTACGACCAGTTGCTGGCCGAGGGGTACCTGGAAACCTTCACCGGTTCGGGCACGCGCGTGGCGAGGGCGATACCCAGCATGGCGCCGGCGGCGAAACGCCAGCGGTCCCTTGATGAAGCCAACCCGCCGCCCGCTTCGCGGCGCATCTCCCGCCGCAGCGGGCAGTTGGCGTCACCCGAGCAGACCTGGCTCGACAGCCTGGGTGCGTTCCGCGTGGGCATGCCGGCGTTGGACCGTTTTCCCACGCCGGTATGGGCGCGCCTGGTGAATCGCCACGCGCGGACCTTGAGCGTGGAGGCGATGAGTTACGGCGATCCCGCGGGACACTGGCCGTTGCGCGAAGCGGTGGCGAGCTACCTGGGCATGTCGCGTTCGGTGCGCTGCGATGCCTCGCAGGTGTTGATCACCACGGGTTCGCAGCAGGCGCTGCAGATCTGCGCGCACGTGCTGCTGGATGCCGGCGATCGCGTGTGGATGGAGGATCCGGGCTATCCCGGCGCGCACCAGGCGTTTCGCACCGCCGGCGTGCCGATGGTGCCCGTGCCGGTGGATGGCGACGGCATCGACGTGGAAGCCGGCCTACGCCGTGCGCGCGGCGCGCGCGCGGCCTACATCTCGCCGTCGCACCAGTTTCCGCTGGGCACCACCATGAGCGCCGCGCGGCGCATGCAACTGCTGGCCTGGGCCGAGCGCGACGATGCCTGGATCATCGAGGACGACTACGACAGCGAGTACCGCTTCGGCGGCAAGCCGGTGGCGTCGCTGCAAGGCCTGGATACCGCCGGACGCGTCGTCTACGTGGGCACCTTCAGCAAGGTGATGTATCCGGCGCTGCGCCTGGGTTACATGGTGGTGCCGAGGGATCTCGTGCCCGCGTTCCATGCGGGGCGCGATGCGATCGACACGTTCTCCTCCACGCTGTTCCAGCTCGCCATGGCGGATTTCATCCGCGAAGGACATTTCGCCCGGCACATCCGCGCGATGCGCGCGCTCTACCGTGAGCGGCGCATGGCCTTGATCCGGTCCATCGAGCGATGGCTGGGCGGCAGGTTGCGCATCATCGGCGCCGACGCCGGCATGCAGCTGGTGGGCTTGCTGCCCGAGGGCACCGACGACGTGGCGCTGTCGCGCGAGGCGGCCCTGCACGGTGTATCGGTGCGTCCGCTCTCGCCGTGCTATCTGGAATCGCCCGGGCGTGCCGGCCTGATCCTCGGCTATGGCGGCGTATCGCCGGCGCAGATCGACGAGGGCGTGCGCCGGCTCGGCAAGTGCCAGGCGTTCTCCCTGTAGGAGCGCACCCAGTGCGCGAAAAACCTGCGAAGCGGCAACGCCCAACGCTGCGGTCGCGCACTGGGTGCGCTCCTGCAGGAAGAGGGCTCGTTTACGCGGACCGCTTGCGCTTCACGCCGGCACCGAGCGTGCCGATCAGCGTCACGGTGAGCACGATCTCGATCCAGCCCAGCCAGCGCTCGCCCGGCGCGCTCCACGCCTCGCTGATCCCATGGCTGAAATAGAACAGGCTGAGGATGCCGACCCACAGCAGGGCCCGACGCATGTCGCGCCACGCGAACAGAGGCAGCAGCAACGGAATCACGGTGATGGCGAGCACCAGTGCCATGGGCATGTGCTGCGCGGGAAACAGCCATCCGTGCCATGCGAGCTGCAGCAGCACCAGCGCGCCCCAGGCGGCGAGGCCGAGGCGATAGGTGGGCGCGATGGGCGTGCTCATGCGGCGGCGACCAGGCGGCGCGCGACATCGGCGAGGCGCCGGCCCAGCGCGCGGGCGAGTTCGCGTTCATGCTCGGTGATGCTGTTGTCGCCCGTCGGCCCCGCCACGTGGCTGGCGCCGTACGGCGTGCCGCCGCTCAAGGTCGCCGTAAGCGCGGGTTCGGTGTAGGGCAGGCCGACGATCAGCATGCCGTGGTGAAGCAGCGGCAACGCCATGGTCAGCAAGGTGGATTCCTGGCCGCCATGCATGGTGCTGGTGGCGGTGAACAGCGCGGCAGGCTTGCCGGCGAGCGCGCCACTGGCCCATTCGGCGCCGGTGGAATCGAGGAAGTACTTCAGCGGCGCCGCCATGTTGCCGAAGCGGGTCGGGCTGCCCATGGCCAGGCCCACGCATTCGGCCAGGTCCTGGCGCGTCACATAGGGCGCGCCTTCTTCGGGCTCGGGCGGTTGGGCGACTTCGGTGACGGGGGCCACCGGCGGCACCTGGCGCAGCCGCGCGCGCATGCCGGGGATCTCTTCCACGCCGCGCGCAATGAAGCGCGCGAGCTGCGCGGTGTGGCCGGTGCGGCTGTAGTAAAGGACCAGGATGTCGTGGCTCATGGTTTGGGCGATGGCTTGTGATCGGTTAGTGTACCGGCCGATGACGCTCGTGTAGCCCGCCGGTTCACGCATGCCCACCCCGGGTGGATGCCAGGACGGGCACCGTTGCATGGCGCCTTAGAAGGGAACCCCCATGGCCTTGCGTTTCGATCGCGATCGCACCCGCAGTTTCAGCCACTTCCTCTGGCAGCGGTTCATCGACGACAAATGCTTCGAGACCGCCGGTGCGCTGTCCTACACCACGCTGGTGTCGCTGGTGCCGCTGATCGTCGCCTCGCTGGCGATCTTCGCCGCGTTTCCGGCGTTCGCCGACGCGCGCAGCACATTGATCGAATTCGTCTTCAGCAACTTCGTGCCCGCGGCCGGCGAGCGCGTGCAGGAATACCTCAACGGCTTCGCGGAGAACGCCAGCAAGCTCACCGGCATCAGCGTGCTGGTGATGTTCTTCAGCGCGGTGTCCATGATGGTGAGCATCGAAGACCGCATGAACCGCATCTGGCGCGTGCAGCGCCAGCGCAGCTGGGTGTCGCGCGTGCTGTTGTACTGGGCGGCGCTCACGCTCGGTCCGGTGCTGGTCGTGGGCGGGTTGGCGGTGGCCTCGTATGCGACGGCGCTGCCTATCCTCAACGAGGCTGCCGGCACGCTGGGGCTGGGCCAACGCCTGTTGGCGATGCTGCCGTTCATCGTCACCTTCCTCACCCTCATGCTCATCTACCTGGTGGTGCCCAACCGCAAGGTACGACCAAAGGACGCCGCCATCGGCGCCTTGCTCGGCGCGGTGCTGTTCGAGATCGCGCGCTGGGGTTTCGCGCGTTTCATCCATCACGCGCACACCTACCAGCAGGTGTATGGCGCGGCGTTGGCGGCGATCCCGATCTTCCTGCTGTGGATCTACCTCTCGTGGGTGATCGTGATCCTGTGCGCGTCGGTGGCAGCCTCGCTTTCCGCATTCGACTACGAGCCACCCCGGACCTGCCTGCCCGAAGACGCGGCCTTGCTCGGCCTGCTGCTGGTGCTGGGACACTTCATCGACGCGCATCGCGAGGGTGCGCAGCTTGACCACGATCGCGTGCGCCGCCGGGCGCCGCAGCTGGGCTACGGCGTCATCGCGAATTATTTCGCCGACCTGGAGCGTGCCGCCGTGATCCGCCGCGTGGAAGGCGGCGGCTGGGTCTTGTGCCGCAGCCTCGACAACACCGATTTGCTGCGCGTGTATGCTCATTGCGACTACCGCATCCCGCTGCGCCCCTCCAGGGACGCGCAGGAATACGGCCTGGAGCTGCCGCCCGAGCTGGTGGCGCTGCTGGACAGCGCGGCGCAATCGCTCGATGACAGCCTGCGCACGCGGCTCGACGTGGCTTACCCGCCGGTATCGCCGGCAACGAATGCATCCGAGGATCACCATCCATGACATTGCTGAAACCGCTGGCCGCGCTCGGTCTGGTGCTGGCGTTTGCCGGCAGCGCGCAGGCCGCGATGCCCGAGCAGCCCGCGCTCAAGGTCACCACGCTCGACGGCAAGCCCTACGACCTGGCCAGCCAGCGCGGCAAGTGGGTGATCGTCAACTTCTGGGCCACCTGGTGCGTGCCGTGCATCAAGGAGATGCCCGACATCTCCCGCTTCGCCGCCGCGCACAAGGACAAGGTGAGTGCCATCGGCCTCGCCTACGAGGACAGCGAGAAGGCCGATATCCAGGCCTTCCTGGTCAAGCATCCGGTGAGTTATCCGGTCGCGCAGGTCACGTTGGACAAGCCGCTCACTGACTTCGACGAGCCGCGCGGGCTTCCCACCACGTGGCTGATCGGTCCGGACGGCAAGGTGGCCAAACGCTTCGTGGGCCCGGTGACGGAGGCGTCGCTGGGCCAGGCCATCGGCCTGGGCAAATAGCCATGGCCGCCGCGCGCTTCCTCGTCAGCGGCAGGGTGCAGGGCGTGTTCTATCGCGCCAGCACCCGTGAACAGGCACTGGCGCTGGGGTTGCGCGGCCACGCGGAGAACCTGCCCGACGGCCGCGTCGAAGTAATCGCCAGCGGCACGGATGCCGCGCTGGACGCGCTGGAGTCGTGGCTGTGGCGCGGACCTTCCGGCGCGCGCGTGGACGACGTGCGGCGCGAGCACTGCGAGGCGCCCGTCGCCGACAGCTTCCACACGCGCTGAAGCGGCCGGCCGCTCATGCGGCGGCGGTGCTGTCCGAGGGCATGAACGGGCGCGGCGCGGCGACGACGAAACCCTGCGCGAAATCGATGCCCAATCGCCGCACTTCCTCCAGCAGGGGCCCCGAACTCACGCATTCGGCAATGGTGAGCTTGCCGGTGGCATGGCCCAGCTTGTTGATCGCTTCCACCATCGCGTAGTCGATCGGGTCGTGCAGCATGTCCTTCACGAAGCTTCCCTCGATCTTCACGAAGTCCACCGGCAGGTGCTTGAGGTAGGTGAACGAGGACATGCCGGCGCCGAAGTCGTCGAGCGAGAAGCGGCAACCCAGCGCGCGCATGTCCTCGATGAAGGCGATGGCGCGCGAGAGGCTGGAAATGGCCGCGGTTTCGGTGATCTCGAAGCAGATCGTCGAAGGCGCGATGCCGAGCAGGGCGAACTGTTCGCGCAGGTAGGCCGTGAAATCCACGTCGCACAACGACGTGCCGGACAGGTTGATGGAGCACAACGGCGGCGCGGCGGCCGGATCACGCGCCGCCAGCGTGCGCAGGCCGGTAAACGCCGCCTGCACCACCCAGCGGTCGATCGACGGCATCAGGCCATAGCGCTCGGCGGCGGGAATGAAGGCGCGTGGCGGGATCAACGTGCCGTCCTCGTCACGCATGCGCAGCAGCAGCTCGAAGTGCCTTCGTTTCCGCGGCTGCCGCAGGTCGACGATGTCCTGCGCGTAGAGCACGAAGCGATGGGTGGACAAGGCGCGCTGCAGCCGCGCGACCCAGCACATTTCCGACTGCCGCACGACCACTTCGTCGTTGTCCAGGCGATACGCCTGCACGCGGTTGCGGCCTTTTTCCTTGGCGAGATGACAGGCGGCGTCGGCGGCGCCGAGGATGTCCTCGGTGGTGGAGCGGGCCGCGTCCATGCTCACCATGCCGATGCTGGCGGAGATCACGAAGCTGTGCTGCCGATAGGCGAAATGATGGTCGCCGATCGCGGTGCGCAGGCTCTCGGCCACGACCCGTGCCTCGGCTTCGTCGCACTCTTCCAGCAACAGCACGAACTCGTCGCCGCCAAGCCGCGCAACGGCGTCCGACGCGCGGACCACCGAGCCGAACAGGGTGGCCACCTGGCGCAGCAGTTCATCGCCGGCGGCATGGCTGCAGGTGTCGTTGACCACCTTGAACTGGTCCAGGTCCACGTAAAGCACGGCGAACGACGAACCGCTGGCCTGCGCGGCGTGCCGGGCGTGGGCAAGGCGCCGTTCGAATTCGCGGCGATTGATCAGGCCGGTGAGTGGATCGTGGCTGGCCTGGTAACTCAGTTGCGCGGCGTGTTCGCGCTCGCTGCTGACGTCGCGCATCACCAGCACCACGCCGCTGGTGGCGCCCTGGCGATCGCGGATCGGCGTGACGGTGAGGTCCACCGCCACCGACCAGCCGTCGGCATGCGCCAGCAGCAGCTTGTCGGGCGAGCCCCAGGCCGCCTGTCGCTGCAGCACCTGGCGCACCGGATCGGGAATCGGCTGGCGATTGGCCTCGCTCACGAAACCGCAGAGGGATGCCACCGGCAACCCGTGCGCCAGTTCCATCGACCACCGGGTCAGGCGCTCCGCGCTGGGGTTGAGGTAATCGATGCAGCCATGCGCATCCGTGGTGATCACCGCGTCGCCGATCGACTGCAGCGTCACCTCCGCGCGTTCCTTCGCGGCAAACAGCAGGGCGTCGGCTTCACGGCGTTCGGTGATATCGGTGACGGAGCCGGCCGTGCGCACGGCCATGCCGCCGACGGCGCGGGTGGACGCGCCGCGCGCGTGATACCAGCGAATGCGCCCGTCGGGACGCGGCACGCGAAACTGCAGGTCCAGCGGACGGCCGCGGCGCACGTGGGCCACCACGGCGCGCATGGCGACCACGCGGTCCTGCGGATGCAGCCATCGGAAGACGTCCATCCCGTGCGCCGGGCCCTGTTCGTCGGGCATGCCGAGCATCTGGCGCAGGCGTGGCGAAAGATAGACCTGTCGACTGCCGCGATCCCAATCCCACAGGCCGTCGTTGCTCCCGGCGACGGCCAGGCGGTAGCGATCGTCGCTGGCGCGTAGTTCCTCGACCATGCGGGCGCGCTCTTCGAGCAGGCGACGGACGCGACGCGCAGCCACCAGCACCAGCAAGGCGCCGATCGCGCAGAGCGCCACGCGCAACAGCATGGCGGTCTCCCGCGATGCCTTGCCCAGCGCATCGGAAAAGGCGTACTCGAGCGGAGTGAGGCGTGCATCGAGCACGCGGATGCGGTCGCGCGACTGTTCTATCCACTGGCGGTCGCGCTCGCCGGCGAGCGCCTGCCGGTGGATGTCCTCGGCCACCCGCGTCAGCTCGATGATGAGTTCATCACCCTGGGCCCAGGCGCCCACCGCGTCGCGCACGTCGGGCAGGCCACCCGCGTGGCGATACAGCCGGGCCATTCCCGGCACGTCGTCCCGGTCGATGCCGCCCCGCATGAACTCGGTATTCACCACCGACATGTCGGGCGAGGGCCGGTTCAGTTCGATGCGCGCCCGGCGATCGCCCTGCGGTATCGCGATGGCGTCGAGAAAGGCCTGGTACTCGTGCTCGGAGAACGTGGTGAGGTAATGCTGCAGTTCGGAAACGGCGACCTTCTGCGCCTTCGACCAATGGCTTTCGCCGCCCACGAAGGCGCGCGCCGCGGACAGCACGTCCAGGCTCGCCACGCACAGCAGGATCATCACCACGATCACCAGCACGAACGGACCGACGATCGCGTCGCGCTCCCGTCCGGCCAGCGTGGCCCTCGGGCCCGTTGCCGGCATACGTTCTCCCCCATGACCCCGGATGCAGGCCTTCATCGCTTATCGGCGTTGTCCGTGGCGCCTTTAGAGCCCGGGCCTGGCCGTTCTTCACCGAGCCGCCGCAAGGCCTCGCCGACGGCACGTCCAAGAGCCACCGATCCGCCTGTCGCCAGGAAGAGGGCGCTCGCCGCCCTCATCGACCTCGACGAACCGCGCCGGGTCGGTGCCTAGCCCATGGTGTCGGGCACCCACAGCGCCTTGCTGGTGACGTGCTCGGTCCTGGGCTTGCCCTTGAGCTTGGGCAGCTTGGGTTCGGGAATGGCGACGTCGTGGCGCGGTATCTGCTCCAGCAGGTGCCGGATCAGGTTCACGCGGCCGCGTTTCTGGTCGTTGTAGTCGACCACGAACCACGGCGCGTTCGGACGATGCGTCCGCTCGATCATCACGTCGCGCAGATGGCCGATTTCCTCGTACTTCCCGCGCGAGGCGATGTCGTTGCGCGACAGCTTCCAGCGCTTGAGCGGATCCTTGGCGCGTTCGGAAAAGCGTTCCTCCTGCTGCTCCTGGTCCACCGCCAGCCAATACTTGAGCAGGATGATGCCGTCGTCGGTGAGCAGTTTCTCGAACGCCGGTACCGCCGCCATGAAGGACTTGTATTGCGCCTTGGTGCAGAAGCCCATCGCCGGCTCCACCACGGCGCGGTTGTACCAGCTGCGGTCGAACAGCACGAGTTCGCCCGCGCTGGGCAGGTGTTCCACATAACGCTGGAAATACCACTGCGTGGTTTCGGTCTCGCTCGGCTTGGGCAGCGAGGCAATGCGGTAGCCGCGCGTATCCATCGACTCGGTGATGGCCTTGATGGTGCCGCCCTTGCCGGCCGCATCGCGTCCTTCGAACACCACCACCAGGCGCTGACCGCCATGCCGCAACCAGCGGTTGAGCCCCGCCAGCTCTAGCTGCAGCTCCTCCATCGCGCGGCGATAGCCCTTGTCCTTCTTGGCCATGGCGGTGATCTCCTTGAAGGGAAGAAAGGCGCATTGTCGGCGAAGCGCGCGTGCGGCAGGTGAAGGCCGCACGCGGCTGCTTCGCCGGCGAACGCGGAAGCGCCGGTCACCGGCGCCGTCCGCACTCGACAGCGGGCAGGCTAGGGCAGATCCAGATCCACCGGCTTGCGGCCGATCCGATGACGCGCGCTCATGGCCTGCACGGCGCGCTTGAAGTCGCTGGCGTAGCCCTGCATGTCGAACAGCGGGCTTTGCGTGCGCTGTTGCGAGAGGTGCTGGCGCAAGGTGGCGAGCGCCTCGCGGTCGTTGCCCAGTTGCGTGGCCATGGCGATGAATCCTTCCTCGTCCTCGCAGGCCAGTTCCGGCAGCCCCAGCTGCAGCAGCAGGCTGGTGGCGACGCGGCCGGCGAAGGTGTGGCCGGTGCAGGTCAGCACGGGGCAGCCGGCCCACAATGCGTCGGAGGCGGTGGTGTGCGCGTTGTACGGCAGCGTATCGAGGAAAAGATCGGCATGCACGTAGCGCGAGAGATAGTCCGCATGCGGCAGGCGTGGCAGGAACACCAGGCGCTCGGGCGCGATGCCGGCGGCGCCCGCGGCGTTGCGCAGGCGCTCATCGGCGCCCTCCGGGCCGCTGAGCAGCCACAACACGCTGCCGGGCACCTGCTCCAGCACCAGCATCAGGCGGGCGAAGGCGGCCGGATTCAACTTGTAGCTGTTGTTGAAGCAGGCGAACACGGTGCCTTGCTCGGGCAACCCGCATTCGGTGCGCGAAGGCGGCTCCGCCACGGCGCGCGTGCTGTCGTTGGGCTGGTAGCAGCGGGGCAGGCGGATCAGCTTTTCGCTGACCGCGGCGCGCAGGCTGTCGGGCAGCACGGTCTTGTCGGCCAGCAGGTAGTCCATCCACGGCGCGCCGGAACTGCCGGGATAGGCCAGCCAGTTCACCTGGATCGGTGCGGGACGCAGCGCGAACAGCTCGGCGTTGTCGCGGCCGGAATAGCCGTTGAGATCGAACAGGATCTCGACGCCGGTGTCGTGGATGCGCTGGGCCACCTGCGCGTGGTTCAGCGCAGACACGTCATGCAGCGTGGCGGCCGTCGCGAGCCGGCGGCGGATCGTGCCGCCATCATCCGCGGTGGTCGCGAACAGGTGCAGCTCAAGATCCTCGTCGTCGGCCAGCGCTTCGAGCATGGCCACGACCAGCAGGCCGGTGGCGTGATCGTTGAAGCCGTCGGCGACGAAACCAACGCGCACGGCGGCGTCCGGCGCGGGCTTGGCGTGCGTGAACGCCAGCTGCTTGCGCAACGGGGCTTCCTGCTGCTCTATGCCGTCGGCATAGGCCTTGGCGCAGCGCAGCTGCAGATCGGCATCGACCTCTTCGGACAGCATCACGAACGGGCTCACCGGCGAGCTGCCGTCCGCGATGACCTGCTGCAGGCGGGCGCTCAAGTCATCCAGGTCGCGCCAGTCACACAGGCGACGTCGCAGGAACACGAGCTGCCCCAGCACGGGGCCATGGTTCGGATGGAGCGCCAGTGCGCGCTCATAGGCCTTGCTCGCGGCTTCGAGCTGGCCGGCGTCTTCCATGGCCTGGCCGGCGGCGAACGGGTATTCGTGGTTTCGTGGCGCCAGCCGCTCGGCCTGCAGCCATGATTCGCCGGCTTCGACGGCCTGGCCCTGGCTCAGCAGGATTCGCCCGCGCATCGCATGGGCCGCATCGAAACGCGGATGCAGCTGCAGGGCTTCATCCGCATGCAGCCTGGCCTGGTCCGCGTTGCCCAGCTCGAGCTCGGCGCCGGCCAGGTTGAGGCGAATGCCCGGATGGGCCGGTGCGCCGTGCGTCGCCATGGCGTAGGAGTCGCGCGCGTTCTGGAAGCGGGCGGCCGCCATCAAGGCGTTGCCCAGCGTCAGCAGCACGGCCGGGTGGCCCGGCGCCATGCGCAGCGCGGCACGCAGCCGCTCGATGGCGTTGTCGGCGTCGCCGTTGGCCACCTGGGCACTGCCGAGGTTGCATTGCACCTCGACGCTCTGCGGGTCCATCTGCGCGGCTTCTTCGAGCACCGCGACGGCTTCGGCGGGTCGCTGCAGCTGCAACAGGGAAACCCCGTGCAGGCGCGCCAGCTCGGCGTGGTCGGGATAGTGGGCGCGTGCGTCGATGGCGGCCTGTTCGGCGCCGACGAAATCGCCGCGTTCGATCTGCGCGACGATCTGCTGGGCAAAGACGGTCGCGGGAGGGGTAAAGAGATCAGTCATCCGCCCAAACTAGCGCAGGGCGTGGTGGCTGCCAATCCGCGGATGTCTTACGGCTGCGGCTCAGCCGGCCGTGAGAGCCTTCAGTTCGTCCGCCTGGTTCTCGCGCGTCAGCGTATCGACCAGTTCGTCCAGGTCGCCCTGCAGCACCTCCGGCAGGCGATACAGGGTGAGATTGACGCGATGGTCGGTGATGCGGCCCTGCGGGAAGTTGTAGGTGCGGATGCGCTGGCTGCGATCGCCCGAGCCCACCTGCAGGCGGCGCGATTCGGCTTGTGCGGCCGCCTGCTTGCTGCGTTGCTCGTCGAGCAGGCGGGCCTTCAGCAGGCTGAGCGCGCGGGCGCGGTTCTTGTGCTGGCTGCGCTCGTCCTGGCACTCCACCACGATGCCGGTGGGCAGGTGGGTGATGCGGATGGCCGAGTCGGTCTTGTTGACATGCTGGCCGCCTGCGCCCGAGGCGCGGAACGTGTCCGTCTTGAGGTCGGCCGGGTTGATCTCGATGTCGTCGATCTCGTCCATCTCGGGCAGGATCGCCACGGTGGCCGCCGAGGTATGGATGCGCCCCTGCGATTCGGTTTCCGGCACGCGCTGCACGCGATGCGTGCCCGACTCGAACTTCAGTCGCGAATATGCGCCCTTGCCTTCGACGCGGGCCACGATTTCCTTGTAGCCGCCATGCTCGCCCGGGTTCTCGCTGAGCACCTCGACGTGCCAGCGGCGGCGTTCGGCGTAGCGCGCGTACATGCGGAACAGGTCGCCGGCAAAGATCGCCGCCTCGTCGCCGCCGGTGCCGGCGCGCACCTCGAGGAACAGGTTGGCCTCGTCGCGCGGGTCCTTCGGCAGCAGCAGGATCTGCAGTTCGTCGTCCAGCTCGGTGAGGCGCTGCTCAAGCCGCGCCACGTCGTCCTGCGCCATCTCGCGCAGTTCGGGGTCTTCCAGCATCGCGCGCGTTTCGGCCAGTTCGCGCTCGGCCTGGTCGCGCTCGCGCAGCGAGGTGGTGACCGGTTCGAGCTGGGCGTATTCGCGCGACAGCTCGCGGAAGCGGTTGTTGTCGGCAAGCACGTCGGGCTGGCCGAGCAGGAGGCCGATTTCTTCGTGGCGCTCGGCGAGGGTTTCCAGCTTGCGGCGGATCGATGGCGTCATGGCGAGAGTGTGCAGTGGAGACGGGAAGCGTGGGAACGGCACGTCCAGGCGTGCCCGGCTTTTCGCGTCCGGTCGCTACTCTTCGCTCACTTCCGGCTTTTCCACGATGCCATAGAGGCGGCCGGCCGCATGCAGCAGGTCCATGTCGCCGCTCAAGGCGGCTTCGCGCAGGCGCGCGCTCGGGTGATGCAGCAACTTGTTGGTCAGCGTGTTGGCGAGGAAGGCCAGCGCCTCTTCCGGCGATTTGCCGCGGGCGATCATCGCGCGCGCCTTCTCCAGCACTTCGTCGCGATAGACCTCGGCGTGCAGGCGCAGGTCCACCGCCGGATTGCGCACGGTGAGCGCACGGCGCCACGCCATGTAACGCTCGACCTGCAGGTCGATGATGGCGTCGGCTTCCCGAGCGGCCGCTTCACGCAGGCGGCGGTTGTCATCGATCACCTGGCGCAGGTCGTCGATGCCGTAGAGGAATACGTCGTCGAGCTCGCCCACGGAGGCTTCGATATCGCGCGGCACCGCGATGTCCACCATGAACATCGGTTTGCGCCGGCGCGTGGCGATGGCCTTCTCGACCATCGCGTGCGTGACGATGGGTTGGCGCGCCGCGGTGGAGCTGATGACGATGTCCGCTTCGGCGAGGTGCTGCGGCAGGTCGGCCAGCGAGACCGTGTAGCCGCCATGCCGGCTGGCCAGTTCCTGGGCATTTTCCAGCGTGCGGTTGGCGACGATCAGCCGCCGCACCTGCTTGTCGGCCAGGTGCCGCGCGGCCAGTTCGATGGTGTCGCCCGCACCGATCAGCAGCACGCAGGCTTGGCGCAGGTCGGTAAAGGCCTGCTCGGCCAGGCGCACGGCGGTAAACGCCACGGAAACGGTGTGCGCGCCGATGCGGGTGTCCGTGCGCACGCGCTTGGCGACGGCGAAGGTGTGCTGCAGCAGCCGCTCCATCGGCGCGCGCAATGCGCGGGCGTCGCGTGCCTGCTGGTAGGCGTCCTTCACCTGCCCGAGGATCTGCGGCTCGCCCAGCACCATGGAATCCAGCCCGGTCGCCACGCGGAACATGTGGCGCACGGCGGCGTCTTCATCGTGGCGATACAGGAACTCATCCAGCCTGCCCGCAGTCAACTGGTGATGGCGGCTGAGCCATGCCTGTGGGACGCCCTCCGCCCCAGCCGCGACGCTCACATAGAGTTCCGTACGGTTGCAGGTGGAAAGGATCAGGGCTTCCTCCACCCCGGGTTCCCGCGAAAGCGCCTCCAGGGCGGCCCCGGTGGAATCCGCGTCGAATGCCACTTGCTCGCGCAGGTTGACCGGCGCGGTGAGGTGGTTGAGCCCTAGGGCAATCAGCGTCATGGGTAGAGCCTGTTCAATGCCCCCACGTGGCCCGCGCCGGGATCTGTTTGCCCGCCAGCCGAGGAAGAACGACGAAGTGTATGTCGATGCACGACCGGGTGATGACGCTGGATGGAGGGCAACCAGGCCCGGCCCCGAGGGTTGGCCACGCCAAGCCGTCCGGGGGCGGCACGCTTCTCGCCCTGGCTGCCAGCCAGGCGCTTTGCCACGGTCCGCTCCCAGACGGCTTGGGGTGGCCAGCGGGAGCTACGTGGAAGCATTGAACAGGCTCTTGGGCAATTCGAGGCGGGGGGCATCCGGCAGCGTAAACTAGGTTTTGGCACCGGCCGTTCTACAGTGGTGGCGGCCAACACAGACGGATGAGCGGAGAATAGTGTGCTGAGCAGGTGGTCCAAGTTCAAGCAAGTGCGGCATTTTGCGATCGGCGGCATGGTGGCACTGGTACTGGCCGGATGCGCTTCGATGCCGGGTGGATCGAAGCACCCGATGGCCGGATCCAGCCAGCCACTGGACAAGCTCGTGGTGGTCACCCCCGACGAGGATCATGACCTGCTTGCCCAGCTCCTCGCCGGCGAGATGGCGCTCACCCGTACCGATCTCAAGACGGCTTCGGCCACCTACGGCCGGGCCATGATGCTGTCCAACGACCCCAAGGTGGCCGAGCAGGCCGCCGCCCTGGCCATCGCCGTGCGCGACACCCCGGCGGCCGAGGCAGCCATCAACCGTTGGCAGGCCCTGGGCGCCAAGCCCGCCGGGCTGGCCCAGGCCCGTGCCCAGCTGGCGCTGAGCCAGGGCAACACCGACGAGGCCCGCCGCCAGCTCGAGGTGTTGGTGGGCACCGGCGACCCGGATGCCTGGCGCCAGTTCGGCCGGGTGCTGGTCGGCGCCCGTGATCCGGCCCAGGCGGCCCAGCTGCTTGAAGCCGTCGCAACGCCCCAGCGACTGCCGGCCGACCCGCAGGCCTGGCTGGCGATGAGCGAGCTGGGCGACAAGCTCGGCCGGCACGCCTACGCCCTGCAGATCGCCGACGGCGCCGTGAAGCGTTTCGGCACGGGCGAGACCTATGCCTGGCTGGGCCAGATGAAGTACCGCGATGGCGACAAGGCCGGCGCCAAGACGCTGTTCGACAAGGCCATGGCCAAGGATCCGAAGAACACCCACCTGCGCCTGGCCTACGCCACGCTGCTGGGGCAGGGCGGCGATTACGCCGCCGCGGCGAAGCTGCTGGACAACGGCCCGCAGGACACCGACATCTACGCGATGCGCGCCGCCCTCGCCGCACGCGCCAACGACACCAAGACCATCTCGCGCCTCTATGGCCAGATCCAGCGCTCCTCCGAAGAGGTGCGCCAGGGCAACGCCTACCTGCTCGGGCAGCTCGCCGAGATGCTCGACAAGAAGGAAGAGGCGCTGAAGTGGTACGACCAGGTCGCCGATGACGACGACCACGCCTTCGACGCCGACGTGCGCAGCGCGGTGCTGCTGCAGGACCTCGGTCGCAGCGCCGAAGCCCACGAGCAGCTGGCGCAGATGCAGACCGACTATCTCGATCAGCCGGCCCTGCTGCGTCGTGCCTACGAGGTGGACGCCGAGCTCTACATGAACGAGCAGCAGTACGGCCAGGCCGAACGCTCTTTCAGCCGCGCGCTGCAGGTAACGCCGGACGATCCGGCCTTGCTTTACGGTCGCGGCCTCGCCTTTGCCGAGTCGGGCGATATCGATCAGGCAGTGAGCGATTTCCGGCACCTGTTGCAGCTCAAGCCCGACGACACCGACGCCAGCAATGCGCTGGGCTTCACCCTGGCTGACGCCAACCGCGACCTGCCGGAGGCGGAGCGGCTGATCGAATCGGCCCGCGCGGCCCGCCCGAACGATCCGGCGATCGAGGATTCCTGGGGCTGGCTGCAATACCGCCTCGGCCACCTGGATCAGGCGGAGAAAACGCTGCGCGGCGCCTGGGCGGCGCGCAAGGATGCCGACGTCGGCGTGCACCTGGGCGAAGTGCTGTGGAAGCAGGGGCGTCAGGAAGACGCCCGGCGCGTGTTCGACGAAGTGCGTAAGATCGACCCGCAAAGCGCCACCCTCCACAACACTCTCAAGCGTCTCAATCCATGAAGCTCCCCCTTCGCCTACTCGCGGCAGCGTTGCCGCTGCTGCTGGCCGCGTGCGTCCACAAGGAAGCCGTGCGCCCCGTTGCGCAGGCCGACTACGCGGTGCTGCTCGATCAACAGCGTGCGCGCGAACACCAGCTGGCCAAGGTCGATCACTGGGTGCTGCAGGGCAAGATCGGCGTGTCCGGCCAGGTCAACGGCAAGAGTGACGGCGGCAGCGGCACGCTGACCTGGACGCAGAATGGCGACAGTTACGAGTTCGTCGTGCGCGGCCCGGTGGGAGCCAAGAGTTTCCGTCTCAGCGTGACGCCCGAAGGCGCCGTGCTCGATGGCCTGGAAGGCGGCCCGATGCGCAGCCCGGATGCCGAGTCCCTGGTCGAGAAGGCGCTGGGTTGGCGCGTGCCGCTGCGCGACCTGCGGGCCTGGGCATTGGGCCTGCGCGCGGATAGCGGTCCGGCTGAGCTGAAGTTCGGTGCCGATGGCCTGCCGTCCCAACTGGCCCAGGATGGATGGACCGTCAGCTATCCCGCCTGGGATACCACGCACCCGCAGGCCGTGCCGCGCAAGGTGTTCGCCGAAAGCCCGCCCAACAAGGTGAAGCTGTCGGTGGAGTCCTGGAGCTTCCAGTAGCGCAAGGCTTTTCCTCCCCTACCGGGCGGCCCGACGGTAGTCCCCGTGGGAGAGAGGGCAGGGTGAGGGCCGATCCTGCGATCACGCTGATTTTGAGCACGCTTCACCGACGCTGTCGCGAACACCCACCCCTCACCTCGATCCTCTCCCCGGCGGGGAGAGGAGGAAAAACCAAGAGCATGACCTTCCACATCGAACGCGCCCGTCCCGACCAGGTCGATGCCCTCTGCGCCATCGAGCGCGCGGCCGTCGAACTGTTCCGCGGCCACCGCGCCTGGCGTTCCTACCGCGACGTGTCGGTACCGCCTGACGTGCTGCGCGAGGCCATCGCCCGCGGCCTGGTGTGGGTGGCGTTGATCGGCTCGGGCGAACCGGTCGGCTTCATCTGGCTGGATGCGGAGCAGGGCGGCGACGCCATCGGCGTGGCCGAGATGGACGTGCTGCCCTCGCACGGCCAGCGCGGCATCGGTGCAGCCTTGTTGGAGCATGCCTGTGGCTGGGCCCGCATGGCCGGCTATCACCGGGTCGATCTCGGCACGCTGTCCGATGTGCCGTGGAACGCGCCGTTCTACGTGAAGCACGGCTTTGTCGTGAAGGACAAGAATCTTCCCGAGTTCGCCTTCTATCGCGAGCGTGATAGCGAAAACGGCTTCCCGGACGACCTGAGGGTTTTCATGAGCCGTCCGTTGGCGCCGCCCGATCCGGCCGACTGGACGATCTGGCCGGCACCGGCCAAGGTAAACCTGTTCCTGCGCATCACCGGCCGTCGTCCTGACGGTTACCACGACCTGCAGACCGTGTTCCGCCTGCTCGACTGGGGCGACGAAATCCGCCTGCGCCCACGCCGTGACGGCGAGGTCCGCCGGTTGACGGACGTCGCCGGCGTGCCCGCCGAGACCGACCTGGTGGTCCGTGCCGCCCGATTGCTGCAAGCCCACGCGCCGGCCGGCTCGGGCGTGGACATCGAGGTGGAGAAGCGCATCCCGATGGGCGGTGGCCTGGGCGGCGGCAGTTCCGATGCGGCCACCGTGCTGGTGGCGCTGAACCGCCTGTGGGGCGCGGGCCTGGACGAGGGCGCCCTGGCCGAACTCGGCAGGCAGCTGGGCGCCGACGTGCCGGTGTTCGTGCGTGGCCGTTCAGCCTGGGCCGAGGGCATTGGCGAGAAGCTCACTCCCATGGCGCTTCCCGAGCGCTGGTACGTGGTGCTGGATCCCCACGAACACGTGCCGACCGGGGCGCTTTTTCAAGCGTCTGAATTGACACGAAATGCCCGGCCCGCCACAATTTCATCCTTTGCTTCGGGCGAAACGGTCGAGAACGCGTTCGCGCCCGTGGTTCGCGCGCGACATCCGCGCGTGGCCGCGGCGTTGGACTGGCTCGACGGCTTCGGCCGGGCAAGGCTTTCCGGCAGCGGTGCGTGTGTGTTCCTGGAGACGGATTCCCCGGAACGCGCCGAGGCCATCGCGGAGCGCTGTCCCGCCCGTTTCACGGCCCATGTGGCCAAGGGCGAGGATGTCTCCCCGCTGCTTGTCGCCCTGGCGCGCCATCGCGGCGTCGATGGAGCGGCAGGGTAGGAAAATCCAGTTTCCACTGGGGCGTCGCCAAGCTGGTTAAGGCACAGGATTTTGATTCCTGCATGCGAAGGTTCGAATCCTTCCGCCCCAGCCATTTCACACGTGGCTCATCAGGTTCTTAAAACATGACTGTCGATACGTCAGGTCCGATGCTCTTCACCGGCAACGCTCACCGCGCGCTTGCCGAGGATGTCGCCCAGCGTCTTGGCGTGCCCCTGGGCAAGGCCCTCGTCGGTCGCTTCAGCGACGGCGAGACCCAGGTGGAGATCGAGGAGAACGTCCGCCGGCAGGAAGTGTTCGTGCTGCAGCCGACCGGCGCGCCGAGCGCGGAAAACCTGTTCGAGATGTTGACCCTGGTGGACGCGCTCAAGCGCGCCTCGGCGGCCAGCGTCACGGCGGTGATGCCGTACTTCGGCTACGCCCGCCAGGATCGTCGCCCGCGCTCGGCGCGCGTGCCGATCACGGCGAAGATGGTCGCCAAGATGATCGGCACCGTGGGTGTGGATCGCGTGCTCACGGTTGACCTGCACGCCGACCAGATCCAGGGCTTCTTCGACATCCCGGTGGACAACGTCTATGCCTCGCCGGTGCTGCTGGCGGACATCTGGCGCAACCACAGCATGGATGACCTGATCGTGGTCAGCCCGGACGTCGGTGGCGTGGTGCGCGCCCGAGCGATGGCCAAGCGTCTCGATGACGCCGACCTGGCGATCATCGACAAGCGCCGCCCGAAGGCCAACGTCGCCACCGTGATGAACATCATCGGCGAAGTCGACGGCAAGACCTGCGTGCTGGTCGACGACATCGTCGACACCGCCGGCACCCTGTGTGCGGCAGCTGCGGCCCTCAAGGAGCGCGGCGCCCGCAAGGTGGTGGCGTACTGCGTGCACCCGGTGCTGTCGGGCGCGGCGCTGAAGAACATCGAGGGCTCCCAGCTCGACCAGCTGGTGGTCACCAACACCTTGCCGCTGCGGCCGGACATCGCCGCGTGCAGCAAGATCCGTCAGCTCTCGGTCGCCGAGCTGCTGGCGGAAACGATCCGCCGCATCGCCTTCGGCGAGTCGGTGAGCTCGCTCTACATCGACTGAGTTTTCCGCGGCGGGTGAGAGCCCGCCGCCGTTTCACGGCTCCTCTGGTCGCGGGGGAGTCGCACGACCGCCGCGAGGCGGTTCACTACTGATAGGCAATACCCACATGGCTACGACTCATGAAATCAAGGCTACGGCCCGTAATGACGAGGGGAAAGGTGCGAGCCGCCGCCTGCGTCATGCCGGCCTCGTGCCCGCCGTCGTCTACGGTGCCGGCCAGGCCCCGCAGAGCATCCAGATCGAACACAACACCATCCTCCTCTCCGCCAAGCACGAGTGGTTCTTCTCCTCGGTGCTCGACCTGAACGTCGACGGCAAGGTGCAGAAGGTGCTGGTGCGTGACTGGCAGAAGCATCCGTACAAGCTGCAGATGCTGCACATGGACTTCCAGCGCGTGGACGAGAACAAGGCCATCCACGTCAACGTGCCGGTGCACTTCCTGAACCAGGAAAAGTCCGCCGCCGCCAAGACCTCGGGCGTGGTGATCTCGCACAACCTGACGGAAGTGGAAGTGTCCTGCCTGCCGAAGGACCTGCCGGAGTTCATCGAACTCGACCTGGCCGACCTCAAGCCGGGCGACATCGTCCACCTGTCGCAGCTCAAGCTGCCCAAGGGCGTGGAAATCGTCGCGCTGCACCTGGGTGCGGACCACGACATCGCCGTCGTCACCGCCAACACGGTGAAGGAAGAAGTCGAAGAAGCTCCGGCCGAGGGCGGCGACGCTGCCGCTGCTCCGGCGCCGGAAGCCAAGAAGTAAGTCGCAGCGGCCCGCGTTCCTTGCGAACGCGGGCCGCTCGATCCCATGGCGGGTCTGCGACTCATCGTCGGACTGGGCAATCCCGGTGCCGAATACCTCCGAACCCGGCACAACGCCGGGTTCTGGTTTGTTGACGCCCTGGCGTCAGGGCAGGGCGAGCGCTTCGGTTTCGACGGCAAGCTGCATGGCGAGACCTGCAAGGTCCGCATCGGCGGCCAGTCGGTATGGCTGCTCAAGCCCTCCACTTTCATGAACAAGAGCGGCATCGCCGTTGCCTCGGCGCTGCGCTACTACAAGATCGAGCCCGACGAATGCCTCGTCGCGCACGACGAGCTGGATTTGGACCCGGGCACCGTGCGGATGAAGTTCGACGGCGGCCACGGCGGCCAGAACGGCCTGCGCGACATCATCGCGCACCTCGGCCATGCCAAGTTCCATCGCCTGCGGGTCGGCATCGGCCATCCCGGCCACAAGGACAAGGTCACGCCGTGGGTACTCGGCCGCCCTTCGGCCAAGGACGAGGACGCCATCGTCGACGGCATCGCGCGCGCATTGGACGTGCTGCCGCTGGCGGTCGATGGCCAGTTCGACAAGGCGATGCAGAGGCTTCACACGCCTGCGGGCGTGTGAAGCGGTAAGTCGCTCGCTGTAAAGCCGCTCGCGTTGCTCGCTGTAAGTCGCGCCTGTGGCGCTGTAAATGGGTCAAGGCGTCTGGGCTGAGCGGTCTCGGCTCTTTCCATTTACCATTTACCATTCACCATTTACAGGCGCGCAAGCGCCGACCCCACTATTTACAGGCGCCGCAGGCGCCGACTTCACGGAACTCAAATGGGCATCAAATGCGGCATCGTCGGCCTGCCTAACGTCGGCAAGTCCACCCTGTTCAACGCGCTGACCAAGGCCGGCATCGCCGCCGCCAACTTCCCGTTCTGCACCATCGAGCCGAACGTGGGTGTGGTGCCGGTGCCCGACCTGCGCCTGGACGCGCTGGCCGAGATCGTCAAGCCGCAGAAGACGATTCCCACCGCCGTGGAGTTCGTCGACATCGCGGGCCTGGTGGCCGGCGCGTCGAAGGGCGAGGGCCTGGGCAACAAGTTCCTCGCGCACATCCGCGAAGTGGATGCCATCGCGCACGTTGTGCGCTGCTTCGAGCACACCGACATCATCCACGTGGCCGGCAAGGTCGATCCGATCGCCGACATCGAGACCATCGACACCGAGCTGGCGCTGGCCGACCTCGATTCCGTCGAGAAGGCGTTGAACCGCGCCGAGCGTTCGGCCAAGGCCAACGACAAGGACGCCATCGCCAGGAAGCCGGTGCTGCAGAAGCTCGCCGCCGGCCTCAACGAAGGCAAGACCGCGCGCAGCCTGGGCCTGGACGAGGAGGAGAAGGCGCTGGTGCGCGACCTGTTCCTGCTCACGCTCAAGCCGCTGATGTACATCGCCAACGTGCGCGAGGACGGCTTCGAGAACAATCCGCACCTGGATGCCGTGCGCGCCCGCGCTGCCGCCGAGGGTGCCGAAGTGGTGCCCGTGTGCGCCGCCATCGAGGAAGAGCTCTCCCAGCTCGATGATGCCGACCGCGACGAATTCCTCAAGGACCTGGGCCTGGAAGAGCCGGGCCTCAACCGTGTGATCCGCGCCGGCTACAAGCTGCTCAACCTGCAGACCTACTTCACCGCCGGCGTGAAGGAAGTGCGCGCGTGGACGATCAAGCGGGGCTTCACCGCGCCGCAGGCGGCGGGCGTGATCCATACCGATTTCGAGCGCGGCTTCATCCGTGCCGAGACGATGAGCTACGACGACTTCATCCAGTACAAGGGCGAGGCCGGCGCCGCCGCCGCCGGGCGCCTGCGCAAGGAAGGCAAGGACTACGTCGTGAAGGATGGCGACGTGCTGCACTTCCTGTTCAACGTCTAGGCAAGAAAGCAACGGGCCGCATCGCGGCCCGTTTTGCATCCGGCGTTTCAATCCACTTCGGCGTTGTCGCCGGTGATCTGGCGCTGCATGTGGTCGAGGTACTCATCCAGTTCGCGCGAGCTGGCGAACACCTCGTTCACCGGCACCGCCTTCACGATGTCGAACACCTTGCGTACCTGCGGCTGCGGGTTCAGCAGCAAGGTGTGGCCACCGCGGGCGCGCATGCTTTTCCTGATCTTCGCGATGCTGCGCAGGCCGGCGCTGCTGATGTACTCCAGCGCGGAGAGGTCGAGCACCATCGTGCCGCCATCCACGACGCGCGGCAGCACATCGAGAATCGCGAGGTCGAATTCGCCGAACGTCTGCGCGTCGAGCCGGCCGTGCACGTGCACGGTGGTGCGCTCGGGTGACTCGCTTTGAGTGCTTAGAGTGAGCGTCATGAGGTGGACTCCGTGCGTGCAGGGTGGAGGAAGCGAAGTTGCAGGTGATTGCCTTGCTCGTCATGGCTGTAGCTGAGCTCGCTCGCCATGGCGCGGACCAGGTGAATGCCCAGGCCGCCCACTTCCTCCTGGTCGGCGAGGTCGCCGGTCAGGGTCGGTGGCGGAGCCTGCAAGGGATCGAACGGCTGTCCGTTGTGATGAAGCTCGACGAGCACGGCGTCGTCGCCCAGCCGCATGTGCAGGTCGATGGTGTCGCCCGTATCGCGGGTGCGGCCGTGTTCCACCATGTTGACCATCAGTTCTTCCAGCACGAGGCGGATGTCGTCGCGCACGTCCGGCGCCACGCCCTGCGCATGCAGGGAGGCATCGCAACGATCCAGCGTCTCGAACACGGTGTCCATCGACGCGCTGATGGTCAGGTCCAGCATGGGCACGTTCCTGTCGTCGAGGGCATGATGCCAGCTCAGCGCGAGGACGGTGATGTCGTCGGCCTGCCCGGCACCCTCCGCAAACCGGTCCACCGCGGCCAGCAGGCCGCTGGCCAGGTCGGCCGCGGTGCGCGGCGAGGAGCCCTCGAGGCACGCAAGCATGCGCTCGGTGCCGAACATGGCCTGCCGGGTATCCGTCGCTTCGGTGATGCCGTCGGTATAGAGCAGCAAGGTCTGGTCGGGTTGCAGGCGCAGCGTGCGGGACGGGTAGCTGGCTTCTTCGTCGAGTCCTAGCGCGGCGCCGGTATCCAGCTCGATCAGGCGGGCGCCCTGGCCATCGCTAAGCACCGGCGGCTCATGCCCCGCGCTGGCCATCACCAGCTCGCCCGTGAATGTATCGAGCATGCCGCAGAGCAGGCTCACGAACATGCAGCTCTCGTTGTTGCGACACAGTTCGGTGTTGAGCATCGACAGCAGGTGCTGGGGTGTTCGCGCCCTGGGCGCCAGGGCCTTGGCGAGCGTGATTGTGCGCGCCATGAACAGCGCCGCGGGGATGCCCTTGTCCGACACGTCGCCCACCATCACGCAGAAGCGCCGCTCGTTGAGCATGAAATAGCTGTACAGGTCGCCGCCCACGGCGCGTGCGGGGCGGAGCAGGGCGTGCAGTTCGAAGTTTTCGCAGTGCGCGTCGAGATAATGCTCGCCCGGCAGCAGTGCGGTCTGGATCTGGTGCGCGATGTCCAGTTCGCTGGCGAGGCGTTGCTGCTCCCTGGCATTGCGGGTGAGCTCGGCGATATGCAGCGCCAGTTCCGTGCGCATGCGATCGAAGGCATGCGTGAGCCGGCCGACCTCATCGGGAAATCGCGCCGGAGGCAGTTCGAAGCTGAGCGCGCCGCGCGCCACTTCCTCGGCGCGGGAGGCGAGCGTGCCCAGTGGCGCAAGAATGCGTCGCGTCACCGCCAGCGTGATCACCGCCAACGCCAGCGAGGCCAGCAGGCCCAGTGCCAGTACACGCACGAATGCCTGCCGGGCGCCGGCGTAGATCGTGGCTTCGGGCATCACCAGGCCGAAGCGCCAGCGGGTGCCCTCGATGGGCGTGAAATAGATCCAGACCGGCTTGCCTTTGGCCTGCGGGTTCTGGGCCACGGCGAGGCGCAGGCGGGAGGCTTCGCGCTGGGCCGCCGCCCGCAGCAGGTCGGCATGGCCACGCTGTCCAACCAGCGCGGGATTGTCGTGGACCAGGTAGCTGCCGCTGTCATCCAGCACGAAGGCGTAGGCCCCCGGCGGTTTGCTCAGGTCCTGCAGGATGCGGCTCAGCCAGTCCAGCGAGACGTCGGCGTTGATCAGGCCTACCGGATGGCCGCCCCGGCTGATCGCCACGGAATAGTTGATCAGCTCGCGCTTGCGCGACTGCGAATAAAAGTGCCGTTGCCAGCAGCCTTGCGAACAACTCAGGCCGGCGAGGAACCAGTTCTTGTCCCAATAGGGGCTGTCGTCCTTGCGCAGGTCGCGCGAATCCAGCGAACCATCCGCCTGGCGACTGACGAAGGGCGAGATGGGCGGGTTCTCAGCCATCGGCACGAAAGCCGCCGCCAGGCCGGATAGATCCGCGTTGCGGGCAAGCGCATCGCGAAGCATCACCTCGGCATCGTCGGGGCGCGGACCGATCACCGCCGCGAGGGTCTGCGCCGTATCCGCCACGCGGGCCAGGCGTTGCTCGATGCGATTGCCCGCTTCGCTCGCCAGCGCCGTGGCTTCGCCATGCGCCTGCTCGAGGATCTGCTGGCTGACGCGATAGAACAGCACGCCGCCGGCCACCGCCAGCACCGAGACGGAGCCGGCCAGCACCCATAGAGACAGCCGCGAAGCGATGCTGCGCAAGAGCATTGCGAGTCCCCCCCTTGATGCGGCCATCTAGCCACGCGCCGTCCTGCTTCGGCAAGTGATTTGGACGGCTGTTTGTGCGCCGCGTCGCTGTTCGCGCCGCGATAAGGCCATCTTGTTGTGCCGCGGTCCGGCGTGATCAGATCGTCAACATGAGGAACAGCCTCCACATGCGCCTTGCGCGCCCCGAGGACGCGCGAGTCATCGGGGTGCTGGCGCGACGGGTGGTTCGCCGATGGATCCTGCCGCAGCAACCCGAGGATGCCGCCGGACCGTTGCTGGCGGGCATGAGCGCCCAGGCGATCCGGCGCAAGATCCGCGATGGCCAGCGTTTCCATCTGGCCTTCGTGGGCGACGCCCTGGCCGGGGTGGCGGCCATTCGCGAAGACAGCCACCTGTTCCAGCTATTCGTGGGCACGCGCCATCAAGGGCAGGGCATGGCGAGAAAGCTCTGGCAGCGGGTGCTGAAAGACAGCGTCCGGCGCGCCGGCACCAGGTACTTCACCCTCAACGCCGCGGTCAGCGCCGTGCCGGTCTACCTGCGCCTGGGCTTCGAGCCGAATGCCTTGGCAAAAGCGCCGCCCGGCAAGCTCGTGACGGTTCCCATGATCTATCGCGTCCACTCGCCACGGCATCGCCCGGGGCGGCGGCGATAAGTTGCGCTGCTCCCTTCCTTCGCGGCGGGGCGCATAATTCGGGGATTCATCCCGCACGCCCTGGAGAGCCCGGCCCATGCCCGGAAAGCAGCACGAAGTGAACTTCCGTTTCCTCGCCCAGCCCTCTGACGTCAACTTCGGCGGCAAGGTGCATGGCGGCATGGTGATGAAATGGATCGACCAGGCCGGCTACGCCTGCGCGGTGGCATGGAGTGGCGCGTACTGCGTGACGGCCTCCGTCAGCGGCATCCAGTTCGTCGCGCCCATCCTGATCGGTGATCTGGTTACCGTCCGTGCGCGCCTCATCCACACCGGCCGCTCCAGCATGCACATGGCGGTGGATGTGCTGGCGCGTGACCTGAAGAAGGACGAGCACCACCTCGCCACCAGCTGCGTGATGGTTTTCGTCGCGCTCGACGCGCCCGACGGCAAGCCCACGCCGGTGCCCTCGTGGCAGCCACGCGACGAGAAGGAACGCCAGCTGCAGCAGCAGGCCATGAAGCTGATGGAGTTGTCCAAGGACATGGAGCTGCTGGTCGACCGCCAGGTGGCCGAGGGGATCTGAAAAACGTGGCCCGGGCAGCGTGAAAAAACTCGCGCGAAAGCGTCATTTTTTCCGTGACAGGTGTTGACAGCCACGGGCCTGATCCACACAATAGCCGTTCTTTGTTGGAGGGATACCCAAGCGGCCAACGGGGGCAGACTGTAAATCTGCTGGCTTACGCCTTCGGTGGTTCGAATCCACCTCCCTCCACCAGACGATTTCCGCAAAGGCTGATTCAACCAGGCGGGAGTAGTTCAATGGTAGAACCTCAGCCTTCCAAGCTGATGGTGCGGGTTCGATTCCCGTCTCCCGCTCCATTGAAGTCGTCTTAAGGTGTTTCCGTGCTCATGTAGCTCAGTCGGTAGAGCACTTCCTTGGTAAGGAAGAGGTCGCTGGTTCGATTCCAGTCATGAGCACCATCTCACCGCGGTCCGCGGGTATTTCCACTTTTCTTCATTCGACTCCATCGGGGTTTTAGACGTATGGCAAAGGGTAAATTCGAACGCACCAAGCCGCACGTCAACGTCGGCACGATTGGTCACGTGGACCACGGCAAGACGACGCTGACGGCTGCGCTGACCAAGGTGGGTGCAGAGCGCTTCGGTGGCGAGTTCAAGGCGTATGACGCGATCGACGCGGCGCCGGAAGAAAAGGCG
>NZ_BCPR01000024.1 GCF_016586165.1 Dyella sp. EPa41 | reverse complement strand
GTCATTGGTTCTCGCTGATGCTCCTGGCGTTTCACGATGCGAACGCCATCCATCAGGACCAGGTCAACGCCAACCTCCTTGCTGTCATCCCAGGTCGATGCGCCGAATCCCATGGGACCGGCGCGAACCCGGCGATGTCCTCAGGGCTGCGTATACAGGCCGACACCCAGTCGGGCCGCGGTGGCGGCGAGCTTTTCCGGGTTGCGTTGGATGAGGCAGGAAAGGACCCGCTCGCCGTCCGTTTCGAACGACTGCACCGACTCCAACTGGTTGCCGATGTAGCGGAGGATGGCAAGCTCGCCATTGACCGTCGCCAGCTCGACGCCCAGGTCGCCCTTGAAGCGCAGGTTGGATGCATAGAACAGCTGCGCGATGCGCTGGCCGCCGAGCAGGGGCTTGGGAAAACTCAGCACGTGTCCGCCGCCATCGCCGATGAGCTGTGCCTGCTCGGCCAACAGCGACCTCATGAGCTTGAATTCACCCTTGGCCATGGCCTCCGCAAACCGCGTCACGATACGCACATGCGACTCGTGAGACACCGCATAGCGTGGCTGTTCTTCGCGCAGCTGCGCCTTGGCCCGGTGCACGATCTGGCGGACGGTGGCTTCGTTCTTCTCGATGATTTCGGCGATTTCGGGGTAACCGACATCGAAAGCCTCGCGCAGCACGAAGGCGGCACGCGCGTCCGGTGACAGCCGCTCAAGCAGTGAGAGCAGGGCGACTGAAAGTTCGCTCGATCGCTCCTGCAGCTGTTCCGGCGTGTCCGGCGCGTCGCCCAGGATGGGTTCGGGAAGCCACATGCCGACGTATTGCTCTCGGCGCGCCTTGAGAGCGCGCAAGCGATCAATCGACGCGCGCGTGGTGGCGGTGACCAGCCACGCCTCGACGTTGTGGATCACCGATTGCTCGGCGCCATGCCAGCGCAGCCAGACGTCCTGCACGACGTCTTCGGCGTCGGCCACGCAACCAAGCATGCTGTAAGCGATGCTCTGCAAACGGGCCCGCAGCCGATGGAAGACGGGATTCAAGTCATTCACGGCCATGGGGCGCCTGCACGTTCGAGAGATTGTGGCAAACCATCGTTGCGACGCTTCACGCGCGGCGGCTCGGGGCGTGACGCTCAGGATGAGGCCGCACGAGGCATCGGTGGACATGTCGATCTTAACCAACGGTTCGGTCTTTGCCATAGCCGTTACGGCGGAGGGCTCGCATGCCGATCGCGAGCGTCAACCCTGCCGGCTGCCGGGACAAACCATGCATTCCTTGACAGGGAAGGACGCGCGTTCGCACGATACATGTCGCCCAGTTCGCCGCTTGCAATGGTGCGCCCGGGGAAACACCATGGCGCCCTGCGCATGCCTACAGCCCGGGACCACGCCGGTCCACCATGGCCCGCGCATGCCACCGGTGCGCACGGAAACGCCGACGCCACACCCGTGGCGGGACGCGGAAGTTCGACCGCAAAGAGGAGAGGCCACCATGCGGCATATCCATCGCATCCTTTTGCAGACCACCATTCCCTATGCCGAGGATGACTGGCATATCGGCCGCTTCACGTTGCTCCGCGACCATCTTGCGGGCATGCGCGACGCCGAAGGCTTGCCGCTGTTCGAGGTGACCGCGCGCGACCGAGACCCGCTCGGCACGCCCGACAGCGTCCTGTCGACGCTGGACACGTCGCCATTCGACGAACTGTGGCTGTTCGCGGTGGATACCGGCGACGGACTCACGGAGGCCGATTGCCAGGCCGTGGGACGGTTCCGCCGGCGTGGCGGCGGCCTGCTGGTTGCGCGCGACCACATGGATCTGGGAAGCTCGGTCTGCACCCTGGGTGGCGTTGGGGCAGCGCATTTCTTCCATACGAAAAACCCCGACCCTGATCCGTCGCGCCATCAGGTCGACGACACGATCACCACCACCATTTCGTGGCCGAATTATCACTCGGGAGCCAACGGCGATTTCCAGCGCATCGAGCCGAACCTGCCGCTGCATCCCGTGTTGATCGATCCCGACGCGCCGGATGGCGCCATTCGATTCCTGCCATCGCATCCGCATGAGGGTGCCGTGGGCAAGCCCGGGCACGATGCGTCGGCACGGGTGATCGCCACCGGCCATAGCAAGCTGAGTGGACGATCATTCAATCTCGCGGTGGCTTTCGAACCTTCGCCGGAAGCGGGCCCCGCAATGGCCGTCTCGACGTTCCACCACTTCGCCGATTACAACTGGGATCCATCGCAAGGATGCCCCAGCTTCGTCAGCGAAACTCCTGGCGATGGACTTGCCCGGTCGCCCGAGGCACGACGCTCGATACGTCGCTACGCCGCCAATCTGGCCCTGTGGCTGGCGGGGCGCCCCGTCACGACGCCCTGAATAGCCACATCAAGAACCCGCACGCCTGCGCGAAGTCGAGAGTTTGCCAGGCTTGCATCAAGCGAAGAACGTCACGCAGGAGAACCGCATGTGGTCAATCCAGGCGTGGGCCCATGCGCTAGACCGCTCGACATCCCTCGCCATGCGCAAATCGACCAGCAATAGCGATCCGGCGCGCTGATGCTTCCCTTCAACGTCCATCCTTGAAAGGCAGGCCATGAGCACATCATTCGCCAAAGACATTGCACCGCTGTTCACCGATCGCGATGTGCATTGCATGGGTGGTGCGGGCGTGCATCTCCGTGAATACGACTATATGGCCAACCCCGAAGGTGACGCCGTGTTTCCAGACTATGCCAACGCCCACCATGTACTGGCTCGCCTGAAAGGCACCGAAACCCCGCGCATGCCGCCAAGTGGCGCTCCCTGGAACGGCGACCAGATCGCGCTGTTCGAGTCGTGGATGAGCGCATGGCTGCCGTGAGGAGATGACGCAGGTCTCGCGTCGCCTTCTGCCGCAGCCTGCGCCATCACGCGTGAAACGCCCACCGCATCAGCCACGTGCTTTCTCGTGCTTGTCATCGATGAGCGAGAGGCACCGGGCAGGGCGGTACACGCTTGGTCATGCCGTTCGACGAAGCCGGCAATGGCCAGTTCGGTACCTACTTCATAGGCCATGCCCGCTCGCCGACGCGTATGGAGCGCATGCTGGCCAACATGTTCGCCGGGCCCACGACCGCATCCTGGACTTCAGCAGGGTGGGCACAGGCACCCTGTTCTTCGTCCCCTCGGCAATCTTTCTTGATGGCGTGGATCGGGCCGTGCCATGCCCCGGCTTTTCCGGCAGTCCGAGTCTGCACCTGTGGACGGATCACCGGCCCGATCTTCCATTCACCGCGGCCAGCGGGCTATTTACATGGTTGCCTCAGGCAATTATAAATTTGCCTAAGGCAACTAAAAGAGCAGGGCGCGGCCATGACGTTACTGGAAGATCACGCAGAAAAAGTTCGCCAATTCAATCGCTTCTACACAAGACTTATCGGCGCACTTCAAGAGCGGCTACTGGAAAGCGAGTACTCGCTTACCGAGGTGCGCATCCTCTACGAGCTGGCCCAACAGCCCGCGCTTACCAGCGCGGACCTGTGTCGCATGCTCGACCTCAACGCCGGCTATGTCAGCAGGGTGATCGGCGGCTTTGAGAAAAAAGGCCTGCTGACCAAGAACCGCTCGGCCGGAGATGCACGCGCGGCGCAGCTGAAGCTCACCGACAAGGGCCGGCGGACATTCCAGCCGCTCAATGACGCATCCCGCGAAGAAGTCATGGCCATGCTTCGGCCGTTGTCCGGGCCACAACAGGAGCGACTGGTCCAGGCCATGGGGCAGATACAGGGCCTTTTGGGCGAACCGGAATCCACCAGCTATCTGCTTCGCGATCCGCAGCCCGGCGACATGGGCTGGATCGTCCATCGCCAGGGGCTGCTTTATTTCCAGGAGTACGGCTGGAACGCCGATTTCGAGGCCCTGGTTGCGGAGATCGTCGCGAAATTCGTCCAGGCGTTCGATCCACGCTCCGATCGGTGCTGGATCGCCGAAAAGGACAACCAGGTCGTCGGCTCGATATTCGTCGTCCGCCAGGACGAGGCCACCGCGAAACTGCGCCTCTTGTATGTAGACGCCAACGCACGCGGCCTGGGCATCGGCCACCGACTGGTCGACGAATGCCTGCGCTTCGCGAGACAAGCCGGCTACAAGAAAATGATGCTCTGGACCAACAGCGTCCTGGCCGACGCCCGCCGCATCTATGAAAAGGCCGGCTTCCAACTCGTCAAAGAAGAAGCCCACCACAGCTTCGGCAAGGACCTGGTTGGTCAGACATGGTCGCTGGACCTGTGATGGCTGGCCTGGGCTGATTGAGTCGCAGAGGGGACCCAGGCGGCGAGCCACTTTTACCGGCTGGACGGCATATCCATAATTTTACATAATATACATTATGCGAATGGCTGGTAATTTTGGTCCTGTTGCGTCAAAGGCTTAGCACTTGGCAAATGACCAGAATCAGATCTAAGTTTGTGGTCATTACCCTTGTTGCGCCGGTGGCGAATGTTCAAGCGGTTGTCCATGGAAGGCCTGCCGAATCGGCTGCGGGGTCCGCTGCTGGTCGATGACCAAGGCATTCCTCGGTACTGGGCCACGGTCTGGGGAATCCTGACGCTTAACGACGCGGCGCCTTCAACTCAGGAAAAGCGCCTGCGTCATGTCGACGATCTCTATCGGCATGCAGACCGAGTATTTGGTCACGGCTCGCTGGATGCGTCTCTAGGATCTCTGAGCCAGGATCGGTTCTCCGAAATCCTGGAAACTTGGTTCATTAGCATCGCAAATCAGCCCATAACATCCGGGTCGGATGAGTTGCGCTGGCAGACAGGCTTCGGCTTTGTAAGCTTCATCGTTGCGTGGCAAGTGAAGTCCGCCTCCAACATCAAGGCGCTTAGCGATGTGCACGCCGCTACGCGACGTTTATCGCACCTATACAAGCAACTCCGAATTCAAAAGCCAAGACAAGCGACTGCGGTCAGGTCGCTGCCAGGTGGCGTTGTCGAAGGCCTCTACCAAGTACTAGATCCCGCGTCCCCCAACAACCCTTTTAAGCGAGAGCGTACTAAGTGGCTCGTATACCTGAGCTTCTTGCTAATGCTGCATCAGGGGCTAAGGCGGGGTGAAATCCTTCTCCTTCCTGTGGATGCCGTCAAAACCGACTTTGATGCCAGGCGTCAAGAGCAGCGATTCTGGTTGAACGTTCGCTCCAATCCTTACGAAGACGAACATGACGATCCGCGCTACACGAAGCCCAGCATTAAGACTGAGCAATCGATCAGGCAGATTCCGGTGAGCTCCACCATGGCAGGCCTGGTCCAAACATACGCCGAAAACTACCGAGGCAGAACGAGCCATTCATTTCTTCTGAACTCCCAGAAGAATCTCCCGCTGTCCACAGAGTCGCTCACAAAGATCTTCGCGAAGGCCTCCAGCAGCCTCGCCACACCGTTGAAAAAAGAACTCAATGATCGGATCGGACGGGCGACCATAACTCCACATGACCTGCGCCATACATGCGCCGTCATTCGTTTGACTCAGTTGCTTGCACAAGGCGACTCGATGGACGAGGCAACTCAGAAACTTCGGGCGTTCTTCGGTTGGTCTCGAACATCGAGCATGCCCATGCGTTACGCACGCGCGGTTTTTGAAGACCGTCTTGAAGGTGTTTGGTCCAGCCAGTTTGACAGTCAAGTGTCAGTGTTACGGGCTATTTCCTAGGAAGTGCCGGAGATTGGAAATGCAGCAACCAGACTTGTTCGCAGCAGACAAGATTGATGATCACCTCAGTGCTGTCGCATCCAATCTGCCGCCCCTTCCTCAGCGAGTGGCCTACTTCGATGAATTTGAGGAAACTCAACGATCGGTAGCCAACATTGAGCGATCCGACAGCATTAGCGTGCACTACAACGGCAATGAACTTGTTGTGGATTTTCGAAAGTTTTCTAGCCCCCTCGCCCTGCTCCTCAAGCACTCCTTTGTCCGGCTCCTAAGTCGCGGATTCTCCCAGGGCACGGCGGCTAGCTACGTGAATCATGTCAGTCATCTCGCCGCCGGCGAAGCAGAGGAGCTAGTCCTGGCTGGCCCGCAATCAATTGCGCCGATTTGGTCTCGCCTCCTCGCTCGCGACTATTCCCGGCCGGTATATGGCGGTTTGAAGGCCCTCTTGCAGCTAATGTGCGAGTACGGCGTCTCAGGCTGGGCACCAAGCTACTCCGAATTTGCAAGCAAATCGCTCGCCACCCCGCCAACGGATAAGTACGCCAGCTTGCGGTCGGGAAAAGCGTTCCTTACGACGGATCAGGAGGCATCGATTATTGGACTAATCGATGATTCGGCAAGATCGGTATTGAAGGATCCAACTACCTGGCAATACCGTTCGTTGGCAGATATCGCCATGGTCGTCTGTGCTTTTCAGTTTGGTCTTCGCCCGGTGCAAATTGCCCGTCTGAGAGTGCGCGACGTCAAGCACCGGACAGTATCGGACGGAACGTCATCGGCTGTGCACTTGTCCTTTCCTATGGTGAAACAGAGATCCGGTGCGAATACTCCGCCGCTTGTAAGGAGGGTCAAGCCAGAATGGAATGTCCTGTTCGCGGAGCTCTACGCACGATCAATCGCAGGGAACGTATCGTTGGATACACGGCTATTTGCTGTTCATTCAAACACGGAAGCCGGCCAAAGGATCGCGGCAGTTCTACGGGAACTGCTCGACGACGATGACATTGGAGCCACTCACCTTCGTCACTCAGCAGCTCAGCGCATGGTTGATGCGGGTGCCAACCACGAAGAACTCGCCGCATTCCTGGGTCATTCCGATATCAGTACGTCCCTCGTCTACTTCCAGACATCCGAAACGCAGGCCGAGCGAATTAATCGAGCCCTCGGTCTTTCTCCGACGTACGTACGTGTCGCCGGCATTGCCGAAGACCGATTTATTAGTGCTGCCGAGCTCGCATCCTTAAAAGGCGACCAGCAGGTGGCCGGCATCCCCCATGGCATACCGATTGCTGGCATTGGAGGGTGTTCATCCGGTCAGCCGGCCTGCCCCTACAACCCAGTCCTGTCTTGCTATACGTGCCGGCGGTTCATGCCCTTGAAGGAATCCGCAGTCCACAAAGAAGTGCTCAGTGGATTGCGGGATACGGTGAACTTGTTTCGAGAGGCTTCGCACGCCGAAGCATCTTCGCCCGCATATCTCCAGTTGCAGCGAACCATTGGTGGCGTTCAAGACGTGATAGCAATCATTGAGGGTGGCCCGCATGAATAAGGGCTTCGAGATCTTTGTAAAGCTCGGCCAAGGCCTCATTCAAGACCGTGGTCTGAAATGGGAGATTGAGTTAGACAGCAACGGCAAGGCAAGTAAAGGGCAAGCCTGGAACCTGAGCGCCATGGTTGGCGCTGTAGCAGGGCCCGTTCACTATTTGAGCAATCTTGGCGCGGACTTGGAAATCCGAAACGCCCTCCAGGAGGAGCTGCCGGCTAGCCCTGCAGAACAATTGCATGGGGGCGCGCTATCGTCGAATTGGCAAGATCTCATCAAGGCAACGGTCGCCGAGCAACTCTTTGTAAGAAAGAACTCAACCGGACACGTGATCAACTCGATCATACGGCCGCTACGTGTTCTCGCGACTGCCGCGGATGGCACAGAGCCTTGGCAGATTATCGCTGACCAAGTGGCTGCAGCAGTAAGAGCCGCCAAAAGGGTCCAAGAGTGCGGGAAGTTGGGCGATCTGGTCGCCGGGCTGGTCAAGACTGTCTTGGACCAGCATCACCTCACTGATACCGGTCCACTCTATCCGACGATCGCCACCCTACGCCTAGGTCAGTCCAATGACCGCCGGGCCAAGTATCTGAAGTCAACGGACGCGATTCGCGACAGCCTTGAGCAAAGAAAGCGCTCGGAAAAGCTGCCTTCGAAAAGGGCGTTTTGGGAGCTGATTCGAATTGTGATGACCGAGAAGCCGCTCACCTTCATGGATGAGTTACGTTTTGCCGCACTCAGACTTTTGATTGTCACCGGGTTTCGTATTGGCGAGGCCACCCTACTCCCCGCGGAGTGGCAAATTGAGAAAAAGCACCTCACACCTTTAGGGAAAAGTGCCTCAAATTTTGGTGGCATCGGGCGATCCACAATGATCCGGCACTTTGCAGAGAAGCAGAATTTGGATGGCGGAGCGTCCCTGACGCTATGCGAGACCACAACTTATGTGCCCCGCATGTTCGAGCAATTCTTAATCGAAACGCTGGAGCGCGTCGCGCAGCTCACTTCGCCTCTCCGAAGAACGCTGCGCAGCCAAGTTGAAACGGGACGACTGCTCCCGTGGTATGAACCAAGCGACTTGGTTCCGATGCTTCATCTGTATCCCCATCTGTCCGGCAGCCCGTTTTGGACCGAGTTCAGCGACGTGGAGCGGGAACATTGGAAATCCGCGTGTCGAAGCGATCCTACGGGCAGCGAGTTTGATCGGCTCTTCCACTCGCAGATCAAGGACTACCGCAACGGAAACCGTGAAATATCCGGATCGGCATACGTTTACTTCAACCGGATGAAGAAGACGGGCGCAAAGAACTGCAGTCTCTCCATACGGCATGCCAATGGAGCCGCACTATCCGAGCAAGAGCGTCTTAAGTGGCATGCCGCTTTCATTCGAGTTGATGAACTCGAAGAGTACTTGCGCCTGAGCAAACAGACAAAGCTCACTGATGTCGAACCCTTGAGGCTTGAGGGTGGCCTGCTTCAGACTTGGGAGCTCATGTTCATTCATCCCAAGCGTTCACTTGCAGAAGAGCGATCCGATGGAATCTGCGATTTGACGCGATACTTTGCCGTCAATAGGCCGGGGCCGGAATTCCTCAACATCGCTCTAGGAGAAATCGAGCAATCCGAATCGATCTTTCAGCGGTATGGAATGACAGAGGAAGACAAGGCACTGGTCTTGCGATCTCACATGCTCCGACATTTCCAGAACAACGAACTATTCCGACTTGGCGTTGCGGACACGATCATAACTAAACGATTTAACCGAAAGAGTATTGCCCAAAGCTACGAGTATGATCATCGGACCCTAGCCGAGGACCTGGATGCTATCGAGATCCCGGAGGATGTGGAATTCGCCCTGGGCGAGAAGACCGCTACCGTATACAAAATGATCAAGGCGGACAGAGCGACTGGGCCCATTGTCGATGAATTTCGTCGAATTCAGGACGACGAAGGCGACGACGCAGCTTTTACTTTTCTTCGGGCCGAGGCGGATGGTTTTCACGCAACCCCCTATGGAATGTGCGTCTCTAGCTTCACGGTGAGCCCCTGCCCTAAGCATCTTCAGTGTTTCGACGGATGCAGGCACCTGACGAGCAGCCCCAATCCAGTAGCCAGGACCAACCTGAAAAAGCTCGAGATAAAGCTGGTGGCCGCGGTAGAAGAGATTGAGTCTCGGGAGTCCACGAGCTTGGGGAGACAGAATCAACTTGACCATGCTCATCGCACATTAGATGGAGTTCGCGCTCTGTTGCTTACCGAGCCAGGGCGGGCCCCTTTTCCGGATGGAAAGGATTTCTCTTCCAGTAAAAGCGGTATATAGCCATGGCACGAGAGAAAGTAGACGGACCTGGGGAGGGTGACCTCGGGGAGATGGCGAGGATTCTCGACGCCATGCTAGAGGCTGGCGTGGAGATAAGTGCCAGGGAACTGGCGAGACGCCATCCAACCATAAGGTCGGCGAGCTCTTTTACCCGAATAGCACCGCGCAGAGCGATTTTGGAAAGATATCGCCTAGATCAGCAGCGCATCCAGCGCGTGGCAGCTAACGCGAACAAGCAGTCTCGTGGTTCGTTAGCGAAGCAGCTCGCAGAGAAGGAGATCAAGCTGACCGAGCTTCAGCGCCAGGTGGATCTACTGCAGGCCTCGCACGTCGCGATGCTCCGGGCGCTTGGCGAAATGGGTGGGTTCGGGGCCTGGTCGAAGTTCTTTGAAAGATCTGAGCCACTCAGGAGGGCGCTTCTGGAAATGGGCGCCCTGCCCCATGCTGATGTTTTAGATATGCCCAGCGAGCCAAAGCGTTGAAATCAATTATCACGCCCGCGCCTGAAGAGACTAGATTTCGAGATAGGAGTCGCACTCGGAGATTAGCTGAACCACCCGAGGGTCGCTGGCGTCAGATCGTTTTGCGAGAATGGAACGGACCGCAGAGATTTGGTCGTTATTTGGAATGAGTTCGCTCGGGCACTCCCACATCCAGTCGATTAGGATGACCCGCAGATCCTCTACGGGTAGTGACGCCACCTCTCCCCGCGTGGGCACATACATTCCCACGCGATAGACAGGGCTGTCCCGCCCATGGCTGTCCCGTGCCGCTTCAAATGCGCTCTGTGGCATGCCAAAGCGATCATCGTCGTCATCTGCCATAAGCTACTCCTCGTTGCGTAGATAGGTTTCACGTTTGGCGCGTAGCGCATCAGCGTATCTATCAATGAAGTCCGACATGGTGCCACGGAAGCGAAGCGCTTCATAAGGTAGTGAGACGCCAAGCTCTCTGGCTATAGATGTCGCGTACTGCATTTGCGCCGCAGTTGGCGGCTGCAGATCAGTGTCGAGACACGCCGCCAAGCTGTTGGCAAAGCAAACTGCAAGGCGCTCGCGGAAGCGGTCCATCCCCCCGTCGTAATGCGCCCGGTCATACTGAAGGGTCCACGCCTCGCGGATGACGTCATCTATCGGAATAGCGATAGGGTCATCTTCGTTGTTGAGCGATAGCCGCATGACCGTTTCCCAGGTTTCTGCCTGAAGGGCCTTGCGCCACATGCTACGAAATTCGTAGTATCGGACTCAAGGCAAAATTACGAATCTCGTAGTATCCGACTACGAGACTTGTTTGCATGCCCAGTAAAGCCGATGCCCGCCTGATCTTCCAGCGGCGGCTGAGAGAGGCAAGAGAGGTCCAGGGTCTTTCACAGAAGAGTCTGGGCATGGAGGCAGGAATCGACCCGTTTGTGGCCAGTACCCGCATCAACCGGTATGAGCAAGGCATCCATGAGCCAGACATGGCCACTATCCAGCGTCTAGCCAAGGCGCTCCAAGTCCCCCTGCCCTACCTGTTCGCCGCAGATGACAAGCTTGCGGCAATGATTTTGGCCTTCGATAAGCTTAGCTCGAGCGACAAGGATCGGTTTCTGCGAGAGCTAGCGAGCCGCAAGGGGAAGTGAAGTGTCCCGAGCAAATGTCAGCATAGACAGCCAGCTCTTGGAGACTGCCAAGGCATTGCTCCAAGACGGCGAAAGTCTCGACCAGTTTTTCGATGTATCCATCAGGCGGGCCGTCCGAAAACGTCAGGTTGATGCAGAATTTGTTGCCCGGGGCTTGGCCGCTGCAGAGCGAGCTCGACAAACGGGCCTCTATATCGAATCCGATCGGGTTATTGCAGACCTGGAGCAAATACTTCAGACGAGGGTAGACCGGTCATAGCAGCGGCGAATGGGCGCACAACGCGCCATGCTCGCACCGGCTCGCCAGAGGTCCACCCTCAGGTCGGCCGGCCTCTTGTTCTAGGTCTAAACCTGGGCCCAGGCCGATGGCTGTACCGGCCAAATCTCTACTTGCCGTGAAGGATCAGCGGCGGATAGGGTTTGTTGGCCTAGGGGCTGGATCGCCCATCCCGACCATTGCCGCATCAGCAGGGGAACTACGAATGGGTGAAGCGAAGAAGAGGCTCATACGCCAACGGGCCGACTTCCTTAGAGTGCTCGATCAATGGTCAGCAGAGCCGTCTGCCGGAGAAATGGAAGCACTGGCCGCGATCCAGTCACTTCCTGTCGTGCGGGTCGATAGAGTGCCGGCTGACCAGTTGGCCAAGATGCGTATGAAGGAGCGGCTCTGTCACGACAATTGCGCGTGGTATGAGGCGAACGATCCGGCCGGCGAGTGGAAAGCCGTTACGGGCTGGATCGTAGATGTTGCAACCGGCAATTTTGTACTGCATGCGGTCATCCGGTCGCCGGCCGGCGAATACGCCTGTATCACCCCGGTGCCGCACGTATCCGCACGTAGTTTTGACTTTATTCCGGATCCCTACATATTCACGACGCGCCGTGCTGACAACAGTTTTCTTCATGTGAGAAATGGTCACGTCTTCGGGACCGGTGTTCGCCCAAATCCCGCCAAGACCATCGCTGATGTCAAAATTGCGAGAGCCAAAATCGAAGCCGGCCATGATCCGGTCGAGGTGCTGCGAAGCCTCAGTGGGACGTAAGTAACCCGTTGCAGGCCTTGAAAGCAAAGTGCCGGACGTCCGGGGCCTCGAGACGTGGGCTCGACTCCCGTCACCCCACCAATAACTCGTCATACCCTTTGTTTTAAAAGGGATATTTGGCGCCCCACTTACGCCCTTCGGGGTACTAATTGAGGTGCCAAATGCCGAAACCCCTTCTGTTGAACCGAAAAAGCGGACTTTATGTCCGCTTTTTTGTGCCCAGCGATTTGCGAGCTCGGGTCGGTTCAAAATACTTGATGCGAAGCCTTCAAGGTGTCCGGGCTGACGCAGCCCGATTGATAGCGGCTGCCCTGGGCTATGCTCTATCCAAAGCATTTGAACGGTTGAGGATGGACGCCATGACCGAGCCAAGGGGCTGCTAGACCTCGCTCTAGCGGGGTGAAGACCGGCGAGGTTTACGACATTGAGCTGCCGAAGCAAGGCGTGTTCACCCTACTAGCAAAGGGCGAGCGGCATCACGACTTTGATATTCGCCAACCATTCTTGACCGAACTTTCAAGGCTATCGCTAAAGACAAGGGAGATGTATGGCCGCCATCAATAGTGACCTGCTTGAACAGGTTGACCAACTGCTTAGCCGGCCCAATCAGGTCTGGCTGACCGGCGCAGGCATCAGCAAAGACGCGGGCCTCCCTCTAATGGGAAGACTAACCACTCGTGTTCTTCAAGAATCCGCAGGCAAGCTTTATGAGCAGATCCTGAAAGATTTGCTCGATGAGCTCCCAGAGAATGCCCATATCGAGCACGTGCTTAGTCAACTCGGTGACTACACCACACTGGCCGACCGTAGTCGAAGCAAAGAGGTCATCATCAAGGGCAAGACCTACAACATTCCCACACTTGAAGATGCTCATAACCAGATTGCAGTGAGTATCGCCAACGTCATTCGATGGGGTGACAAAGAGGATGGTGCCGACAAGTGGACCACTGGCACGCGCGACAAGCCAGTCGTGTCTATCGACCAACATCTTCGCTTCGTCAGAGCTCTTTTCGGAAGGCGTCAAGCTGGCTTATCTGAACGACGAAAGCCATTGCATATCTTTACAACCAATTACGACACCTTGATTGAAGACGCTCTTTCCCTGGCGCATCTTACTTATTGGGATGGCTTCTATGGAGGCGCGATTGCTTTCCGAGCTCATCGCTTTGGAAAACTTGCACCGGAAAGCGGGTACAGAGCAATAGTCGTCAAACTCCATGGGTCAATCGATTGGTTCCTAAGCGAAGACGGTTCCGTTCTTCGCGTAAGAGATTCAGATGCCTATCCACCAAATAAGGGAAGAGTTCTCATCTACCCTCAAGCAACAAAGTATGTTGCAACACAGCGCGATCCATTTGCCTCACAATTTTCACTCTTCCGGCAGGCGCTCGCCACGGGAGAAAACGTCTTAGCGATTTGCGGCTATAGCTTTGGCGATGACCATATCAATCAAGAGATTGAGCTAGCACTGTCATCCAAAGACAACAAGACAACTTTGGTTGCCTTTTGCCTCCAAGGAAATGGACTGCCATCCGCTGTTCAAAGCTGGCTTGCCTCAGACTGGGGAAAAAGAGTGTACGTCCTAACCGAGCGCGGTCTGTACGCAGGTAAGCAAGGCCCTCTTTTCCCACCCAAAGGCGGCGGAACACACAACTGGTGGAAGTTCGACGGCATGACGGCCTTCCTCGAAAGCGGCAAAGAAGGGGTTGAGTAATGGCTGCCTTTGACCTCATCAAGGACCTAAAAATAGGCCACATTGTAGAAGTGGCCGGGACGTCGGTTCGCATCGAACTTGATGGAGAGGTGACTGAACTAACGCGCACACATGATGGACGGGTGTATCCCATTGGCCAAATGGGGAGCGTCGTAAAGATTCACTTTGGTCGCCGAGTCGTATTTGGCTTTGTGACGCTTCTTCGAATGCGATCAGAGGAGCTTCTTGAGCAAGGTCAGACAATTTCACCCGAGGCAGACCAGAGAATCATGGAAGTTGAGTTGTTTGCCGAGGGAACCTGGCAGGCAAACAGGGAATCACTCAACTTCATACGCGGTGTAACTACCTTTCCACTGCCAAGACAAGGGGTTTATCTACTCACGAGAGAAGAATCGGTCGCCTTATATACGGCTGCCGAAGGTCAGGCGGTAGAGGGCCAAGCGGATGCACTGGTCCCCTTTGGAACCTACGTAGCAGCGGACTCCGCTCCATGCCGCGCGAACATCGACAAAATGTTCAGCATGCACTGCGCGGTGCTTGGCTCAACGGGCTCGGGCAAGTCGGGGGCTGTTGCCGCAATTTTGCACAGCGTGCTTGAGCACAAAGCAAAGGGTGACGACCTATGCCATCCAAGGGTAATTATCCTCGACCCTCATGCTGAATATGGAAAGGCTTTCGAAGGTCGTGCATTGGTATATCGCGCCTATGATCCTATCCGCCATGAGGAGGAGGCCGGAGAGTCAATACACCTACCTTATTGGCTGATGTCGGCAGATGAGTTCCGCATGCTTGTCATTGGCAAGACTGAGTTTGAGGCAACAAGCCAGCACAACATAATTTATAAAGCTCTCACCCACGCTCGTATGGTTGCCGCTGGCTTGGTGGACGAAGCCCCGCATGACCATGGCGCGAACGCGCCAGCGGATGGAAATGAACCAGATTTCCCGAGGCCGAAAGCCGGGATAGACCCTGACAGGCTGCAAGAATTTGATCCCGACAAACCAAGGCCTTTCTCGTTAGACGAGTTTGTCAATCATATTATTTACCTCCAGGGCGCGAAGACAGACAAGGGGAAGCTTAGCCCCGTCCCGCCCGGTGAATTTGCGAAGACCTTCAAATCCGTACTGGATAAGCTCTCTGTTCTCCGTCGAGATCCTCGCATCAAATTCATGATGAAGAGTTGGCAAGATGGTGACCCAACCCTCGATGTCATCATCTCCCAGTTTGTCGGCACCATTCCAAACCAGCCCAACCAAGACCTTCGAATCTTGAACATCTCGGGCCTTCCAAACGAAGTTGCCGGACCCTTAACAGCTTCACTTGCCCGACTCTTGTTTCAATACAAGGTCTATCAGACCGAAGATGAGCGTGCACGAGATCCCGTTCTCTTGGTCTGCGAAGAGGCGCATCGGTATGTACCTGACAGAGGCGAAGCCGAGTATGCCGCTGCGCAGAGTGCTGTTCGCCGCATTGCAAGAGAGGGTCGAAAATATGGCCTCGGCCTTATGCTGGTGAGCCAGCGACCTTCCGACGTTGAAAGCACCGTTATTTCACAGTGCGGCACCTGGCTTGTGCTTCGCCTGACCAATCAAATCGATCAGCAACATGTTTCGCGCTTCATGCCCGATGGCCTTTCCGGCATGACCAAAGCATTGCCAAACCTCGCACAACAGGAAGCAATTTTCGTTGGAGAAGGTGCCGCCTTGCCCGCACGTATTCGTATCCGGAATTTGACTGACGAGCAACGCCCTCGCTCTCACAGCGCAAAATTCGCTGAAGGCTGGACGTCTCCGCGACTTGACGAACAAAAGCTCAAAGAAATTGCTCAGCGCATGGCTGGTTAGGTGCCAATGACTGCCGAATAGAGGGATTTTCGATGGCATTGAGTGAAGGCAAACCGAAGGAATGGAAGACCTACGAAGAAGTAGCAGTCCACCTTCTCAATCAGTTCTCCTCACACTTTGGCGTAGGAAGGTTTGAAGGCAAGCAGGATGTCACTGGAAACATCAGCGGAACTCCATGGGAAATCGATGCCAAGGGTTGTACCGACGATGAAGGAACCTTTCTTATCGTCGAATGCAAACGCCATACCACCCGTGGAATTGAGCAGGAGGTAGCCGCTGGCCTGGCGTGGCGGATTCGAGACACCGGTGCAGATGGTGGAATCCTTGTAACGCCAATCGGCCTTCAGAAAGGTGCGGCAAAGGTAGCAGCAGCAACCAAAATTGTTGAGGTCAAGCTCGACAAGAACTCTACAACCACGAATTACGTTATTGAATTTCTTGGACAGCTCTGTGTCGGAAGGTCTGTTGAAGCAAAATTCAGCATAGGTGATCAACTGAAAGTCCAGATCATCGACAAGGATGGCAATGTCATCGAAGAGCATAGACCAGAAATAAATTAAGCACGGACATTGGGTTCAATATCACCTTATGCACAGTACATACGATTTGGTTTCGTAAGGAAATGAGCCACATGAGCACTCACATCATCGTCGTCCACATTGACGAGCTGTCATCAGAACCAGCTGAACAATTTACCGAAAGCATTGCTCAAGACGGCCTGGAGGTGCAAAGAATTTCACAGCCGGCTCCTGGGCCTTACGCGGGATTGCAGTGGCTTCTGCCGACCGCAGTGGTCCTTTACCTCGGGAAGTCCTACTTCGATGGCTTTCTCAAAGAGGCTGGTAAGGACCACTACAACCTATTGAAGAAGGCGACGGTCAAACTTACGAAAGAGTACATTGGCCCGGCAGCCAAGAAGGTCTTTGTGGTTTTTTCCGAGGGCAAGATTCGGCCTGGCGACCCGGAATACTCGCTGACCTACTCTGTAGTTGGAGAGCTAGGTGAACGCGTCGGTCAACGCGTCACCGCGAAACTACTTCTTGAGCCACATCTATCCAATGATGAAAGTGCCGCAGCAATTGCGGTCTTCTTGGACTTCCTGAAATCGTTTCATGATGGGGCGCTGGATGCCGATTTTGTCAGCGGACTCAAAGAAGCTCCCATGATGGGTGGAAAGCTTCTAGTTCACTTCAATCAGGAAGACCGAAAACTTGAGGTGGTAAACCCCATTCCCAGGGAAAGCAGCAAGAGCCTGCAAGACTCGACCAGCAAAGCAATCACCTGACGATATTGGATACAGACAAAATGAATGATGTTTTTCCAATCGTTGAGCCAGAGTCCGACAAGGTATACCGCCTCGTCGAAGCCGCTGCCAGCCTCGTTCCAGCAGGAACCACCTTACTTCAATTAATCATCACCCCACCGATCCAAAGGCGACTGGAGAAGTGGATAGACAAAGTGGAAGAGCGTCTACTGTTACTGCATCAAGCCGGACAAATAGACCTTGAAGAACTTTCCCAGCGCGAAGATTTTTCTGCCATTCTGCTTCGAACCATCCACATTGCCGCAGCAACAAGCCAGAAAGAACAACTCGAAATCCTGCAAAACTTCGCCCTCAATGTCGCGCTGAAGCCTGACGTATCAGAAGACGAGCTATGCATCATCCTCGACGTCATCAGCAACTACACGCCGTCCCATGTGAAAGTTTTGAAGTTTTATCACGACCCGCGTCCTTACGCGACCCGTATCGCTGAGATACGAAAGTACCCGACGGAAGAGCAATATGGGCAAGGACAAGAGCTGGCTCACGCCTTCGAACAAGGAACACCCTACTACTGGCAAAACGTCTTCTACTTGGTAGCCAACAAGAACGTCATCACCAACCATAAGACAGTGCTCAACGAGACTTCTCCAGATGTCTATGTCAATGGCAGGGGCACAGAAATTGGTAGGCGCGTCGTCGCCATGCTAGAAAACCCAGATGGAGCTAGTCATGGATAGCCGTCCAAGAAACAAAAGGCCCCTTGCTGCAGGGCTTTTTATTTTCAGCGAAGGGCATGGTTCTTTGGACATCCTAAGCAAGGTCGATAGTCACCCCAACGCCCCTGCCTCTCATCGCCAAGCAAGCAACCACACACATAGCATGTGTCACCCGCGCCCCTGCTCCAACGCCAAAGTCGAAAGCATTGATACGCCAAAGCTAAGGTTGTGACAGCAAGTCCAGTGAAAAAGATGTATCCCGGCATCTGCGATTCGACTGCCTGACCACCAAGACCGCCAGGCAGGCTGTCGATCGTGTTTAAAACCCAAGAAACCAGGGTACCTAGTAACAATGGCATAAGACACGGCAGCAGCATTCTTAGCTGCATCTTGGTGCTGTACGACATGGAATCTCTCCTCGGATGATGGTGACTAGCGGCATCTTCCGCCTCCCCCATCTCAGAACTTAGGATTCTTGACGCGTCAGCCACCCATTTCAGGGGGAAAGCCCATGGCCGCAATCCGAGCCGCTTTTAAATAATATTCGAGCTCTTCAGTAGCAGTCAGACGCTCCAATAAGAGCTTCATATCGAGTCTGTCACTGGATGATTCATGAGGTCCATTCTGACGCTCAAGCACCAAGACAGAGATGGCCAACGCCTTCTTGACCAAGTGGAGGTCACGTAACTCGATGTTTGCCATGACGGTAGCCCCGCAGGGAATCATGGGAAGGAAGGCCATCTTAGCTCCAAGCTTGCTTCAGAATCACAGCAATGCAACCTTTGGGCGGACTGACACCCGCCGCCTACGCCGAGCAGCTAAAGTAACCCCCGGACTCTAATTCGCTCCGCTACTGAAACCGGGGGGCGTCGCCACTACACCTGCCTCCCGCGCGTTGTGATGGTGAGCGCAGGGGGGGCTGGTTCGTCGACTGCATCGTCCTCGCTGAGGCATACGGATATCCGTTTACACCATGACCAGCCATCTGAATTTCTTCGTCCCCTTCCAGTCCGCAGCGGCGTGGCATGAGAATCAGCTCACGCGCGCGCTATTGGTCGTGCTCCGCTATAGCCCCATGGCGCATCAGGCATGGCTTCATTTCGTTTCAGCCGGATGCTCGCTGCAATCTTTGCCGCCGGCCGAGTTCGCAACGCAACGCCAGCGCGTCGTGACAGAGCAGGAACCCTTGCCGGATGGTGACGCTATCCCGGGAATCAGTGTCTGGTTGGCGCCTGATGCGAAGCAGGTCAATGCCACCTTTGAGGTATCTGATCGGCAGCAGGTGCTGGACGCAATTATCACCTACGGCAGCGAACTGGTTGTCGTCGTGGAAAACAAGATCAACTGGTGCGAACCGACTGAGCAGCCACACCGTATCAACCTGCACGGCGCACCGGTGAAATTTGAGGATCAACCTCGATCAGTGCGATGGCAAGATGTGCTGGCGATGCTCTCCGATCTTGTTGATCGCAACCTAGTTCACGGCGCCGAGCGCCTGGTGATCGGCGACTTCCTGGACTTTGTTGAGGAACATTTCCCCAATATCGGTCCCTACTCGACGATCAGCCGTTGCGGGAACAACCGCTTCCGGTTGGAGCGGCGCCTGGATGCTATCCAGGGGCTTGCGGTGGGCGGCGAGGAAGGCAAGGGTCTAGGCTGGCGCGACTTCAATTGCACGCCGAAAATCTTCATGGCTTGGCTGGGCTATCCGAGCGATACGGCTGTCGTGAGCCTTCGGATGTATCCGGCCGACACGCTCGGACAGGCACGAGCTCTTTTTTCGGACCCGGCATCAGTGCGAGACCTGATTGCGCTCAGGTCCCAAGGGTGGCGAGTCGAGTCCAACTTCCATTGGGGATTCATGGCCGGGGGATATGCGTGGGCAAGCTCGCCTTGCAGCATCGAGAAATATTGCGCGTACTGGGTGGAAAACATCAGGCAATCGCGTGAGCTGACACGATCAGAATGGGAGGGGTATCTGGCCACGCTTCAGGACGATCGCATCCTTGATGCATCGGGCAAGGAAGCTTTCGACAGGGAGTTCACCGCCAGTCAGCGCCAAAAGGCACACCCGCGGCCCGGCCTGTTTTGTGAATATACGTGGCCACTGCTCGAAGCGGCCGGACTTGATGCTCGCGGACTGTTCGTCAACGCAGTCAGGAGTCGAATAGATCAAATGCTCATCGCTCTCCGAGCTCCAACCCTGGGAACGGGATAGTCGCTGCCCTGTCAAATTCGCTGGATCGCGCCCTACCAACGCGGACGATTTCTGCGCCTGCGCGCATCGCCACTGTCACGGGTGAGCAATCCAAGACTTCGAGCCGACGCGTCCACTGCTCATCGCTCAGGATCGGGGGCCAAAGAGCACCTTCAAGTGAGGGGCTCGGCTGGATGACCGCGGCAAGTCGCCGACGCACCTACCCTGAAGCGAGGCTTTCCTTTAGGCTGGCCTTAAGGGAATCCAACGGAACCATTATGACCTCCATCCACAAGGACGCCAGCGACGACTTCATCGCCAAGTGGAGTGGCGTCGCCGCCTCGGAGCTGTCTACCGCGCAGAGTTTCGCTATGGACCTGTGCCACCTGCTCGGCGTGGAGCTGCCGCATCCAGATGCCGAGCAGCAGTACATGTTCGAGCGGCCGGTGACCTTTACTCACGGCGACGGCAGCAAATCGGCTGGGCGCATCGACCTCTACAAGCGCGGCTGCTTCGTGCTGGAGGCGAAGAAGCTCAAGGCGCCCACACACACCAAGGGCTTTGACGATGCCCTGCTGCGCGCGCGCAGTCAGGCCGAGCAGTACGCCCGCGCTCTGCCTGCCAGCGAGGGCCGCCCGCCGTTCCTAATCGTGCTGGACGTGGGCAACCGCATCGAGCTGTATTCGGAGTTCTCGCGCTCCGGCGCCACCTATACGCCGTTCCCCGATCCGCGCAGCCATCGCATCGCGCTTACCGACCTGCGCCACGAAGCTATCCTCAACCGCCTGCGAAAGGTGTGGACCGCTCCGCTCACGCTCGACCCCAGTCGCGAATCCGCTCGCGTCACCCGCGAGATCGCCGGCCGACTGGCCGCCCTCGCGCGAAGCCTGGAAGCAGCCGGCCATGCGCCCGAGAGAGTGGCCCAGTTCCTCATGCGCTGTCTGTTCACTATGTTTGCCGAAGACGTAAGGCTTCTGCCAGCCGACAGCTTCCGTGATCTGCTGCTTAAGTACGCCGATCAGCCCGACACCGCTATGCGCATGCTCGCCCAGCTGTGGCGTGACATGGACGGCGGCGGTTTTTCCGCCGCCATCGCAAGCGACGTGCTGCGCTTCAACGGCAAGCTGTTTAAGCAGCCAGACACACTACCCCTCACCCGTGAGCAGGTGGCCCTGCTGATCGAGGCGGCTAAGGCCAAGTGGGAGCATGTGGAGCCGGCCATCTTTGGTACCCTGCTGGAGCGTGCGCTTGATCCCGGAGAGCGGCACAAGCTCGGCGCCCACTACACGCCCCGTGCCTACGTCGAGCGGCTGGTGCTACCCACAGTGATCGAGCCGCTGCGCGAGGAGTGGAACGACGCACACGCAGCAGCGTTGATCAAGGCCGCGGAAACCAGTGAGCTTGAGCAGTCCATCGCTGAACTCCCTCCTCGGGCAAAGGAAGAGAAGAACCTCTCGCAGCGTATGCGAGAGACGCGGGCCGAGGCCATCAAGATCATCCAGGATTTTCACCACCGCCTCTGCACTGTGCGCGTGCTCGACCCAGCCTGCGGCAGCGGTAACTTTCTATATGTGACACTGGAGCACCTCAAGCGGCTCGAAGGTGAGGTGCTCAACGCACTCGACGAGCTGGGCTTTCGTCAGGCCGGTCTAGCCCTGGGTGGCGAACGCGCTGACACAATGGGTGGCGAAACTGTGGATCCTCACCAGTTGCTTGGCATCGAGCTCAACCCGCGCGCCGCAGCTATCGCCGAGGTAGTGCTGTGGATCGGCTATCTGCAGTGGCATTACCGCACCCACGGCGACGTGAACCCACCGCAGCCTGTGATCCGCGACTTTCGTAACATCGAGAATCGCGACGCCGTGCTGGCGTACGACCGCGTGGACTACGTGCTTGACGAGCGCGGCATGCCGATGAGTCGCTGGGACGGCGTAAGCATGAAGCCCTCGCCCGTTACCGGTGAGGCCGTGCCCGATGACAGCCGCCGCGTACCACTGGAGCTCTATGTGAACCCGCGGAAGGCCGCGTGGCCGCAAGCGGATTTTGTGGTCGGAAATCCACCGTTCATTGGGTCGAAGCGAATGCGTGATGCACTCGGTGACGGCTATGTAGATGCGATCCAGGCCGCGTGGCCGGAGATTCCACAAGCGACCGACTTTGTGATGCGCTGGTGGCATCACGCAGCCTTGCTTACTGCGCACGGAGGCCTTCAACGGTTCGGGCTTATTACCACTAACAGCCTTCGACAAGCATATGTCCGACGCGCCGTTGAGCCGCATCTCGATGGCGAGCCACCAATGTCACTGGCGTTCGCGGTACCTGACCACCCCTGGGTGGATAGCGAGGACGGCGCTGCTGTACGGATCGCCATCACAGTAGGGGCCAGGGGACGGCGCATCGGTCAGTTGCTCATTGTGACCGAGGAGCGGACCGAGGCTGAGGATGGAAATGACGATCTGGTCGTGACTATGGAGAGTCGCTTCGGACGCATCAATGCTGATCTTAGCGTTGGTGTTGATGTCACGCGCGCCGCATCGCTTCACGCCAATCAAGCTATTTGTTCGGTCGGCATGAAGACGATCGGAACTTCGTTCCAAATTGAAGGCGCCAGAGCTGTGGAACTGGGGCTTGGTACGTCGACAGGACTTGAAAAGCATATCAGACCGTACATCAACGGGCGCGACGTATCACAGACACCACGCGGCCTGTATGTGATCGACTTCTACGGAATGGAAGAGGATCAAGTGCGTGCGCATTTCCCTGCGCCCTATCAGCACCTTCTAGAGCGCGCAAAACCAGAGCGGGACTTGAACCGAAATGCGGTCTTCCGTGAGCGCTGGTGGATTATCGGCCATCCTCGACAGCAATTTAGAGTAGCTGTCGCAGGACTCGACCGCTACATCGTGACGCTTGAAACCTCCAAACATCGTTTTTTTTGCTTCCTTTCGACCGCAACGACACCCGACAGCTCGCTTGTCACTATTGCAGACGAAAGAGCCTCGACACTCGGCGTGCTGTCAAGCGAGGTCCATACAGTCTGGGCACTAACAACTGGCGGGAGGCTCGGGGTTGGGAATGATCCGCGCTACAACAAAACTCGTTGCTTCGAAACATTTCCGTTCCCATCATTCGAATCAGCGCACACGCATTTAGACGGCCTTGCCGAACAGCTCGACGCCCACCGCAAGCGTCAGCAGGCCGCCTACCCCGACCTCACCCTCACTGGCATGTACAACGTGCTAGAGAAACTGCGCCGCGGCCAGGCGCTGACCGCCAAGGAGCGCGTGATCCACGAGCATGGCCTCGTCTCGGTGCTGCGTCAGCTGCACGACGAGATCGACGCGGCCGTGCTTAGTGCCTACGGCTGGAGTGATCTGTTGGCACTGCTCCGCGTGGCTCACGGCAACGACGTGCCGGCCGAAGGCAGCAGCTGCGACGAGGCGAAGCGCGCCTTCGACGAAGCCATTCTTGAACGCCTGATCGCTCTCAACGCCGAGCGCGCCGCCGAAGAAGCCAGCAGCAAGGTGCGCTGGCTGCGCCCGGCATTCCAGAACCCCTCGGCACAGGTGGCGTCGGGACAGCGCGATCTGGATACCGCACTCGATGACGACAGCGCACCGATCACCGCCATCACTGGTAGCAAGCCGCTACAGTGGCCAAAGGACACTGTGGCCCAGGTTCGAGCCGTAGCCGACACCCTCGCCGCCAGCTCCGTCCCCCTTAGCGTGGACGATATCGCTACCCGCTTCACTGCCCGCGGCCCTTGGAAGAAACGCCTACCCCAGCTGCTCGATATGCTGGTTGCTTTGGGGCGTGCGCGAGCGAGCGACGATCGCTATAGCGGCACCTGACATCGACCAGTACCAGCCGCGATAGCGCTTCCTAATCGCTGGCCGCAATGTCAACCCGGACCAAGCACCGCTAACACGTTAATCGCAAGAAGCGCCGCTATTACGACTCCGACAACGACACGCAACACAGTGCTGCTTGAAATCGCGCAACAGCCCACTGATGTATTGCGCCACGACAGAACTGGTACGCAACGCTCGGCCATTCCAGGTGGCGCAACAGCTTTCTTGGCCAATTGCAATCCGAACTTGGCCGTGGTCTGCGACGCCGAGCAAATCATTTGCGCGACCCGCGACAAGGCAACTAATACGTTCAATTACATCTCTGGCGGAATCGAGTCGGCAGTGATCAAGAACACAGTCGTTGAAATTCTTGAAGGCACCGAGCCTGCCTTTAAGAATCGGAAGCGCAAGTACGGCCTTTAATGATGATGCTCTGGTACGCCAACCGAACTGCCAGAGTTTCGGCAGCGCGCTCTGTGCTGCGAATGGCAATGAGGCTGGCGCCGAAACCAGCCCCGGCATCGCGCCATCCTGGTGTGGCGATGATAGCGATTGGTCATCGTCATGCTATTCATGTGCATCTCCTGCGACGTGTCTATTGAGTGATGGCTTGACCCATCCTTGGGACATGAGGGGGCCGAGCTCGTCGAGCATTGCTCAGTGACCTGCCGCGATGAAGGCGCGGCGTCCGAATGAGCGGGCATCCACGAGATTCCGGCCTCCGGTGCTTCTGACTCTTCGGAGAAGTGGCTGCGAACCTCTGGCAGTCATTTCGGCAGGAGCACGTTGAAGAGGCTAATCTCAGATAAAGCATCCGCCTATCACGTTCTTCCGTTATGGGCTCACACTCGAGCGGCATTGCAGGCAATGCGCTGATGGGAAAACCGTCTCGCGAGGCAATTGGCTCAGTTTCCGGAGACGAGCTTGAGCCCGATGACCCCGGTCAGAATCAACGCTATGCAAAGCACTCTCATCGGCGCCATCGAATCGCCCAGGATAATGATTCCAAGAATGGCCGTGCCGGCGGCTCCGATGCCCGTCCAGACGGCGTACGCGGTACCCACCGGTAGCGTACGAAGCGCGTACGAAAGCAGAAACACGCTCAACAGACCGGTTATGACCGTCAGCGATGCCGGCCACAGCCGCGAGAATCCATCGGACCACTTCATGCAAAGTGCAAAGGCGATTTCGAAGACGCCGGCGATCGTGAGGAGTAGCCATGCCATAAATAAAGGTCTCTTCGTGGATTCGCCGGGCGCTAAGGCCCGACGAAGTTATCGGTGAGTCCTGGCAGGCCGAGCTGCCGCACAGTGTCCAGGCCGTTGGTTAAAGTGAGCGCGTCAGGTCTCAGGCCAAGCCAGTCCATGAACAACGTGCCAAAAAGGCAGGCGTTTCCGTCCCTAGCCATCGCTCATGGAGCGACTCATACGATCGCAGCAGCTGCAGGCGTCGAGCGGAACGCGATACCGAAGCGATTGAACGCGTTCATCAGGCCGATCGCGTAGGTGAGGTCCGCAAGCTCTTTGTCGGTGAACTCGGCGGCGGCTTCTTCATATGCTGCCTCGGGAACACCACTCTCGGCGACGCGCGTCACGCTCTCCGCCCAGCTCAGCGCAACGCGTTCGCGGGTTGTGAACACCCTGCCCGCGTCATGCCAAACCGGTATCAGGACCAGTTTCTCGATGCTAAGGCCGCCCTTGATCAGGTCGCGAGTATGCATATCGATGCAGTACGCGCACCCGTTGATCTGCGAAACCCGCAGGTACACGAGATTGATCAGCTCTTGCGGTAGTCCGCATTTCAGGAGAGACGCATACACGCCACCGAAGGCCTTGTATCCCTCGGGTGAGGCTTTGGCGTAGTCGATACGGTTGCTCATGATGTAGCCCTTCACTTGTTGTTGGAGGGTTCCATCGTCCTGCAACTTGGATCACTCATGAAGAGCCATGAATGGTGATTTCCTATGGACCATGATCTCTCAATCGGAGACACCGATCTCGTCGCGTGCAAAGGTACGGAGGGCACAATCTCCCGACAGCAAACAGGTCTCGATGAGCGGAAGGGTTTGCGCGTGCGGGGAGCACCCTAACTGATGGCGGTGTCGATCGACTCGACGTAAGGCTGTTTGCCCACTTCTGGCGAGCGCTCTCGATCAAGCTACACCAACTTCAGGATGCGGTTGCCAAGCGTCTCAGCACCGCGCTGAGTGCTGATATTGGTGAAATTGAGTAGCAAGGCCGAAGCGCCACTGCTGCCCACCATCCAATCCGTCAGCGCCTCTGCGTACAGGCCTTCGTCCCACATGCGTGCAACGAGCCGGCGATCCGACCGCCTTCCTTTGAGCCGGAGAATCAGGTGCATCCCTCCGGGCTGTGGATCGATGCGTATGTGTTTGTGTAGCACGCTCTCCAGCCCGGCTGCGGTCGCTTCCCGACGTTCGGCATAGAGCTTGCGCATCCGTTGGATATGGCGCGCGAAGTGTCCTTCCGTGATGAATGCCGTGACGATGGCCTGCGTAAGCTGGGGACTGCCGCCGACAAAGGTGCGACTGACGTCCTCGAACCGTTGTACCTGCTCTTGCGGCACAACAAGGTAAGCAAGCCGAAGCGCCGGCAGTAGCACCTTGCTGAACGTGCCTGCGTAAAGCACTCGCCCATCCCGGTCCAGACTCTTCAATGCAGGCAGAGGACGGCTGACGTAGCGATATTCACCGTCGTAGTCGTCCTCAATAATCCAGCCCTGGTTTCGTGCTGCCCAGTCCAGCAACGCCAAGCGCCGAGGAAGCGATAGCGACACGCAGAGCGGACTTTGGTGACCCGGCGTGACGACAGCGGCACGCGCCCGGGGCGCCAGCTTCAATCCCTCAGAAACAATCATACCGTCCGCATCCACTGGCACCGGCACGGACGTCATGTGCATCAGCCCCAGCAAGTCCCGCGTGGGTGGGTAGCCCGGGTTCTCGATCCAGACGCGATCTCCCGGCTTGAACAAAGCATGTGCGATCAGCTCGAGGGTATGACGATATCCCGATGTGACGAAGACCTGAGACGCAGAGCAGTCGATGCCGCGTGACACTTGAAGATAGGTGGCAATGGCGGCGCGCAAGCCGTACAAGCCGAATACGGAAGGATGAACCATGTCCGACGGCTGCATCGAACGCATGCAGCGCGCGCCCAGCCGGGCCCAGATTTTTCTGGGAAACGCATCCAGTGCGGGCAAACCCATTTGGAAGGGCAAGATCGAGTCGGGACGGAAATCGCTTGCTACAGCGACGCGTTCCGTACGAGGCGCCGCGCTAGCCTTCGCGATTTGTGGCGTCAGTCCCGGCGTCACGATGGTTCCCGCCTGGCCGCGGGCTTGAATGTACCCCTCGGCAGCCAGCAGCGAATAGGCTGTCTCGATCGTCCCTCTGGCTAGGCCCAGCTCCTTGGTCAGCGCGCGTGCCGAGGGTATGCGGTCGCCAGGCTTGAGCAAGCCATTGGCGATGGCGCTGCGGAACCGGTCGTAGATCTGCCGATAGAAAGGTTCGGCAGCCGTGGGGTCCAACGGCGACATCCTGCTGTTTCGGGTCACGTTCATGGACTAGCCGATCTTGCAGTTCATTGAGGTATGGAGTGTACCTCCGGAAATCGGGGGGCACTTAGGGGAGTCGGCAACGACAAGCGGAAACGGACTGTTGTGTCGGTCAGACGACGTCGTGGTTATGGACCATATGAAAGTTCCATTTATGGACCTTCGATACGGGTCACGCCGTTTGTAGGATTGAGGCTGCTCTTACACACTCCAGGGTTCCAGGCATGAACATTCTGCACATCAGTAGCAGTCCCCGTGGGCGGGCCTCCGAAAGCCACAGGCTTTCGCGAAAGATCGTGGACCTCTTGCTGGCAAGGCATCCTGCCGCGACGGTGGTGGACCGAATGGTCGGTGACGGCTCGCTTTCTCATGTCGATGCCGATTACGCGATATCCCAGCACTCTACCGAGGATGTTTCCCAGGAAGGTACAGCCGCGACGTCGGCCGAACTGATCAGGGAGCTTGAAGGCGCGGATATCGTCGTCATTGGTACTCCCATGCACAACTTCACCGCGCCTTCCGGGCTAAAGGCATGGATAGACCACGTGGTGCGCGTGCGCTGGACTTTCAACGTCGGACATCATGGGAAGGTCCCCCTTCTTCGCGATCGACCCGTTTTCGTCGCCGTATCCTCCGGCGGAAAGTTCTCCGAGGATGGTACGCGCCAGCCGGATTTCCTCACTCCGTACCTGAAGGCTGTGTTTGCCATCATTGGCTTGCGCGATCTGACGTTTCTCTCGGTTCAGGGCACAGCTTTTGGTCCCGAGGCGCTGGCTGCGTCAAGAGACCAGGCTGATCGGATTCTGCAGGAACATTTTCGCCATCTTTCTCCCTAGCGGAGGGCGAGGCAAAAACTTCCTCCCCTACCCCCGATAACACGGGCTAATCGCCCTGCCCCGGTGTCTGCTATACGTGTGCAGTCGTCACGGACGCCAGTGCACAGGGGCTTTGCAACGGGGAGGGGCCATATACGGACACTTTCCACCCACGATATTACCGTCCGGCTGCTAGAAGACCTTGCTTCCAATTGGAACCCCCTTCTTCCTCAGGTCGAGCCAGTTGATGGCTAGCTTGTAACAGCTTGATCAGAACGGTAGCTTGCCGATCGAGGCACCGCCATCGACGTAAAGCGTCTGCCCCGTAATGAAGCTCGCCTCCTCCGACAGGAAAAAGGCGATCGCCGCTGCCAGCTCTTCCGGCTTGCCAAAGCGGTTCATGGGAACCGAGGCAAGGTATCGCTTTTCACCGTCGCTGCCCGGCAGATTGTTCTCGCGAAACAGGACAGTCTCGGTTGGACCGGGCGCAACGGCATTGACGGTGATGCCGGTGCGAGCCAGCTCCAGTCCCCACGAGCGGGTAAAGCTCACCATGGCGCTCTTGGCGGCTGCGTAGGCAGTACGCTCAATCATGCCCAGGATCGTCAGGCTGGATATATTGACGATACGGCCCCAACCGCGCGCTCGCATGCCCGGCAGCAGCGCCTGCACGGCCTGCACGGCTGGGTGAAGATTGAGTGCGAACGTGGCGTCGAGGTCGTCGATATCGACTTCGCCGATACGGTGCGGGCGAACCATTGCAACATTGTTGACGACACCGTCGAAGGCATAGCGCGAGCTCAAATCGTGCAGGGTGCGCTCGGTGGCCTGGCGGTCGGCAAGGTCCGAGGCGACGAGTTCGCCGGGAAAGCTGGCATCGCCACCTTGCCGCGCGATTCCAACGACACGGTGGCCGTCGCGAGCCAGCCGCTCGGACAAAGCGCGACCAATACCTTTACTGGCGCCAGTGATGAGGAACGTACGAGAAGACATAGATATTTCCAGCGGGAGGCACCTTGCCCAACACTGCCACATCAAGCACGAGCCGGGGCATCGGCCATGGGCGACGAATTCGGTGCGTTGTAAAGACCGACGGGCGCGCTAATGGGCCCAAGCCGAATGAAGGATAACGCTGCAGATATCCCCTCGCCGGAACGCTGGGTCCTTGAAGGCGAGGAAGTCATCATTGAACGTTCCGAAGGTGCTGTCAGGCCTACGCTTTAGGCCTTCGTAGAACGTATCGATAATGGCGTGCTTGAAGTCGGTTTCGCGCGGCCACGCAGCCGTCACGGCATCGCGTTCGGCGTCGGTGAATTGATCGTAGGCGCGGCCGGCCACGTCCATGCCTGCCGCGATGTGTAGCAACGCGGCCTCCGGATGCATGAACTGCGGAATACCGGGCGTCGTGTGGAACGCGATCGCGCTCCACACCTTGGCAATCTCCTGCTCCGGCAGGCCGTGGCTACGCAGGAAGTCGCGGGCGGCGTTGGCTCCGTCGACTTCGAAACGCAGTGCACTTCCATGGAAGCGATCGGCCAAACCAAGGTCATGGAACATCGCGCCCACGTAGAGCAGTTCAGGATCGAAGTTCAGACCTTGGCGCATGCCTGCCAGCGCGCCCCAGGCATAGACGCGCATCGAGTGCAGAAACAGCAGTTCGCTTTCCGTATCGCGAACGAGCTCGGTGGCATCGCGGGCGATCAAACTGTCGGGGATCTGGATACCCGGTATCTGTGGTGTCGACACGATGGTTTCTCCGGTTATCAGCCTTCTGCCTGGAGCGCTGCCGTGGGCGGATTGCGGAAGCTGATGGCGAGGCGGTTGTAGGTATTCATCAGGCCGATGGCGAACGTCAGGTCGACCAATTCCTTTTCGCTGAAAACGGCCGAAGCGGCTTGGTAGTCACGATCGGGCACACCGGTCTCCGCAACGCGCGTCACGGTTTCGGCCCAAGCAAGAGCCGCTTTCTCGCGCTCGCTAAAAACTTTGCCGGCCTCGTGCCAGGCCTGTACAAGCGCGAGCTTGTCGATCGTGACTCCCTTCTTCACCAGGTCACGCGTATGCATATCGAGGCAGTACGCGCAGCCGTTGATCTGGCTTACGCGCAGGTAGACCAGATCCACCAGGATGGGATCGAGGCCGGACTGCATGACGTAGGCGTAAATAGCGCCGAGCGCCTTGGCGCCGTCCGGCGCGACATGCGTGTAATCGATGCGGGGGGACATGGAGGACCTATTTGTCGGGAGTGGTGAGGGGTTGCTCGCCAGTGTCGACGACGAACACAGCAAGCAGCTTGGCGGGCTGGGTCTTGCTTGCATTGCCGCTGACGCGGTGATGAGCGCCCGGTGCTTCGTAGAAGGACTCGCCGGCCCGGTAGGTCCGCATGGGACCATCGTCGACCTGGCTCTGAATTTCCCCAGAAACCACGTACGCGTAAATGAACGCGGAACGGGCGTGGTGATGGGGCGTGGAGGCGCCGCCAGGGGGATAGCTCACTTCGACCGCAACAAGCGACTTGCCCGGCAGGTTCGGGATCGCTTGCGCGAAGTTGGGTTTGACCGTCGCCTCAGGAGCTTGCGCGTAGGCAGTTCCGGCGAATGCGGCGGTGGCTAGCAGAGCGGCAAGCAGGCGTTTGATGGACATGGCGGGCTCCTGTTCGGATTGGCGCGATCTTGCGCCTGCCTAGGTTTACTTCAAAGAACCAGAAATCGATATTTTCGCTGTACCATGACAGCATGCCGTACGCGCTCGATATCCGAATCGATCGGTCTGCCGCATCGACGCTGACGGAGCAGATTTGCTTCGGCATTCTGGCGGCCATCCGCAGCGGCGCCCTCGCACCGGGCGCACGGTTGCCGTCGTGGCAGGCCTTGGCTGCACAGCTGGGCGTCGCTCGCGGCACGGTCAAATCGGCGTACGAACGGCTGGCCGACGAACAAGTCATTGTCTCGTCGCGACCGGGCGGAACGCGTGTGGCCGACCATCCCGCGACTGCGCGGGTCGCGCAGGCAGCCGGTTCCGATGCCGTACCCGAGCTTTATCAACACCTGCTCGTCGGATCGGCCATGTTCCAAATGGGCGTGCCTGCGTCCGACTTCTTCCCCGTAAGCCTGTTTGCCCGCTTGCGGGCGCACGCCGCGCGGCGGGAGGTCGCCGCACCGGCGGTATATCCCGACCCCCGCGGCGAATCGGAATTTCGTCGGGAAATAGCCGCACACCTTGCGCTCGCGCGGGGTATCGAATGCCGCCCGTCGCAGATATTCGTCACGGCCGGTTTCGCCGGTGCGCTGGAGATTACGCTACGAGTCCTGCGCGTGGCGACGGGTGCCACGGCATGGATGGAAAATCCAGGGTTCTTCCACAGCCGCCGGGCGCTGGAACTCGCTCAGCTTGTATCCGCGCCGGTACCGGTGGACGACGAGGGAATGGACGTTGCCTACGGCGTGGAGCACTTTCCCAACGCGACGCTTGCCCTGGTGACGCCGGGCCAACAGGCGCCGCTTGGCGGAACGTTATCGCTTAGCCGTCGAGTGGCGCTTATTGAGTGGGCGGCGCGTACCGGTGCATGGGTCATCGAGGACGATTACCTGGGTGAGCTCCAGCTCCGTCGCCGCGCTGCGCCCGCGCTCGCGTCGCTGGACGGCCACGGTCGCGTCATCCACATCGGTTCTTTCAGCAAGACCATCAGTCCCTCGCTGCGGCTTGGCTTCATTGTCGCGCCCGCGGATCTGGTAGACAGGTTCAACGAAGCGGTGATGTGCCTAGGGTCGTCCCCCGGCCCAGCCGTGCAGCAGGCCACCGCACGATTCATGAGCGAAGGGCACTACATGCGGCATCTTCGTCGAATGAAGCGTGTCTACTCGGCGAGAGGCGAAGCGCTTCAAATTGCGATGGAGCGCAAGGGCTATCAGGTGCAGATCGGCGGACTGGCAGCCATCGTGCACCTGCCTGACGATTTGCCTGATGTCGCTGTGGCGAAAGAAGCCCGGGCATTGGGACTCGCGCCTGAACCACTGTCGACATGGTTCGCATCTGACGGCGTGCGGAAATCGGGGCTGCTGCTTGGCATAGCCACGGCGGACGAGACGAAGCTTTCCATTGCATGCGAGCGCCTGGATCATTTGATCGGGCAGCATCGTTAGCGCGGCCGAGTCGCGAACTTGGGCTAGGGGTTTTCTACATTCATGCGGGCGATGGCGCCAAGCTCGGTGAGGCCGTGCCGTTCAAGCGCATCGTAGAGCTGTTGCCACCACCAAAGACGGTCTTCCTCGGAAATCGCTGAGGCCGGAATGTGAGCCATATCCTCTACCACCTCCCAGCGCTCTTCCTCTGGCGCGCCTGAGGACGCCAAACTCCTGAGCTCAGAATCAAGTTGGCGGAATATCGCCGCTAGTTCTTCTCGCGTGTAGATCATTGGGCGATCACCTTCCCATACATCGTGATCATGCAACGAGATGGCCGTCCATTTCCTTAACCGTCGGCCTTCGAAATACGAAAACGCTCACATCACTTCACGCATTGTCTACGGTGCAATTCTTAGTCTCCCGAGGCTTGCGTGGTCGGGTTCGGGATCTCCTCGCGAACTAGTGCAGCCCGCGGAAGCGGCGCGCGGCAGCGGAGTCGCCACAGGCTCCGCTGCCCGCTTTTCCGAGTGAATAAACTGCACGGGTCCAGCTTTTACTGGCAGCGCGAATTGATCCAATCTGTGAGCAGTCGTGGCCCTCGAAGTCGACCTTTTAGCGCTGTGGTCCGGCCAGCTCATTGGCGCTTCCGTGGACCGAGCGCGCGTCCGTATTCCTTGAGCTGTTGCTAAGCAAAACCACTCTTGCTCTGGCCGAGATTGTCATGTAGACACGCAATGGCTGCACTAGAGCCCCGCATAAACCAGCTTGGTGAAGTGCGTCGGATCGATCACGAAATGCCCCCATCGGGCATCGAAGTCGGCAGTCGGCTTGGCTTTGATGATTTCGTCAAGCGACTTCCCCTGCTCCTTAAGCGTCGCCACGTTTTTTCGGACGGCTACAAGCATGTCACGAAACGCGATCAGGTCAGCGCGCGTTCCCACCGGCCCGTGACCAGGAACGACTATCGTCCTATTAGTCGTGAGCGCGATAGCCTGGTCGGCCCAATGAATTGCCGCATCGATATTTCCGCCGTCCTGGTTGTCGATGAACGGGTAGCCCGCCGTCCAGAACGTGTCTCCAAGAGCCAATACGTCAGCCTCGGCAAAGTAGACCCACAGGTCACCGTCGGTGTGGCCGGGGCCTAGATTTGCCACTTCAACCCTGGTTCCATCGAAGTCGAAGTTCTTCCGCGCCTGCACAAGAAGTGTGGGGCGGGCACCAGCCGGGACGGGCTCCATGGTCCAATTCCAGTCAACGACGTATGTGCTCTCCGACAGATGCTTCAATGTATTCGGGTGCGCGATGATCGTCGCGCCTGAAGCATGCAGCCAGTTGTTGCCATCCGTGTGGTCCCAGTGCCAATGCGTATTCACCACGTACCTGACAGGCTCAGGCCCGAGCTTTTCGAACGCTGCCTGCAGTTTTTCCTTTGAAGGGCTGATACCAGCATCCACCAGAAACTTGCCGTCCGGCCCGGACAGTACAGTGATGTTTCCGCCGGATCCGGAAATGACGGTGATGTTGTCGCGTTGCGGCTCGATGTCTAGATCCATCTTTGCACGAGCTAGATAACGCGCGCCGGCCCCGGAGTGGAAGTAGTCTTTCGGCGCGACGTTGGAGCTAGATGCAGCTTGCGGCACGGTGACGGCGAGGCTTATGGCGGGAAACAGTAGCGCGGCGGAACCAGATGCCAGCAATAACGTCAATGCGAACGGCATGCTGTAGAGCGGTTTCATAAAAAGAGATCTCCTGAGATGTGCCCATTACCTGCACGGGAGGCTTTACGCCAACCATGCCGACGCGCGGATCACGCTGCAGAAGTTGCCAGCATGAAAATGGGGATCCTTGTCCGCGAGCACGTCGGCCTTGACGTTGCCGAAGGTCGTTTGGGGCTTGTGCTTGATGCCGTTGTAGAACGTCTGGATGATCTCTTCCTTGAACCGCGCTCCACGCGGATGGGCCTGGACGATGGCGTCCCGATCCGCATCGCTAAACTGGTCGTACGCGAAGCCGAGCACGTCCATTTCGACGCCGGCCGTGACTAGCGCGACCACGGGGTGCATGTGCTGCGGTATACCGGGTGTCGTGTGGAGCGCTATGGCCGTCCATACCGTATCGACGTCCTGCTGTCTGATGCCATGGCTTTTCAAGAAGGCACGCGCGGCATTGGCGCCGTCCACTTCGAAGCGCTCGTTGGCGCTGCTATGCGGATGCACTAGCCCCATATCGTGGAACATGCAACCGCAATAGAGCAGTTCCTCATCGAACTTCAGCCCCTGTCGCCTCCCTGTGAGCGCAGCAAAGTAGTACACACGACTGGAGTGGTGAAACAGGAGCGGCGAAACGGTATCGCGAACGACGTCCGTGATCTCGCGGGCGAGCTGGCTATCGGGAACTACAACGCCATTGATAATGGGGGGCATGCTGGATCTCCATAAGCTGGGTAGATCCATTGTCGGAAGCCTTATTTGTGGCATCAATAGGCGTAATACGTCATATACTGCCATTTCACGCGTCAAGCGGACATGCCGTGCGGAGTTAGCCCAAATGGCCAAAACAATCGCCGTTGTTGCCCTTCCGGGCGTCCAACTCCTCGACGTCTCGGGACCACTTGATGTTTTTGCTCAAGCGAACGTTGAGGCCGGCAAGAAGTTTTATGCGATGAAAGTCGTTGGCAGCCAGCACGGTCCCATCCACAGTTCGTCCGGCGCGCGCCTGCTCCCCGATATGGTTGCCGGCGAGAGTGCCGAGCGCGTCGATACGTTATTGGTGGCAGGAGCCCCAAACGCTGCGGAGATCGCACTGTCCTCTCACGTCCTGCAATGGCTCCGCGCAACCGCCGCACGAAGCCGGCGCTATGGCTCGATCTGCACCGGCGCTTTCATGCTTGCAGCCACGGGTTTGCTCGACGGAAGGCGAGTCACGACGCATTGGGCAGCGGTAGACGACTTAGCCCGTGCGTTCCCATCCCTTCGGATCGATGAAGATGCACTCTACGTGCGGGACGGCAAACTCCGCACCGCCGCCGGTGTCACCGCGGGCCTGGACTTGGCCCTCGCCCTTGTGGAAGAAGACCTGGGCCGTGACATTGCCAAACGTGTTGCGAGCCAGTTGGTCATGTATTTCAAGCGCCCAGGTGGGCAGCTTCAGTTCAGTCGCAAAGGCGAGACACGCCCCACGGGGCGCTCGGTCCTACAAGAAGTGCAGCGCTGGGTTGCTGCGAGACCCGAACTGAACCACAGCATTGCCAGCCTCGCTGAGCATACCGGTCTGAGCCCCCGGCATTTCGCGCGCCTATTTCATGCCGAAGTGGGCATCACACCCGCAGCATGGGTGGAAACTGCGCGCATTGCTGCAGCACGGACGCTGCTTGAAAACGGCCATGACACCCCGAAACTGGTGGCGTCCAAGTGCGGCTTCGCCAATGTTGATACTTTGCGTCGAGCCTTCACGAAGCATGTAGGTGTCTCGCCGGCCGAGTATCGCAAGCAACATGCGATGCAAACGCCATAGACGCGGACACGCGCATTAGGCGTGCGATAGCTGTCATGCATTATGGTGATTCAGAGTAAACCGCTGGAGTGCGGCTGGGCGACCGTCCGCTATAGCCTAATCGATCCAGACCTGCGCCCTAATCTCAATAGAAATGAATATCTGCGCGTAGCACTAACTGAAGGACCAACAGCATCGCCACCAACGCGGCAAGCGGATAGGCAAGATGTGTGGTAGATGCCGGCCCACAAGGCGTGGCCGTACGAATTCGCCACGCACAAGCATGGATCCTCGGGATGCCCACCAAGATCACCAGCCACGGCACCGCTCACGCCGATATGCCCAGATGGTTCCGGCCGAAGGGCGAGCCTCAAGATCCGACTCTGGAGCAGCAGCTCGATGAATACCGCCGCGCGCTAGGTCTGCAGAGGCGGTATTGAACGGCCAATGGGTGTAACGTTGCGTAAGTGAAGATAGACGCGCGCCATACCCTCGATAACTTGCCCTAATCGCTGGTCGAAATGCCAACTTGCGCCGAGCGCCGCGAGCAAATCAGTTGCAAGGGGCGCAGGCCACTGCGGCTTCCTTGGCGACACGCAACACGGTCAAGCCTGAAATCGCGCAACAGCCCGCTGAAGTGTTGCGGCATGCTCAAATCGTTGCGCAACGCTGAGCTGTTCCGGGTGGCACAACGGATTTCTTGGCCAATTCCATCGGAAAACACTGAATTTTAGGGTGCTCTCCGAGCGCAACAGGTCCCGTAATTACCAAGAATGCGAAATTATGGATGATTCTCGCCGCTGGCGCAGCTTTGGCTCATGTTCTCCGCAGTGGAACTTCGACTCCCGCGTCTTGAGCGCACTGATGAGTGGCCTGACTGCGCAGTACTGATGTCCACTACGCGCAGATTTGAGTGCGCACATTTCGCTCGACGCAATCCAAGGTGTACATCTTTGAGAGCTCCGCAGATGTTGGTGTTCACTCTTGGGGACGATGGTCTTTTTAGTTTCTCGTGCACTGGCGTGGTCGCGTCGGCCCAACAGATTCCCGGCCCGTGCAGACTGGTCTAGCATTGCTCTCAAGCGTGAAGCTGAGACTGCGGTGATCGACATGTCCTCTAGTGACCGGTACCAAGAGCTGCTGGGGCTCGTCACAGTGATCGTCACAGTGATCGTCTCGGAAAGTGGCGAGCCCGCTGGGTTCGATGCCGCCCGCTGGTTGGACGACTGGCTTCATCATCCCGTTCCTGCGTTGGGCAAAAAGCTTCCCATTGACTACCTGGATTCCGACGCAGGTTGCGAGCTTCTCGTCCAACTGCTTCGTCAGATGCAATCGGGCGCCTATGCTTAGCACAAAGTCACTTCGTCTTAGGTATGTCCCGCACCAGCTGGTGCAGACTTTTGCCAGTGCGCTCGCGCACCGTGCCCAGTGTGGCGTCGGCGCGAATGCCAGGAGCGAAATTCGCGCCATATTCGTTCCGCAGCGTGGACACCAGGGTGTCGCTGCGCTTTTGGCGGATTTCGCCAGCCTTCGGCGAGTGCTGGTCGCGGGTACGCCCGTCCAGTCCGCGCGGTAGCTTGGTCGCCATACCTTGCTCCTTAGATGGAATGAGTCATGCCGCAGCCCAGGCAGCGTCGATATTCACCTCGGCGCCCTTGGCGTTCAGGCCCCAACAAGCAGGTGCATACATAGCACGAGTCCGTGCGGCCTTGGCGCCAGCGCAGCAGCCGGACGAGTTGGGTCGCGCCATAGGCGGCGCTGACGAGCGCCCCGCCCTCGACGATGAGGCCGGGTAGCTCGGGCCAGGCGGGTACACCACCCAACTGTGCCGGCAGGTTCGAAAGCGCTTGCGCCATAACCGCCGCCAGGACTGACCCCGCCAGCGGCAGCAGGGTTGGCCACAGCAGGCGTACGCACATGCGATCGACGTAAGACATGTCCACCCCTCCATTGCAATTGCCGGGCAGCGTCGCGCATCGCGATCTCAGCGTTCGAGACGGTGCGAGGCGATGCCGCGTCGGGCCGATCGAGGCGCTGCCGGCATTACGCGAGGAGTCATGTGCTATCTTATGAAGAAATTTATGTAAAACATTGAATATACTCAATATATACCGTCGCATGAAATGGCAAATAATGGCACTTATTCGCTATCATGGTTATCGCCGCCTCGGCGGAGGCCAGCGGATGACTAACGATGCCTGACGTGACCACCCTTCCCTTGCGTGTCGTCGACGCGCTGCAGGAGCTCACTGCGGTAGCTGCGACCATAACAATGTGCCATTACGCGTGCACCGGTCGCGACGGGGAGGACAACGACTCCAGCGAAAGGACGCGATCGCATTGATTGACCGTCTCTTGGCGATGCGCGATCACCAACTTGGTGCGCCCCAAGGTCCCAATATTTTGGTTCACCTGACGCTCGCTGTCGGCGTCCAAGTGACTGGTCGCCTCGTCCAGCACGAGTAGTGAGGCCTTTTGATAGAGCGCCCTGGCGAGTAACACACGCTGCTTTTGCCCACCCGATAAGGACGACCCCATGTCTCCCACGAGCGTCTCGTACCCCATAGGGAATCGGGCAATATCCTCGTGAACGGCCGCATCTCTAGCGCACTGTTCGACCTCCGACACACAGGGCTCGGTGTCAAAGAACGCGATGTTCTCCAAGATCGAGCCAGCAAACAGCTGATCGTCCTGCATCACCGCGGCTACCGCAGCGCGGTAACGGGCGAGGCCATAGGTCCTTAGCTCGACACCATCCACCAAGATGATGCCGCTGCTGGGCGTTAGCAGTCCGAGCACGATCTTTGCCAAGGTGGACTTGCCACACCCCGACTTACCGACGATGGCAACGGATTCGCCCGGCTCGATGGAAAATGAGACGTTATGCAAGATGAATGGACCATCCTTTTCATAACGGAAGCTCACTCCGCGCAACTCGATGCGCCCGATCGAGTGTCGTTTCATGCTGGTGTCGTTTAGTCCTTGCTCCGACTCCTGCAGGGCGATTTCGCCGATGCGTTCACCGTGCAGCTTCAGCAACTTCAACCCCACAAATTTGTCGATAAAACCGCTCGACTTGAGTGTGAATTGGTCGGCATAGGTTAGGAAGGCAACGAGCATGCCCACTGAAAATGCATCGCGCATGGCCATCAACGCACCCAGTGCAAGCACCAGGGTCCGCTGCGCGGCGAATAGCCCCTGACTAATCGCACCAAACGTAATCGCCAACTGCTGGGCCCGCATGTCCCGGTCAGACGCCTCATGGGTCGCATTGGCCATACGAGTCCAGCGCAACCTTTCCTTGTTCGCGAGCTTGATCGGCTGAATACCACGAATCGATTCCATCAGCTCGGATTGTTGACGCGCGGCGTATACGAGTTGCTCCTCCTGTATCGCGTGCAGCCGCCGATAAGATAGTAACCGGAGAGTTGCATATAGCGCGAAGCAGGCCAGGACAACCAGGGTTAATGGCGGACTGTAAACCCACAGTATCAGCAGACTGAAAATGCTCATGAGGCCGTTCAGCAGGGCCTCGATAAAGGCGCCGGTCAGTGTTCCTTGCACGGTTTTGATGGAGGAAAAGCGCGACACGATGTCGCCTAGATGGCGCTTCGTAAAGAAGTCGATCGGAAGTTTGATGAGGTGACCGAAGAGATTGTTCGTCCATTGCGTGCTGAGCGAGACGCCGAACCAGCTGATGAGCCAGCCCCGGATGAGGGTCAGTCCAGACTGGCACGCAGCCAGCACGAGAAAGGCGGCGATCGTGACGGCGAGGAAAGATCGGTCATTCGACAGAATGACCTGGTCTAGAACCAATTGCATCTGGAATGGAAGCGCCAGCGCAAGCAGCTCAATGGCGAGCGCGAGAATCAGGACTTGCGCGAGGGTTCGCCGAAGTCCTGAAATAGGACCGATCAGGGCCTTAAGTGTCGTGGACCGCCGATCATTGATGGGAGCAAAAGACGGCGACGGGGTCAGTTCGACCAGAAGGCCGGTGAAATGATTGCTCAGCTCCGCCAGTGAAAGCGAGTACCGGCCTCGGGCCGGGTCGAAAATATCTGCCCTGCCCCGTCGGACGCCATTGAATACGACGAAATGGTTGAAATTCCAATGAAGAATGCACGGCGTCTTTGCTTTGGAAAGATAGCCAATCTCGCTCCGAAGAGTCCGGGCGTTCAATCCGAGCGCTGCTGCAAGATCCACCACGCGGCCGAGCTTCATGCCCTGCAACGAGGTCCCGAAGCGGCGGCGCAATCCTGGAAGATCCACGTGGTGGCCATGGTAGTTGGCGACCATCGCCAAGCAGGCCAAGGCGCACTCCGCGACTTCACTTTGAACAATGAGCTTCAGCCGTGCCTGCCGGCCGAGGGTAAAGGGGCTCGTCACCGCGTTGGTCATGGTCCAATCACCGGAAGATTCATACGACTAGTCAATCGATTGCCATGGCATGGCTGCCCACTCGATGAGCCGTCGCCGCTGCAGGATGATCTGAGCCCGCAGCGTCATGCCGGGCAGCAGCGGTTGCTCTTTGCCAAAGGCGGTTACCGTGGTCTTGGAAAGGCGAGTGACGACACGATAACGGGGCGTGGTTACCTTCAACCCGGAGAGTCGCTGCACTTGATCCGGTGACACGGCTGTCCGACTGACTTCTTCCACGACTCCTCGCCCCTGGCCGTAACGCCGATAGGCAAAGGCGTCGTAGCGAAGGCGTACTTGATCGCCAACCTGCACAAAACCGATGCTTTCCGTTGGCAGCCACAGTTCAGCGCGGGGTTCTGAGTCGGTGGGAACGAGCGCCATGGTCTGAGCCTGGGCCTCGATCGCATCACCCTCATGAACCAGTACGCTTCCGACCACCCCCTCCAACGGCGCGTTCAGAATGCGCGATCGCCGCGCCTCGTTTTCGAGCATGGCCTGGGAAACGTCGGCCATACTCCTTTCAATGGCGCGTCGCTTTTCGGCCAAGGCCGCCGGGAGTGCGACGAGATCCGAGGCGGTTTCGTTGCGCTGGTGAGTGATGTCCGCCATCAAACGCTCGGAAGCCTCGATCTGCGCTTTCAGCTGAAGCGCGGTGTCGCGCTGTTGCAGTATCTGGACGCGCGATACCACACCGCTATGGCTGGCGCCGTCCCAAGCCAGGTAGAGCGACATCGCACTTTCGGCCCGGAGCCGCTGAATCGCCATCTCCTTGCTCAGGTGCGCTATCTGTTCGTCCAGAAATCCAATCTTCGTCTTCAGGTCCGATGCGCGACGCGCTGTATCGGCGCCTGCGCCCACCAGGTCGTCTCGGAAACGCGCAAGCTTGGCCGCCATTTCTTCAGCCAGCGCCGAGCGCATCGATCCGACCGCCTCGGTAACTTGGTCGTCGCTGACTTCGACCAATGGGTCGCCTTTCGCCACCCGATCGCCCTCCTTTACATAGAGCCTGGTGACAACGCCCGCACCAATGGCCTGGACGGGCAGAAGGCCGCGGCTGGGCGCAAGGACGCCTTCGGCTTTGACAAAGCTGGTGTAACTGCCAAGGCATAGGACCGAGCCAATCAGCGTCAACACGAGTCCTGCCAAACCGCAGAAGAGCCACCCAACGGGCGGCGGCCGTAACGTGATCGAAGGCAGGTTCGTTGACGCTGCCGCCGCGAGCGCTTCAGGCCGAAAGATCGAGTCGCGATTGCGGCTAATAGTCAGGGCCCCCGAAGAGGGTCAAACGTGCCCAGTGCGGATCCGGTGGGCCCAAACAGCATCGCAAACGACATCGACTCCCCATGAAAGACCGCGTAGCGAGCCGCGCCCGGGACCGCGACCGGGTCGAGTTTCAGCAACCATGTCCTGCCGTCTGCCGACACTTGAATCCACTCGGATGCGCCAAACCCCCGACTGGTGGCAAAGGCAAGGAATGGCGGGGCTTTGGTCGACAAACCAATCCACGCTTGGTCTGCGTCTGGTCGAAACGCGAGTAGCCCGTCGGGACCCAGCGCCCACGCGGATTGGTCGCCCAGGGAGGCAATGACCACGGCTGTCGGCGTTCCTGCCTGATACCTGACCAATTGACGCCCCACCCCATCCTTGCGCGTGGTCGCATAGAGGGTTTCGGCTTCCACCGAGATGGGTTGGACATTCAGCTGACCTACCAGAGCTTGGGTGTGACCGCACGCGGTCCAATACCATTGGCCGCCGAGGCGATAAGCTGCCAGCATGCCTGCTTTATCCAGGATGGCCCTGTCTGCGCCGGCAACACGACCGGTCTCCTGCGAGGGCCGGCCCTCAGGAAAGACCTTGGTTCGAACTCCTTGTTCGTCCACCTCAAGAGCAAAGAGCACCCCGCCATGGGACAAGCCGAATCGCTGCAAGGATTCACTGCGAGAGCCGCGGTGCCAAACCACGGCCTGGCGGCTGAGCGCAAACACCCCGAGTTCGTAGTCGCCGTCTCCCCGGCGACGTTGCATCACGATGTTCGATGAATCAGCGGCCCATGCATACGCCACCGCGCCTCGATCCCACGTCGTCAGGGCACTCCGGTCAGCCGGGTTATGGGCGCGGGCGATCCACACATAGGGTGTCGCGCCAACGTTCTCAATATAGGCAAGCCAAGCGCCATCCGGGCTCAGCTTAACCTCACGTTGAGTGACTACCTCATCGCTGTGCGTGACTGCAGCAAGCGCCATCAGGAATAGCGTTACCACGCGCATCCCGACGCTCCTAAGGTGTATCCGGAGGCCATCGCCCACAAGACGTCGACCTGGTCGGCGGCCCTCAGGTGTACGACAGGTCGTCATGGGGGTCCCTCTTGGAGAATTCGCGCGGAGTTGCCAATGATCGATACGTTCGGCGGCGGTGAGGGCAACGGTTCCGCAAGACGAGCATCTACGCAAGTGTGGAGGAAGTGTCTCAACAGTTCGTAGTGGTACGCGCGGGCGGGCGGCGCCGCAAGCTCATGGCCTTCACCGCGATAGATCGCCTCCAGCGCGGATTTTCCGGTCCCTCGAGCCGCCAAAGCGAAGTTCGAGGACTCCTCCATCACCGACGTCGTATCCTTGTCACCATATTCGACCAGCATGCGCGCCTGTATTCGAGCCACATGGGTCATAGGCGACTGTGCTCGTATAGAGGTTGCCTCTTCCGCTATATGGACGTCCCCCACTTCCGTGTGGATATCAGTCGCCATCCCTGGAAGGCGCTGCGGCAGCAGTTGCGCAAAAGCCTCCAAGTCCCCGCCTCCATTGAGTGATGCGCTGCAAGCAACCGTGTCGGGTCGTTTGGCTGCGAGCGCCAAGGCTGCAAAGCCTCCAAAGCTACCTCCCATGGAGATGCCTGCCGTCCGGTTAACGTGATAGCGGCGAGTGAACCAGTCGACCGCGATAGCGATATCGTCAATGACTTTTCCGCCCCATTCGCGGTTACTGGCGTGGGCGAATTGGTCGCCAAAGCCCGTGGATCCGCGAAAGTTGACGCGCAGCACCCAAAAGCCCAAGGACTGCAGCCAATACGTTTCCGGATCAAACGTTGACGTATCTTGGCGGTGCGGTCCGCCATGTAGCTTCACCACAAACGGACACGCGGTGACTCGGCATGTATGTGATGGCGGGGACACGAGCACCTGAAGTCGAACGCCATCGCCGCCGTCCAGCCAGTGCACCATGGTTTCTGGCATGGGGCCGTCGCGCTCACTTGGACGCGCTGCGAACATATAGGTCAGCTCGCCGCTTGAGCGGTGATAGATGTAGTAGCGGGGCGGTTCGCGAGCAGACATCGAGGCGATCAACCACACACGATCGTCCTGAGAGCGCGAGACGATATAGGGAAAGGCTCGGAGACTGGACGTAAGGGCCTGGAGCTCCGGGGCCAGCAGAGAGCTTGCCACCCAATAAGGTGCTGCCTTGGTTGACGCATAGGCGTCGACCTCGCCCGTCGTCGGATTGATCGTTGTCCACGTGATATCGGCCTCAGTCATCCGCTCCACGCGCACGGGTTGGTCGCCACGTAGATCGATCCTTTTCAGGATGCGAAATCCCTGTTCGTCCATGCTCCGAAACCACAGGTACCGGCCGTTATTGGAGGCACTGACAACGGAGTCCGACCCGGCTGGCACGTAACCTGGGCCCATCGCTGTATTAAGCCCGCGCCACGCGCCGTCGGGCTGACGGATCGCGCGCAGCAATCCGCGACCATCGAACCCTACATCGCGCGATCGGCCTAGTTCGGCGCCGATGGCCAAGTACCCCGAACCAAAGTCAACGCGTTGCACATGAAGATTGGCCGATCGATCCTGCGTGAGAACGACAAACGCGTCGCCCGATTCCTCCCCAAACCCGGCGATCGTTTCCTGTAGGTCTATGAGGCGCGGCGGAGCTGCCGGTGAAGGAACATAGAGCAACACTGGACGTCCTCCGTCCGGTCGTTCGAACAAGAGGTACGACGAGCCGTCCGCCGACACCTGATAACCCATCATGGTGGAAGGCCAATCCGCAACATCTTGGACCCCTTGATCCTTGAGACGGCGCCGTCGAAGAGTTTCGCCCCGTTCCGTTCGCTCGACGTAGGTGAGAGCGGTACCGTCCTTCGAGAGCCGGACATGGTGATACACATCGCCTTCGGCGACGATCGAGAGGGTTCCAGCGCGAGCCTGTCCGGCCACCATGACCAACCAGAACACCGCAGTTTGGATGCACAGGACGGCGAGGCCCAACGTCCTCATCTCACGCCCTCAGGAAGGCCTGGCGATGCAGGCCCCGCGAAGAGGCGAACTGCAGCGGATGATGCTCGAGAGCGTCCAGCATGCGCTGCTCGGGTAGCCCGGCAAGCAGCGCGTGGTGAGCCACGTGCGAATAGATCTTCATCAAGCCCTCGCAAAGCACGGAAGCATTATCGAATCCGTTGGTGTCGCTCCAGCGGTTGACCTGGACGCCGTGCTGCAGTCCCCCCTTGCAGTAGTTACGCCAAACGCACGGCTGACATTGATCGGCGAGTCGTGTGGGCAGTTCCCGCAGCAGGGCGGAGGCTGGGGAGTTGGCAAAGTCGCGGAGCGAGGAAGTCCGAACGTTGAACGACCCGGTGTTCAGCCGGGTGGGCTTCAACTCATCCACGCCAACACTTCCGTCGCTTTCGATGGTGACGTGCTGCATCCGCGAGTGTCCTGAGGCGTCTTGGGTTTGTTGTTCGCCTCCCGCAAAGAACGACAACAACTGGCTGAACATACGCACGTAGATGTCCCGATTGTTGTCCCTGGCCCACTCATCGAACACGTCACATAGGAACTGGGCGTAGACCATGACGTCTTGGCTCTCGAAGCTGTCATGCGTATCCATCGGCAAGTGGAAGGTCATGCCACGCACACCAAGATCATCCACAAAGTGACGATAGGTGGCTTTCCCACTAGCCAGAGGGTGAATGACGGAAATCACGCCGGGCCAAGGAAAAGCGCCGAGCTTGGCGTGCTTTTGGAGTAGCCTCAGACCGTCCACGGTCCGACGGTATGTGCCCCGGCCCCGATGATCCTTTCGCTCAAGATCATTGATGTAACTCGTCCCGTCTAATGAAACACCCACGCCGATGCGGTGCCGCGCGAAGATATCAATCCACTCATCGTCAAGCAGCATGGCATTTGTTTGGACGCCCAGGCGCACGCTGGGTACACCGGTTAGCGCGTCGCGCAAGAGGAATGCAAAAGCGTCAAAATCGCGCTTGCCAAGCATGAGGGGTTCGCCGCCGTGAAAAACCACATTCGCACTTTTGGCGCCGAGCTCTCGTACGCCTTGGGCCAGGTACGCCGCGGTGTCCGCCATAACGCTTCGCGACATCTTGATGGGGCGATCCTTGAACGACTCCTCCCCTTTGTTAAAGACATAGCAATACGAACAGTTGATATTGCATCGCGCCGCCACTTTTATAACTGCTTCGACGTGATAGACGGTTTCCAGCAGATTGCTCATCGCCCCTCCCATCCCTTGGCAGGAAATGACGCGCGGATGATTCCGCGCGTCATCATTTACGGTTTACCTGGCTTTAGCTCGCCATTTGACCAACATGCAGGATTTCCTTCCAGAAGCCGCCCTGGCCTGGCCCGGAGCTGTCCTGATGAAACTGTTCAAACCAGTCGGCGCCGCTGACCGCAATACCATCGATCTGCTGACGCGTGAGTTCGGTCGCCTCGCTTGGTGTCGTCTCGTACCCGTGCTTCGCAAACTGAGCACGCAATTTTTCACTGACTGACATGCCTCTTCTCCTTGTGATGGCCGCAAAGGGCCGTAATGGGCTGCCCGTTAGGCAACCCAAAGCGATGCTTTGGCAGTAAGGTGAGTCGCGCCGCTAATGCGGCGCTAGGAGGCCACGCGTGGAACAACCCACACGCACAGCTTGGACGAGGCAAGCTCCCTAAGATTCCATTCAACAATATGTCTCTCAAGACACCTTCCCACCGAGCTCCTCCTTGAATCACTCGGCACCAACGAGCGCTGCGCGCGTCGGACCCTGAATTCAATCTATCACAAGAAATTACGATTTTGTGTCGGCGAAGCTGTGAAGACCGTCACGGGATCGGGGGCGTTGCAAGTGCTCGATGAGCCCCACACCTGGCCGCTGCGGGGAACTTTCCCTGGAACTCATGAGCCGTCTTGGGCTGGACCGGTGCGCGGCCTAGCTGTATGCGATTTCTTGCGTCCGGCTGCCCGCGACTTGGGTCCCGCCGTGTCCGCGCAAAGAGCCGCCCTCTTGCCTGTAGTCCCCGACCGCCTTATCGCATGCGATAAGGTGGATAACGCGTGAGTGTGCTGGCGTACGTGTCTCCCGACGCCTATCCCCGATCGCTGGTTGTAGGCCAACCTACATTAGCCTCACGAGGCGCCGGTCGTTCTTGTCGTCAGACAGCAAGACCAGGTCACTTGCCACTTCGAGCTCGTCGGCCCCTGGGCCGGTTGGCCTTTGCGCCAGAACCAGTGACCTGAGCCGAAACGTGTAACCACCCGCACAGTGCGCCGTGGTCGGGGTGTCGAACAGAATTTCGGTCAGGAAGGTGGGAGCCATGCCACAGGCCGAAAGACACGAACCACTCGCGTTTATTGACGAGCCCAGGACATATTCGAACGGCCCATCAAGTCTATAGGCACACGCGTGTGCAAGCGCGTGGCCTATAACGTATCTCACAAGGCGATCTGTTTTTGCCCGGCCGCCTTAAGCTGTGCATTGATCGCTGCCAGATCGGCATGCTTCAACTGCTTCCACGCATCCAGCGTGGCGGTCAGTGTCTGCGTGAGTGCAGCGTAGGACGCCAGGGCATCTTTGCTGGGGTCGGCATCGGCACCATCGACCGCTTGCTTGAGCTTGCCCAGGTTGATCGAGAGCGCGCTCAGGCTATCGGTGCGCCTGGGTGGTGCGCCCATGCTGTTGCGCGGATCGGGATGCAGCTCGACGCCGGATAGGTCCTTGGTCTTGTCCAGCAGGCTCGCGATCTGGGTGTGCAGCGTGTTGTCAGCGTGAGCCTGTCGCGCGTCCAGCTCCTTGAGCAAGTGGGTGGCCTCGTTCGTGGCCACTCCCGTTTGTTCGGCGGCTTGCTCTACCTTGCGTGCCAGCGCAAATTCGCGCTGCAAGGCGGCGTCGGAAACCTTCACGCGAGGATCGACAAGCAGCCGCAACGGCTGTCGATAGCGCCGGCCATCGACATCGAGCTCAACGGTGTAGTTGCCGGGTGGCGCCCACACGCCCAGGTTTTCCTTCTCGGGGTCCGGCGTGGCGGCTACTGGCTGCGGATAGTGCAGATCCCACACGAAGCGATGCATGCCGGCGGTCGTGGAAAGGCGTATCGGTTCGGGCACCCATTCCGGCGCGGCATTGAGCTTGCTCGCATCCGGCGGTGTCACCGCGTCGGCGCTACTGAAGGCGCGCACTTTGTTGCCCTGTGCGTCGAACACGGTCAACGTCACGCTGCCCTTGATGCCTTTGGGCAGTGCGTAGTCGATGACGGCACCGTCGGGCGGGTTCGCCGCCATCGGCTCGTCCTTCGGGAACGGTGTGCCGGTGAAGCCGGGCGGTCGCACGCGGATCGCGTCGGCCGGCTTGAACAAGGTGACCGCGCCGGCGTGCACGTCGCTGACCTGCTGCAGCGCCGTGACATTGTCCATGATCCAGAAACCGCGACCGTGCGTGGCGATGACCAGGTCGCTGCCATGCACGTCGATGTCGCGTACCGAGGTCATCGGCAGGTTTTGCTGTAGCGGTTGCCAATGCGCGCCATCGTCGAAGGACACGTAGATGCCCTTTTCGGTACCGGCGTACAACTGACCACGCTTGGCGGGATCCTCACGCACGACGTTGACGAAGCTGCCGGCGGGAAGCCCGGCATCGATGCGCGTCCAGCTGCTGCCGCCGTCACGGGTGCGGTAGATGTAGGGCGTATCGTCGTCCAGCCGATGACGATCAACGGCCAAATAGGCAACCTTGGCGTCGTAGTGGGACGGTTCGATGCCGCCGACTTTTGACCATGGCGTCAGCGCGTCAGGCGTCACCTGGCGCCAATGTTCGCCGTCGTCGTCGCTACGCCAGACCAGCCCGTCGTCCGTGCCTACCCACAGCGCCTTGGCGCTGAGCGGTGAAGGTGCGATGGTGTAGATCACGCCACGGCGCGCATCGATGTGATTGTCGTCAGCCGCCGTGGCCGCGTCGAGATTGGACGGTATGCCGGCATCCTCGCGGGTCAAGTCGGGGCTGATCGGCGTCCAGTGATCGCCACCGTCGGCGGTGCGGAACAACCGCTGGTTGGCGAAGTACAACACCTTCGTATCACGCTTGGAGAACGTCAGCGGCAGCGTCCACGCGCCACGATAGTGCGCGGCGGGATAGGCCAGCGTGGGGTCGACGTCACGCGTCTGCCCGCTATGGGTGTCGAGCTTGTCGACATTGCCGCCGTAGACGATGTCCGGGTCGTCGGGATCAGGGGCAATCATGCCGCTCTCGCCGCCGGGCGTGATCTCGTGAAATTGCGCCATGGTGATCCCATCACCGCCGCCACGGCTTGGTAGCGCCACCGCGCCGGAATCTTGTTGCGCACCGTAAACCCAGTACGGGAAGCGGTTGTCCGTGCTGACGTGATAGATCTGCGCCGTTGGCTGGTTGAACCAAGTGCTCCAGGTCTTGCCGCCGTTGAGCGTAACGATGGCCCCCTGATCGACACCCAGGATCTGTCGGGACGGCTCGGTCGGGTCGATCCACATCTGGTGGAAATCGTCGCCGGTTGGATCGCCCTTCATGGCGACAAACTGCTTGCCGCCGTCGTCGGAGCGCAACACGATCGTATTCATCACGTAGACGCGATCGGCATCTTTCGGATCCACCGTCAGGCGTGAGAAGTACCAACCGCGCTTCCAGATACGCCCGTCGTCGGAGAGGTGCGTCCAATGCGCGCCGCCGTCCTCGGATCGGTACAGACCGCCCTCGCCCTCTGCAGCGTCGACCAGGGCATACACGCGATTGGGCTGACTTGGTGCCAGCGCGATGCCAATGCGGCCCGGATGTGCAGGAAAGCCGTTGCCTTGCAACTGGCTCCAGTGATTGCCGCCGTCATGCGATACATACAGGCCACTTCCCGGCCCGTTCGAGGGTGGATACACGCTCCACGGTGGGCGCCGCGTTTGCCACAGCGCCGCGTAGATCGTGTCAGGGTCGCCCGGCTTGAAGGCCAGATCGATCGCGCCAGTGTCGGCGTCCTTGAACAGCACCTTGTCCCAATGCTTGCCGCCGTCGGTAGTGCGGAATACGCCGCGCTCGGCATTGGCACCATAGGCGTGGCCAAGCGCGGCGGTGAACACCACCTTGGGGTTACGCGGATCCACCAGCACACTGGCAATCTGCCGTGTGTCTTCCAGGCCAATATGGGTCCAGTGCTTGCCGGCATCCGTTGATTTGTACATGCCATCGCCATGGGCGATGTCCGAGCGCATGTCCGCCTCACCCGAGCCCACGTAGATCGTGTTCGGGTCGGATGGCGCCAAGGCCAACGCGCCAATCGAACCAGCCTGTTGCCCGTCGAAGATCGGCTGCCAGGTACGTCCCGCATCCTGGGTCGCCCATACGCCACCATCGACCGCACCAAAATAGAAATGGCGGCTGTCTCCAGGAATGCCGGCGACCGTCAGCACACGACCACCGCGAAATGGCCCGATCAGGCGCCAGTGCAGATCCTGGTACAACGAAGGATCAACGGCCGCATGCGCGCTAAGCGCTGTGGAGATGCCAAAGGCGAGAACGGCAAGGCGGTGACGCAAGAGCATGGGCAATTCCTTGGTACAAAGCGAGTCAAAGGGTTAATGCGACGCTGACAACCATTGGCCAGATCGCGAATGAATCAGGGCGCCGAGGCGCCCCGATTCTTGCCATCTTTCGACTTTCACGGTGAGCGCCGTCTTCAATCGCGCTCTTGCTCCAGGCCCCTCATGGCCGCCTCCAGCGCCGCCTTGCCACCGCCCGCTGCACCATCCTCCTCCGGCATCGTCTCCGGCACCGTGATTTCCTTGAGGTGCTTCGCGCTGAGCATAGCGTTGGTCTTGCGCAGGTCGTCGGCGGTGAAATCGGCATAGGCCTTCTGCACATCACCGAGCTCGCGCTTGAGCGCGTCGAGCGAAGCCAACTGGTAGTCCGACGGACGGCCCTCGTACGACATGATCGCTCCGTACAGTTCATCGGTGTGCTCGCGCAGGCGCAACTCACCCGTGATCGCCCCGCCTTCGGTCGTCGCCACGATCTTCTTGCGAATATCGTTCGCCTTGTCGCCGAGATCGGCGAGCTGTTTGCGGGTGGCATCCTCGGCGGGCAGCGTGGCGGCTTCGGCCTCAGCGTCGTGACGCACCGAGTTGATCCGGGCCACCAGGTCGCTCATGTCACCAAACAGTTGCTTGACCCGGTTGGCGGCGTCGAACTGCGCCTGGCGATCGGCCACGCTGAACTTGTCGCGGCGATCAAGACCGACCTCGAGCTTGCTCTCGAACATGTCCTTGCCCTTGGTCATGCGCACCGTATAGGTGCCCGGCGGTACGCGTGGCCCCTGGATGGAGTTGCCAGCGATCTGCGCAGCCGGAGGCACGCGCGGCGCCTTGGTCTGCATCGTCCATTGGACCCGGTTGATGCCACGACGCACACTGGCCGGAATGGTATCGACCAGGTTGCCCTTGCTATCCAGCACGTCGATCTTGAGCTTGCCAAACAGATGACGATCGCGCTGGTAGTAGGTGATGACCGCGCCCTCCGGGGGATTCTGGCCGACGAAACCGGCGTCTCCGCCCGGCCAGCCGCCAAACGCATCGATGCGTTGCTGAATCGGCCGCGACGGCAAGAACGTCGCTTCGCTGCCGAGGATCTTGGGATCGAGCGCGCGCAATGGCGTGATGTCATCGACGATCCAGATGCCACGGCCATGGGTGGCCAGTACCAGGTCGCCATCGCGCGGCTGGATGGCGATATCGCGCACGGCCACGGCCGGGAAGTCCCCGCCCTTGAACTGCGCCCAGTTTGCCCCGCCATTGATCGAGATCCACAGGCCGAACTCGGTGCCGGCAAACAACAGGTTCGGCTTGAGCGGATCCTGCCGGATGACGTGCACATAGCCACGCAGACCCTTGTTGTCCTGCCCTGTCACCAGGGGAGTCCACGATTGGCCGTAATTGGTGGTCTTGTAGATATACGGGTTCATGTCGCCAAAGCTGTGGCGATCGAACGCTGCGTAGGCGGTGCCGGCCTCATGCGGACTTGCCTCCACCCATGACACCCAGGTGTCGGCAGGTTGGCCCTTGATACTGCCGCCAACCTTGGTCCAGCTCTTGCCGCCATCGCGGGTGAGCTGCAGATTGCCATCGTCCGTGCCGACCCAGATCAGGCCGGCCTGCTTCGGCGATTCGCTGATCGAGTAAATCGTCGTATAGGTTTCCGCCGCGGAGTTGTCCACGGTGACGCCGCCGGACTTCTCCTGTTCCTGCTTTTTCGGATCGTTGGTGGTCAGGTCCGGCGAGATGCGCTGCCAACTCTGTCCATGGTCGCGCGAGCGGAACAGGAACTGCGCGCCCATGTAGATCGTGCCCTTCTCGTTCGGGCTCAGCGCGATCGGCGTGTTCCAGTTCCAGCGCAACTTCTCGTGGTAGTTCGCCTTGGGCTGAATGTCTCGCGCTTCATGGGTATGCCGGTTGACGCGCGTGATGCTGCCGCCCTGCGTCTCCATGTAGATGTAATCGGCATCGGCCGGGTCGGCGAACATCCAGAAACCGTCGCCACCGCAATAGTTCGTCCATTGCTGGTTGGTGATGCCACCGGGATAGGCGGAATCACCTACCCAGCAGGCGTTGTCTTGTATGCCGCCATAGACACGGTAGGGATCGGCGTCGTCCACGCTCACGTGGTAGAACTGCGATACCGGCAGGTTGTTGCCCTTCCACCATTTGTTGCCTCCATCCGTCGAATACCACAGTCCGCCGTCGTCGCCGACGATGGCATGCCGGGTATTGCGCGGGTCGATCCACAGCACATGCGAATCGCCATGGGCGCCGCCACCGACATTGGAGAAACTCTTGCCGCCGTCGAGACTCTGGATCAGCCTGAGATCGGGCTTGAACAAGCGATCCGGGTTGTTCGGATCGACGATCAGGCTGGCGAAGTAGAACGGCCGCCATACCATCAACTGGCTCTTGTCACGCTGCTGCCAGGTCTTGCCACCATCGTCGGAACGGTACAACGCCGAATCCGTCGACTCGACCAGGGCGTACACGATGGCCGGATTCGAAGGCGCCACCGTCACCGCGATACGGCCAAACGGTTGCTTCGGGAAACCCTGGTTGGCCGCGGCGGTGACTTCGGTCCATGACTGGCCGCCATTGGCGGAGCGGAACAGGCCGCTGCCGGACGGTGCGGTCGGTGATTCGCCGCCGGAACGGAAGGTCCAGCCCTTGCGACGGAAATCCCACAGGCCGGCGAAGATCACGCTCGAGTCCTTGGGATCCATCGAGATCGAGGCACAGCCCGTGGAGAGATTCTTGCCGGTAAGCACGAGCTTCCAGTGCTTGCCACCGTCACTGGTCTTGTACAGGCCACGATCGGACGAATCGCTCCACAGCTTGCCTGGAGCGCACGCGTAGACGGTATTGCTGTCCTTGGGATCGATCAGGATCTTGGCGATACGTTCGGAGCCCTTCAGGCCCATGTTGGTCCACGTTTCGCCACCATCGGTGGACTTGTAGATGCCGTCGCCGACGGACACGGAGTTGCGCGTCCACGACTCGCCGGTACCGACCCAGATGGTTTCGTGGTTGGACGGATCAATCGCGATATCACCGATCGACTGCACCGCCTGCTTGTCGAATACCGGCTTGTAGGTGGTACCGCCGTCGCTGGATTTCCAAACGCCACCGCTCGCCGCACCGACGTAGACGGTCAGCTTGCCGTCCTTCTCCGGCACGGCGGCGAGCGCGGAGATACGTCCGCTCATGGCGGCCGAGCCGATGTTGCGTGCACCGAGGCCGGAGATCACGCCGGCGTCGAATTTGGCCGGCGTTTTCGGCGCGTCAGGCGCTGCCGCTTGCGCGTCCGCAGCGAACGAAAACGACGAGAGAAGCACGATGGCGGGTAGCACCGCGAGCTTGCACGGAAGGTGTTTCATGGCTTCGCTCCTGCAGCGGCGTGCGCGGCCCCGGTGTGCGGAAAAGCGAAGAGGGCGTCGTCCATCGCCACGTTGGCTACAGCCTTCTCGATCGTGATCTGCAGCTTGGCAAACGGGCCGGCCTCCTTGGTCGATGAGGAAATGGAGAACGGGAAATACACCCCGTCGACCTGTTCGTAATCACCGTAGTCGGTCACGGTCTCGACGTGGGTGCCACGCACGACCTGGTCGGCGATCGTGCGTATCTCGAGGTAGTGGTCCGGATCGAGATAGACGTACTCGATATCGCCGTTTTTCAGCGTGACCTTGAGCTTGTGGGCCTCGGTGCCGTCGATGTCTTCGGTGCCGAGGTACTCGAGCCTGTTGCCCTGGCCCTTCCAGTCCACCAGCGGGCCGCCTATCGGCGCGTCATCGGACAGGCTCTTGGCGTCGTCACCGGATATCGCCTCGGGATCCCGGCGTCCTTCGAAGGGGGAGATCTGCCAGGCGCTCTTGCCGTCCCAGGCCTGGATCTGCGTCAGGCCCTGGATGGTGGCCTCGGTGCGCACCGAATCGGGTGCCTTCTTGTACTGGGCAAGGGCCAGCTCGAACTGGCCACCGACGCGCAGCTTGCCGTCGAGCTTGATCGACTTGATGGCGTGGATCTTGTCGAGCCCGCCACGGGCGTCGACGTTCTTGGCCACCAACTCATCGGCAGTCATGGCGTGCGCCGACGTGGCCATGAGCAGCAGCCCGGCCACCAGGAACAACGATTGTGTAGGCATGAAACCAAACCTCCCGCTGATGAAGCCTGCGCCAAGTACTCACACCCGGTCGCAGCGCGACCGGCCAAGAAGACGGATGCAAGGCTGGCGCCGATCCCCTGGCGACGCCGCTGACTCCCGACACTACACAGGTCACAGTAGTGGCACGATGGGACAGAAGTCATGGAACTAAACGCTTGGCCTATGGCGATGCCCTTGCCAATGGAAGATAAAGAGCGCTTTGCCTCGCCACCCTGGGTAGCCCTTGTCGATTCCCAATCACACCGCCCGGCCGCTGATCCTGGCCCTGTCCTTGGCTTCCATGACCGCACTGGCGCAACAGGCGCCCGATACGCCAGTCGACCATGCCCTGAGCTCGCCAAAGCCGGCGACCAATCTTCCGGTCGTCGAAGTCAAAGGCCAGAGCTGGCGCCAGACCCTCAAGGCCAAGCTCGAGCACATGCTGGCCGAAGTCGACGGCACCCTGATCACCGTGACCAAGAAGACCACGGTGACGCATCTGGATCAGCAGCCCACGGTGATAGGCAACAACCTCGACCAGCTGCTGGTACGCACTCCCGGCATCCAGGTATCCCAGCAGCCAACCCCAACCCAGTTCAACCTGAGCTATCGGGGCCTTGGCAATCCGCAGGAATCCGAATACGTGCTGGTGATGCAGGACGGCATCCCGCTGGAAAGCGACTGGATCGGCTTTCCCACCCTGTATGCCATGCCGCTCAGCCAAGGCCTCGCCGACGTGGAGTTGATCCGTGGCGGCTCCAGCCTGTTGTACGGGCCCGAGCCCGCACCCGTGCTCAACTTGGTGTCGCGCCGCCCGGCTGCCGACGCGCCGTTGTCGTTCACCACCGAACAGGTCGTGGGCAACCGCGGCTTGTACTCGACCTTCAATGCGCTCGAAGGCAGTAGCGGACGCTGGAGCTACCGCGTCGACGCCGGCTATGTCCGCAGCGACGGCACCCGCCCCAACGCGGACTCGCAGATGCGCCAGGCGGATCTCTACCTCGCCTACCGCCCGACCGCGCAACAACAGTGGTGGCTGGACCTGCACGTGATCGACGCGGCCTCCGGCGATGCCGGGCGGCTGAGCTACCCGCAATGGCAGGCCAACCCGCAGGCGACACCTACGCCATACAACCGGGACTGGGTCGATCGCGACCAGCTGGTGCTGGGGCATAGTCGCGAGTTCGGCGATGGCTGGCTGTTGACCGGCAAGCTGTGGTTCGCCTACCAGGACCTCGCCAGTCGTGCGGCCAACGGGGCACTGCCGCCCCAGCCGCCACCGTCCACCACCACACTCCAGGACGAGCAATTCCGCAGCACCGGCCTGGATCTGCGCCTGCGCAAGCGGTGGGGCCAGGGCAATGCCTTCACCATCGGCACCACCTTGTTCGACGGCGACGACCCGTTCCGGCAGTGGACCAGCACCGACCTCTACGTCGACCGCGACGACCGCAGCGGCACGCCACGGTTGGTGCAGGCGCGCAGCTCGCATTACGCCTCGGTGTTCGCCGAAAACGTGTTCCGTCTGCCGCACCGCTTCCATATCGTGCCCTCGGTTCGACTGGAGCACGAACGGGTAGCGGTGGAGGAAACCGTCAAACCGCCCTTCCTCCGCCGCCCGCTGATCAACGAGGCGGATGCGCGCACGGTGCCGCTGTTCGGGCTGGGCGTCGGCAACGACTTTGGCCACGGCAACGAGACCTATTTCAACGTGTCGCAGGGCTGGCGGCCGCTGCGCTACTTCGACATGGCCTCGCCGTTCGCCAATATCGTGCCGGGGCGTGCGCCTGATCCGTCCAAGTCGCTGTCCTGGGAAGCCGGCGTACACGGTGTGCCGGTCACCGGCCTCTACTACGACGCGAGCCTGTTCTGGATCGACTTCAAGAACCGCATCGAGGCGCAGCACATCAACGCCACCGACGTGATCGAGGTGAACACCGGCAACACCCGCAGCCGCGGCATGGAGGGGCAGCTCAACTACGACTTCTTCGCGCGGACCTCGCTGGCTGATCGCGACGAGCACCTGGAAGGCTTCCTCAATGCCAGCCTGTTGAATGCCCGTTTCACCGCCAGCGCCATACCGGGACAAGTCGGCAAGATACCGGCCTATGCGCCGCGCTATCTGCTGAAGGCCGGCGTGACCTGGCGCGTCGAACAACGCGTCAAGCTCAGCCTGACGGCGGTGTCCTCGGCGGCGCAGTATTGGCAGGACTCCAATCAGCCGCTGGGCAGCGGCAATACGTATCTGCCGGCACGGATTCCCGCCTATACCGTGTTGGATATCGCGAGCGACTGGCAGCTCAATCGCACCGTCAAGCTGCTGGGGGGCATCGGCAATCTCAGCAATCGCCAGTATTACAGTCGGGTGTGGCAGACGGGACTGGAGCCGGCGGCGGGACGCACCTGGTATACCGGCGTGAAGCTCACCCTGTGAGGGACGACGTGGCACGTCGCCGCTCGCCCGCCCTACTCTTCCCACAACGATGTCGCCACTCCGCCGCGAGAGCCGCCTCATGTTGAAACGCCAAGCGCTTTGTCCCGTCATCGTGATGGCCGGCCTTTTATTACTGGCCGGCGCCCATCAGGCCCGGGCGGCTGACGCCACTGGGCCGGGTTCGAGCGTGCTCGATTCGCTTGAATGGCGGCAGGTAGGACCGTTTCGAGGCGGCTGGGCGACGATGGCGACCGGTGTGTCGACGCAGCCCAATACGTTTTACATGGGCACGGCCGGAGGCGGCGTGTGGAAGACCGGCGATGCCGGGCGCACCTGGCAATCGCTATTCGACGAACAATCGGCCTCGCCCGTCGGCGCGTTGGCCGTAGCGCCGTCCGATCCAAACGTCATCTACGTGGGTACCGGCGAAGTGGCTGCCCGCTACGACGTCGGTGCGGGCAACGGCGTGTATCGCTCGGTGGATGGCGGCAAACACTGGCAACACGTCGGTCTGGATGCGACTCGCCACATCGGCGCCATCCTGGTGGATCCCATGCATCCCGATACCGTGCTGGTAGGAGCCCTCGGCCACTACTACGGCCCGAACCAGGAGCGCGGCGTGTTCCGCTCCACTGATGGAGGCAAGACCTGGAAACAGACACTCTTCATCGATGCGAGTACCGGAGTGGTCGATCTGGCCGCCGATCCCGATCACCCCAACATCATTTATGCCGCGGCCTGGCAAGTGCGCAACTATCCGTGGTTGTCCTATTTCCAGCCCAACGCCGGGCCGGGCAGCGGGCTCTACCGCTCCAGCGACGGCGGTATCAGCTGGAAGCGCATCAGTGGACATGGCTGGCCCAGCGACACGCTCGCACGCATTGGCATCGCGACGGCGGGTCATGGTCGCGTCTATGCCGTAGTCAACGATGCGACGACGAAAAGCGAGAGCGGGCTGTACCGATCGGATGACGACGGCGCGACGTGGCACGCGACCAGTCACGAAGGCTGGCTCGCCAACGACTACTTCAGCCGCATCACCGTCGATCCCGACAACCGCGACCGCATCTACTCCGCCGGACAGTCTATCCGCCGTTCCGATGACGGCGGTCAACACTGGACGGTCTTCAAAGGCGCGCCAGGCGGCGACGATTACCACTACCTGTGGATCGACCCGAAAAATACGCAGCGGATGATTACCGCCAGCGATCAGGGCGCGGTGGTCAGCACCAATGGCGGTCAAAGTTGGAGCAGCTGGTACAACCAGCCCACCGGCCAGTTCTACCACCTCAGCGCCGATCAGCAGTTTCCGTACTGGATTTATTCCGGCCAGCAGGACTCGGGCACCGTCGGTATCGCCAGTCGCAGCGACTATGGCTCGATTTCCTATCGCGACTGGCGTCCGGTCGGCGGCGACGAGCGCGACTACGACCTGCCGTACCCGGGCGACCCCAACATCGTGTTCGGCTCCGGCCTCGGTGGGCGCGTATCGCGCTGGGATCGGCGCACGGGCGCCGTGCAAAACGTCACGCCATGGCCGGTCAACAGCTACGGAGAGCGTCCGACCGACTTCAAATACCACTACACCTGGATCACCCCGATCGCGTTCTCGGCGCAGGCTCCCTATGCCTTGTATCTGGGTGCGCAAGTGCTGTTCCGCAGTACCGACCAGGGCCGGCACTGGGATGTGATCAGTCCCGAGTTGAACGCCAGGAAAGGTGGCGCAACGCATTGCGACGAATCCCCCACCACGGCACAAGCGCGCGACTGCGGCTATGGCGTGATCTATAGCATCGCGCCGTCGCCTCGGAGCAACGACGAAATCTGGATCGGTACCGACGACGGCCTCATCCAGCTCACGCGGGACGGCGGCAAGAGCTGGCACAACGTCACTCCGAAAGACCTGCCCGAGTGGGCGCAGGTCAGCTCATTGGATGTCTCGTCGCTGCAAGCGGGCACCGCGTATGCCGCCGTGGACAATCACCGCCAGGACGATTTCAATCCGCATGCCTGGCGCACGCAGGATTACGGCGCCAGTTGGACCGACATCGCCGGGGGATTGCCGGCAGGCAGCTTCGTCAGCGTCGTGCGCGCGGATCCCGTGCGTGCCGGACTGCTCTACGCCGGCACCGACCGCGGCGCCTTTGTTTCGTTCGACGACGGCACGCACTGGCAATCGCTGCAACGCAACCTGCCGACCGCCTGGGTCCGTGACCTGCTCGTGCACGGCAACGACTTGATCGCCGCCACTCAGGGCCGCGCGATCTGGATTCTCGACGACGTAACGCCCTTGCGCCAGGCTACCGTCGGCACCGAACGCGCCGCGGCGCACCTCTATACACCGGCAACGGCACTGCGTGTGCGCGCAAACCAAAACAAGGACACGCCACTGCCGCCTGAAACGCCGGTTGGCAAGAATCCACCTGGCGGCGCGGTGATCGACTATCGGCTCGCAGCCAACGCCAAGGGGCCCGTAACTCTCGACATCCTCGACAGCGACGGCAAACTCGTGCGCCAGTTCTCCAGCGCCGATCAACCACCGACGCTCGACGCTGAGCGGTACTTCGCGGACGACTGGGTGAAGCCACCGGCCGCGCTGTCCACTAAGGCCGGTACCCATCGCTTTGTATGGGATCTGCGCTATCCGCGCCCGCAGGCAATTGAGTACGGCTACAGCATCGCCGCCACCTGGGATTCGGACACGCCGGTGACACCAGAAGGGCCGCTCGTCTTGCCGGGCAACTATCAAGTGGTGCTTCACGTGGACGGCAAGTCGTATCGCGCGCCGCTGCTCGTCGCGCTGGACCCGCGCGAGCAGGTCAGCCAGGACGAACTGGCCGCCGGGCTCACCTACTCGCGCAACATAGCGGCTTTGCTTCAACGCGTATGGCAAGGC
>NZ_BCPR01000023.1 GCF_016586165.1 Dyella sp. EPa41 | reverse complement strand
GGCGAGGTCAATCGCTACCAGCGCGTCAACGGCGATATCGAACAGCCTTTCGATGACGGCAAGCCGAGCATCCCGGTGCCGTTCACCTCATCGCGCTGGGGTTCGCTGGCTTCGTTCGGCGCGCATCGCTGGCCCGGCACGCGGCGTTACTACGGCACCAGCGGCAACAGCTTCGTCGCGGTGGTGGAATTCGGCGACAAGGTGCGCGCGCGCGCGATCACCGCAGGTGGCGAGAGCGGGCATCCTTCGTCGCCGCACTTCAACGATGAAGCCGAGCGCTACACCACCGGCAACCTGCGCCAGGTGTATTTCTGGCCCGAAGACCTCAGGCAGCATACCGAGCGCAGCTACCACCCCGGCAGTTGACGCCGGGCGGTGAAGGCGCCGCTGGCGCCTTCACCACTCGAGGGTTCAGTGCCCGTGGCCGTGCGTCTTGGTCTTGGTCAGGCCTTTGCCCTTGGCCTTGTCCTGCGCGACGTCGCTCACCGCGGGCCCCACCTTTTCGTCGTCGGCCTTGGCGGTCTTGGTCAATGCGGACACGGTGTCGCCATGAACATCCTTGTCGGTACTCATGTTGCCGTGATCCGTCGGTGTGTGTCCGCCGTGCGCCTGCGGCGCGGCAAACACGGGGGCGGCGACCATCAGGGTCAGGAGAGCTGCGTACTTGAGGGAATGCATGGCGAGCCTCTTGGATGAAGTTGCATGGGCCCCGTCACTTGGACGGGGAGCTCACCGTTGCACATCAATCTTTCGCCTAGCCTGCGTTCGAGGCGTGTCATCGCCATCGTGTGACGGCCTTTCAGCTCGCGTTGAGCTTGTTCATTCAGAAGGCCAAACGAAAGCTGACTGGATGGGCCTGCGTACCCTCACGGGCACATCAGCGGAATCGATACCCGCACGCGCAGGCCCTGTCCGCGCGGCGGATCCAGCAACTCGATCGAGGCGCGATGCAGGCTGGCTGCGCGCGCCACGATGGACAAGCCCAGCCCGTAGCCTTCGCCGCGGCTCCCGGCCTCGCGGTGGAACCTTGCGAACACCGCGTGTCGCCGCTCGACGGGAATGCCCGGGCCGTTGTCGATCACTTCCAGCGTCGCTTCCTGGCGGCCCTGGGTGATGGCGAGCTGGATGCGCCCGCCGCGCGGCACGTAGCGCAGCGAGTTCTCGAGCAGGTTGCGCAACAGGGCGACGAGCGCGGGCTCATAGCCATGAACCAGCACGGCGTCGCTGCGTTCGCCGCACGCCAGCTCCACGCCGCGGTCACGGATCATCGGCGCGAATTCATCCACGACCCGATCGGCGACGCGCAGCAGATCGACCGGAACGGGCCCGCTCGACGCGGCGCCGACCTCCAGCTTGGCCAGTGCCAGCAACTGCTCGATGCGATGGGCGAGCGCGGCGGCGCTGCCGTGCGCGCCCGCGACGCTGTCCTGGATTTCGTCGAGATCGACGGTCTCCATCGCGCTTTCGAGATTGAGCATGATCGACGCGAGCGGCGTGCGCAGTTCGTGCGCTACGTCGGCGCTGAAACGTCGCTCGCGCTCCAGAGCATCCTCCTGGCGCCCGAGTTGCTCGTTGAGCGCCGCCAGCACGGGTCGCAATTCACGCGGTGCGTGAGGCAGCACGATGCGCTCGCGGCTGCCGGGTTCGCGCAGCGACAAGGCGGTGGTCAACGTGGCGAACGGGCGCAGGCCGCGCGCCACCGCCCACCCAACCAGCAGCGCGAGCACGGGCAATCCCAGCAGGAACGGCAAGCCGTGCTCCAGCCACAAGGCGTGCACGATTTCCTCGCGACTGTCGTAGCGATCGGCCACGCGTATCACGTATTGGCTGGCAGGGTCGACGTAGCTGAAGGCACGCCAGACGTGGTGCTGCTTCTTCAGGTCATGGTAGGCCGAGCGGTCATCCGGCGTGGCGGGCAGCGTCATCAGGTTCGCCGTGCCGAGCACCAGTCGCCCTTGCCTGTCGAATACCTGGAAACCCACCACCGATTCGTTGGTCGCCACGTCACCGGACGCCCGCACCTCGCTGCGCTTGCGCACGGGCACGAGGATGCCTTCGTGCCCGGCGAAGGTGTCGACGCCCGCTTGCTGGATGATCGCGGCAATGGTGTGGGCCGCCTCTGCCAGGCGCGCGTCAGAGAGCTGGGCCATTTCGGCGCTGGTGCGGCGAAAGCTGAAAGCGGCCAAGGGAAGCAGGAACAGCAGCAGCAGCGCGATGATCATCCATCGCAGCCGCGCGCGCAGGCTGTCATGGTTCACGGCGGGTCCCGTGGAATCATGTAGCCGTAGGCGCGGACATTCTGGATGGCATCGAAGCTGAGCTTGCGCCGCAGCTGGTGCACCAGCACGTCGAGCGCGCCATCGGTCACCACTTTCTCGCCGCCGTAGAGGGAGTTTTCCAGCGTATCCCGGCGAACCAGCCGCCCGGCGCGCTCCATCAAGGCCTGCAGCAGGGTGAGTTCCTTGCGGGTAAGGTCGACCTTCTTGCCATGGAAAGTGACTTCCAGGGTGGCGAGATCCAGGCACAGCGCGCCCGCTTCGATGCGGTTGGCCGCCAGGCCCTGCATGCGCCGCGTGAGCGAGCGGATGCGCGCGGCGAGCTCATCGAGGTGGAAAGGCTTGGTGAGGTAATCGTCCGCGCCGGCATCGAGGCCGTGGATGCGTGCCTGCACGGCGTCGCGGGCGGTGAGGATCAGCACGGGCGTGCGAATATGGTTTTCGCGCGCGTCCAGCAGTATGTCCAGGCCGTCCTTGCCCGGCAGGCCAAGGTCGAGCAGCACCAGGTCGGCGATCTCCTCCTTCATCGCCGCCACGGCGTCGGTGCCGTCGGTAAGCCAGGTCACCTTGTACGAGAGACGCTCGAGGGCGCGCTGGATCGCAGCGCCCAGCTGCAGGTCGTCTTCCACCAGGATGATGTGCACGTGGCTCCCCTCGACAACGGAAGCCCGCGCGGAGGGCGCGGGCGGGTCAGTCGATTGTCTTGCCGTTTTATTACGGTCTGGGGTACGGGCCCATCCGGGCCCAGGGTGCTCATCCGTGAGCAGGTTCCTCCTGATCGTGATCGTCAGCGACCGGCGAGGCCGGCTGCCTTGAGCTCCGCGCGCGCTTCCGCAAGATCATGCTGCAGTGCCGGCGAGGCGAGCATGCCGGCGGCCAGGGCCTGGCCGAATTCACGCCCCGCATAGATGTCCTGCAAGGTGTGCACGCCCTTCACCACGCGGCGCCAGCCGATGTCGCGCGACTCCTGCATGAGCGCGTCGGCGTCCTGCGGAAACAACTGCGCCAGCAGGATCGCATCCACCGTGGCCCGGCTGGAGTGGCCGCTGGGGTAGCCGTAACTTTTCTTTGCCGCTTCCTCCGGATGCTGCGCGCAGGACGAGGCGGGCGGGCAGGGCCGGGGACGCTTCCAGTGGTTCTTGGAAAGGTCCACCGCTTGCTTGGTGTCGTGCTCGGCTTCCTTGAACAGGGCCGCCACGCGGGGCAGCTTGTCTGCGCGGAAGCCGGGGCCGAGAACCTCGGCGAAGTCGAATACGTCGAACTTTTCTTCCTGCTGCGCGCGGGTGAAATCCGCCGCCGAGCGCGCGGCGAAGGCGTGGTCGGTGGCGGCATAGTCGGCAAGGTCCTCCGCGCTGCCCGGCGCGCTGGGCGCGGGCAGGGCGGCCATGGCCTGGTTCACCTGGGCATCGCTGAGGTAGCTGTTGCCGGCATGCGCAAACACCGGCGCGGCGAGCAGCAGTGCAACGAAGGCGTGCTTCATCATCGTCCCTTCCCTTCGTTCAGAGCGCCAGCGACACGGAGGCGAACCAGCTGCGGCCCGGCAGCACGTAGTAGGAACCCACGTTGCCGCTCACCGAGTTGATCACCAGGTTGTGCGCATCGAACAGGTTGTCCACCTGCAGGCGGATCTTGTAGCTCTTGATCACCGAGCCGGTGAGGTTCTGGCCGTAGCCCAGGCTCATGGCCGCCTGCCAGTAGCCGCTGGTGCCGATGGTGGAGGTCACCGACGAGGCCACGTCGGGGTTGAAGCTGGAGTTGTAGGCCTTCTGGCTGCCCGAGTACTTGTCGTACAGCGAGGCGAAGAAGCCGCCCTGCTCGTACAGCACGCCGATGGCCGCGGTGCGCTCGGGCACGTTGGGCATGTCGAGGTTGGAGCCCTTGAAATAGGCATCCTGCAGCGAGCCGTTGGCGAACACGCTGGCGCCGCCACCGACGTAATACGTGGCCTGTCCTTCGATGCCCTTGATGTACGCGCCGCGTGCCAGGTAGTAGACCGCCTCGGTGGTGCCCGGCACGGTGGTGGAGAACTGGTAGTTCTTGTAGTTGATGAAGTACACGTCGGCGTCCGCGTTGAAGCGGTCGGTCTTGTAGACCGTGCCGAACTGGTAGTTCATGGTCTGCGTGGGGCTGGTGTTGTTGGCGGTCGGGTCAGGCACGTAGAACTGGTTGAGGTTGGGCGTGAGGAAGCCCTGCGCCACCGTGCCGTAGATGCTCCAGTCCTCGCGCAGCAGGTAGTTGGCGGTGAGGTAGCCCAGCGTCTTGTCCCAGTTCTGGCTGTAGTAGAGCGGGGTCTTGGTGGTCTGGTTGATCGGCGCCTGGATGTCGCGCGTCACATTGAAGTACTTCACGCCGGGCGTGATGCTGAGGCCGTCGGCGGCGTACCACTGGTACTCGGCATACAGCTGGCCGGTGTGCAGCTGGTCCTTCATGGTGTACTTGTACGGGCCGCTGTACACGCCCTTGCTGTTGAACGTGCCGAAGGTGGAAGCGCCCGGCTTCACGTCGATGGCGCCGTCGCGGCCATAGTCGATGGCCACGCTGCTGCGGCTGTTGTTGGTGTATTCGTACCAGCCGCCGGTGCGGAACTGGCCATGGTCGTCCGCGTACACCACCTGCAGCGTGTCGCCCCACGCGCGATAGTTGTTGATCTTCACGTAGCCGCCCATGTTGGTGGGCGATGCCTTGGTGCCTACGTAAGGACTCTCGTGGCTGGTGTTGTCGTAGGCGTAGGTATAGACCTTGTTGTCCAGCGACCAGTTCTCCGACAAAGCGCTGCGCACGCCGAGGTATTCCAGGTCGGTCTGCTTGGTCTGGTAGTTATAGCAGGCGCAGTTGACGCTGGCGCGGTCCTCGTTGAGGCCGAAGTTGCGGCCGAGCTGGTCGATCTGCTGCAGCGTCAGCGAGCTGAGGTTCGGGTTGTTGAAGCGGATGTAGTTGTAGTTGCTGAGGAAGCTGATCTCGGTGCTTTCGCCGATCGGCTGCACGTACTTGATGTAGCCGGTCTTGCGCGACATGTCGCCGTTGGTCTTGGCGGTGTCGGTGTCCATGTACTGCGCGCTGGCGATGAACTTGCCGCCGCCGAGGTCGTCGAGCTTGCCCGAGTTCACTTCCAGGTGCGTGAGCGAGGTGCTGTAGCTGCCGAAGCTCTGCGTGGGGATGAACGAGAACGTGTCGGTCGGATCCTTCGAGCTCAGCGCCACCGTGCCGCCGAAGGTGGCCTGGCCGATGGTGCTGGCGCTGCCGGGGCCGCGGTCGATCAGCACCTGGCCCAGCATCTTCGCCGGGAAGTAGCTGCTGGTGTGGTGGCTGAAATCGTTGGTGTCGCCGAACGGAATGCCGTCGTAGGTCACGTTGTACTGGTTGTCGTTGAAGCCGCGCAGCGTCATCTGCTTGGATTCGCCCAGGCCAGGGCCGGCAGGGCTCACGTTGGTCACGCCCGGCGCGATGGCGGCGATGGTCGCGTAGTCGGCGGTGGGCGAGACGTGATTGCTGATCCAGTCCAGCCCGATGATGGACTGCGGCTGCGTGATGGCCAGGTCGGCCTGCGTGGGGGCCTGGAGGATCGCGGAGCCGGTGGCGTTGGCCTTCACCTCCACTTCTTCGAGCTGCCTGGGCGCCTTCAGTGCGGCGGCACTCGCCGCAGCCGTGTCGGCGGCGGCATCATCGGCGAACGCCGGCATGCTCAGGCACAGGCCGGCGAGCATCGCCAGGCCCAGCGGCGCACGCCACTGGCGGATACCACGGGAAATCGGACGCAGGGCAGGGAGCGGCGCGCTCACGCGCCGGCTGGATGACGTGGACATGGTGGCCTGTGTAGTGGCTGGAATCAGCGCACTAGCGTGGGTTGGTCATTTGACAGTTCTGTTGCAGGCCGGTGATGCGCGCAGACCAATGGCTTAGCGTCGTCTTAGAGACGCCGGATTTCCACGTGCAGGTGCGCGACTGGTGGGCACCGGTACGCAGCATCGGGCAAAACCTTGCGATCGTGGCCAGGCCGCCATCGTGCACCGGGTGCGCTCCTGCAGGGAGGCGTAGCCTTCACTTCACGGGTTCGGCGAGCGGCTTGCCCTTGTCCACGATCCACGTCGACAGTGCCGCCCCGCCTTCGCTGCCCGGGGCGGCGGCCAGGCTGTGCACGGCGCCACGCGCGTTGAAGAAATGATCGCCTGCCTTGAGTTCCTGGTCCGGCTTGCCGCGCGTCTTGAGTACCAGGTTGCCGCGCAGCACGTAACCTGATTCGTCGCCATCGTGGACATGCCAGCCGATCACCGCGCCCGCGGGCAACTCGGCCGTGCCGATCACGATCTCCTTGCCCGGCACGCCGCTCTGGTCGTGCTTGTCGAGTATGGTGCGCTTGGGCTGCGATGCGGTCGATGCCGCGTCCTGCGAAGCAGCACCACTCGCCATCACCATCATCCCCATCACAAGCGTGGCAAACACGAACGTGCGGCTTCGCATGGCGGCGCCCCAAGGCTGAACTGACGCCGCATGTTGCGCGCCGATGCGTTAGCGCCATGCGAAATGACGGGAGGGAAACGCCCGCCATGATGGCTTACCATGAGTCATCCCCGACACCCCCGCAGACCATGAACGAAACGCCATCTCCCGTACGCGTGGCATTGATCGGCTATGGCTACGCCGGCAAGACCTTCCACGCCCCTTTGATCCGCAGCGTGCCCGGGCTCGAACTCGCCGTGGTCGTATCGCGCGACGCGGGCAAGGTGGCTGCGGACATGTCCGGTGTCGAAGTGGTGGCTACGCCGCATGACGTCATGACCCATCCGGGCATCGATCTGGTGGTGATTGCTTCGCCCAACGACACGCACGCGCCGTTGGCTCGCGCGGCCTTGCAGGCGGGCAAGCATGTGGTGGTGGACAAGCCTTTCGCCATCGACGTCTCGCAGGCTCGCGAGCTTGCCGCGTTGGCCGCGGAGCAGGATCGCGTGCTCTCGGTGTTCCAGAATCGCCGCTGGGACAGCGATTTCCTCGGCGTGTGCCAGGCCATGGCCGACGGCTTGCTCGGCGAGGTAAGGCATTTCGAATCGCATATCGATCGCTATCGTCCCGAGGTTCGCGCACGATGGCGCGAGCAGCAGGGTCCGGGCAGCGGCATCTGGTACGACCTTGGCCCGCATCTGGTCGACCAGGCGCTCCTGCTGTTTGGCGTGCCCGAACGCGTGATGGCAAGCCTTGCCGTGCTGCGCGATGGCGGCGAGGTGGCGGATTGGGCGCACGTCGTACTCGAGTACGGCGCGCGTCGCGTCATCCTGCACGCCAGCATGCTGGTGGCGGGCGGCAGCCCCCGCTTCACGTTGCATGGCACGCGCGCAAGCCTGGTGAAGATGCATGCCGATCGCCAGGAGGCCCAGCTGTTGGCGGGAATGCAGCCGGGCAGCGAGTCATGGGGCGACGATCCGGACGAACTGCTGCTCTATGACGCCCAAGGTGAGGCTAGGCGGTTGCCGGTGCCTGCCGGCGACCAGCGCCGTTACTACGCGGCCTTGCGCGATGCGATAACCGGTTATGGCGGCAATCCGGTCACGCCGTTGCAGGCGGTGACGGTGATGGCCGTGCTCGAGGCGGCCATCGAATCGGCGGCCAGCGGTCGCGCCGTCGACCTGGTGCTGTCGAAGGAAGAGCGTGCGGCCTGGGATGCCGGCGTGAGTGCGCACGCTTCCATGCCACGACGGATGTGAGCGTGCTGGGGACGTCGTGGTGGCGTCCTCCCATGGCTTAGGCTGCCGGACGTGCCGATGATCGCGATGTCATCGCGCGCCGCCCACGATCCTGGCTGGTGAAGCTTCGACCGCGTCGACAGGCTCGAACAGTCCATTCGCTTCGGACACGCTCAGCATGGCTTCGCCCATGGCGTCATAGCGGCCTTCCGCGAGCGCTTCGGTGGCGATGCGTGCCAGGTGCGCCAGCACCGACTGCATGGGCCCGCAGCCGAGGCTGATGCGTCGTACGCCAAGTTCGCCAAGTCGTGCCGCCGTCGGCGCGCCCGGGTAGCCGACGTAGATGTTCAGCGGCACCGGCAGCTCGCGGGCCAGCCGGGCGATCTCGAGTGGATCGCTCAAGCCCGGCACGAAGATGCCGTCGGCACCGGCATCCACATAGGCGAAGGCGCGCCGTCGCGTTTCACCAGGCCGCTCATCCGCCGGCATGTCGACAACATACGTATCGATGCGTGCATTGACGAACAACGGCACGTCGTGATGCTGCGCGACGCCACGTGCGCAGGCGATGCGCTCCATCAATCCGCAGGGAGGCGACAGCGTTCGCGTGCCCGGAAGCGTGCCATCCTCGATGTTGATGCCCACCGCGCCCAGCTGCAGGAGCGCGCCGACGAGCTCGCCGGTGTCTTTCGCATCGCGGCCGTAGCCACGCTCGATGTCGACGCTGACAGGCATCGTCACGCTCCGGCAGATCCGCTCGCACGTGGCAAGCAGATCCCGCACGGCCATGCGCTCGCCGTCGGGTCGGCCCAGTGCCCACGCCATGCCGGCACTGGTGGTTGCGATGGCCTGCGCCCCCGCGTTCTCGATGACGCGCGCACTGGCGGCATCCCAGGCATTGGGCAGCATGAGCGGTCGCGGCCCGGCATGCAGTTGGTGGAAGCGTTCTGCCCGCAGGCGCTGTTCCCGGTTCATGATAGTGGCCTGCAAGGTTTGCGCCGACGGTTCGTGGCCAGGCAAGCAGACCATCCAGGGGCATCCGCGCGCTGTCAGAATCTTTAGCCATCGCGATCCGGCATGGGCCGACGGGGCCAGGGCTTGCTAAGCTTCTGGCTGTCCCAGGCGAACCACCCGCGCATGCCATGTCCAGCCTGACTTCCCATGGGTTGTTGTCGACGGAATCGCTGACCTTGCGCAGCGTGCATTGCTCGGGCAGCTGCCGTCATCGCAGCGCGGAGGAATGCGCGTCGTCGACGCAGCTGGTGTTTCCCTATCGCGGCGTCTATCTGAGGCATCTTGGCAGCGACCAGGCCGTGGCCGATGCCAATCACGTGCTGTTCTTCAACGCGCGTGAGGGTTATCAGGTCAGCCATCCGCTGGATGGCGGCGATGCCTGCCTGTCGCTCGACCTGGGCGAAACACTGTTGGCCGAGCTGGCGCCGAAAGGGCTCCTGCAGCCGGGTGGCGATGTCGCATTCCGCGCGCAATCGTTGCGCATCGACGCGCGTGCACAGGCGCTGGTGGCGCTGCTGCGCCATGGCCTGGAGAACGGCAGCATCGAGGCGCTGGAAGCGGAGGCGCTGCTGCTCACGCTGGTGTGCCGCAGCCTCGGTCCGCGCACCTCGCGCGAGCCGGCCTCGACCCACGCGCGGCGCCGGCTGGCCGATCGCGTGAAGGTGCTGCTCGCCAGCGATCTCTCGCGACGCTGGACGCTGGCCGAGATCGGCAAGGACATCGGCAGTTCGCCGGTCTATCTCACCCAGGTATTCCGACAGGTCGAAGGTGTGCCGTTGTATCGCTACCAATTGCAGCTGCGGCTGGCGCGCTCGCTCGATCTCATCGGCGAGTACGACGACCTCTCGGCGCTGGCGGTGGAGCTCGGCTTCTCCAGCCACAGTCATTTCGCCAACGCGTTCCGCCAGGCCTACGGCCGCTCGCCGACCGAGTTCCGGCGGTCGGCCAAGGTGTGAACGGCTAAAGAATCCGACAGCATTCAGCGGCCCGGAATGGTCTCCTGAGCGTGCCCGCCGTAGGGCGATTTCAGGAGAGTGACATGAGCGAGAAGACCTGTGCCGCGTGCGATTACCCGCTGGATGAAAACGCCATCAAGGTGACCATCGGCCATCGCGTGGTCGAAGTATGTTGCGAGGAGTGTGCGCAGAAGTTGCGCGAGGCCAGCGCCAAGGCCAGCGCATGAGGCTGGGCCAGCCCCTGGTCATGGCGATCGCCGTGCTGGGCGCTGGCCCGCTGGCATCCGGCGCCGGGCAGGAACACGCGGCGCCGGATGCCATCGCACGCCAGGTGCGGGCCTGCCTGCATGATCACTATGCGAACCAGGACAGGCTGGCCATGGTCGATCGTGTGTTCGGCATCGAGGAACGCCTCGGCGCCTATCGTGCCGCTCGCACCCGGGCCGAACTGGTGGCGCGCCTCAACGCCGACCTGCGCGTCGCGACCGGCGATGCCGGCGTGCGCGTCGATGAAGGCAAGGTGGCATCCGCTGGGGATGTCGGCGCCTATGCGCTCGGCGAAGGACTGCATCTGGTCGTGCCTGCCACGCGGCGGTGAGCCGTGCTTCCGTTCGTTGCCATGACCGTCGGTGCGATGATTCCGTTCGCCACTACAAAAATTCCTATCGGCCGGCGCGCGCGGCACGCCTTCGTCTTCCCGCATACTGGCGTCGTCAGGTTGCAAGGGGGAGCGTGCCATGGCCACGTCCAAGCCGACGTCCGAGTATGTCTGGCCACCCGCGGTGGTGGGCTTCGACATGCCTTCGCCTTCCGTGGCCGGCCATGAGGGCGGGAAACCTGTCATGGTTGCCTTCTTCAGTGGCCGGCCCGACCACTACTGGATCGAGGCCTTCGCGTCGGAGGTCTGCGATTTCAAGTCGCAACACGAACTGGCCGACGTGCGCATCGACGCGCGCGGCCTGGTGGTCACCGGGCCCGCGCGGCAACTCCGCAGCCTTACCGGGCATCTGCGCGACTTCGTGCATCGCGTATCACGCATCAGCCTGCAGCGGCGCGTTCTGGAAAGGATCAGCCGGAAGGACGTGTCGACGTCCGGCCATGCGGAAAATGCGGCCGCCGTGCGCGACGTGGAGCTGGTGGCGAAGCTGCCGATGGTGGCATCGATTCTCGAAGCCGTCTCGCGCGAGACGGGCATGCGCTTCGCCACCGTTGCGCGCGTATCCGAAACGCGCTGGATCGCCTGCGCCGTCTACGACACGATCAACTTCGGCTTGCGCGTCGGCCAGGACCTCGTCCTGGAAACCACCATCTGCAATGAGATCCGCGAACACGGCCATACCGTGACGTTCGATCACGCCAGCACGCACCCCTTGTACTCCAGGCATCCGACGCCTGCGCTGTATGGCTTCGAGAGCTACATCTCGGTGCCGATCTATCGCGCGAACGGGCGCTTCTTCGGCACCTTGTGCGCGGTGGATCCCGAGCCGCGGTCGATCGACCAGTCCACCATCCAGGCCTTCGAGCACTTCGCCAGCGCGCTGGGCGAAGTGATCGACGCCGCCATGCCGGAGTAGCCCGCGCTGGACAAGGCACGGGGCCAACAGGCGTAACATCACGCTTCTGCCGGCGGAAGCCGGGCTGGAACGAGAGCGACGATGGCCACCAGCGAGCGCACGCACAAGGCTTTCCGTGACATCCACGCAACTCCCGCGGCGGTCTATCGCGCCTTCCTCACGCGGGAAGCCATGTCGAGCTGGCTCCCGCCTGCCGGCGCCAAAGGCGTTTTCGATGCGTTCGAGCCTCATGCGGGCGGTCGCTTCCGGTTGACGCTCACGTTCGACGCCGCCCAGGGCAAGTCCACGGAGCACAGCGACGTGGTCCATGGCTGGTTTACCGAATTCGTGCCTGACCGGCGCATCGCGATGGTGGTGGAGTTCGACTCGACCGATGCGGCCTTCGCAGGCCGCATGACCATGACGTGGGAGCTGCAAGCCACATCCACAGGCACGCGCGTGACAACGATCGCCGGGCACGTGCCTGTCGGTATCAGCCAGGGTGATCACGAGATCGGCATGCAATCGAGCCTTGCCAATCTGGCGGCGTTTGTAGAGCGAACCAACTAGGCGAAGCAGGCGCGTGCAGGAGCGTGCCTCGCTGGTGGAATGCGGAAGGGACGTCCAAACCTGGCTCAGTCGTTGATGGCCTCGACACCCTGGCGCCTGAGCTCTTCAACGCGGTCGAGCATGTCCTTCAGCCGCTCGGGCGAATGGCCGGTCCACGGCGACACTTCACCGACTACCCGGAACGGATGGCGCGATCGATAGAACAGGGTCGGGTTGCCGGGAAACTTCTTGTCGGTGAGATTGGGGTCGTCCTCGATGGGGCCGGTGGGCTCCACGATGTAGATCCGGCCGCGCCCTTCGCCGACCGCGAGTTCCGCGCCCCAGGTGGCCGCATCCAGCGTGGCACTGAGGTAGACAAAGGCTGCCCGTTCCCGCTTGCCGTCATTGGAGGCGTACCCCGGTGCGATCAGGTCACCTGACTGCAGGTCGACCTTGGTGCCGTGATAGTAGATGGGCGCATCAGCCATGGTGTCACTCCGCTACCTGTCATTGTCGACAGGCCGGCGATGCGGGGCCAAGGAAGGGGACTTTCGGCAAGTCCCCCCACGTTGTATACGGCAACAGTGGGGCGCATGGCGCCTCTTCTTTGTGCCGCGTGAAAGCCGGCGCGAGTGATCGACACCGGCGGCATGTTCAGCCGGATGCCGACGTTCCCCAGCGCCATGCCTTGCCCAGGCGCTCGCTCAGGAAATCCACCAGCGCACGAACGCGCGGCGCGAGATGGCGCTGGCTGGGATAGAGCGCATTGAGGGGCGCGGCGGAGATCGCGAAATCAGGCAGCACCCGCACCAGGCGCCCCTGCGCGAGATCATCGCCCACGTCCCAGATCGATTTGCGCGCGATGCCCGCGCCCTCCAGCGCCAGCGTGTGCGCCGCGCCGCCATCGTTGGTGGTGAAGGCCGCCATGACCTGCACGGAAAGTCTTTCCTCGCCGTCGAAGCGCCATATGGCGCGACGTTGCTCGCCGATGAGAATGCATTGGTGATGCACCAGTTCCGCGGGGTGTCGCGGCATGCCGAATTGCTTGAGGTAGGCCGCCGACGCGCAGAGCACGCGAAAGTTGGGGGCCAGCGGGCGTGCGATCAGCGATGAATCCTCCAGGCTGCCGTAGCGGATGGCGACATCCACGCCGGCGTCGAGCAGGTCCACCACGGCGTCGGTCACCATCAGTTGCACGCTCACTTGCGGATGCAGGCGCTGGAAGGCGGCGAGCGCGGGTGCAATCCACTGGCGGCCGAGCTCGCCGGGAGCGGTGATGCGTACCGTGCCGCTGATCGCCTGCGCGCGACCGGATACGACGCTTTCGGCCTGCTCGACCGCCGCCATGATCCGCAGCACTTCGGCGTGAAAGGCCTCGCCTTCCTCCGTCAGCGCCTGCCGCCGCGTGGTGCGCTGGAGCAACCGCACGCCCAGTTCCTTCTCCAGCTGCGCCAGGCGCTTGCTGACCACCGTCAACGACAGGTCCATGTCGCGCGCGGCGGCCGACAAGCTGCCAGTCGCCACCACTCGCGCGAAGGTCCGCAGGCCCGGGAGATTGTCGATCATGGCGTCATTATGGAAAAAAAAGAAAGGATGATCGGGCGATTAAAGGGTATTTCCGCCCGGATGGGCAAGTGACCATGCGCTCAACCCGGCCATGCCGCCATGTCACGACCCCGTCAAAGGAAGCGCCCATGAACGTCACCGCACCCTCCGCGATCCGCCGCGGCCTCCGCTGGTCCTCGACCTTGCTGCTGGCGCTGGCCGCCGCCGCGCCGGCCCTGGCCGGCCCTGGCGACCTGGTCCAGCCGAAGGTGCTGGTTGCCGACCACAGCCTGCCGCCGCAGACGCTGGAGGCGGAAGTCCTCGCCGCCCGCCGTTACGACACGTTCTGGAACACCGGCGACGAAGCCGTGGCGCGCGCGGCGTTGGCGCCGACGTTCTTCGACAACACGCTGCCGCAAGGGCGGCCGCAGGGTATCGATGGCGTGCTGAAGGCGTCGAAGGCCTTTCGCACCGCCGTGCCGGATCTTCGCAGCGAAGTGACGCAGATGATCGTGGCGGGTGACCGCGTGGTGACGCATCTGCATTTCACCGGGCACTTCAGCGGCACGTTCGGTGGCAAGCAGGGACAAGGCCAGCCGATCGACTTCATCGCCACCGACATCTATCGCATCGCCGATGGCCGCATCGCCGAAGACTGGCATCTGGAAGACAACCTGGCCTTCCTCCAGCAGGCAGGCCTCGTGACGAAGTGAAGGAGACCGACATGCATACCGCCGACACGCTTTCAACCGATGGCCTGCAAGCCAGCCGCCGCAAGTTCCTCGCCAGGGCCGGCGCAGCCGCGGGCGGCATGGCCGCGATGGCGCTGGCCGCGCACGCGAAAACGCAGGCTCCCACCACCATGCCCAACGCATCCTCGTCCGGTGAAGGCAGGTTCTGGCCAGGCGATACGCGGCTGGTCATTTCGATCTCCATGCAGTTCGAGGCCGGTGGCCAGCCGCCCAAGGGCACCGACAGTCCGTTTCCGCAGGTGGAGTTTCCGCAAAGCGTGCCCTCCGATCCGGCGACCAACACATGGTTTGCCTACGGCTATCGCGAAGGCATCCCGCGCATGCTCGACCTGTGGGACAGGCACGGCGTAAAGGTCACTTCCCACATGATCGGCGAGGCGGCCAAACGCCACCCGGAACTCGCCCGCGAGATCGTCGCGCGCGGCCACGAAGCGGCGGCACATGGCCCGCAGTGGCGTTCGCAATACGCGATGGCGCGCGAGGAGGAGAAGCAGTTCATCGCCGAAGGCGTGCGCATGGTGGAAGAGGTCACCGGCCAGCGTCCCGTCGGTTACAACGCGAACTGGCTGCGGCGTGGACCGCACACGTTGTCGCTTTTGCAGGAACTGGGGTTCCTCTACCACATCGACGACCTGAGCCGTGACGAGCCCTTCATCGAGCAGGTCAACGGCAAGGATTTCGCGGTGGTCCCGTACACGCTGCGCAACAACGACATCCTGCTGGTCGAAGGCCGGCACTACTCGCCGGACAAGTTCCTCGGGCAGATCAAGCGCGACTTCGATGAGCTGTATCGCGAAGCCGGCGCGCGCCGCCGCCTCATGTCGATCAGCGCGCATGACCGGATCAGCGGCTCGCCGCAGATGGTCGGCGCGTGGGATGCGTTCATCCGCCATGCCAAGGCCAGGCCGGGCGTGGCGTTCATGCGCAAGGACGAGATCGCGCGGTTCGCCCTGCAGAGCCCGTTGACGCTGCGCGAATCCGAAACCATCTGACCGCGCCAGTGCGCGCAGTCGCTTCTACCGAGGATCCAACATGACATCGCTTGCTTCCCAATCCGTGCTGATCGTTGGCGGCAGCTCCGGCATCGGCGCCGCCGCGGCCGAGGCCTTTGCCGCGCTTGGCGCCCACGTGACCATCGCCGCGCGCGACCGGAAAAGACTCGATGCGGCCGCCGCCGCGATCGGGCACGGTGTACGCACGGCCGTGCTGGACACCACCCGCGATGACGACGTGGCGGCGTTCTTCGCAAGCGCGGACACGTTCGACCACGTCGTCATCTCCGCCGCCCAGACACCGACGGGCCCGGTACGCGGCCTGGCGCTGGACGACGCCTATGCCGCGATGGACAGCAAGTTCTGGGGCGCGTATCGGGTGGCGCGCGCGGTGCAAATCAACGAGGGTGGATCACTGACGTTCATCAGCGGCTTCCTGAGCGTTCGCCCAAGCAGGAACTCGGTGCTGCAGGGGGCCATCAACGCGGCGCTTGAAGCCCTGGCCCGGGGACTTGCGATCGAGCTCTCGCCGGTACGCGTGAACACCGTGTCGCCCGGCCTCATCGCGACGCCGCTCTGGTCGAAGCTGGAAGCGGGTGCGCGCGAGGCGATGTACGAAAACGCATCGGCACGGCTGCCGGCGCGCCGGGTGGGCCAGCCGGAAGACGTCGCCAATGCGGTGGTGTACCTGGCGAGCACGCCCTATGCCACCGGCTCGACCGTGCGGGTCGATGGCGGCGGCGCCATTGCCTGATGACAGCGCTGCCGTGAAGCTCGACCACGTCACCATCGTCACGCACGACCTCGAGCGGGCCCGCCGCTTCTTCACCGAGGTGGTGGGCCTGCACGAAGGCGAGCGTCCGCCGTTTGGCGTGGCCGGCCACTGGCTCTACGACGATGACCGGCGGGCCGTGCATCTCGTCGACGCCACGGAGCCGGCATCAGCCGAAAGGCGCGCGCCACGCATCGACCATCTCGCCTACCGCGTGCCGGACGCCCAGGCGTGGGCCGGGCTCACCATGCGACTGGAACGTCATGGGCTGCGCTATGGCGTCGCGCGCGTGCCACCATCAGGCGCCATGCAGCTGTTCGTCTCGCTCGGCCCTGGCGTGACCGTCGAGTTCCTGCTCGACCCTTCGCCAGGACGCGGGCATTTACCTGGCGCCGGTCTCCTTCGAGACGGATAGTCGCGGCAGGCCGCGCCGATGGTCGCCCGGCATGGCGTGCACTATGATGCATTGGATATACATATTTTTAGTGCATGCCATGCGCCTGAATACCTTCACGGATTACTGCCTGCGTACCCTGATGTACCTCGGCCTGAACACCGATGAGCTGGCGACGCGCGCCGATATCGCGGCGGCGTATGGCATATCGGACAACCACCTGATGAAGGTCGTGCACTGGCTGGCGCGCCAGGGCTATATCGAAACGGTTCGCGGCAAGGGCGGCGGCATGCGGCTCGCCCATGCGGCTGCCGACATCAGCATCGGCGAACTCGTGCGCGCCAGCGAGTGCTCCACCCCGCTGGTGGAATGCTTCGAGGCAGGCAATCGCAACTGCCGCATCACGCCCTCGTGCCGGCTCAAGGGCATCCTGGCCGAGGCCATGGAAGCCATGTTCGCGACGCTCGACCGCTACACCCTCGCCGACCTGATCGTGAAGCCCAGGCCGCTCGCGAACCTGCTGCAGATCGCCTGACTCCACCCAGGATTCTCGGGTTCCATTCGGCTCCCAAGACGCATTGACGCAGCTCAAGGTGAAACATGCATTTCGGATGTATGTTTCGCGCCATGGTCACATGCGTATGCCTTTTCATGCGGAGCCATGCGCCCCGCTTATCGGGAGCACACTGATGCAATCAACACGGAAACTATGGCGCTGGCTCGCCATCATGTTTTTCGCGTCCTTCGCCGTCCTGGGGTGGCTGGGGCGCGAGATCTACCTGTCGGCGCCCCCCATTCCCAAGCAGGTGGTCACCACCGACGGGCGGGTGATCTTCACCGGCGAACAGATCCAGCGTGGCCAGGAAGCCTGGCTGCAGGCGGGCGGCCAGCAACTGGGCACCGTCTGGGGACATGGCAGCTATGTCGCGCCCGACTGGTCGGCCGACTGGTTGCATCGCGAAGCGCTCGGCTATCGCGAGCTTATGGCGCAGTCGCACTACGGTCGGCCGTATGAGGAGCTCGACGCTGCCGCCAAGGGCTCGGCGGACGCGCTGATGAAGTCCACCCTGCGCGGCAACACCTATGACGCCGCCACCGGCACGCTCACCATCGACGCCGATCGCGCCCAGGTGATCCAGCAGGTGGCCGGGCACTACACGTCGCTGTTCGGCACCGACCCCGCGCTGGACAAGCTGCGCGAACAATACGCGATGATGCCTGGCTCGCTGCCGGACAAGCAGGATCTCACCGCGCTGCCTGCCTTCTTCTTCTGGTCGTCCTGGGCCGCCGCCACGGATCGCCCGGGCGAAACGCACCTGTCGTACACCAGCAACTGGCCGCACGAGCCACTGGTCGACAACGTGCCGACCGCCGCCAACGGCATGTGGTCGATCGCCAGCTTCATCGGTTTGATCGCCGCCATCGCGGGCATGGTGTGGTTCCATGCCGCCCATCACGAAGAAGGCGACCCCGTCGCTCCCAAATCAGACCCGCTGTTCAATCTCGCGCCGACGCCATCGATGCGCGCCACCATGAAGTACTTCTACGTGGTGATCGCGCTGATGGCCCTGCAGGTGATCATGGGCGTGATCACCGCGCACTACTCGGTCGAAGGCAACAGCTTCTTCGGCATACCGCTCGGCGCGGTGCTGCCCTTCGTGGCCAGCCGCACGATACACACGCAGTTGGCCGTGCTGTGGATCGCCACCGCGTGGCTCGCCACCGGCCTGTACATCGGCCCCGCGTTGTCGGGCAAGGAACCGACGTACCAGAAGCTCGGCGTCAACGCCTTGCTGGTTGCGCTGGTGGTGGTCGTGGCCGGCTCGCTGGTCTGCGGCTGGCTCGGCACCATGCAGAAGCTGGGCTTCGACTATGGCTTCTGGATCGGCAACCAGGGCCTGGAATACACCAGCATGGGTCGCATCTGGCAGATCCTGCTGTTCGTCGGCCTGCTGTTCTGGCTGTTGCTGATGGGGCGCGCGTTGTGGCCCGCACTGATGCGTCCGTCGGAGAGCCGCGGCCTCATCGCCATGGTGTTCATCGCCGCCACCTGCATCGGCCTGTTCTATGCCACCTCGCTCACCTGGGGCCAGCACACGCACTATTCGATGATCGAGTACTGGCGCTGGTGGCTGGTGCACCTGTGGGTGGAAGGCTTCTTCGAAGTATTCGCCACCGCCGTCATCGCGCTGATCTTCTCCCGCCTGGGCCTGATCCGCGCCTCGACCGCCAACGCCGCCATCGTGCTCGAGACCATCGTGTTCCTGTTCGGCGGCATCCTGGGCACGCTGCATCACCTGTACTTCACCGGCACGCCGACCTCGGTCATAGCCGTGGGTGCGATGTTCTCCGCGCTGGAAGTGGTGCCGCTGGCGATGATCGGCTTCGAAGGCTACCGCAACTACCAGCGCAGCAAGGCCGCGCCCTGGGTCGCCAACTACAAGTGGATCATCCTCTGCTTCATCGCCGTGGGCTTCTGGAACACCGTCGGCGCGGGCCTGCTCGGCTTCGCCATCAATCCGCCGATCTCGCTGTACTACGTGCAGGGCCTCAACCTCACCCCGGCACACGGCCATGCAGCGCTGTTCGGCGTGTACGGCATGCTCGGCATCGGCCTGATGCTGTTCTGCCTGCGTGGCCTGGCGCCGCGTGCGAACTGGTCGGACTCGCTGCTGAAGTCCATGTTCTGGCTGCTCAACATCGGCCTGGCCATGATGGTGTTCATCTCGCTGGTTCCTTCGGGCATCTACCAGGCCTGGACCAGCGTCGAGTACGGCCTGTGGTATGCACGTTCGCCGGAGGTGGTCCACTCGGCCTTCATGCAGTGGATGGTGTGGCTGCGCGTGCCGGGCGACGTGGTGTTCGCACTGGGCATCGTCAGCCTTGCCACCTTCGCCTGGAAACTGCTCGGACGGAGCAAGGCACCGGCACCAGCCACGGTGATCGCCGCACAGGCGAGCCACTCCGAAGCCTGAGCAACACGCTCGACGAAAGGAGGCTGGCGCCATGGCCAGCCTCCTTTTCCCTTGGCCAACGAAAAGCGCCGTACGGCACACGAGGTGAAGCGTGCTGCGCATTTCCCTGGCGCGATGAAGGAATCGCCTCGTTATCCCATGAAACACCCACAACGTCGGCGACGCGCATCAGTGCGCGCGGTTCGCCTGATCATGGCATCGGCCATCTATGCGGCCTGCGCGTTGGCCAATGCCGCCGCGCAATCGGCCAGCGGTGGGGGTGCAGGCGTTCCCGATACCCTCGGGCAACGCGTCATCGCCTGTACGTCCTGTCACGGGCAACGGGGTGCCGGCTCGCCGGGCGGCCGGGCCGGCCCGCGCATCGCGGGGCAGCCGGCGGCCTATCTGGCGTTGCAGCTCACGTATTTCCAGAGCGGCCAGCGCAAGAACGATGCCATGCAGTACATCACCCAGCCACTCACCCCGGCCTATGCGAGGGAGATAGCGGAGTATTTCGCGAGCCAGGTCGTGGTCGGTGACGCCGCCAAGGTCGCAGCCCCGGCAGACGGCGTGATGCCGCGCGGTGAAGACGTCGTGCTCAGGGGTGATCCGAGTCGGGGCGTGCCGCCGTGCGCGAGTTGCCATGGCAGCCGATTGACCGGCCGCGAGCCGCTGATCCCCGGGTTGACCAGCCTGTCGTACCGGTATCTTGCCTCCCAGTTCGCCCAATGGCGCTCGCACTCGCGAGCGGCGGATCGGCCCTATTGCATGAGCGTCGTGGCCAATCGCATGAGCGAAGCCGAAATCGATGCCGCGGCCCGGTGGCTCGCCAATCGCCAGGCTGCCGATGTGCTCCCGGGTGACGCTGCGATGGAAAATGACCCGCCGCTGCCGGATTGGTGCGTGATGGATGAGGCCGGCGGGGAATGGTGAGCGCATATCGCTCCAGCTCGCCCCGAACGCCGCACCAATGCCCGCCCGGCACGCCTGTGCCTACTGCCCGGAGGGCCGCAAGACACCCTGGACTTCCCTGGACGACAGCAGGGATCGCAGGTCGGCATAAAGGCCGCTGAGCGAGTGATGGATCATGAGGTTGTCGAACAGGCCGAAATCCTCGACGAGCATGCCTTCCTCGTCGATCCAGTTGTCGCCTCCCACGGTCGTCCTCGGGCTCACTCGCGTCACGTAATGAGAGAGCGCGGACGAGTAGGCGAAGACCTTCTTGCCTTGTGAGTAGGCATAGCCGATCTCCCACACCGTGCCGACGTCCGCCGATGGGCCGCGAAAGGGCTCAAGGTTGGCGAAAACCAGCGAGGCGCGATCGATCAGGGCGAGGTTCTTCCTGAAGATCTGCAGCGACAGGGCTTCCTTCGTCGAGGTGTGCGACACCTGGCCGTCGTTGTCGGCCGGAATGAGCGGCTCTACGCCGTACTGCCTGCATAGCGCGCGTACTTCATCGGCCTTCTCCTGCGCGTTCTGCAGGAACACGTCGGGGCCAGCCATATATGCCTTGATGCGATGCATGACGTTCGCCCTATCGGATGGCCTTCATTGCACGAGCCACATCAGGACCAGGTGGCAAGCATGATGGTACGCGTCGTGGAGACATCACCGCGGATCACGGCTTCTTTTTTTATCGGCGGTGGAAGCGCGCTTCACAGCCGGCTCGGCCTTTCGCCCGTCGGCCTGGCCCGCGGGTCGAGCCGTCTTGAGCCGCCCGGGCGTGCTGATGGCGACTTCGATGGCGCCGTCGGATACCCGCGACACGGTCAATCGCACATCGACGGCATTCGCCCGTTGTCGCCGGCCAGGCACCTTGAGCATGGGTGATTCCTTTCGTGGATACGAAAGGAACGAGCATAGGGAGAAGGCGCGATCACCCCATTGCCCTAGGTCATGGGGCCGCTCCTGGTTGTCGCGGAATGCCTCGCCGGCGCGGCATGGGCAGGGCAGGAGGCAGGGGAATCCCGATCGCGGCGAGCGCCGTGCCGGATCCACACGAGCTGCATGAGCACGTCTTGATGGCGAGGCGGCGGTTATCGGCACCTGCGCTGCTGGCCTTCAGTGTCGCTTGGAGGCTTTCCAGAAGCGCGGCACGCACGGCCATGCCTGGGATGCGCGCAAATAAAGTTGCCTTTCATCGGGCCGGAAGGCACGCATATCCATCGGGAACGTCCGCGTGTCGACCACGGACATTCGGCTTCCATCGGAGCCCAGGTTCAAGTCACCGCGCTAGCCGCGGCGGAACGGGCCTTTCTCGTTCTTGGGTTGCTGCGGCGCGTGCCCCGAATGCGCGGGATCTCGTGCAAAGCGGTTGGTCGAGCGGAAGTCCTTGCCCGGATCGACGACCGAAGAAATCGTCTTGCCTGCGTATACCGAATGGATCGTCTCGGCCGACAACGGTTTGGGTGTGTCGTTCATGCGAATACCTGTGTGTTCGCGGGCGGTCCCGCCACCATACATCCAAATCCGCTGCCCTGCACTTGGCGTCGTGGCCTCGCCGTTGGGGTGTTCGCTCAAAGGCCCTCGATATCCGGCCCGGTCTCGTGCACGTTTGGACGTCTGTCACCGGCTTGAGCGACGATTCGCTTCGATAACCCTGCGTCAACCCAGCAACACCCAGTCGGCGGCTTCGATCGCGTAGGGGGTGAAAAGGAAGTCGCGGATGCCCACGATGCGATCGCCTTGCCAATCGATCAGGACGAAATAGGCGGGTTTCCGCGACGTGCCGCTGCTGTCGAATACCAGCATGGCGGGGCGACCTTCGATGGCCCCGAAGGCGTAGCGCCATTTGCTCTCTTCGGCATAACGGGTGAAGTAGCGATCGACGCTTTCGCGACCCTCGAGCTTGAGCCGGTTGACCAGGTCCAGCTTGACGTCTTCGGCGAGCATGGCGCGGATGGCATCGAAATCGCCCTGCTGGAACAGCCGGACATAGGTGCTGGCCCTCTTGCGGTCCGCGTCCGGGATGAGCGGCACGCGTGTTTCGCCGGGTCGTTGCGCCCAATGCCGCAACGTTGCACGTCCGCGCTGCAGCGCCGACTTGGCGGCTGCCGGCGTGCAGCCTGCAATCGAGGCCGCTTCTTCGATGGAATGCCCGAGGACATCCTTGAGGATGACCGCGCAGCGCTGCAGCTCCGGGAGCCGCATGAATACGTGGAAGCTCACTTCGACGATGTGCGGATCGGGCGTGGACGTGTCCTCCGGCGCTTCGGTGATCGGCACCACCGTGTGCCTTGAGCGGCGACGGAGAAAGTCGAGGCAGGTGTTGTGCGCGATGCGCAGCAACCAGGCCTCCACGTCGTCCGCCTGCATGCCTTCGGCGCGCGCCCGCAGCGCTTTCAACAGGGCGTCCTGCACGACGTCTTCGCCGTCCACCGCGGAACCGACCATGCGTGCGCAGTAGCGATGAAGCCGTGGCCTGAATTCGCGCAGGCGATCTTCGAACGGTTCCTCGATCATGCGCCCAGCCTCATGCAGGTGTCCTCCATCGCCGGTGCAACGACGGCCGTTCCATCGAGGACAACGGCGGCCGTCGCCGTGTTGCCAAAGCCATCATGGCAGCCTCAGGGGTTTTGGACGAACACTTCCTCGCCGGCCATGGAATCGATGCTGGCGAGGGCGCGAATCCGCGGGAAGTAGGCCTGCATGCGGGGGGCGGCGCGCATCGCCTCGACGGCGGCCAGCGTTTCCCATTCGGAATAGATGACCACGCTGTGGCCGTCGATGGTCGCGATCAGGCGCGTGCCTTTCCAGCCTGGCAGGCCGCAGATCACGTTCTCGATGTTGTGTCTCAGCAAGGAGACCAGTTCCTGGCAGCTGCCCGATTCGATCTTGAGCACATTGACGAGGGTAACGGGAGAGGAGGGCATGGCGTGGTTCCTTTTGCGAGGGGCACACCAAGGACGAATCGGCGGGCAGGAACGGATCGCATGGCGGACATTTTTTTTCGGGCCCGGGTAGACCGGCTTCACCGATGGCCTGCCGCCCCGCGTGACACTCTGGGGCCATGGCGGGGCTGTCCGCTCCGGAGGCGCGACTCGCGCACCGGGACCGGGCGCAAACTATCATGGGCCCAAGTCCCCTAAGGTGCGGGTCGTAGGGGCGGCATGGGGGCGAAAGGGGGAGGGCGATGGAACAGGCTGTCGACTTTCAGGCGATCCCTCGGGTCGTCGCCGGACGCGCGCGTGGCGGGCGCGATGCACAGCAGGACGAGGTGCTGTGTCTCCATGACGCCGGGCAGGATGCTTTCCTGCTGGTGCTGGCCGACGGCATGGGAGGCGATGGCGCGGGCGAACTGGCGTCGGCCGGCGTGATCGACGCGGCGCGACGCCTGTGGAACGAGGGTCTGTGGCGCAACCAGCCGGGCCCATTGTTCCTGGAATCGCTGTGCCAGGAAGCGCATGCCGAGCTGCATCGCCGCCGCGCCGGCTTGTCGGGTGGCGAGCCGCATTCGACCGTGGTGGCGATGATGGTGCAGGGCGATCGCGTGTCCTGGGCGCACGTGGGAGATAGCCGTCTATACCGCTTCCAGGGCGCCCGGCTGCTCGGGCGTACCGAGGACCACAGCCTGGCCCAGCTGCGCCTGCTTCGCGGCGAGATCACCGAGCAGCAACTGGCGACGCACCCCGATCAGCACAAGCTGCTGCGCGGGCTGGGTGGCCCCGAAGCGCCCGTGGTCGAGCACGGATGCGCACGGTTGCGCTCCGGACAGCGTTTTGCCCTCTGCAGCGATGGCGTGTGGGAGCAGCTGTCGACGGAGGAGCTGTGCCGACTTTCGCGGCGCCGCGATCAGGATGCGGCCCTGCGCGAAGCCCTGGCCCTGGCGGTCGAACGCGGTGGCCAGGATGGCGATAATGTCGCGCTGATTTTTGCCCGCCCGGTCCGCGAGGGCTGGTGGCGGCGCTATCACGAGCGGTTGCGTTCGGTCCTGCGTCGCCGCGCCACCGGCGAACGGGCCGTCCCCACGTACAACGAGGCTTCCTCTTGATCCGATTGTTTCATGCTTCACGCGCGGCGGGCGTACGAACCCTGCGCCTGGTCTTGCTGCTGGCGGCCATGGGCGCTGCCGGCTGTGCCCAGATGGGTGCGCTCAAGTCGAAAGTCAGCGATTCGTTCAACGGATCCGGCACGGCTTCGTCGTCATCGGCAAGCGGTGCGCCGGACAACAGCGAGCCGTTGCCGCTCAACACCATCGTCGGCAGCTACCTGATGAAGGGCCGCTATGCCGAGGGCGAGCAGCGCTTGCGCCAATACCTGGCGAAATATCCCAACGACCGTGCCGCGCAGACCATGCTGCGGCAGCTGACGACCGACCCCAAGGTGGCGCTGGGCGCCAAATCGCGCGCCTACGTGGCGCAGGCCGGCGATTCCTACAGCACGCTGGCCGCACGCCACCTGGGCGATTCGAACCTGTTCCTGATACTTGCCCGCTACAACGGCGCCGCCAATCCGTCGGTGCTGCACGCCGGTGATCCGCTGCGCCTGCCGCTGGCGGGCGTGCGGGCGAACCTGCCTTCGGAGACGGTGGCCAAGGGCAGCACGCGAGGCACGGCGGCCCCGCCGGCAGGCGCTGCCAACGCGGCGCCCCTACCCGCATCGCCAGACACTGCGCCGGTCGATTCCGGGTCGACGAAGGCGCAGCGCCTGCAGGCGGAGAGTTCCGCCCTGCTCAGGCAGGGCCAGAAGGACCAGGCGCTGGCGCGCCTTGACGAGGCGCTGACGCTGGACCCCCACCTGAAACCCGCCGGCAACCAGGCATTGCGCGACCAGTTGCTGGCGTCCTACCACGAGCGCGCGGTGGTGCTGTATCGCGACCAGAAGCTGGACCAGGCCATTGCGCTGTGGGATCACGTGCTGGCGATCGATCCCGGTTACGAACGGGCCGCGGTCTACCGCACTCGCGCCATCGAACTGCAGCAGCGGCTCAAGCAGATCTGAGGTTTCGCGGGGCGGCGACGCTCAGCGAGCGTCGTCGTTCGCGGCCGGGGGCGGCATCACCAGCGTGGGCTGGGCGGCATCTTCCGCCGTGGGGCGCGTGGGCATGGGCGCTTCGGCCGGCTGGCGCGATTGCAGGGCGCTGTTCATCAGGTTGAAAGCGGCGAACAGACGTCCGAGTTCGTCACGGCGCACGAGGCGAATGCGATAGCCGTAGTCGCCGCGCGCCACGCGCATCAGTGCGTCGCCGAGCATGCCGAGCAGGGCGAGCGGCTGGCGGAACAGCCAGTAGGCCGCGCCCACCAGCGCCACCAGCGTGATCACCAGTACGGACGCGATGACCCAGAACGTCGTGCGTTGCGCCGCAAGCAGCGGGGCATTGCTCACGCCCAGGCGTAGTTCGCCCACGGCCTTGGCCTGGTAACGGATGGGCACATCGAACAACAGCATTTCGTTGCCGTGGTCGTCTTCGACGACGCGACCGAGGAAACGCTCCACGCCATCGGCGAGCGTCTGCTGGCGCGTACCGGCGACGGCGGGCAGGCCATGGCCCACGTCGGAGGGCTGCGTGCTCGCCACCACGTTGCCTTCGCGATTGGCGATGGCCAGGTAGTGGATCTGCCCGTTGCGCGCCATGTCCGCCACCAGCGCGCGCGTGGCCGCGTCATCACCCAGCAGCAGGTTCTCGGCCGATTCGCTGGCGACCATGCGGCCCAAGGTGCTGCCGTAGTCGGTGGCGAGGCCGGTCACGGCGCTGTTCTGCTTGGTGTAGATCGCGGCCAGTCCGAGCAACAGCACAAGGCAGAGGATGGCGCTCAGCGCGCCGATCCAGCGGAAGCGCAGGGAGATGATGCGCGAGGCCAGCGGCGACTCGCTGGTGCGTTCGTACTCGCGACGTGCGAGGCGCAGGTCGTTGATCACTTCCGCGCCACGCTGGTAACGCGCCTCCGGCGTGGGCGCCAGCAGGGTGCGCACGATGCTGGCCAGCATCGGTGGCGTGGCCGGATCCAGCGGCGTGACGGTGGGGCGCGGTTGGCGCTGGCGTTCGCGGACCAGGCGCTTGAGATCGGTGGTGTCCGGCCAGGGCAGCTTGCCGGTGATCAGCCAGTAGAGCACCACGCCCAGCGAAAACAGGTCGCCGCGCGCATCGGCCGGTTCGCCGCGCAGCCGTTCGGGCGCCATGTAGGCGGGCGTGCCACCGGTCTTCCTGTCGCTGGCCTGCAGGTTCAGGTGCGCGGTGCGCCGCTCGGCGATGCCGAAGTCGCTGAGCTTGGCGTAGTGCCAGTCCTCGGCGAGCATGATGTTTTCGGGCTTCACGTCGTGATGGATGACGCCCTGGCCGTGCGCATAGTCGAGCGCCGCGGCCACCTGCGACACGAGTTCGATCGCCACCGGCAGCGGCGGCAGGCCCTCGCGTGACACGCGGCTGGCCAGCGTCTCGCCGGACAGGCGTTCCATCGCGATGTACTTGCGACCGTCCTCGGTTTCACCGGTATCGAAGATGGTGACGATGTTCGGATGGACGAGGTGGCCCGAGGCGCGTGCCTCCTGCAGGAAGCGCTGCCGCGAACCGGGATCGGTCGCGATGCTGCGATGCAGGCACTTGATCGCCACGGGCCGGTCGATGCCGGGGTCGAAGCCGGCGTAAACGATCGCCATGGCGCCTTCGCCGAGGACGCCATCGATGCGGTAACGGCCGATGGTGCGGGGAATGGACGATTCGCCCATGGGCTAGAACAGCCACCAGGCAAATCCGGCGACCGCCACCAGGGCGACCACGCCGATTGCGATGGCGACGCTGCGCGTGCGCGAATGCTGGCCGGGTTCGCGGGTGAGGAACACGAACTCCGCCTGCCCGAGGCGGATGCGGTCGCCGTGCTTGAGAGTGGCCTCGTGCACGCGCTTGCCGTTCACGAACGTGCCATTGGTGGAGAGCGTGTTCATGATCACGTAGTGGCCCTGCTGGTTCATGATCCAGGCGTGGGCCGAGGACACGCTGGGGTCGCCGATCACGATGTCGTTGTCGTCGCGGCGGCCGATGGTCTGGCGTCCCGCGCGCAGCGAAAAGCGTCGCCCTTCCAGGCCTGCATTGGTGCCCTCGAGCACCGGCTCGTGCACGCTGGCGCGCCCGTCGGACACCGCGCCGGCTTCGTCGGCGAGGCGGTTCAGCTCGTCCGCCGAAAACAGCTGCGTTCCCTGCGGGCCCGAGGGGCGGCGGGTGGAAGCGGATGGCGTGACGTTGCGAGGGGTGTTCATCGGAGCCTTGGTAACAAAAGCAGTTCGACAATATAGCGAACAAGTCGGCCATTCCGGCCTGAACTGAAGCGTGGCGTCACCCGAAGCAGCGCGGGGCTTGCGGGACCCTGACGCGCGCAAGCATCCATCGGGAAAAGTCCAGGCCGCGTCGACGCGGCGGGTGCCGGTGCCACGCAGGTGGCGGGAGGCGCAAAGAAAAAGGCCCCCTTGCGGGGGCCAATGAGCCGGATCTAGGGGGGCGACCGGCCCGGGTGTCAGGCGCTCGTGGAAACGCCGACCGGGATACGTTGCCGCAGTCACATGGCTTGCGATGTAAGGGAATACCTAGTCCATTGGTAAGCCATCGACCTGTTTCATGTGGGCTCGCGCGATGTTCACGTGCGTGCGGATCACTGGGTGCGCACTTCGCCATCGCCAATGCCCAGGCAAAAGCGAAACGGCCAGCGAAGCCGCTTCCTGCCGGGCGCCGGGAGGCCCTGTGTGGCGGGATGGTGGCCCGGGCGCGGCAGGTCCTTCAGCCGGCGCAGCAGCTTGAGGTCGGTGATATGGCCATGCAGGAACAGCAGGTCAGCCCAGAGCGAGCTCATGGAAATCTTCGGAGGAAGGTGGCGCACGCGTCAGTCGACGGTCTGCCCGGTGAGCGGAGTAGCCAGCATCGAGGGACGCCCGATGAAGCGGCGATACCAGGCGGCCAGCCGCGGGCGACCTTGTTCGAAATCCGGCAACTCGCGGAAGGCCAGCCAGCTCAGCGCGGTGGCGACGGCGATCTGGCCGAGGTCGACCGGCGCATCGCCCGCGGCCTGGGCCCATTCGCGTTCCAGGAAGTCGTAGGACGCCACCAGCTTTTCGATCTGCCCATCGCGCATGGCGGGATAGCGCAGTGCTTCGGGCCGACGCACGGTTTCGTGGCGCACCGCGATGCCGGCATCGCACAGGCCCTGCGCCAGCGCCTGGGTGCGAAGGGCCCGCAGCCGCGCCATGCGTTCGCGTGGAATGAGCGGCCGGCGATCGTGCAGGCTGTCCAGGTACTCGCAGATCACGTTGGAGTCGAACAGCGCGACGCCATCATCGAGCAGCAGCACCGGCACCTTGCCCAGCGGGTTCAGGCGGAACACTTCGTCGTTGCGCCAGGTCGGGCTGGTTTCGTGGTGAAGCACGTCCAGCCGGTCGGCGAGGCCGGCCTCGTGGGCGAGCACCAGCACCTTGCGGGCGTAGGGGGAATGGGTCTGGTAGAGGAGTTTCATGCGTGCCTGGGCGGATGGAATGCACGCATTCTGGGGCCCGGGGACGCGGCCAAGGCGCGTAATGGATGCTATAGGCGTTGTCAGTCCGCATTTTTTGGCTTATCTATGCGGCATGGCGACCGACTATGAGCTGGACGACTTCGACCGCGAGATCCTCCGCCGCGTACAGCGCGACGCGCGGGTGACGGGTGAGGAGATCGGCGCACAGATCGGTCTTTCCGCGGCCGCCGTGCAGCGGCGCATCAAGCACCTGCGCCAGCAGGGCGTGATCACCGCCGAGGTGGCGCTGGTGAACCCCGCGACGGTGGGGCAGGCGATGACCTTCATCATCGGCGTGGAGCTGGAGCGCGAGCGCGTGGACATGCTCGATGCGTTCCGCCGCGCGGCGCGCGCCGATCCCAACGTGCAGCAGTGCTACTACGTCACCGGCGAGTCGGACTTCATCCTCATCGTCACCGCGCGTGACATGGACGACTTCGAGCAGTTCACGCGTCGCCTGCTGTTCGACAACGCGAACATCCGCCGCTTCACCACCAACGTCGTGATGGCGCGCGACAAGGTGGGGAACGTCGTGCCGGTCTGATCGCCGCGCGGCCCACAGGCCGCGCGGCCACGCCGGATCAGACGTTGACCATGCGCATCATGGTGTCGACGTAGCGGGCGCCGGCGGCGGCATCCGGCGGAAACACCGCGTCGATGGCTTTCAGTTCGTCCTGGCTGAGCGTGACGCCGAGCGCGCCGAGGTTTTCATCGAGGCGGTCGCGGCGCTTGGTGCCCGGGATGCCGATCGCGTTCGGATCCTGCGCCAGCACCCAGGCCAGCGCGAGCTGGGCGGGCGTGCAGCCCTTGTCAGCGGCGATGGCTTTCACCTTGTCCACCAGCTCTAGGTTGCGATAGAAGTTCTCGCCCTGGAAGCGCGGGCTCTGGCGGCGATAGTCGTCGGCGTCGAAGTCTTCCGGGCTGGCGAAGGCGCCGGTGAGAAAGCCGCGGCCGAGCGGCGAGTAAGCCACCAGGCTCACGCCCAGGCGGCGGCAGGCATCCAGCATGCCATTCTCCTGCGGATCGCGTGTCCAGAGCGAGAACTCCACCTGCAGTGCGGCGATGGGGTGCACCTTGACCGCACGTTCCAGCGTCGCGGCCGAGGCTTCGGAGAGACCGAGGTAGCGCACCTTGCCGGCCTGCACGAGCTCGGCCATCGCGCCCACGGTTTCCTCGATGGGCACGTTCGGGTCGACGCGATGCTGGTAGTACAGGTCGATGTGATCGACGCCCAGGCGCTTGAGGCTGGCATCGCACGAGGCGCGGACGTACTCCGGGCTGCCGCTGACGCCGCGGCGGCCCGGGTCGCCGGGATCGCGCAGGATGCCGAACTTGGTGGCGAGGAAGGCCTGGTCGCGACGGTCGCGAATGGCCTTGCCCACCAGTACTTCGTTGGTGTGCGGGCCGTAGACGTCGGCGGTATCGAGCAGGTTGATGCCGCGATCCAGCGCGTGGTGGATGGTGGCGACGGATTCGGCGTCGTCGCGCGAACCGTAGAAATCGCTCATGCCCATGCAGCCGAGGCCGAGGGCGGAAACGGAAGGGCCATGCTTGCCGAGCTGTCGCATTTGCATCGGGGGATTCCTTGGCGGGGAGAGAAGGCAGGCAAGCATTCTTCGACATGACGGCTCGCGGATAAATGCTCAATAATCGCCATGTCTGTTGTCGAAATGATCAACAATCAACGGATCGCGGCGCTGGCCGGCGCCACCCGGAGAGGCCCCATGGATCGTCTGCAAGCCATGCGCGTGTTTACCCGCATCGTCGAGCTGGGCAGCTTTACCCGCGCGGCCGACGACCTGAACCTGCCGCGCGCCACGCTCACCCACACCATCAAGCGGCTGGAAGAACACGTGGGCGCGCACCTGCTGCAACGGACCACGCGCCGCGTGCGCCCCACCCGCGACGGCGAGGTCTATTACAACCATTGCGTGCGCCTGCTGGCCGATCTCGACGCGGTGGAGGCGGATTTCCGCGAAGCGGCGGTGGTGCCCAAGGGCAAACTGCGCATCGACCTGGCTGCTTCGCTGGCGCGCCAGGTGCTGATTCCCGCGCTGCCGGATTTCCTCGCGCGCTATCCGCAGATCGAACTGGACATCGGCACCAGCGACCGCTTCATCGACATGGTGCAGGAAGGCGTGGACTGCGTGTTGCGCGCGGGTGACCTTTCCGACTCCACCATGGTGGGGCGCCGCGTCGCGAGCATGTCGCAGGCCACGGTGGCGAGCGCCGATTACCTGCGCCGCCACGGCACGCCGCAGACCCTCGCCGACCTGCAGGACGGCCACGTTGCGGTGAACTGGGCCTCGCCCACCACGCGGCGCACGACGCCGCTGGAATTCATGGTGGGCAGGCGCATGCGCGAACTGATGCTGCCGGCGCGGGTGACGGTGAGCGGTACCGAGGCCTACTTCGCGTGTTGCGAAGCAGGCCTGGGCATCGCGCAATTCCCGCGGTACCGCCTCGGCGAAGCGCTGGCCAACGGTTCCCTGGTGGAACTGCTGCCGTCGATGCCACCGCCGTCCTTCCCCGTCTCCGTGTTGTACCAGTCGCAACGGCAATTGCCGCTGCGACTGCGCGTATTCATCGACTGGGTAGCTGAAGTGCTGGGCGATCTGCCCTGAGGCGTGTCCCTCTATCGCTTTTTAGGAGCGCACCCCGTGCGGTTTGCAGGAGCGCACCCAGTGCGCGAAAAGCCAACGAAGCGGAGTAGCCGCCCCCTCCCTCCCGCAGACGCGACGACCGCTCGCAACCGTGTCGACGCGCCTGTGCAGTCGCGCACAGGGTGCGCTCCCACAGGGGCGGGACAGGCGCGCTTATTCAAACCACGCCGGCCGCTTGCTGATGCCGCCTTCGGCACGCAGCGCCGTGGCATCCATCAGCTTGCCGTCCATCATCACGACCTCGGTATGGCGCAGGTCGCCGATGCGCTCGGCCGGATTGCCTTCGACCAGCACGAGATCGGCGGCCTTGCCCACCGCGATGCTGCCCGTGCGCTGGTCCGCACCGACCAGGTGCGCGGTGTCGATGGTGGCGCTGGCCAATGCTTCGGCGTTGGTGAAGCCCGCCTGCACGTACAGCTCCAACTCGCGCACCAGTTCCAGGCCGCTGCCGTCGGTGCCCGCCACGACGGGCACGCCGGCCTTGTGCATGGCGCCGACCAGCGCCTGCAGCTTGGCGAAGCTGGCGCGGTAATCGGCACGGGTGAGGTCCTTCGGCACGGTGAAGCCGCCCTGGCGGAAGCTGCGTTCCACCGCTGGCGGCAGCGCGCCGACGTAGGGCGCATAAGCCGGCGAAAGATCGCCGTTTTCCGGCATGAACAGGCTCTCGGCCACCACCAGCGTGGGGTCGGAGGTGATCTTGCGCTGCGCCATGGCGGCGATCAGCGACTTCATCGGCTCCTTGGTGAGGTCCACGTCCTTGGCGTAGCGGCCCGGGCCTTCGAAGCGGGCCATGCCGTTGGATACCTTCACCACCGAGTCGGGCATGGCCTGCATCATCACGAAGTAGATGTGCGTGATCTCGTCGTAGCCGTCGTCGATGGCATCCTTCGGCCGCATGCCGGCCGGCAGGTGGCCATGCACGTGCAGGCCCAGCTTGTGCGCCTCGGCGGCCGTCGCCTTCACCCAGTCGGGGTTGAAGGTGCCGTAGAGCTTGATCGCATCGAAGCCCTCGTCCTTCGCCTTGTGCACCAGCGCGATGGCTTCGGCCTGCGAGGTCGCCACGTCGGCCACCTGGGCGGTGTTCGGGCCCTTGCCGTCGATCAGCATCGAGGGATAGACCTTCGGTCCCAGCAACTCGCCCTTGGCGCGGCGTTGCGCGCGCGAGAGGGTCTGCTCGTCGACGTTGCCCGGATCGCGCACCGAGGTGATGCCCAGCGACAGCAGCATCGGGCCGCTCGCGTCATCAGGCACATGCTGGTGCGAATCCCACAGTCCCGGCACCAGGGTCTTGCCCTTGCCGTCGATCACCTGGGCGCCGCTCGGCACGTTCACCGTAGCGGCAGGGCCGACCTGCGCGATGCTGCCCTTGTCGACCACTACCGTCTGGTCATCGACGAAGCGCGTGCCGTCGACGAAGGCGCGCATATGGGTGAATGCCACCGGGCCCGCCGGCGCCTTCAGCAGCTTCGGCACGATGGCCTTGGCGTGCTCGGCCAGCGCGACGGTCTGCGCCTTCTCCAGCTGCGCCTGCGCCGACTCGTAACCCTCCGGCATCCACGACAAACCGTCGACGAAGGCGAAGAACTTGCCCGAGGCATCGACCCACACCGGCACCGGCGTATTGCTGAGCCCGGTGACCGCATACGCCGTGACCTGCTTCTTCGCCGAACCTTCGCCCACCGTGGCCGTGGTGAGCGGCTCGGCATGCGCCTGGCCGCCGGGCAGCAGCGCGAGCGAGCGATGGGGCGACGCGAGCAGTTTTTCGACGAGATCGGCGTTGAGATCCATCGGGCCGCCGAAGGCGACGTATTCGGCGGGTCCGTGATAGGGCGCGGAGCCGGCATCCACCGGACTCTTCCAGGTCGCGGTGGCGTCCTTGATGGAGAAGGTTTCCGCGGCGTCGCCATTGGGCGTATGGCCGCGGACCACGACGCGTTCCAGCACGCCGTCGCGGCCCACCGTCGCGCTGCTGTCCATTTCGGTGACCATGCCCCGCAACAGCAGGCTGTCACGCCCCATGCGGGTGCCGTCCGCGGTGGTCCATCGCGCGGAGGTGCCGTGCTTGCCGGCGGTGGACATGATGGTGAAGCGTTGGGCGTTGGAGGGCGGTTTGGCCAGCGACTCGGTGGCTGTATCGGCGAGGCAGGGAAGCGCAAGGCAGAAGGCGAACACGACGAGCGGGGCACGCATGGCAAACCTCCGTGGGCGGTCGCGCGGAGTATCACCGGCCCTTGGATGTCGCCATAGTGCCCGCGGGGGGTGCCGGATGGACTAGACTCAAGTCCCCGGGCCCATGGCCGATACCGTGAACAGCGCGTCGTTCGCTCTCCCTGAACGGCATCGCCCCGGCCCGGACGCTGGCACGAACTGCCGGCGTTGCCGCCGTACCTGCCCGACCGGAAGTAGCTACCTGCATGAAGCCCCACAAGCCTCACACCAAGGGACATCGCGTGGATTGGAACGATCCACGCCTGGCGGACCTGCTGCGTCGCTCGGAAAACTGGAAGCTGGACAACCGCGGCCAGTACGACCCCAAGGATGTGCAGATCCATCTCGGCTGGGGCGCCAATACGGCGCGCGATGCGGTGCTCGTGTGGGAGCGCGACCAGGTGATGATGCTGGAGACGCGGTTTCCCATCCCCGTGGGCGAACACGTGCGCGTGGACGAGCCGCGAGGCGAAGCGATGCGCACCGTCTGGGGCATCGTGGTGGAGGGGCGCGAAGGTTTCCGCGTCGAAGACCGCGAGAACGGCATCCACCTGTATTGGCTGCACCTGCGCTGAGGCGGCATCTTCCAGCCTGACCCCCGTGCGCCGCGGCAACGCCGAAGCGCTACCCGGCCAGCATCACGACCCGGCCGTGACGTTGCGTGGGTCACTGCGTCGTCAACCGCGCACAGGGAGGTTCCGCGCCATCCCCATGCGGCTGGGCTCCCCAAGGCACGGCATTACGCGAAACGCGGCACGCCCTTGCGTGGGGTAAGCGTGGCCATGGTATCCGCCGTCAACGGCGCGCCCGCGGCTGCGAGCGCATCGCGATGTTGCGCGAACGGAACGCGCAGGACGACCTCCTCCAGTTTCGCCAGCTTCTGGAACGGCGGCAGGGCCTGCACGCGCGCCACCAGCGCCGCCGTGCGCGGCCAGCGATCCGCGTCGATCATGTAGCGCACGAAAGAGGCCGTGCGGAAATACGAGGCGACGCTGATGTCGGCGATCGACAACGACCCGAACAGATAGCCATCCACTGGCGCCCAGCGTTCCAGCTGATCGAGCGCGGCGGGAATTTCCACCGCGCAGGCGTGGGCGACCAGCGCCTCGTCGGGTTCTTCCTGGAAGAAGTGGCGACGAATCGCCTTCTGGTAGAACAGCTTCCAGATCAGTGCGCCGGCCAGGTGCGTGTCGCAATATTCCTCCACCCAGCGCGCCTTGGCGCGGTCGGCGACATCGATGGGATAGAGCGATGGCTGCGCCCAGCGATCTTCCAGGTACTGGCAGATCACCGACGAGTCGTTGAGCACCAGGCCGCCGTCGATCAGCACCGGGATGCGCCGAAGCGGGCTGAGCTGGGTAAAGCGGTCGTCGCCGATGAAGGGCGTGATCGGATCGATCTGGTAATCCAGGCCTTTCAGTTCCAGGCACGCCAGCACTTTGCGGACGTACGGCGAGACGTAGTTGCCGATCAGGGTCAGGCACGGCGACATGGCGAACCTCCGATGAGAGACCGGGAGGGTGGTTGCGCGGACGCCTCAGCGTCAAGCGCGCCATCGGGCGCAAGTGCGAACGGTCCTTACCGGGACCAATGGCAGGGGTCCCCGCCAGCCAGCCTCGGTAGCATGAAAGGTTGGACGTGCGACTCGAGGCGGCGTCCTCCATAAGCAGACTGGGGAGTACGCATGGTTCCGATGAAACACGGCTCGCGCCTGCTGGGCGCGCTGGTGCTGGGTGCACTTTCGACGGGCGCGGCCGCACAGGGCCGCACGCTCGGCAACGACGACTACGCCAGGGCCGAGCGCTACGTGGGCTACAACACCACGCCGTTGGTCGATCACGCCGTCACCAGCGTGACGTGGCTGGACAACGGCCACTTCTGGTACCGCGACCACGACGCCAAGGGCGACCACTACCTGCGCTATGACGCCGCCACCGGCAAGGCCGCGCCGCTGTTCGACCATGCACGCCTCGCGGCCGCGCTGGGCAAGGCGCTCGGCAAGCCGGTCAAGGCCGACAAGCTGGGCATCACCGGCTACAGCGAAACCGCCGATGGCCATCTCGACGTCGCCATTCGCGGCAAGCACTACCTGTGCGACGCCAAGGGCAACGCGTGCGCCATCGGCAACGACGAGAATTCCGAAGCGGTGGGACACGAGCCGGGCGTGCCCTCGCCAGACAAGCGCAGCGAAGCCTTCGTGCGCGACTGGAACCTGTGGGTGCGCGACGTCGCCACCGGCAAGGAAACCCAGCTCACCCTGGATGGCGTGGAAAACTACGGCTACGCCACCGACAACGCGGGCTGGAAGCACACCAACAAGGCCATCCTGGTGTGGTCGCCCGATTCGAAGCAGATCGCCACCTTCCAGCAGGACCAGCGCAAGACCGGCGACATGGTGATCGTCGGCACCAACGTCGGCCATCCGAAGGTGGAGAAGTGGAAGTATCCGCTGGTGGGCGACAAGGACGTGACGATGATCGAACGCGTCATCGTCGACGTCGGCAGCCACAAGACGCTGCGCCTGAAGATGGAGCCCGACCAGCACCGCTCCACGCTGTGCGACGACGTGAGCTGCGGCCGCGACGGTGGCTGGGACGACGTGCAGTGGGCGCCCGACGCGAGCTCGCTGGCCTTCGTGTCGTCCTCGCGCGACCACAAGCAGGCCTGGTTCCGCGTGGCCGACGTGCACACCGGCGCCGTGCGCACCGTGTTCGACGAAAGCGTGCCGACCTACTACGAAAGCGGCAACGGCAAGGTCAACTGGCAATACCTGCCGGAAAGCCATGAAGTGGTGTGGTTCAGCGAGCGCAACAACTGGGGCAACCTGTACCTCTACGACCTCGACAGCGGCAAGCTCAAGCACGCGATCACCACCGGCGAAGGCAACGTCACCGAAGTGCTCAAGGTCGATCCGGCGTCGCGCACGGCGTGGTTCCGCGGCGTGGGTCGCGAACATGGCGTCGATCCGTACTACCAGCAGTTCTACAAGGTAAGCCTGGACGGTGGCGCGCCGACCTTGCTTGCACCGGAGCCGGCCGACCACACCATCAGCCTGTCGCCGGATGGACGTCTGTTCGTCGATGCGTATTCCACGCCGACTACCGCACCGGCAACCGTGCTGCGCAGCGCCGACGACGGGCACGTGCTGGGCAATATTGCGAAGGCTGACATCTCGCGCCTGCTCGCCACCGGCTGGAAGGCGCCCGAGCCGTTCACGGTGAAGGGCCGCGACGGCAAGACGGACATCTATGGCCTGATGTTCAAGCCGACCCACTTCGACCCGTCGAAGAAGTACCCGATCGTCGACTACATCTATCCGGGCCCGCAGACCGGCTCGGTCGGCTCGCGCAGCTTCGCGGCGGCGCGCGTCGATCACCAGGCGCTGGCGGAGCTGGGCTTCATCGTGGTCGCGATGGACGGCATGGGCACGCCGTGGCGCTCCAAGGCTTTCCATGACGCCTACTTCGGCAACATCGGCGACAACACCTTGCCGGACCAGGTCGCCGGCCTGAAGGAGCTGGGCAAGCGCGATGCCTGGATCGACATGGACCGCGTCGGCATCTGGGGCCATTCCGGCGGCGGCAACGCGACGGTGACCGCGATGTTCCGCCATGCCGACCTGTTCAAGGTGGGCATCGCCGAGAGCGGCAACCATGACAACCGCAACTACGAGGACGACTGGGCCGAGAAGTGGCAGGGCCTGTTGACCACCGACAAGGACGGCAAGGGCAACTACGACGACCAGGCCAACCAGAACCACGCGGAAGGCCTCAAGGGGCACTTGCTGCTGGCGCACGGCACCATGGACGACAACGTGCCGCCGTACGAAACGCTGCTGGTGGTCGATGCGCTGATCAAGGCCAACAAGGACTTCGACCTGTTGCTGATTCCCAACGCCCGCCACGGTTACGGCTCGGCCAGCAACTACATGATGCGCAAGCGCTGGGACTACTTCGTGCGCCACCTCGCCGGCGATACGCCGCCCAAGGAGTACACGATGAAGCCGCCGAAGGACTGATGCTCTGAAGCCCCTCTCCCCTTGGGAGAGGGGTTGGGGAGAGGGTGCGGACGTGCGAAACGCCTGATGGCCGCGCTCCGCTCGTACCCTCATCCGCTGCGATCGAAGGGAGTCCCTGTGGGACCGGCACCTTCTCCCAAAGGGAGAAGGGTTCGCGCCTGAGGGTTTGGATCGGCCCAACGCTACCGGTCTGTCACCGAAGCACCCTCACCGCAAGCTCGTCGGCTTCGCCACGCCCCTGGCAATCGCATCGTCCAGCAGCTTTTCCATCTGGCTGTCGGCTTTGCGGTTCTCGCTGCGCTCGCGTTCCTCCAGCGCCCGTTGCTGGTATTCCAGCTCACGTTCCTGGCTCGCCAGCTCTTCCTGCTGGCGCTGGAATTCGCGGTCGTCGGCCGGGGCGTGCACACGCGAGGCCACGGCCCGGATTTCGTTGTCCAGCATGCGGATCTGCGTGTCCATGTCGCGCAGGTCGGCCTGGGTGACGCCGGGCCTGGATTCGAGCACGGCGCGCTGCGATTGCAGCTGGGCGCGCTGGGATTCGAGCTCGCCATGGCGTGCCGCCAGCTCACCCTGCCGCGCGGCGAGTTCGCCCTCGCGGCCGGCCATGCGGCTCTGCATGCTGGCGATGCGCGATTGCTCGCGGGAGATCCGGCTCTCCATCGAAGCGATCTCATGCATCGGCGCGTAGGCCGCCCGTGCATGATCGATGGTGGCGCCATCGCGCACGACATACGCCTGGTTGCCGCGGCGGAACCACAGCAGCGGTTCGGTGCCCTTGCGTTCGCGCTTTGCCGCTTCGATGTCGCGGTCGGTGCCGTTGACGAGGATAGTGCTGGCCTTGTCGTCGAACAGGGCAAAGCCGTTCCGCGCATCGCTATCGATGTCGATGTCCACGTGGTGACCGCGCAGCCCGATGGTCGGCGGCGTGGGGGGCGTCATCGGCGTGGGCGGCGTCGGTGGCGTTGCTGGGGTGGCAGGCGTGGGCGGCGTCCGCGGCGTCGCGGGTGTGGGGGGCGTCGGAGGTGTGGGCGGCGTGGCCGGAACCGGCGGTGGGGATGGTGGCTCCGGCACCCAACCGTGCGAAGTGTCGGCGAGCGTCGCCTTTGTCGCCGGTGTGGCCTTGGCAGCGGGCTTGGCGTCCGCGGCAGGCGCAGCCGGTGTCGCCGAGACCGCCGGTGCTGCCTTCGGCGCCGGCTGCACGCTCGCCGCGACCGCCGCCGCAGGTGCCGCGGCGGTGGAGGCCGGTGCGGGCGCCGGTGATTCGGCTGCTGCCTCCGTCACGCGATAAGGCAGCACGCCGGCGCAGGCCACGATCAGGATGAGCAGGGCGCTGCGCACCCGCGAGGTGGCGTCGTGCGATGCGGATTGCAGCATGGTCAGGCGGCGCTTGAGGTTGAGGAAGGTGGGCGATGCGCCGGCGAGGCCGGCGTGCAGCGGATGGGCCACGCCCAGGCGCAACAACAGGCGACCGTAATCCTGCGGTGCTGCATCGTGTTGCTGCATCACCTGCGCATCGCACGCGGCTTCGCGGTTCAATGCATATTCGCGCATCGCCCAGGCCACCGCCGGGTGGAAAAAGAACACGCGTTGCGCCATGGCCGGCACGCAGCCGAGCCAGAGGTCGCCACGACGCAGATGGGCGAGCTCATGCGCCAGGGCCAGCGTCGATTCCTGCGCGGTCAGCGCATGCGCTGCCGGCAGCAGAATCACCGGCCGCCACCAGCCACTCACCTGGGGCGAGCGGATGTCGTCGGAAACGCGCAGTTCGGGGCAGCGACGCAAGCCCATCACGCGGGCCTGCGAGCGGCAGGCTTCCTGCAGGACCGGATCGCCGGGCACGCGCGAACGGCGCAACACGGCTCGTGCCTCGCGCCATTGGCGCAGGGCCATCAGCGCATGCAGCAGCACGCCGGCCAGCCACAGCGCGAGCAGGATGTTCCGCCAGGGCAGGGAGCCGTTCGTCGTGGCAACGCCAGGCGCGTCGGTGACGTCGCCGCCATCCACCATCGGCGAGGACGGACGGGAGGCACCACCGAAACTCCCGATGCGGTGTTCACTCGGCGCCACGAAGGTTGGCGCGGCCGGTGCGGTAACGATCACCTGCGCCACCTCGCGCTTGGCCGGCGCCAGCAAGGGCAGCGACACCGGCGTGGGCAGCATCAGGCCCAGCAGCACCTGCATGCCCACCAGCCACCACAGCAGCGAACGCGTGGCTGCGCTGAGGCGCGGCGCGAGACGGCAGACGAGCGCGATCGCGCCGATCAGCAGCACCGCCTGTAGTGACGTCCAGCCGAGGCGGCCGGGCAGGGCATCCATCCATAGCGAGAGCGTAGTCATGTCAGGTCTCCTTGCGCCGCGTCTGCAGCTGGACCACGAGGGCTTCCAGTTCGGCCAGTTCCGAATCGCTCACCTGGCCGCGCTCGGACATCCACGCCACGAAGGGCGACACCGAACCACTGAGGGTTTTCTCGACGAACTGGCCGACGGCGCTGCGCATCACTTCGCCCGGGCCGGTGGCGGGGCTGTAGCGATACACGCCCTGCACCTGGCGGCGGCGCAGGTAAGCCTTGCCGCGCAGGCGCTCCATCATGGTCAGCACGGTTGAACGCGCCAGCCCGCGTGGCTCGCCATAGCCGGCGGCGACTTCGCCGACCGATGCATTGCTGTGTTCGGCGATGTACTGCAGGAGCGCCAGCTCCTGGTCGCCGATGGTGGCCTTGCCCATGTGCACGATCCTTGGTGACTACATCTGTAGTCACGCTACGCCTTGACTACAGATGTAGTCAATAGGCCGTTGGGCATTTCAAGATCGCCGCCTGGCTTGTTGCATTGCACAATAAACGGAGTAGAGTGCGCGCCGTCCTCATCCAGCAGCGCGCATCGGAGTGCGCTTATGAAGACCCTATCCTGCGTCATCGCTGAACCGTCCGGCCCCGCACGGCCCTCGCTTTCGCCAGCGGGTTAGCGCACCCCCACGACACTCCCACGGCTTTGACGTCGGCGCATACCGCCGCGCCGCACCCGGCCGTCTGGACGTCCAAATCGGCATTCGCCGTTGATCCAACCCACGAGGAAACCATGAAGACGCTTGTCAACCGGCTGGCGCATCGGCCGTGGCCGTTCGTCGCCTGCCTGCTGCTGTACGTCGGTTTTATCGGTCCGGAACTCATCTCGGCCGCCAGCACGACCGCCGTGCTGTTGGGCCTGGTGCTTCTGGCGTTGCTGGTGGCCTGGGGCATCGCGCTCCTGCGCCGCGGATTCACCCACAAGGAATGATCTCCATGAAACGCGTAGTGAAGTTGTCCCTTTCGCTTTCGGCGCTGTTGCTGGCGGCCTGTTCCAAGGTGCCGGCGGGCAACGTCGGCGTGAAGTTCCAGATGTACGGCGACGGCAAGGGCGCGCTGCAGGAACTGCCGCCAGGCCGCTACTGGGTGGGCTGGGGCTACGAGATGTACACCTTCCCGACCTTCACCCAGACGTACACCTTCACGCGTTCGCCGACGGAAGGACGCCCGACGGACGAATCCATCAGCTTCCAGACGTCGCAGGGCCTCACCGTGAATGCGGACGTGGGCATCACCTATCACATCGATCCGGGCAAGGTGACGCTGATTTTCCAGAAGTACCGCAAGGGCATCGACGAGATCACCGACGTGTACCTGCGCAACATGGTACGCGACGCGCTGGTCAAGGAGGCGGCCAGCCTGGACATCGAGTCGGTGTACGGCAAGGGCAAGGCCAACCTCATCGACGCCGTGCAGCACGACGTGAGCGACGAAGTCGGCCCGGTCGGCATCGTGGTGGAAAAGATCTACTGGATCGGCGAGCTGCGCCTGCCCGAGAACGTGGTGCAGTCGATCAACGCGAAGATCCAGGCCACCCAGATGGCCGAGCAACGCCGGAACGAAGTGGCGCAGGCCCAGGCCGAGGCGCAGAAGGTGGAGGCCGAAGCGCAAGGCCAGGCCCAGGCACGCATCACCATCGCGGAGGCCGAAGCGAAAGCCATCGCGTTGAAGGGCGAGGCGCTGCGCCAGAACCCGCACGTGGTGCAGATGTCGGCCATCGAGAAATGGGACGGGCGCCTGCCGACCTACAGCGGCGGCGCGCTGCCCTTCCTTCGCATCGACGCGACCGATGGCGCCAAATGAGCCAGGCGCCAGCCATGCCGATGGCTGGCGCCTTCGTGCGGCGTAGTGTCGCTATCGCAAGTCGTGGGCTGGGTTGATTGATAGAGGTCAAGCCGCTGACGAAAAAAATACACGCCAATAGCCGGACCACCGCGCAACGGAGGGTGCGATATGCCCTATATGGTCTGGCAAGATGATCTGAACACCGGCATCAAGGTCATCGACAATCAACACAAGCGCATCGTGGAGATGATCAACCATCTCCACGACGCCATGGACCATCACGACCGCGAGGAGCTCAACGACATCCTCGACGGGCTGGTCGATTACACGCTGTCGCACTTCACCTTCGAAGAGTCGCTGATGGAGGACGCCGGCTACGAGTTCACGCGGGCGCACAAGCGCGTGCACGAGGTATTCGTCAAGCGCGTCGCGGAGTACCAGATGCGCTTCCGCGCCGGCGAGGACATCGGCAACGAACTGCTGCACACGCTGTCGCACTGGCTGTTCAACCACATCCGCAACGACGACAAGGCCATCGTCGATTCGGTGCGCCGCCACATGCACGAGGTCGGCAAGGACGAACACGAGGACGGCTGGCTGGTAAGGTCCTTGCGGCGCCTGTTCGGTACCGCCCATTGATCACCCGGCGGTCCGGTGCGCCGGGCCGCCCTCGGCGTTTCCGTCGCGGTTTTGCGAGCTCGGCGCACGGTTCCTGACCTACATCAAAGCTATGTAGGAAACTATCGGCAACCTCTGTCGGCGAAAGGGAGACAGGGGTAAGGGAAATGAGCAGGATCGAATGGCAGGACGATCTCGATACCGGCATCGAGGTCATCGACCATCAGCACCGGCGCATGGTCGACATGGCCAATGCCGTGTGCGAGGCGCAGGCACGTGGCGACCAGACCGCGATCGGCGGCGTGCTCGAGGGCCTGCTGGACTACACCTTGTCGCACTTCACCTTCGAGGAAGCGCTGATGGAGGACGCCGGTTACGAGTTCACCGACGCCCACAAGCGTGTGCACCAGGTGTATGCCGGGCGCATCGAGGACTATCGCCGGCGCTTCCGGTCCGGCGAGGACATCAGCGAGGAACTGCGGGCCATGCTGCTGGGCTGGCTGTTCCAGCACATTCGCGACGATGACTGGGCCTACGTGGACTCGGTGAAGCGCAACATCCTCAAGCTGACCGGCGATACCAGCGAGGGCAGCTGGCTGGCCACGGCGTTGCGGCGCTTCTTCGGCGCAGGGAAATGAAGCCTGGGCGCCACGCGCTTCCACCGCGCGTGGCGCCGCATGGTCAGAACGCCATGTCGAACGCGACCTCGCCCTGCACGCCGACCTGGTAGGCGGAGACGCGGCGCTCGAAGAAGTTGGTCACTTCCTGCACGTCCTGCAGGTCCATGAAGTCGAACGGGTTCTTCGCACCGTACTTCCTGGGCAGGTCGAGCTGGGCCAGGCGCTGGTCGGCGCAGTATTCCAGGTACTGGCGCATGTCCTTCACCGACAGGCCCGCCACGCCGCCGGAGAGCACGTCTTCGGCGAACTGCGTTTCGCAGGCGATGGCTTCTTCCAGCATCTGCTCGATCTGCGCGCGCATGTCTTCGTCGAACAGGTCGGGCTCTTCCGCACGCACGGTGCGCACCACGTCGAAGGCGAACGCCATGTGGCAGCTCTCGTCGCGGAACACCCAGTTGGTGCCCGAGGCGAGGCCGTGCAACAGGCCGCGCGAGCGCAGGAAGTACACGTACGCGAAGGCGGCGAAAAAGAACAGGCCTTCGATGCAGGCGGCGAAGCAGATCAGGTTGAGCAGGAACTGGCGGCGGTGCTCGCGCGTTTCCAGCTTCTTCAGGTTCTGCAGGGAATCGATCCACTTGAAGCAGAACTCGCCCTTCTGGCGGATCGAAGGAATGTTCTCGATCGCCGCGAACGCCTTGTTGCGCTCGACCGGGTCGGGGATATAGGTGTCCAGCAGGGTGAGGTAGAACTGCACGTGCAGCGCTTCCTCGTACAGCTGGCGCGACAGGTACATGCGCGCCTCGGGCGCGTTGATGTGCTGGTACAGGTTGAGCACCAGGTTGTTCGCCACGATGGTGTCGCCGGTGGCGAAAAACGCGACCAGGCGGTGGATCAGGTGGCGGTCGGCCTCGCTCATCTTCGAGCGCAGGTCGGTGACGTCCAGCGAGAAGTCCACCTCGTCCACGGTCCAGGTGTTCTTGATGGCGTTGCGGTACATCTCGTAGAACTCGGGGTAGCGCATCGGGCGCAAGGTGAGTTCGAAACCGGGATCGAGGAGGTGGGACATGGACAGTTCCTTGGTGACGCCAGCGGCGCTCAATCGAGCTTGCGTGCGTAGCGGTCGCGCACGAAGCGACTGATGTAGGTGGAAAGGCCAAGGCCGGCCGCAGCGAGCTGCTGCATGTTGCGCACGTGCATGCGACCGGTCCTGGCGTCGGTGTATTCGTAAGTGCCGTCATTCACGAAGCGCACCCGGATGAAGCCGTCGCCAACCTCGTAGCTGGCGACGCCGGATTTCCCGCTGCGGTTGCGGTAGCGCTTCATGGCATGACGGTTACTGGCAGGCCTCGCAGTATTCCGGATTCTCCAGCGAGCAGAACACCGCGGCGGTAGCCTGTTCCTGGTCGGCGACCGGCGCCGGTTTCGCGGCGGGCGCGGCGGACACCGTGGTCTTGGCGATCTTGGTGGCGGGGCGCGAACGCAGGTAGTAGGTGGTCTTGATGCCGGACTTCCACGCGTACATGTACATGGAACTGAGCTGGCCGATGTTCGGGTTCTCCATGAACAGGTTCAGCGACTGGCTCTGGTCGATGTATGCGCCACGCGCGGCACCCAGGTCGATCAAGGCCTTCTGCGGCAGTTCCCACACGGTGCGGTAGATGCTGCGCAGGCGCTCGGGAATGGCCGTGATGCCCTGGATCGAGCCTTCCGCCAGCTTGATCGCGTCGCGGACTTCAGGTGTCCAAAGGCCCAGCGTCTTCAGTTCTTCCACGAGATAGCGGTTCACCACCAGGAAGTCCCCGGACAGCGTCTCGCGCTTGAACAGGTTGCTCACCTGCGGCTCGATGCATTCGTAGCAACCGGCGATGGAGGCGATGGTGGCGGTCGGCGCGATCGCGATCAGCAGCGAGTTGCGCAGGCCCTTGGCCTTGATGGCGTCGCGCAACGCGTCCCAGCGGGCGCGATCGTTCGGCTGGGCGTTCGTCCAGTAGTCGAACTGCAGTTCGCCGTTGGCGGCCCGGCTCTCGGCAAAGCCCGGATGCGGGCCGTGCTCGGCAGCCAGCTCGTTCGACTGCGACAGCGCGTGGAAGTAGATCTCCTCGGCGATGCGCGTGGACAGCGCCAGCGCCTCGGCCGAATCGAACGGCAGGCGCAGCTTGAAGAACACGTCCTGCAGGCCCATCACGCCCAGTCCCACGGGACGCCACTTGGTGTTGGCGACCTTGGCGGTGTGGATCGGATAGAAGTTGAGATCGATCACGCGATCGAGCTGGCGCACCGCGGTACGTACCGTGGCGGCGAGCTTGTCGAAGTCGAAGCGGCCGTCCACCACGTGGCGCGACAGGTTCACCGAGCCCAGGTTGCACACCGCCGTTTCCCCGGCGTTGGTGACTTCCAGGATCTCGGTGCACAGGTTGGACAGGTGGATGACGTTTTCCGCCTTGGCCGTCTGGTTGCTGGTGGCGTTGCTGCGATCCTTGAAGGTCATCCAGCCGTTGCCGGTCTGCGCCAGCGTACGCAGCATGCGCGCGTAGAGCTCGCGCGCCTTCACCTTCTTCACGGCGTGCCCGGCGGCTTCCGCTTCACGGTACGCCTTATCGAACGTCTCGCCCCAGCTGTCGACGAAGTGCGGCACCACCTTGGGATCGAACAGCGACCACTCGCCGTCGCTCTCCACGCGGCGCATGAATTCGTCGGGAATCCAGTTGGCGAGGTTGAGGTTGTGCGTGCGGCGTGCTTCGTCGCCGGTGTTGTCGCGCAGCTCGAGGAACTCCTCGATGTCGCCGTGCCATGGCTCCAGGTATACGCAGGCCGCGCCCTTGCGCTTGCCGCCCTGGTTCACCGCGGCGACGGAGGCGTCCAACGTCTTCAGCCACGGCACCAGGCCGTTGGAATGCCCGTTGGTGCCCTTGATCAGCGAACCGCGCGAACGCACGCGCGAGTAGGCCAGGCCGATGCCGCCGGCGAACTTGCTGAGCTTGGCCACGTCGCCGTACTTCTCGTAGATCGACTCCAGCGAATCGGCCGGCGAGTCGAGCAGGAAGCAGGAGCTCAACTGCTCGTGCGCGGTGCCCGAGTTGAACAGCGTCGGCGAGCTGGCGATGTATTCCAGCGAGGACAGCAGGCGATACAGCTCCAGCGTCTCGCCGATCTCGCTGCCACCCAGTGCGCAGGCGATGCGCATGAAGAAGTGCTGGGGCGTCTCGATCACCAGGCGCCGCTGCGGATGGCGCAGCAGGTAACGGTCGTACACTGTGCGCAGGCCGAAGTACTCGAAGCGGCGCGTGGCGAGCGGGTCGATCGCGTCGTTGAGCTTGCGCGCGTTGGCCGCCACGAAGTCGCGCAGGCGCGCGTTGACGATGCCCAGCTCCGCGCCGCGCGCGATCGACTGCGAGAAGCTCTGGATCTCCTGGCCGCTCACTTCCTTGTCGATGTACGCGCCCAGCAGGCGCGCGGCGAGCTGGCCGTATTCGGGCTCTTCGGCGGTGAGCGCGGCGGCGGTGCGGATGGACAGCTCGTCCAGCTCCTGCGTGGTGGCGCCGTCGTACAGGCCGCCGATGGTCTTGAGGGCCACGCGCAGCGGATCGACCGCATGCAGGCCTTCGCTGCTGCGGGTCACGGCGCGGACGATCTTGTTCACGTCCACCGTTTCCTGGCGGCCGTTGCGCTTGGTCACGCGCATCTGGCCGGGGTTGTGCGGCGGGGTCAGCGCAAACGGCGTATCCGTGCGGGGCGCCTCGGCCACGGCGGTATCGGCGGTGAAAGCGGCGGCGTCGGCACGATCGTCATCACGTTCGCGGCCGGTGGTATCGATAGGTTGCATGGCGACTTCGCTCCAAGCGTGGTCATCAACCGCCTGCTCCCGCGCGCAGGGCTGAAGAGATGCACTTCCACGGACGGTCGAGCAGCGGGGCTGGTGGCCCCGCGCATCGACGCACTTCCCCGCGGAAGCCGTCATCTCGCACCGCGGCGCTCAGGCCACGATGTGCCGGCAGGTCTTCGGACTCGCGGACCCCGGGCCTTGCGACCCGACCTACTCGCTCCCGCTTCCCAGCCGCTGAGGGCCAGTGCGTTGTTGGCTTTCGTTTCCGCTTACCGCTGCGGGGCAGTTCCGGATTTCCACCGGATTCCCTGTTAGGCCAGTCCGACCATGGGTCTGAGAGTGGCACCGACAGAGCACAACATATCGGGCTGATTGGGGCGGGTCAACCCAACAACTTGTGGATGGGGCGTGGATAACTGGAAAAAGCCGAGGCGGCCGGGAGGTTTATCGCGCGCCGGGAATTTTGCGCAGGAGGGCCGGATGGGGCCCCTTGGGCCGGGCCCCGACCCGGTGTGTCGGGCGACGGCGTTGCGGCGAATTCCATCGCCATGCAAGCTGCCCGTTCGTCTCGCGGGGAAGGGATGGATCGATGGGGCATCCGCTGTTGCTCGTCCAACTGCTGGTGATCGTGGTGGCTTCGCGCCTGCTGGCCTGGCTGCTGAGGGGGCTCGGCCAACCGGCCGTGGTGGGAGAGATGTTGGCGGGGCTGGCGCTGGGGCCGCTGCTGTTCGGCACGCTGGCGCCGTCGTGGCAGGCAAGCCTGTTTCCCGCCGATAGTCTTGGCGCCCTGCAGAGCCTGAGCACGCTGGGCCTGGTGTTGTTCATGACGGTGGTGGGCGCCGAGCTTCGCGTGCCGACCGGCAGCCGCCTGCTGCGGCCGGCGATGTGGGTTGGCGGGCTGGCGTTCGTGTTGCCCGGCCTGCTGGCGCTGGGTGCCTCTCCTTGGCTGTTCCACGGCTATGCGCCCGCCGGCGTGTCCTATGCGCCGTTCGCAATGTTCATGGCCACGGCTTGTGCGATCACGGCACTGCCGGTGATGGCGCGCATCGTGAAGGAGCGGGGGCTCACCGACAGTCTTCCGGGTCGCCTGGGCATCGCCGCGGCGGCCGTGGCCGATGTGCTGGCCTGGGTGGCGCTTGCCCTGGTGGTGGCGTTGATCAGCGCGCGCGGCGATTGGCTGCCGTTCTGGCGAACCATCGCCGGGCTCGCGTTGCTGCTCGGCGTCGCCTGGTTCGTGTTGCGTCCGTCCTGTGCCTGGCTGCTCGCGCGGCATGCGCCCGATGGGCAGGCGAACAGCGCGGTGCTCGCCTTCCTGCTTGCCGGGGCGATCGGTTGCGCGGCGATCACCGAATGGCTGGGCCTGCATGCCGTGTTCGGTGCGTTCCTGTTCGGCCTGTGCCTGCCGCGCGACGACCGGTTGCTGCAGGGCCTGATCGAACGCGTGGAGCACGTCACGCTGGCGACCCTGGTGCCGGTGTTCTTCGTGCTCGCGGGGCTGAGCACCACCGCGCAGCTGTTGAGTGCGGACGCCGGCCTGGCCTTGGGCCTCGTGCTCGCCGTTTCCATCCTCGGCAAGCTCGTCGGCGGCACCCTCGGCGCGCGCGTTTCCGGTCAGGGCTGGCGCGACAGCCTGGCCATCGGCTCGCTGATGAACGCGCGCGGCATGATGGAACTCATCGTGATCAAGGTGGGCCTCGACGCCGGGGTGATCACCCCGGCGATGTTCACCATCCTGCTGGTGATGGCGATCGTCACCACGATGATGACGACGCCGATGGTGGTGGCGTTCCACACGCGGGAACGCGGTGACGACGCAGGCGTGGCTCGCTCCGGGTAACCGGCTTTGGGGGCCGACGCTTAGTTCGCCAAGGGCGTAAGAAGCCTGGCGCCTGCGCCCACTGGATGAATCGACCCGTCCGGCACGGCATCGGGGGCTTCCGACACCAGCGACGCATCCTGACGCCAGCCGATCTGTTCCTGCGGGCCGCGAAGATAGATGGCCCAGGAGCCATAGCTCTCGCCCGAGCGGTTACCCCGCTCCGCGTTGAAGTCCACCGGGATCTGCGCGTCCCAGAACGGAGCTTGCATCTCTTCCCCGGATGTTGGCGTCTCGAATGTCCAACGTCTGGAGACCTTTATTGCGGCGTCGGCGAGGTCCTTGCGGAATCGCGCCATCTCTTTTTGATCCGGCACATATCGACGCAAATTGACCTGTTCCAAGCCGGTATTGATGACCTTGCCGTCTCGGCCAATGCGAACGAGGATGTAGACGGTGCCTGACATGCCGTGGTCGAGCGAGAATTTTGGATAGAGCGGAGACACGCGATGCTGCCATCGGATCGAGGAACTTTCGGGCGAGTCTCCATCGCTGAAGTTAGCGCCGGCAAGACGTAGGGTCATGTGCTGGGCGTCCTCATCCTTAGCGATGATCCGAAGCGACATGTCCTCCTTGATGGGAGTCGTAGATGGCGTCTTGAGCTGGAACTTCCATGTCGAGACATTGCGCTTGATCAGATCGATGACCGGGGCGGGCAGCTTCTCTTCCTTGTAGAGCGCATAGCTGCCGACGCTGCCATCGGGCAACACCTCAATGGTTCCACTGACCAGCATGCTGGCCTCGGCGATATCCTTGAGATCCACCGCACGTGTGGACATTCCCGCCAGCATGGCGGCTGCCGTGAAGACGGCCAAATAACTGCGGCGCATGACGATCCCCCTGGAGTACGCCACTCACTCTAACCGTGCCGAGCTGGCGGCGGCAACGGGCGCGCCCACCGCCACCTGGAGGCGGGCGCTTTTTTCATCACCAGATGCGAACGCGATCGTTGGGCGCCAGATACAGCCGCTGGCCTGATTCCACCCCGAACGCCTGATACCACGCATCCATATTGCGCACCGGTCCGTTCACGCGGAACTTGCGCGGCGAGTGCGGATCGCTGGTGACCTGGCGGCGGATGGCGTCGTCGGTGAGCTTGCCGCGCCATGCCTGGGCCCAGCCGAGGAAGACACGCTGGTCGCCGGTGAGGCCATCGATCACGGGCGCGGGCTTGCCATGCAACGACGCGTGATACGCATCGAGGGCGAGCGTGAGGCCGCCGAGGTCGGCGATGTTCTCGCCCATGGTGAGGTTGCCGTTGATGTGCACGCCGGTGATCGGCTGGAACGCGTCGTACTGCGCGCCGAGTCTCTTCGCGCGTTCCTCGAAAGCCTTGGCGTCGGCCGGCGTCCACCAGTCGCGCAGGTTGCCGTCGGCGTCGATCTTGCGGCCCTGGTCGTCGAAACCGTGCGTGAGCTCGTGGCCGATCACGCCGCCGATGGCGCCGTAGTTGATGGCGGGGTCGGCGTTGGGATCGAAGATCGGCGGCTGCAGGATCGCCGCGGGAAACACGATGTCGCGCAGCGAGCCGTTGTACGCGTCGTTGGTCTGCGGCGTCATCGACCAGTCGCCGCGATCCACCGCGCCGTCGAGGCGGTTCACGTAGAACGTCCAGTCGGCCTTGGCGGCGCGCAGCACGTTGCCTACCAGGTCGTCGCTGCTGGTGCCCACGTTGGTGTAGTCGCGCGGGTGGTCCGGATAGCCGACCTTGATGGTGTAGGTGTCCAGCTTGCGCAGCGCCTGCTCGCGCGTCCTGGGCCCCATCCAGTCGAGCTTCTCGATACGCACGCGATAGGCCGCCTTGAGGTTGGCCACCAGTTCCTCGATCTTCGCCTTGGACGACGCCGGGAAATACTTGGCCGTGTAGAGCTCGCCTACGCCCCAGCCCAGGTTGCCGAAGCAGGACAGGCGATCGCCCACGCCGCAATCGCCGCCGGACACCGCATGCACCGCGCGCTTCCAGCGCACCTCCTGTTGCTGCTGGCCGGACAGCGTCTTGTCGTGCATCTCGAAGTAGGCGTCCTGGAACGGCTTCGAGAGGTAGTAGGCGGCGTTGTCCGCGATGCGCGCGGCCTGCCACGCCTGGAGGGTGGCGACCGGCGTCTTCGCATACACCGCGGTGAGCTTGGGGAACGCCGTCTTTTCCGCGACCACGATGCGCTTGAGGTCGCCCAGCTGTGCCGACGCGAGGTAGTCGCGCCATGCAAAGCCGGGTGCGAGCTTCTGCAGGTCTTCCACGCTCATCGGGTTGTACATGGCGACCGGATCGCGCTGCGCGACCTTGTCCCAGCTGGCCTCGGCAATGGCGGTTTCGAAGGCCACCACGTCCTTGGCCGCGGCTTCCGGTTGCGGCCAGCCGACGAGGGTCAGCAGCCTGGCGACATACGCCTGGTAGGCGGTCTTCTCCTTGGCGAAATCCGGCTTGAGGTAGTAGTCGCGATCGGGCAGGCCAAGGCCCGCCTGCGTGACATAAACCGCGTAGCGCGAGTTGTCCTTGAGATCCACGTCGAACACGAGGTTGAACAGCGCGCCGTCGAAGTCGGTGTTGGTGCGACCCATCAGCGCGGCCTGTGCATCGCGCGTGGTGGCCTTGCGCACGGCGTCGAGCTGCGGCGCGATGGGCTTGGCGCCCAGCGCATCGATATGCGCTTCGTCCATGTACGACGCATAGAAGGCGCCGACCTTGCCTTCGAGCGAGCTGGCCGGTGCACGGCTTTGCGCCGCCGCTTCCATCAGCTCGTGCAGGCGCTGCTCGGTGAGGTCGGTCATGGCCAGCCGCAGGCTGACCGCTGGCTTGTCGGGCGGGATGGGCGTGTGGTCGAGCCAGGTGCCGTTGGCGTAACGGAAGAAATCGTCGCCCGGTTTCGTCGCGGTGTCGGCACCGGCCCGATCGAAGCCCCACGTGCCGTACTGCGGCTTGGTTGCCGCCGGGTCGGCGGCGTGGGCCGCACCGAACACCAACGCACTCACGCAAGCGACCGCCAGGATCCTGCTGACCATAAGCCCTCCACCCGTGTTTGAGGTGAAGGGATGCTCGCACGGCGGCGGGGCGCTGCCAGTGCTGGAAGTTGTACGTCACGGCCCGGGCGACACGGCCCGGCACGTGCCGGGCCGTGGTCCGCCGTCGAGAGAACTCAGCCGGCGGCTCGCTGCTTGTGGATGCGCTTGCTGTCCTTGTTCAGCGACTTGTTGAGGTTCTTCTGTTCCTGCCTGGTGAGATGGCCGCCATGCTCGGCTTCATCACGGCTCTCACGGGCGGCGATGTTGGCGTCCTGCTTCTCGTCGCGCGTGGCCTGCCTGGCGTTGAGCTGGCCGTCGGCGACGCCGGCCTGGACGCGGTCCTGCTGGTTTTCCAGGCGCTGGTTCACTTCGCTCACGCGCGGATGGCCGGGAACGTTTTCCGGCGAGGTGGATTGCGCCATGGCGCCGGCGCTCGCGCAGGCAGCGACCAGGGTGATGGCGATCAGGCTGAAACGCGACGTCGACTTCTTCATGGCGAATGATCCTCGGGTCTGGTGATGAGCTGCCGCAGCGCCACGCTCACGCGTAGTCGCTACGGCTTCGCTTCGGGTGTTGCCCCTGCGAGCCACCACGGGTGGCTGGCTCGATGCGGAGAACGAGGGATCACCACGGTCGTTGACGGCCTTGGCGGCTGCCTGCGCGATTTCATTCAGCTGCAAGCAGGTTCGGCCGCCACCTCGCGCGTCATGTCGTCAGCCGGGCGAAAGCCATGCCGGTAAAAAACGGCTTTCACGCGGTTGCGCGGTCTTCGGAAAGCTTGCGCAGATGACCCAGGCCTTCCTCGAAATCCTTGCCGACCATCTTGTCCATGTTGAACACCAGGCCCATCAGCTTGTGCATGAAGCTCGAGCGGCCGTGCATGGCCCAGGTCACCTGCGTGCCATTGCCGTGCGGTTCGAGCACGAACTCGGCGGTGTTGGTGGCCTTGAATGGCGCGAAGAATTCCAGCCTGATTTCGATGCGCGACGATGGCGTGGACCCGGTGATCTGCATGCGACCGCTGCCGATGTCCTTGTTGCCGTTCCAGCCGTAGATCGCGCCTTCGCCGGCCTTGGGGCCTTCGTAGCTGCGCTCCATGGCGGGGTCCTTGCGCTCATAGGGCGACCACGCCTGCCAGCGATGGAAATCGTTGATCAGGGGAAAGATGCGTTCCGGCGACGCCTGGATGGTGGCGGACCGTTCGATGCGGAAGCGGTCGGGACGCGTGGCGGCCACGCCGACCAGGGCAGCGATGGCGAGCAGCACGATGACGAGCAGGGTAAGCATGATCAGACTCCTTGGGTTGGGGTGGCCGGGCGTCACGCGCCGGCTTGTTCCTTGGGCACCATGTGCATGTATGGCTGGGCCTCGCGCAGCACGCGCGCAAATGATGGCCGCTGCATCAGTCGAAGCAGATAGGCGGCCGTATGCGGGTGTGCTTCTTCCAGCGGGATCACCAGGTTGGCGTAGAACAGCGCCGGCGAAGCCGCGCAATCGGCCATGGTGTAGCGCTCGCCCACGGCCCAGGTGCGATCGGCCATGTCCTTCTCCAGCACGTCATAGGCCGCGAGAAGCTTGTCGCGCGCGGCGCCCACGCCGTAGTGGTCGTGCGCGCCCGATGGGCGCAGGCGATCGGTGACCACCTTCTGCATCATCTCGTTGACGTACAGGTCGAAGAAGCGGTCACGCAGGCGCACTTCGCGCGCCAGATCGGCATCATCCGGAATCAGCGGCACCTTGCCCGGATAGTGCTGCGCGAGGTACTCGATGATGATGGTGGATTCGGGTACCAGGCAATCGCGGGCCTCGTCGCGCAGCAACGGAAAACGTCCCATGGGCCACAGCGCATGGAACGCGGCACGTGCCTGCGGATCGGCCAGGTCCACCAGATGGGCATGGAATGGCGTGTCGTTCTCGTACAGCGCGATCAGCGCCTTGTGGCAGAACGAGGCGAGCGGGTGCATGTAGAGCGTGAGTGACATGGTGAGCCTCTTGCCTGCGGATCAGTGTTGCGGTTGCGCCAGCGCGACCTTGTCCCGGGACGACGTGTCATCGATCAACGCCTCGACCTGGATGCGCAGCACCACGTCCATGTTGAAACCATAGGACTTGCCGCTGTCCATGCCGAAATCGTCGCGCTTGAACGTGGCATATGCATCCGCGCCGCAGAATTCGCGCTTGAACATCGGATGCGGCATGCACTTGAACGTGTTGATGGTGAGGTCGAGCGGCCGCGTGATGCCATGCAGGTTCAATTCGCCGGTCACCTTGGTCGGCGCACCGTTGACGAAGGCGGTGAGCCTGCCCTTGTACGTGGCCTTTGGATATTTCGCGACGTCGAACAGCTCCGGTCCGCGCGCGGCCTCGTTCATCTTGTCCAGCCCGAAATCCGCACTGGACGTATCCACGGTGATATCCACGGTGCCCGTGCCGGCACGCCTGTCCAGGGTGATCTTGCCCTGGGTCCGGTCGAACTTGCCGCGCCACGTCGACAGGCCGCCGAAGTGGTCGGCCTCGAAGCTGGGGTAGGTGTGCATGGGGTCGATGGTGTAGGTGGCCGGGCCGGCGTGTACCGGTTCGAGAACGGATGCCATGGCCAGCGTGGCGAAGGCGGCGTGCCGGGCAAAAGGGGACAAAACGGTCATCGTTGGCTCCTGGACGGTGGGTTTCGCGGGCCGCTCCGGCCGCGCTCATCTGAATGACGAACGGGCCAGGCGCATTTCGACATCGGTGGGGCTTATGGCGGGCGCGGTCCTGGCAGCGCGCCGCCCGGTGCGCCCACTGCGTCAGTCGACGATGAAAAGCCGGGCGCCCGTGGGCGTGTACGAGCGATGGGCGGCGTCGCCCCAGTCGGACACCTGGTAGCTCATGCCCGGCGTGAGCACGAAGCGGCGGCCATCCGCCAGTTCCGAGTGCAGCTCGCCTTCCAGCACATAGAGCACGTGGCCACGATCGCACCAGTGATCGGCCAGATAGCCCGGGCTGTATTCCACCAGGCGCACGCGCAGGTCGCCGACATGGAAGCTGCGCCAGAGCGCTTCGCCGGTGTCGCCGGGATGTTTCGTGGGCGGCACCTCGGCCCAGTTCGTCACGGTGAACGGAAGAGCGGGGATCTTCATCGGCGTGGCTTCCTCGGCGCGAACGAGACTACTCGACGGGATAAGGGCCTTCGGCAAAGACTTCGGCGTGATAGCCCTTGGCGCCGACGAGTCGCGCCAAGGGGCTGCGGATGTCGCCGCCGTTGGCCAACCGGTCGACCAGCAAGGCGAAGTCGTATCGCGGTTGCCAACCGAGTTCCTCGCGCGCCCGCGCGTTGACGTACACGCGGTCGATGCCCGGCGCCATCTTCCAGCCCAGTCGCGCGTATAGCGATGCATATGCGGGCACGCGTCGCTGCACGACAAGCGGCGCATTGGCGCGCAGCGCGGCCATGTCTTCCGGTTGCAGCGGCGAAGCGGCGCTGATGATGTAGCGGCGAAAGCCGAGCGTGGTGGCGTGGCGCGCGGCGAGCAGGTGCGCGCTCACCACGTCCTCGATGTCCACGCGTCGATGCAGGTACTCGTTCACCTTGAGGTTGTCGTCGGCATAGTTCGCCCGTGCATTGCGGTCGTCGTCCTCTTCCGGAAAGAAACGCGACGTGCGCAGCACCATGCAGGCCAGTCCCTGGTTGCGCTCGAACAACTGGCACAGGTCTTCCGCGGCCGCCTTGGTGACGCCGTAGATGTTCTTCGGGATCGGCGTGACGTCCTCGGTGATCCACGCGGACGGCTCCCCGGCCGGCGGCACCAGCGCATCGCCAAAGACGCTGGTGGTGCTGGTGTACACGAAGGATTCGACGCCCGCGCTTACCGCCTCTTCCAGCAGGTTGAGCGTGCCGGTGAGGTTCACGTCGATGAAGGCCTGCCGGCTGTGCGTGGCGACATGCGGCTTGTGCAGCGTGGCCGGATGGAACACGTGGCGCACGCCCGCCATGCAGCGCTTCACCATCGCGCGGTTGGCGACGGAGCCGAGCTGCGTGGTGAAGGGACCGTCGACGATATCCAGGCCGACCACCTCATGGCCCTGGTCGCGCAAGCTGCGCGCCAGCGCTTCGCCGAGATGGCCGGAACTACCTGTGACCAGGATACGCATGCGTGTGGTCCGCCGGGCAGGAAGAGGGCGATGCTAGCACCCGTCCGGCGCGCGCGACATGCGCGCCTTACACCTCCGCCTTGAACGTCTTGCCCAGTGCGCGGCCGCGGCCCACGTAATGCCGGAACAGGTAGAACAGCGGCTGGTAGCGCCGCGGATCGATGTGCTGCGTACCGGGCACCACGACCTCGTCGCGCGCGTGCACATGCAGCACTTCCAGTTCGGCCATCACGTAGCCGCCGGCGCCATCGCGCCACGCATCCAGCGGGCGTTGGACGGCGAGCAGCAGGCGCGCCTCCAACTGCAGGGGGCATTCGGCGATGCGCGGGGCGTCCACGGCCAGCGAGGGTGCGGTGTGCAGGCCGGCCAGCGCGAACTTGTCGGCCTCATGGCGATAACCGGCAGCGCGTTTCCACGCGGGCACCGGGTCGCGTCCGGTGGTCGGCGCCATGCGTTCCACGGCTTCGTGCTGGTCCTCGCCCGCGAGGTTCAGCACGCACTCGCGTTCGCGCTGCAGATTGGCCAGGCCCTGTCCGCCGCCGGTGAGGCCGATCACGACGCGGTCCGCCAGCGCCCACGCGGACGACATGGGTGTGATGTTGGTCGAGCCGTCCGCGTTGCGCGTGGTGATCAGCACGACGGGCGTGCCGAAGTAGAGGATCGACGGATGGATGACACGGGTATCGGGGCTGCGGTAACTGTCCATGGGGACAGTGTGGGGCGCAGGGTTGCCTGAGGTTTCGCCGCGCAACGAAATGTTCCGCGACGCCCGGCGCTAGACTGCGACGCATGAGCGATACCACCGTCCCCAGCCGCTACCAGCTCGCGGAGATCGGCTCGTTGCTGGCCGAGCCCGCTCGCGCCGCGATGTTGCTGGCGCTCATCGATGGCACCGCGCGCCCGGCGGGCGAGCTGGCGCAGGCGGCAGGCGTGGGCGCCGCGACGGCGAGCGCGCATCTCAAGCGATTGCTGGAGGGCGGCTTGTTGGCCGTGCACGTGCAGGGCCGCCATCGCTACTACCGGCTGGCCGGCGAGGAGGTGTCCGCCTTGCTGGAAGCCATGGCCCTGCCGCGCGTGCGCCCGGCCTTGCCGGCGCCGGCCGGCGGCGATCGCGCGTTGCGGCTGGCGCGCACGTGTTATCGACATCTCGCCGGTCGTCTTGGCGTGGGGCTCTGCGATGCGATGCTGGCGAACGATCACCTGCACATGACGGGTGAAGGCCTGCGCCTGCGCGACTCCGGTGTCGTGGCCCTGGTCTGTGCCGGTTTGCCGCAGGATGCCGCGCAGGCCCTGTTGCCGCTGCAGGGGCGCAGTTGCCTCGACTGGACCGAGCGGCGCATGCATGTGGGCGGTCCGCTCGGTGTATCGCTCACCGACGCCTTGCTGGAGGCCGGTTGGTTGCGGCGCCGCTCCGGCAGCCGCGCGTTGCAACCGAGCGACGATGGCCTGCGCCGGTTGATCGCCCTCGGCGTGCGTATCGATGCCGGCGCGTGACAGCGGCACCCTGGCGAGTGCCGCCGTCGCCGCGGATCTTCAGGCCTGCTTGCGCTTGAACAGCTTGGCGAACACGCCGCCGAGGGCGGCAATGCCGAGCACGATGAACTTCTTGAACGCCAGCAACAGCACGCCGAGCTTGGCGAAGAGGCCCGCCTTGGCCGCGATGCCGCCCGCCACCAGCGCGGCGATGCCATAGGCGGCGGCCTTGTCGGTGCTGGCGTTGTAATCGGTATAGCGCTGGCCCGCGTCGAACTCGGCCATCTCCACCACCTGCGGCATGTCCGCGCGCACCTGCGCCAGTTGCTCGATGGGCGCCACCGCGTTGAGCGAGAGATAGCCCTTGCGGCCCAGCACGCGGATCGCGTAATTGAGCGTGCGTGCCTCGCCGGAGCCATTGGCTCGCTTGAACTGCAGGTCCTGCGCCCAGTAGAGCTTGTGGTTGACCATGTCGTAGTGCGGCGGCTCGGCCCAGCCCATCAGCTCGATGGCCGGATAGCCTTCCTTGATGCGGTCGGCGTTCTCGTCCTTCGTCGCCGCCTGCATGTCCTTCAACATGTCGTTGTAGTCGATCTTGGCGGCGTCCGCGTCAGTGACATAGCCCTCGTCGACAAAGGTCACCACGACCGCCCAGTTCTTGTCTTCGAGCACGGCGTGCGCATCGGTGCCGGGCAGGATCATGCCCAGAACGTCGCTGTCGGGCGGGTTGTTCCACAGCTCGCTCAGCACGCGCTGTGCATCGGCGGCGGGCAGGAAGCTGTAGCCGTCGGCGATATCGAGCGTGGCCTGCGCGGCCGGCAGGCTCACCTTGCCGGTGAGCGGGTGCAGCGTGGCGACGAACTGTTCGGCCGTCATCTGGCCGGATTCCTCGCCCCACGCGGGCGAGGCGCACACCAAAGCGGCCAGCAGCAGCGCTGGCATCAGCGACTTGCGAAACATCGAGAGTTCCCCCGGTATCGTCCATGGATACGCATCGATCGATGCGGCCGCGGCTCCCCCAATGGCGCAGCGACCGCACGATCTTACGACGTGCGGCGCGCCGCGGCGACAACCGGGTTCGCTGGGCTCAGGGCGACTTGGGTGCGGGCGAACGCTCGAAGCCGCCGGCATCGCCCGGGAACACCACCGGGCTTTCATAGCCGTCGGCCGAGACGGCGGAGACGCCGAAGAACCAGTCGTCGATCACCACGTCCTTGATCACGGCCTGGTCGGTATCGCCCACGACGCGGCTGTACTGCCACTGCGGCGCGGTGGTGTCGCGCCAGTGCACCACGTAGCCGGCGGCGCCGGGCACCTTCTTCCAGTGCACGGTGGTGTCGGTGGCCAGTGCGCCCTCGGTGCTCACGCCGCTCGGCGGGGCGGGCGCACGGCTCAACGACGCCATGGTCACGGTGTTGAGCGCGGTGACGCGGGCGAGATAGCGGAAGTCGACGCCGTCGATGGTGTCGCCGTACTTGATGCCCTTTTCCGTACGGAGGTCCTGGTGCTGGCGCGTGTAGTCCTCGTGGCCTTCGCTGACGCGCACGGCGGGATAGCCGGCTTCCAGGAACGGCACCTGGTCGCCGCCGCGGCTGTAACGGTCGGTGCGGTAGACCATGTGCACGCGGAAGTCGGGCAGGTAGCTGGTCGCGATGCGCTCCATGTAGCGCGCGACGTTGCGCGAGGGCGAATCCACCTCGCCGCCGTGATAGGCGCGGTACTTCGCCTGCTCGGGCGTCTCGTTGCTCTTGGTGCCTTCGGAGAAAACGCGCACCGTGAGGTTGTCGCGCACGCCGTTCTGGCCCAGGCTGTTGCCCACGATGTCGTTGTTGAGGTCGGCCTCGACCTGCCAGCCCTGTGCGGCCGCGTAGTCGGCGAGCACCTTGCCGCCATAAAGGCCTTGCTCCTCGCCGGACAGCGCGGCGAATACCAGGGTGGCGTCGTTGTCCTGCCTGGAGAGGATGCGCGCCGCTTCCATCAGCGCGGCGACGCCCGAGGCATCGTCATTCGCGCCGGGTGCGTCGCTGGTGATGTTCATCACGTCGGTAACGCGAGAATCGAGATGCCCCGTCATCACGATCACGCGCTTGGGATCGGTCTTGCCACGCTTGATCGCCACCACGTCCATCACTTCGGTCGGCTGCGGGATGCGCTTGCCGGTGAATACCTGCGAGGGCGTGGCCACTTCGATGCAGCCGCCGCATTCCTTGGATATCTGCTCGAAGCGCGACTTCACCCAGCGGCGCGCGGCGCCGATGCCGCGCTTGTCCGACTTGGTATCGGACAGCGTGTGACGCGTACCGAAGCCGACCAGCTTCTCGATGGTGGCATGCAGCTCCGCTTCGCTGGGCTGCGTGGACAGCGCCAGCAGCGAAGGCTGCAGTCGCGGCTGCACCGGCGCCTCGTCGGCAAAGGCGGTGGACATGGCGAGGCTGAGTGCCAGTGGGAGCAGCAAGGGAGCGGGGCGCATAGGATTCTCCGGTAAGTCGACAGCCGACTTTAGCGCTGCCGCCAGGGCACGCCCCCTGCCGGACGGCAGGGGTGGCCGGTAGCCTGTTCAAAATATCCGTGTGGACCACGAGCGCACCCCCTCCCAACCTCCCCCTGCGAGCAGGGGGAGGAGTCAAAAGCGTGCCCGTGCTTACTCCCTCTCCTGTATGCAGGGAAGAGTCAAAAGCGTTCCTGTACTTACTTCCTCCCCTGCAAGCGGGGAGGAGTCAAAAGCGTGCCTCTACTTATTCCCTCCCTTGCAAGCAGGGAGGGGTCAAAAAGCGTGCCTCTACTTACCCCTCCCCTGCAAGCAGGGAGGAGTCAAAAAGCGTGCCTCTACTTACCCCCTCCCCTGCAAGGCAGGGGAGGGTTGGGGAGGGGGCTCTAACGTCCCGGCGGCACCAAGGTGATCTCGAACAGCTTGGGCCAGCGCTTGCCCGTCACGAACAGGCGATCGCGCTGGGCGTCGTAGGCGATGCCATTGAGCACGTCGTTGGTGGGGTCGGGCAGCCTGCTGGTGTCGAACAGGCCGGTGAGGTCGATCCAGCCCTTCACATGACCGGTGGCCGGATCGATGCGGGCGATGCGGTCGGTCATCCACACGTTCGCGTAGATTTCGCCCTTCACCCATTCCAGCTCGTTGAGGTTGAGCACCGGCCGGCCGTTGTCGGTGACATCGATGGTGTCCACCACGGCCAGTGTGCCGGGATCGAGTATCTGCAGCTTCGACGAGCCGTTGCTCATGTAGATGTGCTTGTCATTGCGCGTCAGCGCCCAGCCTTCGCCGGTATAGTAGAAAGTACGCTTCTGCTCGAACGTCCGCGTGTCATAGACGAAGCCCAACTGGTCCTTCCACGTGAGCTGCACGATGTGCGCGCCCCAGTCCACGATGCCTTCGCCGAAGTATTGCGCCGGCAGGTCGTGGCGCTGCACCACCTTGCCGGTTTCCAGCTCCACCTTGCGCACCGTCGATTCGCCGGCCTCGCCCGTGCTCTCGTAGAGATAGCCGTCCTTGTAGAACAGGCCTTCGGTATAAGCCGAGGTGTCGTGCGGGTAGGCGTGCACCACGCGATAGTGGTACACCGGCGTGGCGGCTTGGGCGGGCCGGGCCATGGCGAGAACACCGAGCGCGACGGCGCAGGCAAGCCAGCGGATCATCCGGGGACTCCTCAGGGTGGAACGCGGATGGTACACGCCGATCAATGCAGCGCGCGCACGCGGAAGTTGCGGCCCTTGATGCGGCCGGCGCGCAGGCGCTCCAGCGCCTTGTTCGCAAGATCCCGCCGGATCGCCACGTAGGCGCGCGTGGCGAACACGTCGATCTTGCCGATGTCCTTCGCCTCGAGGCCGGCATCGCCGGTGAGCGCGCCGAGGATGTCGCCAGGGCGCAGCTTGTCCTGGCGGCCCGCATCGATCACCAGCGTGCGCATGGGCGCGAGGTTCAGCTGCTTGCCGCGTGGCGGCGCCAGCTTCAGCGGATGCCACGGCAGCGGCCGGCCGAGCTGGTCTTCGATGTTGAGCGCCTTGGGGCGTTCACGCGGCGTCACCAGCGTGAGCGCAAGGCCGGCTTCGCCCGCGCGGCCGGTGCGACCGACGCGATGCGTGTGGGTGTCCGGATCGTGCGCGATGTCGTAGCTCACCACCAGCGGCAGGCCGGCGATATCGAGGCCGCGGGCCGCGACATCGGTCGCGACGAGGATCGAGCAGCTGCGGTTGGCGAACTGCACCAGCACTTCATCACGGTCGCGTTGCTCCATGTCGCCGTGCAGCGCCAGCGCGGAAAAGCCACGCTTGTCGAGCTCGTCCGCCACCGCGTCCACGTCCTTGCGCATGTTGCAGAACACCAGCGCGTGCTGCGCGTGTTCCTTGCCGAGCAGCTGCGCCAGGGCATCGATCTTCTGTGCCGGTTCCACTTCGTGGAAACGCTGCTCGATGGTCGATTCCTCATGCGGCGCTTCCACCGTCACTTCCACCGGGTCGCGCTGCAGGCGCTTGCTCACCTGGCGGATCTCCTCGGCATAGGTGGCCGAGAACAGCAGCGTCTGGTGATGCTTGGCGATGCGGCCGACGATGTCGTCGATGGCCTCGCTGAAGCCCATGTCGAGCATGCGATCCGCTTCGTCGAGCACCAGCACCTTGATGCCGCCGCCATGCAGGCTGCCGCGCTTGAGGTGCTCCTGCACGCGGCCGGGCGTGCCGACCACGATGTGCGGATCATGCGTGAGCGATGCGAGCTGCGGACCCAACGGCATGCCGCCGCACAGCGTGAGCAGCTTCACGTTGGGAATATGGACCGCCAGCTTGCGGATCGACTTGCTGACCTGGTCGGCCAGCTCGCGGGTGGGGCACAGCACCAGCGCCTGCAGCCGGATGGTGGCCACGTCCAGGCTCTGCAGCAGGCTCAGGCCGAACGCTGCGGTCTTGCCGCTGCCGGTGCGGGCCTGCGCGATCACGTCGCGGCCCTCCAGCATGGGCGGCAGGCTCTGGGCCTGCACCGGGGTCATCTCGGCATAGCCGAGCGTTTCCACGCTGGCGAGCAGCGCGGGCTTGAGCGGGAGCGTACGGAAATCAGTCATGCGCCATGATCGCATCTACGCGTTCATGGCGCATGAAAACCTCAACCCTGCATCTGTTCCAGCTCCATGCCCTTGGTCTCGCGCACGGCCTGGGCGACGAACAGCAGCGACAGCAGCGCGAACGCGGCGTACAGGCCGTAGGCGAAGCTCAAGCCCACTTCGGCCAGCGCCGGGAAGCTGCTGGTGATGATGAAGTTGGCGATCCACTGCGCCGCGGCCGCGACGGCCAGTGCGATCGCGCGGATGCGGTTGGGGAACATCTCGCCCAGCAGCACCCACACCATCGGACCCCAGCTGAGGCCGAAGAACACCACATAGGCGTTGGCCGACACCAGCGCCACCATGTTCCACGGCGAAGGCAGGCTGAGCGTCGCGCCGCTGCCGGTCGCCTGCGAGAAGCACCAGGCCATCGCCGCCAGCGTGATGGTCATGCCGGCCGAGCCGATGATGAGCAGCGGCTTGCGGCCGATGCGGTCCACCAGCGCGATGGCCACCAGGGTGACCAGCACGTTCACCACCGAGGTCGCCACGGTGATGGAGAACGAGTCGGACTCGCTGAAGCCCACCGAATGCCACAGCGTGGACGAGTAGTAGAAGATGACGTTGATGCCGACGAACTGCTGGAACACCGAGAGCAGGATGCCGATCCACACCACCGGCAACAGGCCGAAGCGCGGGCCGCGCAGGTCGCGCAGCCGGGGACGGTATTCCGACTGCAGGCTGTCCTGGATGTCCTTCACCTTGGCGTTGAGCGCGGCCTCGCTGCGCATGTCGAGCACGCGACGCAGCACGTCATGCGCTTCGGCGAGGCGACCCTTCGCGACAAGATGGCGCGGCGATTCCGGCACGCCGAGCACCAGCGAGCCGTAGATCAGCGCGGGCACCACGGCCACCAGGAACATCCAGCGCCACGCGGCCAGGCCCATCCACAGCGGCTGCGCGGCACCGCCGGCCGTGCCGGCCAGCCATGCGTCGCTGAGCAACGCAGCGAAGATGCCGAGCACGATGGCGAGTTGCTGCAGCGAGCCAAGGCGCCCGCGCACGGCGGCTGGCGAGACTTCCGCGATATAGGTCGGCGCGATCACCGAGGCCATGCCCACGCCGATACCGCCGACGAGGCGCCAGAACACCAGGCTGGCCACGCCGGACACGAGGCCCGAACCCAGCGCGCTGAGCGCGAGGAACAGCGCCGCGACCTGCATGCTGCGCACGCGGCCAAAGCGATCGGCCAGCGGGCCGGCATACCAGGCGCCCACCGCCGAACCGAGCAGCGCGCACGACACGGCAAAGCCGATTTGTCCCGCGCCCAATCCGAAATTGCCGCGCACCGCATCGACCGCGCCGTTGATCACCGCGGTGTCGAAACCGAACAGGAAACCACCGAGCGCCGCGGCGCCGGCGATCAGAACCACGCGCGCCGTAGCGTGCTGGCCCAGATCCTCGACCGCATTCGCCGGCTTGTCAGATGTATTGAGATTCATTGCCTCTCCCCATGCAAAGTCCGGCGATTCTGCGCTGGCAGTCGCCTCGCTTCGAAGTGAATACGTATGCACTAGAGGCGGAGGGATGTCGAGGTTTTGTTGGAGGTCGCGGTGATGATGCAGGTGCGCAATGGTTGAGGTTGTTGTGTGGCGTGAGATGTGGGGAGGTTTCGGGTTGGCGCAGTACGTAGTTTGCTGCGTCGCAATATCGTTGGTGGTGCTTTGGGCATCTCGCCAATCAGGCGCACCGCCCCCCAACTGTAGGAGCGCACCCTGTGCGCGACAGCCTTTCGCGACAGTCTCTATGGTCGTCATCCCGGCGCAGGCCGGGATCCAGTAGTGTCCAGTCTTCGGCTGTCGCGATAGGCTAGGTTGCCGCTTACGCAGCGGGCGTTTCGACGTCCTGCCGGCCGCCGAGTCACTTTTCTTTTGCTGGCCCAAAAGAAAAGTAACCCAAAGAAAATGGCCTTCAGAGCCAGGGCTCATAGCGATATGCGGGATAGGAGCGTCGGCCGACCGAGGCTAGCCGTGGCGTGCTCGTTACTACCTCGAACGGCGCGGCTACACCGCAACGCGTCCTAACGAAGAGGACTTAAAGCCACTTCGCTGAGTCGTGATGAAGCCCATGGGCCGCCACGCACTGCCTC
>NZ_BCPR01000022.1 GCF_016586165.1 Dyella sp. EPa41 | reverse complement strand
GCCTTGCGCGGGAAGCTGCGTCAGCACTTCGGTCCAGGACAGGGCGGCCCGCTCGCGCGGCGTGAACAACGTGGACTCGCGCCAGGCTGCGACATGGTGGAGGCGCAGCGCGCGCTCGCCGTGGAGGGTCGCCTCCTTTACGTGCATGTCCAGGCAGAACGTGCATCCGTTGATCTGCGATGCGCGAACGTTCACCAAGTCGTGGGTCGTCTCGTCGATCGCCGAATGCGCGAGCGCATTGCTGAAGTCGGCGAACTTCTTGAAGAAATCGGGAGCCTGCTTTTGATAGTCGAGACGCATGGTCATGATGGATCCTCGGGCAAATGCGATGCCGGCTGCGATGGGAACAACCATGTGCCAGAGCTCACGGTGCCATGGCAGGCTAGAATCGACGACGCATCCCCGGTAGCACCCTGGAGCGGAGCATGGTGTTGCCTGCGGGGCATCAATGGCTGCGTGCATCGCATGAAAACCGGCAACCGGCGGCGCGGCATCCGCGCGTCGCATGCAACGCACCAACCTTTTCCGTATCCGGCGCGGTGCCGCGACCCAAACGACATGCATGGCTGCCGCGTGCCGCTGCTCCATCGCAGCGGACTGAAGCATGGCCGCGTACCGCCGGCGAGTAGCTACCAGCCGGCGCCCCAGTATTCCGACTGCCCGAGCCACGCCTGGAAACCCGTGGAGCAAATGCGTGCCCCCTCCTTCGGCAGCAAGGATTCGTCATCCAGCCGGGCGCCGAAGTACGGCGCGAGCGTGTCCGTCACCACGTCATAGGGTGCCTCGATCTCGGTGAGAAAGCGCTGGATAATCTCGGAGAGCCGTTCGCGATCCGGCCCGGCAATCTCGACCATGTCATTTTTCGGTGGCCGCACCGCCAGTTCGGCCAGCGAGGCTGCAACATCAGCAGAAGCCACGGGCTGTATATAGGCCGGCGACAGGCGGAGCGTCTGCTCATAGACGCTGCGCTCAACGATTTCGAGCAGGAATTCGTAGAACTGCGTCGCGTGCAGGATCGTGAAGGGGATACTCGATTCACGGATCATCCGCTCCTGCACGGCCTTGCCGTGCAGATAGGGACTGTCGTCCAGGCGGCCGGTGCCTACGACAGACAATGAAACGTGATGCTTTACCTCGGCCGCTGTTTCCGCCGCGAGAAGATGGGTGCCGCCGGCCTTGAAGAATTCGAACGATGCCGGGCCGTCGCGCTCAGGCGAGTTGCTTGCGTCCACGACCACCTCGGCCCCCGCGAGCGCCTCGGCAAGGCCGGCGCCCGTGGTGATATCCACCCCTGAAACGCGCGATGCCGCCGAAACATCATGCCCATGGAGCCGAAGCCGCCGCACCACGTTCCGGCCGACCAACCCGTTACCGCCGATCACGACGATTTTCATGAGCCACCTCGAAGACGGCGCTGTTCGTCCCATGGGTGGTCGCGCGCGGCACCCGGTCGCCGTCGATGCTAGGGCGGCGCACTTCGCCCCAATAGATGCCCGAAAGGACATGGTGCGTTGTCGGCAACGCACCAATGGCAAGGCCGTATCGGGGTATATCGTTATCTCGTCCGTGCACTGGCGTCGCGCCGCTCCCGGCGCACCGTGAAATCCACGGGTCGCCACCCTGCTCCGCCCGTACTCGGCGCAACCATGATGCGGCGCCACCCAGGAGAGAAGGCATCGATATGGGAAAAGGTCGACTGGAAGCCTTCACGGACGGCGTCATCGCCGTCGTCATCACGATCATGGTGCTCGAACTGCGCGTGCCATCGGAGGGCACGTGGCGCGCGTTGCTGGAGGACGGCCCGGTATTCCTTAGCTATATCCTCAGTTTCATCTACGTCGGCATCTACTGGAACAACCACCATCACATGTTGCAGCTCGTCCAGCACGTCAACGGAAAAGTGATGTGGGCAAACCTGTTTTTCCTGTTCTGCCTGTCGTTGTTCCCGTTTTCGACCGCATGGCTCAACAAGGCGCATCCGCAGCCGGCCGTGGCGCCGGCCGTTTTCTATGGCATCACGCTATGGTTGGCCGCGGTTTCCTGGGAGATGCTCGCGCGCACGCTGATCAGCGCCAATGGCGGGCCGGGCTCGGAGCTTCGCAAGGCGCTGGGTTCGGATCGCAAGACCCGGCTGTCGATCTCCATCCAGGTCTGCGCCATTGCCCTCGCCTATGCCAACCCCGTGGTTTCCTGCGCGCTGTACGCCATCGTCGCCGCCATGTGGTTCATTCCGGACCGTCGCATCGAGCGGCGTCTCGGCGAAGGCTGACACTCCCGCACCGGCCGCCGCCTGGACGGGGCAATGTCACAAACGCCCCGCCTGAAACGACTAGTGGGTGTGTCGGGCCGGAGACAGCGCGCGAGATCGCTTTTGCGGCCCTCCCGCATCGAAAACCACGAGGCGTCCGCACATGACTTTCAACTTGCAAGACAAGCCCCAGGGCGAGGCTGCGGACTCGCTCGCCTCCAGCTTCACCGCCAGCTATGCCGGCGTCGTCGCCTTCATTGCCGTCGCGGCGGAAGGCAGTTTTGCGCGCGCGGCCGACCGCCTTGGCGTTGGCCGGTCCGCCGTGAGTCGTAGTGTGCAGAAACTGGAAGCCCAGCTGGATGCGCGTCTTTTTCTGCGCACCACCCGCAGTACCTCGCTCACGCGCGAAGGCGAATTGTTCTATCGCAACTGCCACCCCGGCGTGCAGCGTATTGTCCAGGCCCTGGAAGACATGCGGGAACTGCGCGCGGGGCCACCCCGCGGGCAGCTGCGCATCAGTGCAACCACCGGGTTCGGGCGCCAGGTGATCGCGCCATTGCTGGCCGGCTTCCGCGCGCGCTTTCCCGATATCGCCATCGACCTCATGCTGGACGATCGCCCGACCGACTTCACTTCCGACCGCATCGACATCGCCTTCCGCGACGGCCAGCTGGAGGACAGCCAGATCGTGGCCAAGCGGCTCGTGCCCATGCAGATGCTGGTCTGCGCATCGCCGGAGTACGCCGATGAGCATGGCCTGCCCCGGCATATCGAAGAGCTTGCTTCGCACGCTTGCGTCAATTACCGCATGGCCTCCGGGCGCGTGGCGGAGTGGGAATTCAAGTCGGGCGGGTGCAGGCAAAAGCTCGTGCCGCCGGCCGTCTATACCTTCAATGATGCCGACCTCGTCCTGCAAGGCGTGCTGGCCGGCGAAGGCCTGGCCCAACTGGCGGGCTACCAGGTCGCGGAACACCTGCGCGCGGGGCGGCTATTGGCGTGCCTCGCGCAGTACGCCCCCGACGACCGTGGCCATTACCTCTGCTATCTCAGTCGCCAGCAGATGCCCGCCCGCATCCGCGTTTTCATCGACTACATCACCGAGGCGGTGCGCGCCCTGGACCTGTATTACATCAGCGGCCTGGATTCGATCGATGGCGAAGCATCGATCGCCATGGTTTCCAATGCCCGGGTCTTGGAGGAACTTCAGGATTGATGCGCTGGACGCAACACCGTGAGCCCGTCGCGGCGCCTACCGGGCGCGGGCGCTCGTACCTAGCATGCCATCGCGGCGCACCATCGGCGCCATTTTGAATGGAGGTGTCCCATGAAGATCGTGGTTATCGGCGGTACGGGATTGATCGGCGGCAAAGTCGTCGAGCGCCTGCGCAAGCGCGGCCATGAAGTACTGGCCGCATCCCCTTCCTCCGGCGTCAACACGCTCACGGGTGAAGGCCTGGATGAAGCCATGGCTGGCGCCAGCGTCGTGATCGATCTCGCCAATTCGCCCTCGTTCGAGGACCAGGCGGTGCTCGAGTTCTTCCAGCAATCGGGACGCCACCTCTTCGCCGCCGAAAAGAAGGCTGGCGTGAAGCACCACGTGGCGCTCTCGGTGGTGGGTGCCGAGCGCCTCGCCTCCAGTGGCTACATGCGGGCCAAGGTTGCGCAGGAGCAGATCATTCGTGCATCGGGCATCCCGTTCACGATCATCCACTCCACCCAGTTCTTCGAGTTCCTCGGCAGCATCGTCAAGGCGGCTTCCAAGGGCGATGCCGTGCATGTCTCTCCCGCGCTCATGCAACCCATCGCCTCCGAAGACGTGGCCGACGCCGTCGCTGACTACGCGCTCGACACGCCGGCCAACGGCATCGTCGAGATCGCCGGTCCCGACAAGATCAGCATGTCGGGTTTGGTCGAGCGCTTCCTTGAGCTGACCCACGACCCGCATCACGTGTTCGCGGACGTGGACGCGCCCTACTTTGGCGCCATCCTGCAGGAGGATTCCCTGCTTCCTGTGGGTAAGGCACGGCTCGGTCCCATCGACTTCAAGTCATGGTTCGACCGGTCGGAATATGCGCGGGCGGCCTGACATCGAGCGATCCTGGTGTTCCGCTGCGGATATCACTCGACGGGAGAGCATCTTCGGACGCGTGATGACCACCGGCTGCTTTGGCTGCCTTGTGTTCCCGCGGGGCCATACGCGCTTCGGCCTTGAAAAGACCCGCCCTTTGCCCGAGCGTGTGAGTCCTGCGCCATGAGGTCCGGAGTTCCGCCATGAGCAAACTGCAGCGTCCACCCACATCCTTGCTCGACAAGTATCGCGGCGTGGCATTCCAGCCGCTCTACACGGCAACCGTGCGGGTCAGCGGCGGCGAAGCCAGGCATGCCCGCACGTCAGGAATCGCGCGTTCCGACGACGGGCGGCTGGATGTCACGCTCCGACTGCCGACCGAACTCGGCGGACAAGGCGAAGGCACGAACCCCGAGCAACTCTTCGCGGCCAGTTATGCCGCGTGCTTTCACGGCGCGCTGAGCCTGCTGGCCTCACGTGCGAAAGTGGCCATCCCCGATGCCGAAGTCACCGCATCGGTCACCTTCGGCAGGGATCCGGTGGATGGCCTCTTCTCCCTCGTCACCGATGTGCGCATCAGCCTTCCCGGCGTCGAGCGTGCCGTGGCGGAAGAGCTGGTGCGCAACACGGAGCGCATCTGCCCCTACGCAAAGATGGCGCGCGAGGGCATTGAGTGCAGGGTGTCGCTGGCGTGAAGGCAGTGCTGTTGTCCGCGACGACCGGGGCCTTACCGCATGGCACTCGGCAATGATGCCGGCGGCCAACGCTTCAGAAGCTCGGCCAGCGGCTCGGGCCTGCCCAGATAGAACCCCTGGGCACCGTCGCAGCCGTGGCGATGGAGCCATTCGTATTGCGATGAGCGCTCGATGCCTTCGGCCATCACGCGAATCCCCAGGCTCTTGCCAAGCGAGATGATGGCTTCGCAGATCGTGGCCGACCGGGCGTCGCGGTCGACGTCGCGTATGAATCCCTGGTCGATCTTCAGCATGTCGATCGGCAGGTCGCGCAGATAGGAAAGGCTGGAAAAGCCCGTGCCGAAATCGTCCAGCGCAATCGCGATGCCTTCGTCGCGCAACTTCCTCATCACGTCGATGGCCTTGTCCCGGTGTTCGATCAGGCAGCTTTCCGTCAGCTCCACATAGATGGCGCCGCCTTCCAGGGCGTAATGGGTCCGGGCCGCGCGAAGGTTCGCCACCAGGTCACCGTTGCGCAGTTCCGCCGGCGAGACGTTGATGCCGATCGGCAGGTGCCTGAAGCCCGCATCCGCAAGTCGCGTGGCCGCCTTGGCCACCTGGTTGAGAACCCACTGCCCCAGCGGAACGATAAGCCCCGATTCCTCGCACAACGGAATGAACGTCGACGGCGGGATGAACGTGCCATCGGGTTGCGGCCATCGGATAAGCGCCTCCAGCCCGATGAGCCGCATGCCCGGGTAGTCCGTGATGGGCTGGAAGTGCAGTTCGAATTCGTGCCGATTGACGGCCCGCCGCAAATTCGCGGCGAAGTGCAGCCGCTCCCGGGAGTCGCGTGCGAGCGAGGGTTCGAAGCCATGAATGGGGCGGTCGCTGCGGATATGCGCATGCGCCGCCAATGCGGCGCATCCGAGCAGCACGTCCGAACGCACGGCATCGTCCGGATGCCTGGCGGTGCCCACCACGATGTCTATCTGGTGCTGGGTGTCCTCGTAGAACAGGGGCTCTGCCACGCACTGGACAATCCAGCGCAGACGGACCTCGGTCATGAGTTCCCCGGAAGCCATCCATGCGAACGCCTCCTGGTTGATCGCCGCGAGGAATTCGTCGGGGCCGATACCTTCGCTCAGGCGTGCCGCCATGGCCTGCAAGGTGCCCGTCGCCACCTGGATGCCAAAGGTGTCCGCAATGGCATCCATGCCCAGCAATTGGATATAGGCGATGCCGAACTCGCGCCCATTGGCCACGAGCGTGTCCATTCGACTCAGTAGCGCATGCTGATTGGGTAAGCCTGTCGCCAAGTCATGCGAGGCGTGGTACATCACTTCCCGCTCGCCGGCGAGCTCCGCGCGGACGTCCTCCGCCATGATCAGTCGCGCCGGCACGCCATTGAACTCGATGTCGGCCGCGTGGATGCGCACATCGATGGCCCGGCCGTCCTTGGTGCGGTGCACCCACAGCTGGGGATTCGTCCTTTCGTCGCTGGGCATCCCAAGATGCTCGGCGAGTTCACGACGGTCATCCGGATCCCGGATGTCGTGGATGGTCATGCGGAGGAATTCATCGCGCGTGTAACCGTAGGCCCTCACGGCTTCGGCATTGACCTCGAGAAACCGCAGGGTGGCAGCGTCGAACACCCAGAATGCGAGCGGATTGTGGTCGAACAACGTGCGGAAGCGGTGCTCGCTTTCCGCGTGCCTTCGGCGCGCCTCCCACTGCTCCGTGACGTCGACGACCGTTCCGGTCATCTTTTTGGTCCCGTCATCGTCGACCACGACCTGCCCGCGCGCGGACAGGTGGCGCACGGCGCCGCCGGACTTCCGTATCTGGAATTCGGCATGCAAGGCGCCATGGGTTTTCCAGGCTGCCCTGGCCTGCCTGGCGAGTGCCGGTCGATCCCTGGGGAGCACGAGCGCCAGGAATTCCCTCGCACTGGCCGTGCATCGCCCGCCGGAAAGGCCGAACAGCTCGCCACTCTCGTCGGTGCAATGGAAACGCGAGTCGTGGAAGCTCCAGATGGCGGTCCGGCCCACGCGTTGCGCGGCGTGCAGCTCCTGCGTTTTGCCTACCAGATGACGGATGTAGTAGCGCTGCATCCTCGTGGCGCGGTACATCACGCCCAGCAAGCCCGCGAAGACCAATAGATAGAGCGCGTAGAAGGCGGCGGCCACCGCGACATGCCTGTGCCAGGCGGCAAGTGCTGCCTGGCGGCTGGTATGGGCAATGACCTTGAAGGGATAAGGCTCGACCCGCAACGACACCACGAGGGGTGAAGGCGCGTGGACCTTGAACAGCTTTTCGGTCCAGGACGGTGTCTCCGCCATATCGGCCGATGCCGGCGTCGCGTCCAGGTTGCCGCCCTGCGCGATCGGCCTGCCCTGCTCATCGACCACCTTGAAGGACGTGCCGCTTCCATGGGGAACATTTTCAACGGCACGTTCCAGCGCGGACAGGCTGATGTCTCCAGTCACCCAGCGGCGGCCATCCACGGGCGCCGCCACGGACAGCGCCAGGCCGCCGGGCAGCCTGGTGATGGGGCCAAAGCATGGCGCGCCCGACGGCGAGGACGCGCGTGCCGCGCACAACGTCCACCTGGGCGGCGGCATCGACGGCGCGGCACCGTCGCCGGGCGTGGCGACATCGAGGAAGGTGATGTCCACCATCTGCGGCTGGCGCCCGAGAATTTCCGTGACCAGCCCCTTGATGAGCACATCGCCCTGCTCCGGTGCCGTGCGCTGGAGGCGAGCCGATTCCTCGGCGATGAAGGTCATGGCGTTGGCGCCGGTGCGCAAAGGCAGGCGAACGGCCTGCGCCACGTTGCGCGCCACCTCGTCGGCGCGGCGGCCGCTTTCCTCGAGCTGCGAGTGAAGGTCGGATCGCAGGCCGTTGATGATGGCGGCGAGGAGCAGCACGGCCGTCAGGACGCCGAACAGGAGAATGGCCAGCGGCGATGGAATCTTGGGAGGAGCCTTCATTGTCACCATGGTTCGCGCAGCCGGTCCTGCGTTACATGAGCAGCGAAAGGGTCGCGGAGCAAGGTTCGCCGGCATCGCGCCATGACGGTTCCGCCATGATCGCCCATGCCGCGCTTCCCAGTTGGAAGCAAATTTCGCGCCGCGATGGAGATCAAACCGTGAAGTGGCGCCCGCTTCATTCGCCGCGATTCGACCGCCGGGCCATCGATATCGCAAATACGCGGCAAGCGCGACTCAAGAGTTCGTCAATATCTTCTTCGCCATTTGCCTCATGTAGTCGAGGAAGCGCGTCTGCACGCTGTCGAGCGGACTGTCGGGACGGTAGACGGCGTACAGGACGACGTCCATCTCCAGCTTCAGGGCGCGCTTCTGCACGGGCTCCCTGCTGCATTGCGCGGTGAAGGGATCGACCAGGGCCAGCCCGCCTCCCCGCGCGACCAGCGAGCAGGCCAGCTGGTAGGTCTGCACCCAGACCTTGGTCACCGGCGCCGGCTCGACCTTGGTGAGATGGTTCTGCAGCATGGCGCCCAAGGCATCCTGGACGGTGATGCCGATCATCGGCTGGCCGGCCAGCGCCTTGATCGGCAACGGCCGGTCGAGTTCACGCTCGGGCCACCAGCCCGGCGGCGCGATCACCTTGATGTTGCCGCGGCACAACGGCTCCTGCACCAGCCCATGGTGATTGATGTCCTGCAGGGTGAGGCCGATGTCGGCTTCGCGCAGCATCAGCGATTCGCACATGACCGCCGAGTGCTGGGTGAACAGCTCGACGATGGTTTCCGGATAGACCTCGCCCAGCCGCGCGATGGCATCGGGTACCAGCACCTGGGCCAGCGCCGGCGTGCAGGTCACCCTCAACGGATGGCTTTCCGGCCGGGTGATGTTCACCGCCAGGCGTCGCAGGTCGTACAGGTCGCGCATCAGCTTGTCGATCTGGTGGCGCATCAGCAACGCCTGCGGCGTGGGCTGCAAGCGGCCGCGCACGCGGCTGAAAAGCGGAAAGCCCAGGTGGCTCTCGGCCTGCTGCAATGCCTTGCTGGCCGCGGGCTGCGACACGTTCAACAGGCTCGCTGCGCCAGTGAGGCTGCCCGTGCTCAGGACAGCATGGAACAGCTCGATGTAACGCAGACGCATAGCCCGATCCCCATCTGGTCCAATGCGGCGATTGCCCGCTTTCAGTGCAGCACATTACCGATGGGCAGACAAATTCGGCGGTGCCAGAAGGCATGCCGCGGGCATCCGGCATCCACAACCACCGGTTATGCCTCGTGCCCATCTTTTCATTGGCTGCACGCCTGTAGCGCTGACTATGCTCGGCCCGGCGGCAAGGACGCCTCACGCACCGGGGTTTCCGCCACGCATGGAACGACCTGCCCGCAGGAAAGGAGCTGCCGATGTCCGCGCAAGGCGAAGAAGGCGCCCCGTGGGGACCGCCGTACGTGTTGTACCTGGGTAGTGCCGCCGACGACCTGTCGATCAAGACAGCGCGTGGCCTGGCGTATTGGCGGCCGCAATGGTGCCTGGGCCAGTATCGCCGGGAGGACTGCGCGGTGACGCTGGGGCTGCGGGATGTCGGCCTCGCGCAAAGCCTGGCGGATGGCGCACGCACGATGGTGATCGGCGTGGCGAACGCAGGCGGCGTGATGGGCCCGGAGATGATCGCCGACGCCATTGCCGCGCTGGAGGCTGGTCTTCACGTGGTGTCGGGCCTGCATCATCGGCTCAATGACGACCCCGATATCGTGGCGGCGGCACGCAGCCACGGCCGCACGCTGTTCGATGCGCGCGCGCCCAGGCCAGGCATACCGGTGGGCACCGGCAAGCCGCGTGCGGGACGGCGACTGCTGACGGTGGGCACGGATTGTTCGGTGGGCAAGATGTATACGGCGTTGGCGCTGGAGCGCTCGCTGCGCCGGCGCGGCCATCGCGCGGATTTTCGGGCGACCGGCCAGACAGGCATTCTCGTCGCGGGCTCGGGCATCCCCATCGACGCGGTGGTGGCGGATTTCATCTCCGGCGCGGCCGAAGCCATATCGCCGGCGCGGAACGACGACGGATGGGATCTCATCGAGGGCCAGGGCTCGCTGTTCCATCCTTCCTTCGCCGGCGTATCGCTCGGCTTGCTGCACGGCTCTCAGCCCGATGCGCTGGTGCTGTGCCATGAGCCCACGCGGCGCCATATGCGCGGACTGCCCGGTTATCCGATCCCCGATCTCATGGCCTGCATGGAAGCCAACCTCGCCGCTGCGCGACTGACCAACCCGGCAGTGAAGCCGGTGGGCATCGCGCTCAATACGTCGAGCCTGCCCGTGGACGAGGCGCACGCACTCTGCGAGCGCGTCGGCGCCTTGTTCGGCCTGCCCTGCCAGGATCCGGTATCCATGGGCGTGGAGGCCATGACCGACCACCTCCTCGCCAGCTTCGCGAAATGAGCATATAGACTCACCCTCGCTGTCGACCTGGGTACTCGCGCGTGCTGACACTCGACTCGATACAGACATTGGCCTGCGGCGGCCTGTTGCTGCTTGTCGGCTACGCCATCCGGCGGCGCGTGCCGGTGCTGGCGCGCTTCAGCATTCCCGCGCCCGTCATTGGCGGCCTGCTGGTGGCGCTGCTGATGCTGGCGTGCCGGCACTGGAACGTCACGCCCATCCATTTCGACACCGGGCTCGAGCAGCCGTTGATGATCGCCTTCTTCACCGGCATCGGCTTCAACGCCAGCGCCACGCTGCTGAAGATCGGCGGCCGGCAGATCCTGCTGTTCCTTGGATTGGCAAGCGGGTTGGCCGTGATCCAGAACCTGCTGGGCGTGGGTATGGCCAAGGCGTTTGGACTGCCACCGCTGTTTGGCGTGGTGACCGGCTCGGCCACGTTGGCGGGTGGGCCGGCCACGGGACTTGCGTTCGCGCCGCTGTTCGCGAGTGCCGGCGTGCAGGGCGCCAAGAGCGTGGCCCTGGCCAATGCCATGGCCGGCATCGTGTGCGGCTCCATCCTGGGTGCGCCGCTGGCGGCCCTGCTGATCGAGCGGCTTGGACTGTACCCTGCCGGCGCCACGCGCGCGGACACCGACGCGACGGCACCGCCCGTCGCGCCATCGACGAAACGCCGGATCGCGGACCCTGCCTACGCGGGACTCAAGAGCCTCGTGTTCATGCTGATCGCCATGGGTATCGGCGCATGGATCAGCGCGGGCCTGGGGATGCTCGGCCTCACCCTGCCCGCGTACATCGGCGCCATGCTGGCGGGCGCGGTGATCCGCAACATCGACGATCACTTCGGCTGGTTTGGCCTGTCGGCGTGCAGCATGGAGATGATCGGCAGCATCAGCCTCTCGTTGTTTCTCGTGATGGCGCTGATGGATCTGCACCTGTGGGACCTGTCGGGCATGGCGGCGCCGCTGCTGGTCAACCTGGCGCTGCAGACCGTGCTGGTGGTGGCCTTGTGCTGTTGGCCGCTGCTGCAGCTGATGGGGCGCGACTACGACGCCGCCGTCATGGCGAGCGGCTTCACCGGCTTCATGCTCGGCACTACCGCCAATGCGATGGCCTGCATGAGTTCGCTCACGGAACGCTTCGGCCCCGCGCCACGCGCGTTTCTCGTCGCGCCGGTGGTGGGCGCGTTCCTCATCGACTTCACCAATGCCGTGATCATCACGGTGTTCGTCAACGTGTGGAAGTGATCTGAGGTAGACGGTGATGCCTGCGTGGCGCAGGCGCGCGCGTCGACGCCCGGTGGATCGAGCCGTTTTTCGGTGTCGCGGCATCGAATCGCTGGCGCTGCGCCATCGATGATCGGCCTGCCGATTGCGCGCGGGCCTCGCAAACCACGTCCCCATAACCCCCAGTTATGGTGAGCCGATGTTTTTTCATTGGCGGCTCGTACCAGCCCGAGACTACGCTCGCGCAAGCACTTGTGGGCTGGTTGGGGAGAACCGCTCGCAGCGCATGCCAACTCACGAAGGATCTGTCCCATGAGGCCGATCCGCATCGCGATGTCGAAGCGCGCTGTCGTCGCCTGTTGCCCGGTCAGGTCCAGGTTTCGTCTGTCGAGCCGTCACGGCTCGCATGACCTGTGGTTGCCGCGAAGCCATCCGCGTTCCGTTCCTGCCAAGGACCGAACGCACCGCTCCTCGGCCTGAAGGCGCAGTACGGGCGTTTCAACAGAGTGGAGTGCACATCGTCATGAAGGGCAAATCTTTGCGCGCGCTGCATCCCCAGCATGTCCTCAAGTGCAAGGCGCTACCGCTTGCCATCGGATCGATCGTCCTGGGCCTCACGGGCAACGCGTGGGCGCAGGCGACCAACGGCACGATCTACGGCACGGTGCCTGCGGTGGCAGGCGAATCTGTCCAGATCACCGGCGGCTCAGGCTTCAATCGAACCATCGATGTCGGGGCATCCGGCAAGTACTCGGTCACCTTGCCGGTCGGCACCTACACCGTGTCGCTGCTGCAGGATGGCAAGGTCGTGGATTCGCGCAGCGGAGTGAGCCCGGTGGCGGCAGGCGCGGTCGCGGTGGATTTCGCCGCCCCGACTGCCACGGGAGCCCGGACGCTGAGCACGATCAACGTCACCGGCACGTCGCTGCCGCCCATCGACGTAAGCACCACCAACCAGGTGACGACGATCACCGCGAAGCAATTGCAGCAATTGCCCTTGCAGCGCACCGCCGAGGACATCGCCCTGCTCGCGCCTGGCGTCAACCTGGGTTCGCCCGAGATCGGCACCGGTCCGCTGGGCACGCCGAACCTGGTGTTCGGCGGCGCATCGACGGCGGAGAACGCCTACTACCTCGATGGCATGAACACCACCGAGCTGCTCAACAACCAGGGCGGCATCTCCCTGCCCTATGGCGCCATCGAACAGCAGCAGACCTTCATCAGCGGCTACGACGCCCGCTACGGCCGCTCCATCGGCGGCGTGATCAACCAGATCGGCAAGAGCGGCGACAACGACTGGCATTTCGGCGCGCGCGCCCTGTGGCAGCCGGGCAGCCTGCGCACCGACCCGGACAACTACTACTACGCCAACAAGCTGGTGACCAGCGCCGGCAACCGTCCTGGCGACCTGGCCGTCTATCGCAACAACAACAGCAGCAGCGAGACCATCTACGACGCCTACGTGAGCGGCCCGCTCATCAAGGACAAGCTGTTCTTCTACATCGGCATGGAGCAGGACGACTCCCATTACCGCACCACGTCGGAGTTCAGCAGCACCGCCACGACCGAGACGTGGAAGGTGCACGATCCTAAGTTCTATACCAAGTTCAACTGGAACATCAACGACAGCAACGTCCTGAGCGCGAGCTATGTGCAGAACTCGCACAAGACCGCCGGCACCATCTACGACTTCGACTACGACACCCTCAAGCCGGGTGACTTCAACAGCCTCGACCAGATCAAGCGGACCACGTTCAAGGTATGGGTGGCCAACTACACCTCCTACATCACCGACAACCTGACGCTGAATGCGATGGTCGGCAAGATGCACGGCTCGTACTACACGAGCCAGCCGGGTTATGAAGGCTTCGACCCCCTGCTGCCGCATATCGCCAGCAGCTCGGTGCAGGATCCGGCGTTCGTGCCTCCCGGCGGCATCTCCAACTCGCAGATCAACTCGACCATCACCGACCCCAATCACAAGGAGTCGGTGACGAACTACCGCCTGGACCTCGACTACAAGCTCGGCGACCACGACTTCCAGGTCGGTATCGACAACATCAATTCCACGGACTTGAACGACGGCTCGGTGAACCCCGGTCCGGGATACCAGTGGATCTATGGGCAGAGCGACCCCGGCTCGCCGGTGTTCGGCGTGGACCCCAGCGTGCCGCCCTATGTCGCGCCATCGACCCAGTGCCACCCTGACAGCACCGGCACGGTTCGCTGCTACTACGTACAACAGCACACCGACATCAGCGTGGCTTCCGTGCGCGTCACGCAGCGCGCGCAGTACGTCATGGACAACTGGCAGGTCACGCCGAACCTGCTGTTGAACCTGGGCGTGCGCAACGACCAGTTCACCAACTACGACGCCTCGGGCGTGCCGTATATCCGCCTGACCAAGCCGCAGTGGGCGCCACGCCTGGGCTTCAGCTGGGACGTGCATGGCGACGCCTCGCTGAAGGTGTTCGGCAATGCGGGCCGCTACTACCTGGCGCTGCCGGAACAGGTGGCGCTGTCGATCGCCGCACCGGTGACCAATGCCGGCGTGTATGGCACCTACACCGGCATCGATCCGGCCACGGGCGCGCCGATCGGGTTCACGCCCCTGCCGCAGAATCCGTCGACGGGCGTGTCGATCGACAGCGAGTACGGCCAGGCCAAGGACCCGCGCGTTTCCGCATCGCGCAACATCAAGGCCGAGTACTCGGACAACTACGTGCTGGGCCTGCAGCAGCAGTTCGAGATGCTGGGGACGTCGTGGGTGTTCGGCGCGACCGGCACCTACCAGCGCATGAACCGCATCATCGACGACTTCGACGATATCCAGATCGAGTGCGCGGCCGGCCGCGCGCAGGGCTATGCGTTCATGACGCCGGACACCTGCAGCCAGTGGGCGCAAAGCCTGGTGCTGATCAATCCGGGCGAGACCAGCAACCTGTGGATGCGCTCGCCGGGCGGCGCGCTCGTGCCGGTGACGTTGTCCTCCAAGGACCAGGGCTTCCCGAAGGGGCCGACGCGCCGCTACTACTCGCTGGATCTGTCGCTGGAGCACGCGTGGGACGGCAAGTGGTTCGCCAAGCTCGACTACGTGTTCTCGCGCACCTGGGGCAACGACGAAGGCCCGGTGAGCACGTACTCCCAGCAGGGTGGCTCCTATGAGTCGCTCACGACGGGCTGGGATTTCCCCGAGCGCATGGAATATTCCTCCGGCGTGCTGCCCAATGACCGCAGGCACCAGATAAAGCTGTTCGGCGCCTATCAGGTCGCCCCGGACTGGACACTGGGCGCCAACCTCTACATCGCATCCGGCACGCCGGTGCTGTGCCGTGGCGGCTATGGACCCAACCAGCTGGCGCTGCACGGCTCCCATACCTATTACTGGTGTGGCGGCGAACCTGTCCCGCCGGGTTCGCTGGGTCGCCTGCCATGGACGCACCAGGTCGGTCTCAACGTGGATTACAAACCGGGCTGGGCGGATCACAAGCTCGATTTCAACCTCGCCGTCTTCAACCTGCTCGACCAGCAGACGCCTGTTTTCTATAACGACTTCTACGGCACGACCTCCAGCCCCAATCCCGACTTCGGCCGGGTGCAGGACACGCTCTCACCGCGCTACGTCAGGTTCTCGGTGGCCTACGATTTTTGACGACCCGCAGACCTCCCTTCCCCGCGCCGGGCCCTGCCCGGCGTTTTTTTGCGACGCTTGCGCGACTTGTATAGTCTGCGGAATCGATCATTGCCGGTGACGACATGACAGAACCTCGGCCAGCGCAGGGCGTGCCTCGACAACCGCTTTCGGGCGCGGCCGAACGCTTGCTTGCGCGAGCGCGCGAAGAATGGGCGCGCCATGCCCTCGACGCCGCCGAACGTTCCTTGATCGGCGTGCTCGCCCTGGTGCCGGAGGAGCCCACCGCCATCCGCATGCTGGGCATGGTGGCCCAGCGCCGCGGCAATCACGCCCAGGCCATCGACTGCTTCCAGCGCGTGCTTTCGATATGGCCCGACGACTCCGACCTGCATGTCTGCCTCGGCATCGCGCTGTTCGAACGCGGCAACGTCGGGCAGGCGCTGGAGCATCTTCGTCGTGCCTGCGAGTTGCAACCGCGATCCGCGCCAGCCTGGTTCAATCTCGGCGAAGCACTGTCGAGGGCGACGCACACCGGCGAGGCTGTTTCGGCCCTGCAACGGGCACTCGCGCTTGATGCCTCGCATGTGCCCGCCCGCTTGTCGCTGTCCAAGGCGCAGGCGAGCCTGGGCGAGATCGACGCTGCCGTGGCGGGTTTCAGGGAGGTCATTCGCCTGGATCCAGCCCATGCCGAGGGATGGTTTGGCCTGTCGAATCTCAATACCGTCCGCTTTGACAGCGCGGACGCGGCGGCCCTCCAGCGCGTCCTGGCACGCGAAGGCTTGCCGCCCCGCCACCGCGAGTTGCTCGGTTTCACGCTCGCCAAGGCGCAGGAAGACCTGGGCGATTACGGCGAGGCCTTCGAAACGTTCCGCTGGGCCAACGCCTCGCGCCGCAAACGGGTCAAGTGGGATGCCGCCGGGGAACGCCGGCGCGTGGACGCGATCCTGCGCATCTTCGCCAGCGACATGCCGCCGCCACTGGATCCGGCACTCGGCCGTGAAGTCACCTTCATCGTCAGCATTCCACGTTCGGGCTCGACACTGGTCGAGCAGATCCTGGCGTCGCACCCGGAGGTCGAAGGCGCCAACGAGATCAAGGACATGTCGCAGGTGATCGACGACGAAACACGTCGGCGCCATTCGGCCTTTCCGCTATGGGCGTGCGACGCCACACCCGAAGACTGGCATCGACTCGGCAAGGAGTACCTCGCGCGCACCGCGCAGTGGCGCAAGGCCAAGCCGCGCTTCACCGACAAGAGCCTGGTGACCTGGTACCTGGTGGGTGCCGCGTTGGCGATGCTGCCGGCGGCGCGCGTGGTGATCGTTCGCCGCGACCCGGTCGAAACCTGCCTTGCGTGTTACCGCCAGTGCTTCACGGAGCAGACCGGCTTCACCTGCGATCTCGACGAGATGGCCGACTACTGCGTCGACTTCTCGCGCCTTACCCGTTTCTGGCTGGAGCGATATCCCGGCCGCGTGCTCGATCTTCCATACGAGTCGCTGGTGGCCGAGCCGGAGCCCGTCATCAGGAACCTGCTGGATTTCTGCGGCCTCCCGTTCGATGCGGCCTGCCTTGCCTTCCACAAGACGTCGCGCACCGTGATGAGCGCGCCCAGTGCCGCGCAAGTCCGTCAGCCGCTGCGCCGGGATACAGCGCGAAGCGCCCGCTATGGCGACAAGCTCGACGGCTTGCGCCAGCGCCTTCGGGATGCCGGGTTGCTGATCGATTGAGCGGGCCATGCCGCACGTCGCGGCAACGATTCGCGCCCGCATGAAATCGCCAGGCACGTGCGAGCCCGGCGCGCCCCATGCAGTCCATGGCGTCGAGCTGAAACTCCGCACGCCCGCGCGTCGCGTCGCAAGCGGACGCGAGCGATGCCATCGCGCTGCAAATCAACCTGCTGACGCGGCGGCGCATGCGCGCTTTTGCAACGCAGCAAGCTTCGCATCGCGAAAGCAGGTTACAGTTGCGCAGAGGCACAGATCGCCGAGTATCCGGACACGGGGACCATCGCGGCATGGCCTTTTTTTAGGATTGATATTTAGATCGATCTAAGTGCGGGATTGAAACAGGGCGGCTGGCGAGCGCCAGGTGGCGCTTGCCGGGAAAAGACTGGCTTACAGGCGTATGGACTTGGCCGTCTAGACGGCTCCGTGCGCGAGGTTTCCATGCCGGATCACCGCCCACGCTCCGGCTGTGGACAGGTGGGGCAATGCAGCCCCACTCTCTTCGTGGGTATCCGAAAGGAGCGCTTCTGATCATGAATCTCGAAGCCTTACGCATACGTGCCCGGATGCTGCTGGCCACGGCCAGCTTGATGATCGTCACCGCCGCCATGCCTGCGGCAGCGGTCGCACAGACCAACCCGGACAGCCCGCGGGCCGACGGGTCGACGGCCGTCGCCCGCGCCCGGGTCGCGGCCGACGTCCTGATGAGTTCGTACGACCCCGCCAAGGCCTGGTTTCCCGCCAGCTGGTGGAACTCGGCTGTCGCGCTGCAGACCATTGGCGACTACATGCAGCGCACCGGTGATCGCCGCTATCTCGGCCAGCTGGACAACACCTTCGAGAAGGACAAGGGTGTGTTTCCAGGCGGCGTGCTCTCCGGCGATCCGCTGCTCGGCAACTTCACCAGCCGCGCCATCGACGACACCGAATGGTGGGGCCTGACCTGGGTGCAGGCCTACGATCTGACCAGGAATCCGAAGTATCTGGACATGGCGGTCACCATCGCCAACTACGTGAATGGCTATTGGGACACCAGCACTTGCGGTGGCGGCGTCTGGTGGAACGCCGAGCGCACCTACAAGAACGCCGTCACCAACGGTTTGTGGATACGGCTCACCGCCGAGCTTCACAACCGGATTCCCGGCGACACGCTCTGGTTGACGCGTTCCCGCACCGCCTGGGCGTGGTTCCAGAACAGCGGCATGATCAATGCCAATGGCCTGGTCAACGACGGCCTCACCGATGCGTGCACCAACAACGGCCAGAACGTGTGGACCTACAACCAGGGCCTGGCGATCGGCGCCGGCCTGGAGTTGTGGCGCGCCACCAGGGATACGGACATCCTGGCGAGCGTGCGGCGCCTGGCCGATGCCGCGACGGGTCCGAACGCGCTGGTGACGAACGGCATCCTGACCGAAGCCTGCGATGCCGCCACCCAGACCTGCGATGACAATGCCAAGCAGTTCAAGGGCATCTTCATGCGCTACTGGACCGACCTGGTCGACACCACCCACGATGCGCAGTACGCGGCGTTCCTCGTGCAACAAGCCGAAAGCATCTGGGCCAACGATCGCGACGCCGCCGGCCGGCTTGGCACCCGCTGGTCCGGCGCCACCAGCAACGATCACCCCAATGTGTTCGACTGGCGCACCCAGGCCAGCGCGCTCAGTGCCCTCATCGGCGAGGTGCCGACCCTGACGCCGCAGGTGTCGTTGGCCGCCACCATGTCGCCGGCGCAACCGGTGATCATGCCGGCCGCATCGGGCACCACGGTGGTCGGCATCGATCTTGGCGCCTCGGCCACCGGCTTCTTCCCGTTGCAGACACTCGCCTCCATCGATGCGCCCGTCGGCTGGAATGTCACGCCGCGCTCCACCATGCTGACCCTGCAGCCGCACGGCAATGCGGCACCGGTCAGCGGCGCCATTCCGCTGAAAGTCACCGTGCCGAGCTCGGCAATCGACGGACATCACATGGTCACGGCGAACGTGGCGGCGGCCGGCCTCCACTTCACCACGCAGGCGGATGTACTGGTGGCGCACAAGATCGATTTCGACACCGGCACCGTCGATGAAGATCCGTGGCTGTTCGATCCCGATGGCTCGCAGAGCAACGGCGTGCAGAACCGCTTCGCCGATGGCAACGCCCACTTCACCTACCGGTTCCCCTTGCCGGCCGATGCGACATCGGCGCAGGTCACCCTGACCATCGATGCCGAATTCCTGGTGCAGGTCAGCGCCGACAACACGCATTGGACAACCGTGTTGCAGGAGGCCAATCGAGTGACCGATGGCTCGAACAAGGCCGACCGCACCATCGACCTGACGCCATATCTCGGCACGGCGATCAATGGCGCCAAGCCGGTTTACGTCAAGGTGTCGGACGCCTTCCCCGATGACGGCTGGGGCGGACGCGTGTATCACGTCACGGCGAACATCGTCCAATAGCACACCCGGTGCCCCCGGCCTCGATCATGCGGGCCGGGGGCACCACCATCGCCGCGGCGCGACGGCAGGTGCGTGACAGCTCGTTCGTGTGCGCCTGTGGATGCCGCTCGCCCCAAGCATGACCAACCGGCGGTAACGACGCTTCCGACGGCCCTGCCCTCGCCTTCCCGAACCCACGCTCCGCGAAGGCGGATCGTGTTTGGACGTCCATGGCGTTTCGTATCGCCACGCCGGTATCGACAAGCCAAGCCACGAAGATCCAGGCGGCCTCAGCCGGCGTGCCGGGCGCCCTGCTGACTTGCCTGCGCCACGCCCGGGCTGCCCGAACGCTGCCCCAATCCGGGAAGAGCGCGCCACTTTCGACGCTGCCGGCGGATTTTTCGCCCATGCTGCGGCACCGCTTGACACCGGTGTCAATTCGGTTACACCCTGATGCCAGTTCCACTGCGGGGGCGCTCGGGACGTGGCAATGGATCGACTGGCGGGGATACCAGCGGCGCCATTTCTGGCGGCCGATATCGGCGGCACGCATGGCCGCGTCGCGCTGATGCGCGCCGCGCCCCACGATGCCCGGGGCTTCGAAACGCTGGCCTATCGCGTCTACCCCTGCGCTGAATTCACGATGCTGTCGGCGCTGCTGCAGGCCTTCCTGGATATCCATGCGCACCTTCCGATCAAGCACTGCGTGCTGGCCTGCGCGGGCCAGGTCGTGGGCGACGAAGTGGTCAACGACAACCTCCCCTGGCCCATTCACCTGACGCAGCTGCGCCAGGCCCTGGGCCTCGACGAGGTGGCAGTACTCAATGACTTCGAAGCGCTGGCCTACGCGCTCGACGGTGCGCTCGCCAATGACGGACGCCATCTGTGCGGACCAGACACCCGCCCCAGTGGCCCGATCCTGGTGGTCGGCCCGGGCACGGGGCTCGGTGCGGCAGTACACATCCCTTCCCCGAGCGGCGGCTTCGTATTGGCGACGGAAGCCGGGCAGATGGATTTCGCACCGCATTCGACCCGCGAACGCGAGGTGCTCGCTCACCTGGCGCCGGATGGCGGCTATGTGCCGTTTGAGCACATCGTGTCTGGCCCTGGCCTGCTGACGATTTACGCGACCCTGTGCGCGCTGCAAGGTGAAGCGCCGAAGCTGGCCACGCCCGAGGCCGTGACCGCGGCAGCTCTCGCACGCAACGATGCGCAGGCGGAAGAAGCCGTGCAGTTGTTCTGCGCGTCGCTGGGAAGCTTTGCCGGCAACCTCGCCATGACCTTCATGTCCACCGGCGGCGTGTATCTCGCCGGGGGCTTTCTGTCCGCCTTGTTCGACCTGCTCAAGCACAGCGCCTTCGCGGAGCGATTCCTGCACGGGCGCAGCGCACGCACGCTGCTGTCGCAAATGCCGGTATGGGTGACAGAGCACGGCCAGCACGGCGTCCAGGGCGCGGCACGGTGGTACCTCAGGCATGGCATGCCCGGATCGCCGCGGCATGTCGCCGAAGGAGGAACGAGCGCATGAGTCGCATCGCCCTCCTCTCAAGCGCGGCCATCCTGTGGCTGGCGATCCATGGCGCGGCCGCGGCATCGCCCGCCGCACCTGCGTGGTCGTTGCTGCCACAACCGGCCGAGGCACGCCCCGCGGCATCAGGCTCGATCCGGATCGCGGATGGCGCCGTGGTTTCGGTGCAAGGCGCCGGTGCCGGAGAAGCACGATCGATTGCCGAGCGGCTGGTGCAACGCGTGGCCGACACCCAGGGGTTGCGCCTGCGCCTGGCGACGACCGATGTGACGCATGCGGCGATCACGTTCGACGTGAATCCTCGCGCCGCCATCGCGGATGAGTCCGGCTATCGCATGACGATCGACGAAGGCGGCATCCGGGTCACCTCGCGCACGCCGCGCGGCGCGTTCTACGGCAGCGTCACCCTGTGGCAATTGCTGACGCCCCCCGGATGGACGCACGGCTCACCCGTGACGGTCGCCTACGGTGCCATCGACGACCACCCGCGTTTTGCGTGGCGTGCCTTGCTGCTCGATTCGGGGCGCCACTTCCAGAGCGTGGCCGACATCAAGAAACTGATCGACTGGATGTCGCTCAACAAATTGAACGTGCTGCTCTGGCACCTGACGGAGGACCAGGGCTGGCGGCTCGCCATTCCCCAATATCCCGGGCTGACCAACATCGGCGCCTGCCGAAAAGCGGTCGGTCTCGACAGCGAGCTGTCCGGCTCGCCGGATGCACCCTATTGCGGCTTCTACACGGAGGCCGATGCGCGCGAGATCGTGCGCTACGCCGCCGAGCGCTACGTGGATGTCGTGCCGGAATTCGATCTTCCCGGACATTCGCAGGCAGCTGTCGCCGCCTATCCGCGGCTGGGCGTTACCGGCGAGCGCCCCTCGGTGTGGACGGACTGGGGCATCAGCCCCTGGCTGCTCACGCCGGATGAGAAGTCCTTGCAGTTCGTCGATGACGTGCTCGACGAAATGATGCGGCTGTTTCCCTCGCGATACATCTCCATCGGCGGTGACGAAGCCGACAAGCAGCAATGGAACGCATCTCCCGGGGTGCGTGCCCAGATGCACAGGCTGGGCCTGGCCAACATGGACCAGCTGCAGGTCTGGTTCACCAACCAGGTGGCCGCGCATCTGCTGGAGCACGGTCGCATCCCGGTGGGCTGGGATGACGAACTTGCGGCCGGCGCAAGGCTTCCGACGCCACAGGTGGTGATGTCGTGGCATGGCGATCACAACGAGCGCGTGGCGCTCGCGGCGATCAAGCAGGGCCACGACGTGATCATGACGCCGCAGGAGTCGTTGTATTTCGATCATGTCCAGTCCGACCTGCCCGATGAGTGGGCGGGGCCGCCTCCCGCAGCGACCTTGCGGCAGGCCTATGACACGGCGGTGATTCCCGGCGGTGCGAGCACGACCGACGCCAGGCACGTCATCGGCGTGCAGGGCGGCCTGTGGACCGAGCAGATGCTCACCTTCGCGCATGATCAGCACGCGGTTTTCCCGCGTATCGCGGCGTTGTCGGAGCTTGGCTGGTCGCCTGAGGAGGCCCGCGACTGGAGCGGCTTCCTGCAGCGCATGCCGGCCGAACTGGCGCGCTATCGCGCGCTGGGCATCGACTATGCCGACAGTGCATACGCGCCGGTCTTCCATGTGGCCGCCATCGATGGCGCCTTCCGTGTCGAGCTGTCCACCCAGACGGGCTTCGGAACGATTCGGTACACGACCGACGGCTCGGAGCCCACCCGGCAGTCCGCCTCCTATGCACGCCCTCTCGCGCTGGCAGGCGGCATCACCTTGCGGGCCGCCACCTTTGCACCGGACGGTTTCGAGCTGGCCGCGCCACGCACCCAGGTCCTGGATGAAACCACGTTGCTGAGCCGCGACAGCAGCGCGCTCGCAACGTGCTCCCGGCAGCCACCTTCACGCCTGGATGGCGCCAGGCCGACACAGGGCCCAAGGCCGGTCTATGCGGTGGACATCGGCAATGCGTGCTGGCTGTGGCCGAAGGCGCCATTGGCGGGCGTCACGCACGTCGCCATCACTGCGGAACGCATCGCCTGGCGCTTCGGCGACGAGGCGAAGGATGCCGTGGTGCGCCATGCGGCCGGCGCCACCGGCGAGTTCGAGATTCATGCGGACAACTGCACGGGGCCGCTGCTTGCCCGCTTGCCGATGGAGAGCTCGGCGCAGGCAAAGGGCCCTGTTCGGCTCGATGCCAAGCTTGCCTCGCCGGTGGGGGCCGGCGTCCGCAACGTGTGCATCGTCGCCACCGGCGACCCGCGCGATGGCCAGTGGGCGTTGGCGCGAGTCGTGTTTTCGAAATAGCGGTACGCGGGGCGGGGGCCTCGCGCAGCAGCACCGAGCAAACGGCCGTGGCGTGCGAAGCCATGACCGGGGAGGTCGATGGATGGCATCACGACGGCGCGCGAACCGCACGGCCGATCGGCACGCGTTTCTGGTTCACCAACGGAGCAGTTGAGGTTCGACAGGCAACACCAACGAGGTTAAAGCCCATGTCCACCGTACTTCGCAAGCATCCCTTGTCTTTTGCCATCACCGTGTCGCTGTTCGCCGCCGTATCGGCATCGGCAAGCGCGTCGACCTTCGCCGACGTCCCGGCCGACGGCCCCGCGCCGCAGGCAACCACGGCGCAGGCCGCGCCGGCGCCAGCCCCGGCAGCTCCGTCGCCCGACGCCAAAAAAGCCGATACCAAGGCCAAGGACAGCGAAGCGGAGAAGAACGCCGCCACGCTGGCCACCGTGAATGTGTCCGGCGTGCGCGCCTCGCAGATGCGCGCCATCGACCTCAAGCGCGAAGCGCCCAACATCCAGGACAGCATCACGGCGGAAAACATCGGCGCCCTGCCCGACACCACCATCACCGACTCGCTGCAGCGTGTCACCGGCGTGCAAATCAACCGCGACGCCGGCGTGGGTACCTCGGTGGATGTACGTGGCCTGCCGCAGGTCGGCACCATGTTGAACGGCGAAGTGTTCATCACGGCGGACCAGATCGATTCGCAGCAGCCGGATTTCACCATGCTGCCCTCCACGTTGTTCCACGGCGTGGACGTGATCAAGTCGACCACCGCCAGCACGACCGACGGCGGCATCAGCGGCGCGATCGACCTGCACACCTATCGGCCGTGGGACCTCCCCAGCGGATTCACCTACAGCTACTCCGCCAACGGCGAGCGTGGCAGCACCACCGAGCACACCGGGCCCGAGGCCAACGGACTCATTTCGTACAACGACAACGGCCATTGGGGCCTGCTGATCTCGGCCGACTATTCCGATACCCGGCGGATGAACGCGACCGAGGGCCTGGACCAGTACGGCGTCGTGTTCAACGGCGAGAACGCCGCCAGCGCGGGCGGCTACAACGGCTTCCTGACGCCATGGAATGGTGCGCCGATCCCGTCGAAGATCGTGCAGAACGCCGACGGCAGCGTGGACGTCAACGGCGACGGCAAGTCCAACGGCGTCTTCATGGGCAGCCAGGACATCGGTCTCAACGACATCACCACGCAGCGCAAGCGCAAGTCCGGCAATGCCTCGTTCCAGATGGACCTTGGCAGCGGCTTCAGTGTCACCAGCGACTTCTTCTATTCGCAACAGCATGAGTACAACCGCAACGTCGGCATCCAGTTCAACTCCACCAACTGGCAGGGCGCCACCTATGTGCCGCTGCAGTCGCGCAATACCGGAAGCCCCGCGCTGGGCTCCTACGGCACCCCCGAGCCCGGCTGGGAAGGCTCGCAGATCTATACCACGCAGGTATACGAGAAGTGGCCGGGCGACGTGGAGTCGTACTCCTCGATCATCCAGAAGGACTCCATCGCGAAGAACTTCAACCTGCAGCTGGATTACGACAACGGCGGCAATTTCACGGCCAGCGTGCGCGGCATCCATGACACGGCGAGCCAGTCGTACCAGGAAACCGACGTCAATATTTCCGACTCCGACGGCGCGCTGTGGCCCAACGTGCTGATGGACGGCGTGCCCGACGATGCGGTGCCGCCAGGCACCTTCGTGTATCCGGCGGAGCTGGGCGGCAATCGCGTGTTCAATGCCAACGGCATTCCGCAGAACACCATTCCGATCGTCGCGAACTTCGGCGGCCGCTACATCACGGTCAGCATGCCCTCCTCGCTGGCGTCCGCTTTCGCGAACCCCAACGGCTGGACCATGAAGACGCTGGAATCCTCCGGCGACTACAACCGCAAGGTCGCGCTGAATGCCCTGCGCTTCGATGGCGCCTACGATTTCCAGGACGGTTTCAAGCTCAAGTTCGGCGTGCGCAACAGCATCCGCGACGCCGACAACCAGGGCTGGACCCTGGAGACGCCGGTCTATGCAGGCATGGGGGCGAGCGATCCGAATGGGTGCCTGGTGCGTTATGTCGGCGCCGACGTGGTGTTGAACAGCGGAAGCTGCACCGCCGGCAACGACCTGGGCTACTTCCGCGCCGGCCCGCTCTCCTCATTGCAGATGCCCAACACGGCCGCGCCGCTATCGGGCAACTGGAAGCAGTACAACAACCTGCTTGGCTCGGGCATCAACTTCTGGGCGATTGATCCTTCGGCGATGATCAACCCCGTTTCATTCTGGAAGTCGCTCTATCCCGACACCGTCAAGGTGGCCGAGCCTGGAACGACCTGGGGCGTGAGGCTGAAGGAGCTGTCCGGTTACCTGCAGGGCGATTTCAACGGCACGCTCGGCGACATGACATACAGCGGCAACATCGGCGTGCGCCTCATCCGCACGCATCTCGACGTGAACCAGCATCTGAGCGGCGATCCCGGCGCCTACGGCGATGAACCGCTCGACGCGGGCGTCGCCACCACCAAGCGCAGTTACCAGGACGTGCTGCCGTCAGCCAATTTCTCGCTGGATGTCACCGACAGGCTGAAGTTTCGACTGGCCTATTCCAAGAACATGATGCCGCTGGACCTCAGCACCTGGGGCGGCGGCCTGCAGCTGAACTACTCGCTGGCTGAAACGCCGGATGGCCCCATCTTCCGCGTCGCGAACGGCACGTCCACGGGCAATCCGAACCTCAATCCGTGGCGTTCGACCAACTATGGCGCCTCGGCGGAGTACTACATCAACGAGACCAGCATGGTGAGCCTCGCCCTGTTCCGCATCAACGTGGACAGCTTCATCAAGAACGGCAGCGTGACCAACTGCACCCTGCCCGACGAAGACGGCGTGGTCCGCGACCACTGCATCGTGATCACCCAGCCCGTGCAGGGCACCGGCAACAGCATCCATGGCGCGGAGCTGGATTATCGCCAGGGCTTTACCTTCCTGCCGGGCTTCCTGTCCAAGACGGGCATGGAGATCAATGGTACCTATGCGCCCAGCAACTCGGGCGAAAAAGACCTCGCCGGCAAGGAGATCCCCTTTCAGGACAACTCCACCAAGTCGGGCAACCTGATCCTGTGGTATCAGGACGATCACTTCCAGGCCCGCGTCGCGTACAACTACCGTTCGCGGCGCGCGGTGATGGACAGCGTGGGCGGCATCACCGGCATGGAGATGTACGAGGCGCCGCAGAAGTACCTCGATGCGTCGATCTCATACAAGTTCAACAAGTACGCCGAGGTGTTCCTGGATGGCACCAACCTCACCAACGAGTACCAGCGCTACTACCTGGTATGGCCCGACCAGCCCGGGCACTCGACGTTCTCCGAGCGCATGTTCATGTTGGGCGTGCGCGGCCAGTGGTAACGGAAGCGCCGTTCCCGCTGGCCGGCATTCGCCGGCGGCCCCGCCCCGCCCGGGAGCGGCGCCACCGGCAGGCCGGCTGATGCCGCCGTAATGCCACGTCCCCGTCGGAGCACGCCCATCGACACTCCTCTCGCCACCCATCACGACAAGGCAAGCATGCAGGATTCCAGCGCGCACCCGCCCGTTCGCGACAACGCCTTCCATCGTTCCATCGGCCTGTTTTCGGGCACGGCGATCAACATGACGCAGATGTGCGGCGTCGGGCCGTTCATCACCATCCCCATCATGGTCGCGGCGATGGGTGGACCGCAGGCGGTGATCGGCTGGATCGCCGGCGCCATCCTGGCCATGGCCGATGGCCTGGTGTGGGCCGAGCTCGGCGCGGCCATGCCGGGCTCCGGCGGCACCTATGTCTATCTGCGCGAAGCGTTCCAGTACCGCACCGGCAAGCTGATGCCGTTCCTGTTCATCTGGACGATGCTGCTGGCGATTCCCCTGCTGATGTCCACGGGCATCATCGGCATGGCGGAATACCTGGGCTTCTTCTTTCCCGGCCTGGGCTGGTGGCCGGTGCATCTCGTGAGCCTGGCGGCGACCGCGATCGTCACCTGGCTGCTGTACCGGCGCATCGAGTCGGTGCGGGCGATCACGATCGCGCTGTGGATCATCATGCTGGTGTCGGTGATCGGCGTGGCGGCGGCGGGTTTCTCGCATTTCAACCCCGGCTTCGCCTTTGCCTATCCGCCCGACATGTTCGGCAGCCACTTCTTCGTGGGGCTGGGCGCGGGGCTGATCATCGGCATCTACGACTATCTCGGCTACAACACCACCGCCTATATCGGCGACGAGCTGCGCGACCCCGGCCGGACGATGCCGGGCTCGATCATCATCTCGGTGGTCGCAATGATGTTCGTCTATCTCCTGCTCAACATCAGCGTGCTCGGCGTGGCGCCCTGGCAGGAGATTGCCCAGTCCAAGTCGGTGGCATCGCTGGTCGTGGAGCGCAGCTGGGGACATGCCGCTGCCGCGATCATGACCGTTCTCATCATCGTGACGGCATTCGCTTCGGTGTTCACCGGCTTGCTTGGCGGCTCCCGCGTGCCGTTCCAGGCGGCCCAGGACAAGGTATTCCTGTCCGTGTTCGGCCACTTGCACGCCAGGCACGGGTTTCCGCACGTGGCGCTGCTCACCATGGGCGTGGTCACGGCCATCGGTACCTTCCTTGACCTGACCGAAGTGATCAACATGCTGCTGGCCGCGACCATCATCGTGCAGTCCATCGCGCAGATCGCGGCGCTGGTCGTGCTGCGCAAGCGCCAGCCCCACCTCCATCGACCCTACAAGCAGTGGCTTTACCCCGTGCCCTGCGTGATCGCGCTGCTGGGCTGGATCTATGTGTACGTATCCGCGTCCACCTTGTCGCTGATCCTTTCGGGCGCGTGGATCGTGGCGGGCCTGGTGGTGTTTGCGATCTGGGCGAAGGTCAATCGCTCCTGGCCTTTCGCGCCCGTCGAGGTACGCGAAACTTATCTTGAGGAACCATGACGTCATGCAAATTCGAGCCAGGCATGCGCTTTGGGCGGTCGTCGCGATGGCGCTCTGTGCTGCGTCACCCACCTGCGCGCAGACGGGCGCAACAGCCACTCGCGTGAGCGACGATGCCGGCTCCGTCACCGCCATCGATCACTGGCGGATCCAGGACAGCGCCAAGGCCCAGCAGGGAGGCGCCGACATCTCCGTTGCCGGATTCTCCACCGAGGGCTGGTACCCGGTGAGTGGCCGGGCAACGGTCATGGCCGGCCTGCTGGAGAACCATGCATTCAAGAACGACGTGTTCTACAGCGACAACCTGCGTGCGGTGCAGGTGCCGGAGGCCAGCGGCAACCTCTTCGTGACGCCGTGGTGGTATCGCGCCGAATTTGCCTTGCCCAAAGGGGCCGCCGGCCGCCACGCGCTGCTGCGCACCAACGGCATGATCGCGAGCGCCGATATATGGGTGAACGGGCAGCAGGTCGCCGATCACGGCGATCTCGCCGGCGCCTATCCCGTGCATACGCTCGACGTGACGCGCTGGGTGCATGCGGGCGCCAATGTCCTGGCCATGCGGGTGCACCCGGGCGATCCCCGGATGAGCCTGTCGATGGGCTGGGTGGACTGGAATCCCACGCCGCCCGACAACAACATGGGCCCGTGGCGCGGCGTGGATATCGTGCAGACCGGGCCGGTCCAGCTGGATTTTCCGCACGTGCTCTCGACGCTGTCGCTGCCCGACCTGTCGCACGCCGCGCTCACCGTGAAGGTGACGGCGAAGAACCTGGACACGGCAGCGCATGACGCGCTGATCACCGGCACCGTAGCCGGTGTCTCCGTGCAGCAGAGCGTGCATCTTGCGCCCGGGCAGTCACGGACCGTGTCGTTCTCTCCCGATACGACACCCGGCCTCGCGCTGGACCACCCGAAGATCTGGTGGCCCCTCGGCATGGGCGAGCATCCGTTGTATCCACTCGAGCTGACGGCGACCGTCGATGGCGCAGCCTCGGATCGGGCCGCGGCGACGTTCGGCATACGCAGTGTCACATCGAACCTGACCAGGCAGGGTTATCGCCAGTTCTTCATCAATGGAAAGCCCGTGCTGATCCGTGGCGCGGGCTGGGCGCCGGACATGTTTCTGCGTGACGACCCCGCCCGGATGGAAGCCGAGTTCAGCTATGTCGCCAACCTCGGCCTCAACACCATCCGCAGTGAGGGCAAGCTGGAAAACCAGCGCTTCTACGACCTTGCCGACCGCAACGGCATCATGGTCCTCGCGGGCTGGGAATGCTGCGACAAATGGGAATCGGCCGCCCGGACCGGTGGCTCACCCTGGACCGATGCCGACATGAAGGTGGCCCAGGACTCCATGGCCAGCGAAGCGCGCCTGCTTCGCAACCACCCATCCGTGATCGGCTTTTACATCGGCAGCGACAACGCGCCCCCGCCGCCCATCGCGAGGATGTACACCGACACGCTGCAAGCAGCAGACTGGTCGCTCCCCGTCATCTCCGCGGCCGTCGACCAGGCCACTGCCGAGGCGGGCCCCTCCGGCATGAAGATGGCGGGTCCCTACGACTGGATACCGCCGTCCTACTGGTACGCGGACAAGCTGGGTGGCGCATTCGGCTTTGATTCCGAAGTCAGCGCGGGCGCGGATATCCCGCGAATGGAAGACCTCGCGCGCATGCTCTCGCCGCAGGAGCAGGAGGCGCTCTGGAAGTACCCGGAAGCGAGGCAGTACCACGCGTCCGCCGACTGGTCGACGTTTGCCGTGCTGACGCCGTTCGACCATGCGCTGGCGCAGCGCTACGGCGCGCCCACGAGTCTTGCCGATTACGTCGCCAAGGCCCAGCTCGACAACTACGACAACGTCCGCGCCCAGTTCGAGGCGTTCAACGCACGCATGGATGCCGCCAAGCCCGCGACGGGCGTCATCTACTGGATGCTCAACAACGCGTGGCCCTCGCTGCACTGGCACCTGTACGACTACTACATGAACCCCGCAGGCGCCTATTTCGGTGCCAAGAAGGCAAACGAGCGGGTGCACATCCAGTACTCGTACGATTCGCGCGACATCGTGCTGGTGAACCACGCGCTCGACGATGCGCACGGCCTCCAGGCCGGCATCCGCGTGCGCAACCTCGACGGCAGCGTGCGCTACGAGAAGCACCTGAAGGACATCGAGCTGGCCGGCAACCACACGAAGTCGCTGGCAACGCTACCGGCCATGGCCGGCCTGTCGTCCGCGTATTTCGTCGAGCTCGACCTCGCCTCTTCGGACGGCAAGCCGGTCAGCCGCAACGTCTATTGGCTGTCCACCCGGCAGGACGTGCTCGACTGGGCGACATCGAACTGGTACCTCACGCCGCTGACGCAGTACGCCGACCTCACCGCGCTGCGGTCGCTGCCGTCGGCGACGAGCGAGGTCCGCGCCAGCACGCGCCGCGAAGGCAGCGACGATGTCACCACCGTCACGCTTTCGGTCCCTGCATCGTCGCGGGCGGTGGCGTTGTTCCAGCACGTATCCATCCGGCGCGGCGCGCGCGGCGACCTTGCGCTGCCGATACGCTGGACAGACAATGACGTGACGCTCTGGCCTGGCGAGTCGTTGACCCTCACCGCGCGATACGCATCGAAGGGAACGGCTGCCCCGGTGGTCGACGTGAGCGGATGGAATGTCGCGGCCCAGAGCGTCCCGGCGAACGTCACGCAGGAAACCGATCATTGAAGACGCAAAGGCTTCCATGTCACGCGTGACCATCAACGACGTCGCCCGCGCCTCCGGCACCTCGAAAAAGACCGTTTCGCGCGTGCTCAACAACGAGCCGAACGTGCGCGACGCCGTGCGGGACCGGGTGCTCGCGGCGGTGGCGGAACTCAATTACCGGCCGCTGACTTCCGCGCGCAGCCTGGCAACGAACCGCTCGTTCTCCATCGGCCTGCTGTACGACAACCTGTCGCCCAGCTACATCATGGAAGTCCAGGCGGGCGTGCTGGAGGCGTGCGAGGCGAGCCAGTACAGCATGATGGTGCAGCCCCTGGTCTCCACGGCGGCGGACTTCGTCGAACGGGTCGAGGGCATCCTTTCGCGGCACCGCCCCGACGGGCTGATCCTTACTCCGCCCATCACGGATCACCCGAAACTGCTCGAGCACCTGCGCAAGAACGATCTTCCGTTTGCCTCGATCGCCCCGCGCCAGCCCAAGGGCTGCATCGGGGTCATGCTGCGCGAGCGCGAAGCCGCCGCGGCGATGGTGGATCACCTCGCCTCGCTGGGGCACCGCCGCATCGCGCACATCATCGGCGACCCTAAGCACGGCGCGGGCATCTGGCGCCTCGCCGGGTTCCGCGACGGCCTGAAGCGCGCAGGGCTGAAGGAAGACCCTGCCTACATGGTGCAGGGCCAGTTTTCCTTCGAATCGGGCGTGGCCGCGGCGCGCCGGCTGCTTTCGCTGAAACGCCGGCCCACCGCCATCTTTGCCGCCGACGACGACATGGCGGTCGGCGCGATCTGGGCTGCCGCCGAAGCGGGCGTTTCAGTGCCCGCCGAGGTCTCCATTTGCGGCTTCGACGACACCACCATCGCGACGCAGGTGTGGCCGCCGCTGACCACGGTGCATCAACCGGTGCGCGACATGGGCCGGCGCGCCACCGAAGAGTTGCTGCTGCGCATACTCGGCAAGGGAGAGGCACGCATGGTCGAAGTCGGCTATGAAATGCGCATGCGCGCATCGACCGCGGCCGCGCCCTGAGCGAGACCTTCTGCCGTCCACGCCATCGATCGAGAGGAGTGCCACATGCCAGCCATGCCAGACGCCAGCAACCCGCCAAGGAAGTTCCACTTCATTTCCGGGCTGCCGCGCTCCGGCACCACGCTGCTTGCCGCCATTCTCAACCAGAACCCGCGCTTTCGCGCCGGCATGACCAGTCCGCTGGCGGACATCATGGGCGTGGTGATTGCCGAAGCCAGCAGCAAGAACGATTTTTCATTCGATGTCTCCGACGAGCAGCGCGTTGCGCTGTTGCGCGGGCTGGTCGAGAACTTCTACTCGGTCCAGCCGGGCGCCAGCGTGATATTCGACACCAGCCGACTCTGGTGCAGCCGGATGCAGCTGCTCGACACGCTGTTTCCCGGCGTCAAGGTCATTGCGTGCGTGCGTCACCTGGCATGGGTGCTGGACAGCATGGAGCGCCTGGTGCGCAGGCAACCCGTCAGCGTAAGCAAGGTGTTTCGCTTCGACACCAATACCACGGTGTATTCGCGCGTCGAGGCCATGACCGATCCGCGCGGCATGGTCGGCTTTGCCTACCAGGCCACCAAGGAGGCCTTCTACGGCCCTTACGCGCAAGATCACCTGCTCATGCTGACCTACGAGAGCCTGGTGAGCGACCCGGCGACCGCCGTGCGGGCCGTCTACCAGTTCCTCGACGAACCCTGGTTCGAGCACGACTTCGACCATATCGAATACCACGCCGACGAGTTCGATGCCCGCGTCGGTATGCCGGGCCTGCATGCCGTCCGGCCCAAGGTGGAATCGATCGAGCGCCAGCCCATCCTGCCGCGGGAGATCTTCGGGCGGTTCGCGAATGAGGCGTTCTGGATGGATCCGAAGAACAACGTCAACCAGGTGCGTATCGTCTAAGGGCGCCTGGTTGCCTCGACGGATGACGCGCATGGTGGCGTTCCGCTCATCGGTTGATGGGGCCGGACACGTAACGGCTGTTCGGCACCCGCCAACGCCATGGCAACTCGACGCCCACCCTGATCCCGACGCGGGGCGTGCCCGTCACGCCGTCAGGTGGCGCCACGCTGTCATCCAGGACGGCAAAGCCGTCGCGCCCCGTGACCAGGTCGATGCCGTTTTGCGCCCCGGTGATGCCAAGCGCCTGGGTCAGCCGCGCCGGTCCGCGGCACAAGTCGCGACGCGCCGTCCCGACGGGCCGTGACTCCTGCATCCGCTCCAGCCCGTGCAGCGGTTCGAGCGCCCGGATCAGCACGCCCTCGCCCGCCGGCCTGCACACGCAATTGCAGCACCAGTGCATGCCGTAGGTGAAGTAGACATACATGTGCCCGGGCGGGCCGAACATCACGGCGTTTCTTGGCGTCTTGCCGCGATAGGTATGGGCGGCGGGATCAACCGGCCCCGCATAGGCCTCGACCTCCACGATCCTGCCCGAGCGGCCGTCGGCGCAGGCCAGGACCTTGTTGAGCAATTGAGGCGCGACCGTGGTTGCAGGCCGTTCGAAGAACGCCCTAGGTACCGGCCTTCCCGGCCAGAAGGCACCTCGATCGGCACGGCTACGCATCGCGATGGTTTCCTTTTTGCCCGGCGCCGCCCGATGCACGCCCGATCACCATGCGCCGGTCGTGGCGTGAGCCGGTTCATCGCGAGGGCCGTCGCGCCTTGCCCGGATGGTACTACGACCATCGCGAGCGACACCTTGCATGACCGAGCCTGGCGCGCGGGAAAGCGGAGTCGACGAAGCACTCACTCCGGTCATGCTGCAATGTGCGGAACCATCGATGCGCCAGCACAGCGCATCCACCGTCACGGTCGACGTCAACCCTGCCAGGCCAATCGATACCGCCATGCCAAGCAGATATGGTGCTCCAGCATCGAACGGCGTCCGCGCCGCCGCGCCGGCGTCCAACCACAGGGAAAGCCTGCCGTGAGCGTGCAGGACATCAGGGCGGCGATCGAGCAGCATTGGGCGGCGTCAGCCGCGGGCGACCAGGCGAAGGAGCATGACATCTATCGCGATGACGTGATATGCCGTTATCCGCAGTCCGGCGAGATCATCCACGGCCGCGCGAACTTGCAGGCCCTGCGAAGCCATCACCCAGGCAAACCCTCCGGGTTCACCGTCCGCCGCATCGTGGGAGAAAACCATCTCTGGGTCACCGAGTACGTCATCCAGTACCTGGACAAATCGACATACACGGTCAGCATCATGGAATTTCAGGATGGAAAGGTGGCCCGTGAAACCCAATATTTCGCTGATCCGTTCGATGCACCCGCCTGGCGTGCGCCATGGGCCGGGCAGGAGCCCTCCGCCTGAAGGCCGGGCCCTGCCTCACGCGGGACAAGCGATGCAAAGGCGACACGAATCGCCAGCGAACACCCCACTGCGCAGGCTCAGGGTCTGCGGAGGCTTACACAGGAGGACATCGTGATTTCCATCATCTACCTGGTCGGGCCGCATGTCGTCAAAACGGAGAAACGGGACGAGGCGCCCGAGCTCCTGGAAAAAGACGGCATCGTTTTTTCTCTTCGCGGCGGGCCCCGGCAGCCCAAGCCCACCGATCGCGTCTGGGACAGCGTCGCCGTCTATGCGCCCGACGAGCTGACGGAGGAAGAATTCCAGGACCTGTATGAACTCAATCGCAGCCAGGTCCCCGAGTTGAATCTCCATTATTGATGCAACGAAAGCCACTGAGGTAACGCGACATGGCGAAAGGCTCGGATCTACTGGTTGCGGCGCTGGAGAATGAAGGCGTCGAGCGGATCTTCGGCATCCCAGGCGAGGAGAATCTCGACTTCGTCGAGTCGCTGAGGACGTCCGGGATCGAGCTCGTGCTGACCCGGCATGAGCAGGCCGCGGCATTCATGGCCGCCACGCATGGTCGCCTCACCGGGCGTCCGGGCGTTTGCCTGTCCACGCTGGGCCCGGGTGCGCTGAACTTCACCACCGGCGCCGCGTACGCGCACCTGGGTGCGATGCCCATGGTGATCATCACCGGACAGAAGGCGATCAAGAGTGCGCGGCAGGCGCGCTTCCAGATCGTGGACGTGGTGGGATCGATGCGCCCGCTGACCAAGATGACACGGCAGATCGTCTCCGCCTCGTCCATCCCCGCACTCGTGCGCGATGCCTTTCGCGTGGCAAGCGAAGAGCGCCCGGGACCCGTACACCTGGAGCTGCCCGAAGACATCGCCGTGGAAGAAGCCGACGTGCGGCCGGTGCCGCCACACCCTGTCGATGCGCCCGTGGCGAGCCCCGGTGCCGTGGAGCAGGTGGCGCAGATGATACTCAAGGCATCCTGCCCGATCATCATGGTGGGCGCCGCCGGCAATCGCCCCCGGCTGGTCGAGCCGCTTTCGGATTTCGTGCGCCGGCTGCAGATTCCCTTCTTCAACACGCAGATGGGCAAAGGCGCCGTCACGGGCGGCTCGAACCTTTACCTTGGCACGGCGGCGCTTTCGGAGCACGACTACATCCATCTGGCGATCGCGCGCGCGGACCTGGTGATCGCCATCGGCCACGACACGGTGGAGAAACCGCCGTTCCTGATGGGCAAGGCCACCGGCGGCCCCAAGGTGATCCACATCGGCTACGAATCCGCCCATGTGGAGCAAGTGTTCTATCCCGATGCCGAGCTGGTCGGCGATATCGGCGCCAATGTCGCCGCGCTGGCCGACCGGCTTGCCGGGCGGGTAAAGGCGGTCCCCGACATGCTTGCGCTTCGCCAGAGCATTCTCGAGCGCATCAATGCATCGAACGACTCGTCGGCCTTTCCCCTGTTGCCGCAACGCATCGTGCACGATGTGCGCCGGGCGATGCCGGACGATGGCATCGTCTGCCTGGACAACGGCATGTACAAGATCTGGTTCGCGCGCGGCTATCGCACCTACACGGCCAATACGCTGCTGCTCGACAACGCGCTTGCCACCATGGGCGCCGGCCTGCCCTCGGCCATCGCCGCGAAGATGCTGCACCCGGATCGGCGCGTCATGGCCGTTTGCGGGGACGGTGGCTTCATGATGAACAGCCAGGAGCTCGAAACCGCCGTACGCCTCGGGCTCGACTTGGTCGTGTTGATCATCGAAGACAGCGCTTACGGCATGATCCGCTGGAAGCAGGCCGTGGATGGCTTCAAGGATTACGGCATGAGTTTCGGCAATCCCGACTTCGTGACGTACGCCAAGGCCTATGGCGCCCACGGGCATCGGATCGGATCGGCCGACGCGTTCCTGCCGACGCTGGAAGCTGCCTTCCAGGCTGGCGGCGTGCACTTGGTCACGGTGCCGGTGGACTACAGCGAAAACATCCGCGTGTTGATCGACGAACTGGCCAACCTTCGATCACAGGTCGACATCCAATAATCAACACGGCACGGATACCACGCGACCCTGGTGCCGCGGATCGCACGGCGGGACGGCAGGCCGGCCGTCTCGCCGTGCGCCAGCCTCAGGGTTGCGTGCCGGCGCGTATCGTTGCCTCGTTGATGGCGCGCACCTGGGCTTCGTCCACCTTCTCGACCTTGCGGTCGTAGGTGTACAGGCCGTTGTGTTCGCCTTCGACATCCGTGATCTGGGTATAGACGCTGCCGGACATGCCCTTGGGCACGCCCTTGTCGCGCAGCACGGCGGTATTGGCGACGTAGCCGGCGTTCAGCGCGTCGCGGTCCTTTACCGCGCCATAGGGATTGATCGGCGTATTGGGCCACACGTGCCCCGGGACGCCCAGTGTCAGGCCACCATGCTCGCCGTCGATGGCGGCACGCCGCGCATCCGGGCTGGGCAAGCCTGGCCCCTGGTAATCGTGCACGTCGATGACGTCACCGGCCTGCGGGTCGCCCTTGGTGTCGCAGCAGTTGGCGCCGCTGCGCGCATCGACGAGTCGCGAGGGGTCGAGTTGCTTGATCTGCGCGGACAGCTCGGCAGCCGCCGGGATGCTCCACTGGCCCCAGCCTTCGTTGAAGGGGATCCAGCCGATGATCGAGGTTTCACCCTTGAGCTGCCCGACGATCGCCGCGACATCCGCGCGGAAGCGGGTCTTGTCGGCGTCGCTGAGTTTCTCGTTGTGGCCGTTCGGCAGCGCGGGCATGTCCTGCCACACCATCAGGCCGATGCGATCGGCCCAGTAGTACCAGCGCGCGGGCTCGACCTTGATGTGCTTGCGAATGGTGTTGAAGCCGAGATCCTTGGTCTTCTGGATATCGAACTTGAGTGCCGCGTCAGTGGGCGCGGTGTAGATGCCATCCGGCCAGTAGCCCTGGTCGAGCGTGGCGAGCAGGAAGGTCGGCTTGCCGTTCAGCACGATGCGGTTGCGTCCCTCCACCTTCTCGACGGCGATGGTGCGCAGGCCCGCATAGCTGGTCACCTCGTCGCGCTGGTCGCCGTGCGTGAGCGTCGCCTTGAAGGTGTACAGGAAAGGATCCTGCGGACTCCATGCATGCGGCTGCGCAATGGCCAGATGCAGCGGCTGACCGGCCGGCCCGGTCGCTTCACCCACGGCCTTGCCGTCGGCATAGGCCGTGACGTGCAGCGTCGCGCCGTCCTGGCCGCCGTTCACTTTCGAGGTGACCGTGAAGGCATCCAGGCCGTGCGCGGCAGTGAAGTCCAGTTGCGCCAGGCTGGTGGCCGGCACCGGCTCCAGCCACACCGACTGCCAGATGCCCGAAGCCGCGGTGTAGAAGATGCCTTCGGGCTTCAGTCGCTGCTTGCCGACCATCACGTTGACGCCGTCCACGGGCGCGTGCACGGCGACGATGATCTCCTGCGGGCCCTGCGCACGAAGTGCCGACGTGATGTCCGCGCTGAAGGACGCATAGCCGCCCGCATGCTGCGCAACCCGCTTGCCGTTCACGTATACCGTGGCGTCCTGCCCCACGGCGCCGAAGTTCAGGCGCACGTGCTGGCCGTGCGCGGTGAAGGCGGACGGAACATCCACCATCCGGCGGTAGAACATGAAGTCCGCGTGCTTCTGCACGCCCGACAGCACCGATTCGATCGGATAAGGCACCAGCACCTGATCCTTCAGTGCCTGGCCGAATGGCGGCGAGCCCTGCGCGTCGCTTGCCGCGAACTGCCACAAGCCGTTGAGGCTCAGCCAGCGGGGCTGGTCAAGGGAAGGACGCGCCAGTTGCGGACGCGGATATTCGGGCAACGCGTTGTCCGGCGACACCTCCGCTGTCCAAGGCGTCGCCAGCGGCGCCGTCTTTCCGTTCCAGACCGCCTGGTCTGTGGCCACCGCGGCTGTCGAGGCAAGCCCCATGGCTGCAGCCATGGCCATCCAGACGCCCATACGCCGTACCTTGATGCTGCCTGTCATCCGCCCTTCCCTTATCGGCTTCGCATGAAGCGGCGCCACGCGCCGCGCTCTTCTAGGTTGTCCGATTGTCGGACAAATATGCAAGCCCGATCGTGAGCTGCGGTGAACGGCCCCGCGTCGCCGATGAAACGAACCGGCGTTCGCCCATCGGGACGCAACGCCACGCGGGGCGCATGCCGTCGACGACTTCCCGTGCGGTTCGACCCACACTGCAAGATCGCCACGCACGGCACGGCGAGGACCCGCGCGCCGGCGCCAGGCTCAGGCCGCTTACCTTCCCTACAGCCGGGCACGGGTAAGAAGTCGCGGACCCGCAGGCATTTCGAGAATACCGTCGAGGCAGCGCCCAGCCGCTCGAAGCGGTGTTTTTGCGGCGCAGCGTGACAGCTTGCGTGTTCGGCGTCTTAATTTGCGCCACCAGGGGTTTAGATCGATCCAAAGCCGAGCGTGAGTCACATCACATCCGGCCAGGAGGATCTGAGGGCTGGTGCGGGATGGGCACGTGTACGGCGCACTGTCGTCGTGCGGGCTCCCCCTCGCGCCGGATGGGTTGATGTGGAGTTGGGAAGCCGCCGCATGAAACCAAAAATCGTCCGTGTTCCATTCGCGCACTTCGGCGCGGCACGCGCGCCTTCGTCTGTGGGGACGCCGGCGCGCTGCTGCCCGAGCCGTTGTCGCCATGTCGACAGCGAAACGCACCACGCCGCCCCTGGCCTATCCACGCCGGCTGTCGCTCGACGATCGCGCGGCCATGCATCGATGAGCGAAACCCGGCGCGGCGCCACGCGAGAGCATCGCCTCGACCGTATCCATTCGCCCACCACCGGCCAGGTGATGGCCGATCACGCCGCATCCCTGCGCCGCGGCGCACGCATGTTCGCAACCGCCCTTCCCGGGTTCTGAGCTTCCGTCCAGGAAATGCCTCGCACCCTTTCGCTCATCAGAAATTTAGATCGATCCAATCCAGGACAGGAGGACGCCTTCGGCATGAAGACCAAGCAGTGATCAAACGGGGGATCACCGCGCCGACCGCAGTAGAAGGGCGCACATCAAAAGTATGGGGAGAAAAACATGACTTACCTGCCACACGCATCCACGCGCAAGCCGTTGTACGCAGCTCTTACCCTGGCCATCCTGGGTGGCTGCCTGGGCACACCGGCGACGGCCTTCGCCCAGCAGGCGCCGGCGCCTGCCGCAACCCCGACGACGACGTCGGGGCAAGCCACCGAGTCCGCCAAATCCAAGCCGGCCGACCAGAAGACCGCCAAGGAAAAGGCCGACGAGGCAAAGACCCTGGGAACCGTCGTCGTCACGAGCTTCCGCCAGTCGGTCGACCAGAACATGCAGGACAAGCGCGATTCCAATTCCATCGTCGAGGTGATCAACGCGCAGAACATCGCGCAGTTTCCCGCCAAGAACATCGCTGACGCACTCGCGCACGTGCCTGGCGTGGTCATCACCCGCGAATCGGGCGAAGGCAAGACGGTCAGCATCCGCGGCCTCGCGCCCGAGCTGACGCTCACCGAGTTGAACGGCAACTACGTCGCGTCGGCCGACACGTCGGCCAGCCTGACGCGTTCGTTCAACTACACGCTGATGCCCGCCAACATGTTCTCGGACATCAAGCTCTACAAGAGCCTCGAGGCGCGCCTGGACGAAGGCGGCATCGGCGGCAACGTCGACCTGCGCACGCGCCGTCCACTCGAAATGAAGGCCAATGACGGCTTCGTCTCGATCAACGCCGCAGGCTCGGACAACAGCAGCAGGATCACCCCGCAAGGCTCTGCCCTGTGGTCGTGGAAGAACAAGGACGAGACCTTCGGCGTGCTGCTCGCGGGCTCGTACCAGAAGCGTCGCGATGTCGATTACACCGCCAACGCATCGAGCTGGCACTGGTGGTCCAACGACTGTACCGACCACGCGACCTGCACCGCGCCGCCTACCGACGTGCATGGCAAGCCGTACGGCGCCGACGTGGCGCCCAACATCGACCTGTGGTCCGGCGGCGGCGTGGTCGACCAGGCCGGCAAGGGCTATTCGGGCTACTGGATGCCGCAGCAGTTCGCCACCAGTCGCAACCAGCTGGACCTGAAGACCAAGGGCGCGCAGGCGACCATGCAGTTCAAGCCCAGCGATCATTTCCTGCTGACGGGCAACTACTTCCGCTTCCAGCGCCAGCAGACGCAGATCACCAATACCCTCGAAGTCCCCGAGTGGGGCCTGCCCACCGGCAGCTATGCCGACCAGCAGGGCCGCCTGCTCGCCCCCAATGGCCTGACGTTCGACCCGTCGCACACGGTCGTTACCGGTGCGAACTACGTGCTTCCGCCGGCGGGCACCGGGTGCAACTCGATCACCAACCCGGTTACCGGCGCGACGCGACAGCCGGTGGACGTGTGCTCCACGGAAATCCCGTGGCTCAACGGCAACTACTCGGTCGAGAAGGCCACCTCGCAGACCATCAACCTCGAAGGCGAGTGGGACAACGGCGGCAACCTCAGTGGATCGTTCAACGTCGGCCGCACCTGGGCAACCGGTGGTCCGTCGATCGAACTGGGCATGGCTGCCAAGCCGCGCAATTTCGTCAATGGCCAGTGGGTGGACGGCAGCAACGGCGCCGCCTGGACGCTGAATGGCAAGCCGACGCTGACGGCGTCGCCGGAAGTGCTGCAGAACATGCTTGCCGGCGCGGGACAGGTGGACCTGGGCTCGACCGGCTCCAACATGGTCAACACCACCAACTCGCAGAATTTCGCGCAGCTGGACTTCACCTGGGCCTTCGACAACAGCTGGCTGCAGTCGCTGCAGTTCGGCGCGAAGTACCGCGACAACCATGCCGAGCAGCAGCAGAACGAGCTGCGCTGGTACTGCAAGGGCACCACCTCGCAGTTCCAGACCTGCGACCCCAATGCCGGCCAGCTGCCCGCGGGTTTCCTGCTGCCGGGCATGCTCGACGGCAGCAACGAGGCGTACAACGACAGCGTCTTCCCGGCGATCAACTTCCCGGCGTACTACAACCACCTCAACTCCACGTATGACCGGGTGGTCTACAACCATCCCGAGGACAAGTCGACGATCCAGGAAAAGATCTCGGCCGCCTATGTCCAGGCGAACTTCGCCACGGAGTCGCTGCGCGGCAACGTGGGCCTGCGATTCGTCAGCACGCAGCAGGACCTCACCGTCGCCGACCAGATCACCACCAACAACGCGGTGTACTACCACGATGCGAACGGCAACATCCTCATCTGCCCTGCCAGCGGCGTGAACGCCGGCGGCGGCGCGTGCGCACCGGGCGACTTCCAGTACCTGCCGCGCGAGCAGTCGGTGATCCAGACGTACTCCAATGCGTCGACTTCCAAGCGCTACAACAAGCTCCTGCCGAGCTTCAACATCGCATGGACGTTTGCCGACGACTTCGTGCTGCGCGCCGCCGGCTCGCAGGCGATGTCCCGCGCCAACTACACCGACCTCGCCCAGCTGGGCAACCTCACCAACAACACCCAGGCCTATTACAACGACCGCAAGCAGTTCGGCGCGCCCCTGCCCGGCTGGTACGGCAGTGGCGCCAACGCCGACCTGAAGCCGTTCACGGCGACGCAGTTCGACCTGGCGGGCGAGTGGTATTACGCGCCCGAGGCAGTGGTCGGCCTCGACCTGTTCGAGAAGAAGGTGAAGAACTTCGTGGTGCCGGTCACCGTCAACAACATCACGGTGAACGTGGGCGGCACGGAAGAGAACTTCATGCAGTACAGCACCAACGCCAACGGCCGTTCGGGCACGTCCAAGGGCGTGGAGCTCTACACGCAGCACACCTTCAACTCGGGCTTCGGCTACATCGCCAACTACACGCTCAACAAGACCAACGAAACGCCGGTCTCGCTCGGCGACACCATGGTGGGCAAGTCGGAGCTGATCGGCAGCGCCAAGTACGCGGCGAACGTCTCGCTGTTCTATGAAAAGAACGGCCTGCTGCTGCGTGCGACCAGCAACTGGACGGGCCGCACCATGCAGGGCCTGGCCGCCGGCCTCCCGATCTACACGGAGCCGTACAACCAGATCGACCTGAACGGCGATTACGAGTTCAACAAGCACCTGATGGTGACCGCGTCGATCATCAACCTGACCAAGTCGCTGCCGCGCCAGTACCTGGGCGGCGATACGACGGCACGCCTGTACCAGCTCGAATACGCCGGGCGCCAGTACTACGTGGGCCTGACGTACAAGTTTGGAGATGGTGGTTAAGCGAGAAGCGCGCATGGGGCCGGGCTTCTTGCCCGGCACCATGATCGACCCGTCTTTTTGGAAGATCACATGAAACCATCGCTTGGGCTTTTCCGTCGCCATGCACTGGCGGCCACGCTCGTCGCGCTCGCAGGCATCGGCGCGGCCTATGCCACGAAGGGCGGCACGCCGTCCACCGCGGCATCGAGCCTCGATATCGCCAACCCGCTGGTCGGCACGGCGCCACTGGACCGGCAGGAACTCATCGGCAACTCGCCGCCTCCCGGCGAGCCCCTCTATTCGGGCATGACGTCGCCAGGCGCGACGATGCCGCAAAGCTCGACCGAGGCGACCCCGGTCAATCTCAACGTCGACCTCAGCTATCCCGCGGGCGTCGGCATGTCGTACTACTACCCGAGGCCGACGATGATCGGCTTCACCGGCGGCGGCTCGACCTACGGCGGCCGCGCATCACCCATGATCATGCCGGTGGTGGGCGACTGGACTGTGCCGCCCGATTACGCGCAATCGACCTACGACAAGGCCAGCGAGAAGGCCTCGCCCGGCTATTACGCCGTGGATCTCGCCACCTTCCATACCAAGGTCGAGCTCACCGCGACGCAGCGCACCAGCCTGATGCGCTTCACCTTTCCCGAGAGCCATCGCTCGAACGTCGTGGTCAACCTGCGCCGTTCCGGTGGCGACGTGGAAGTCGTCGGCGACCGCACCATCCGCGGCGTCTCGAAGGTCGGACGCCCGGAGCGCGACTCGGACGGCTCCTGGTTCGTCGCCGAATTCTCGCGGCCGTTCACCGCCTTCGGCACGTTCCGCGCGGACCACGACCATGAAGGCTACGGCATCGGCGACGCGGACGTGCAGCCGCAACGGCGCGCGGTGACGGGCAGCTATGCGGGCGCCTACGTCACCTTCGATACGAAGGCCGGCGAGCAGGTGCTGGTCAAGATCGCCCACGGCCACAGTGCCGAAGAAGCCGCGCAGCGACTGCACGACGAAGATCCCGATGCCAACTTCGAGCGCGTGCATGCCCAGGCGCGCGCGGCCTGGTCGAAACTGTTCGACCGCGTCGAGGTCACCGGCGGGACGCCGAAACAGTGCATGCTGTTCTACTCGACGCTGTACCACTCGTTCGCCAGCCCGCGCCTGCTCGCGCGCAAGGGAGAGCACTTCACGGGCAGCGACGGCAAGGTGCAGGTGGCCGGTTACGATCGCTATGGCCCGGTGCCCTTCTGGGACACCGGTCGCAACCAGATCACGCTGTTGATGCTGCTCGAGCCGGATGTCATCAAGAACATCATGCAGTCGGAGCTGGATCGCGCGCGCGAACGCGGCTACATGGACACGTCGTTCCACGGTGACCATGCCGTGCTGCTCTATGACGGCGCGTGGCAGCGCGGCATTCCGTTCGACTATGCGGCCGCTTACGAGTACCTGCGCAAGAATGCGACCGACCCCAAGGGGCCGCGCGGTTATCTGGCCGAATACATGAAGAACGGCTGGATCTCCGACATCGTGCCGCCGGGCAATCCCAGTCCGCCCTATGCAGGCGGCAAGGCGGGCGCCGCTACCACGCTCGAATACGCCTGGGATGACCACGCGCTGGCCGACGTCGCCCGCCGGCTCGGCAAGGCCGACGATGCCGGGATGTTCCTGCGTCGCGCCGCGAATTATCGCAACGTATTCGATCCGTCCGTAGGCTTCGTCCGGGGGCGCACCGAGGACGGCAGGTGGATTGCGCCATTCGATCCGGGCGAGCCGTACTACAACTTCATGATGAAGGAAGCCTCGGGCTGGTCCACGCTATGGCTGGTGCCGCATGACGTGCAGGGCCTGATGGACCTGCTCGGCGGGCGCGACGCGTTCAACGCCAAGCTCGACGCCTTCTTCTCCACGCCGTATACCGCCAAGGGCATCTGCCGCGACTGCACCGGCCTGATCGGGCAGTACGTGCAGGGCAACCAGCCCGACCAGCAGGCGGCGTACCTCTATGCGTGGAGCGGCCAGCCCTGGAAGACGCAGGCGCTGACCCGCCGCATCCTGGATGAGATGTATGGCAGTGACGCCAGTGGCTACGGCTTCCCGGGCATGGACGACCAGGGCTCGACGTCGTCGTGGTATGTGCTCAGCGCGATGGGCTTCTACCCGGTCGACCCATCCAGCCCGGACTACATCCTCGGCAGCCCGATTTTCGACCGCGTTCGCCTGCACATGGGCAACGGCAAGATCTTCGAGATCGTCGCGCGCAACAACTCGGCGAAGAACATCTACATCCAGTCCGCCACGCTCAACGGCAAGCCGTGGACCAGGCCCTGGTTCAGTCACGCCGATATCGCGGAGGGCGCCACGCTGGTGCTCACCATGGGCCCCGAGCCGAACAAGGATTGGGGCGCCGACCCGCACGATGCGCCGCAGTCGATGTCAGTGGGCAAGCCATAGTCCGCGCGCATGGCGCCCTTTCCCGGCTGGGAAAGGGCAAGGTTCGACCATGAGCGAGGCGGCCTGGCATTGATCCACCCCTCCCCGTGCCAGGCTTGCCTCGCTCATTCCTTTTTCACGTTCCAGCCAAAGATGCCCGCGATACCGCAGCGCCGCTAAGATGCAGCGGTGCATTCGATGGGTACAGGCATGCCGAAGTCGCGTCACTCCCAACCGTCCAGGCCCGCGCCCGCCGCCGAAGCCGCGCCGCGGCGCAAGCGCGGCCGCCCGGCGCAGGACGCCAACGAGGGCCTGCGCCGGGAGCTGATCCAGCAATCGGCACGGCTGTTTCGCGAAAAGGGCTATGGCAACACCACCGTGCGTGACATCGCCGCCGCGGCCGGCGTGCACGCGGGCAGCTGGTTCTACTACTTCAAGACCAAGCAGGACATCCTGCAGGCGGTCATCGAGCACGGGCTGACGGTGGCGCTCGCCGACATCGAGGCGATCGATGTCGATGGCCTGGCGCCGCGCGAGGCGCTGCGTCGGCTCGTGAGGGCGCACCTCCACACCCTGCTCGCGCCAAACCAGGACTTCATTCCGGTCATGCTTTATGAGTGGCGCTCGCTGGATACTTCGGCGCAAGCGCACATCATCGCACTCAAGGATCGCTACGAATCCATCTGGTCGCAGGTGATCGAGCGCCTCCACGCATCGGGTGAATGGGCACAACCTACGCCGTTGGATCGGCTGCTGATGTTCGGCGCCCTCAACTGGACGGCCCAGTGGTACCAGGAAGGCGCCGGCATCGGCATCGATGCACTGGCCGACCAGGCCGTGCGATTCATCCTTCGCACCTCGCCCTGAGCGTCACCCGCCCGACTCAGGCCGCGGCGATCTCCACCAGCACGCCGCCGGGCGCGACCTGCGCACCCACCTGTGTGTACAGCCCGGTGACCGCGCCGGCGAACGGCGCCGCGATGCTGTGCTCCATCTTCATCGCCTCGACCACCAGCAGCGCCTGCCCAGCGACCACCGCCTCGCCTTCGGCGACATGCACCGCGACGACGCGGCCATTCATCGGCGTGCTGATGCGGCCGCTGCCGGCCTGTGCGCCCTGGCGCCCCGGCTTGGCGCAGGTGGTATCGATGACCCGATGTTCGACGCCATCCATCACGAACCAGCCGCCGGATTCGATGGCCGCGTAGTCGACCACATGCAGCGCGTCACCGAGTCGCAGGGTCAGGCGATCGGCGGCCGACGAGACCAGCTCGGCCTCGATCGCGCCCCCGTTCCATGCAAGCTCCCAGCGTTGCGCGGCGAGCGCGCGAATACGCATGTCCACGGGCTCGCCGTCGAGCGTGAGGCGGCAGATGGCGGGATACGCGCGACTGCTGTGCCAACCCTGCAATTCGGCCGGATAGCGTCGACTTCCCTCGCCGCGCCGACATGCGAGCAGCACGGCCGCCGCCTGGCGTGCCGCATCACCGGGCGGTTGCCGCTGGCGCCTGGGCGCGGGAAAGTGCTCGTCGATGAATCCCGTCGATGCCTCGCCCGCCAGAAACGCGGGATGCATGACGCATTGCTGCAGGAACGAGCGGTTTGTCCGCACGCCAAGCAGCAGGCACTCCTCCAGCGCCTTCGCAAGGCGCCTGCATGCATCGGCACGATCGACGCCGTGCGCCACGATCTTGGCCAGCATCGAATCGTAGAACGGCGACACGACCAGGCCATCGGCCAAGGCGTGGTCGGTGCGCGCCTCGCGCGGCGCACGCCAGCGGACCACCGTCCCGCTCTGCGGCAGGAAATCCTGCTGCGGGTCCTCCGCGCACAAGCGCACTTCGATGGCGTGGCCGCCACGTGAGCGGCGAGCATCGATCTCCCCCTGCGTCATCGGCAAGGCTTCTCCCATTGCCACGCGCAGCTGCCATTCCACGAGGTCGATGCCAAGCACTGCCTCGGTCACGGCATGCTCCACCTGCAGGCGCGTGTTCATCTCCATGAAGTAGAACGCGCCATCCGGGGCAAGCAGGAATTCCAGCGTGCCCGCGCCAACGTAGCCGATCGCGCGCGCCGCCGCGACCGCAACGGCACCCATGCGCTCGCGCAGCCCAGGGGATACGGCGGGCGATGGCGACTCTTCGATCAGCTTTTGATGCCGGCGCTGAACCGAGCAATCACGCTCGCCCAGGTGGACCACATGGCCGTGCTGATCGGCGAACACCTGGATCTCGATATGGCGCGGCGCGGTGATGGCTTTCTCGAGAATCAGCTCGTCACTGCCAAACGCATGCCCGGCCTCCGAGCGCGCGGATCGCAGCGCGGCGAAAAAGTGCTCCGGCTGATCGACGCGCCGCATGCCACGTCCGCCGCCGCCGGCCGCCGCCTTGATCATCACCGGATAACCGATGCGCGCGGCCTCCTGCGCCATGCGTGAGTCGGACGAGTCTTCGCCTTCGTATCCGGGCACGCACGGAACGCCCGCGACACGCATCAGGCGCTTGGCGCCGGCCTTGTTGCCCATGGCGCGGATGGAGCCGGCGGCCGGCCCGATGAAGACGAGGCCAGCGTCCACGCAGGCAGCGGCAAAAGCATCGCTTTCCGCGAGAAAGCCATAGCCCGGATGCACGGCCTCCGCGCCGGACCGTCGCGCGGCCTCCAGCAGCGCCTCGATATTCAGGTAGGAAGCCTGCGGCTGCGATGCGCCGATCGGCAGCGCGAGGTCCGCCGCCCGGCAATGCGGCGCATCACGATCGGCCTCCGCATACACGGCGATGGTGCGCATCCCCAGGCGCCGGGCGGTACGTTGGATGCGCAGCGCGATCTCGCCGCGATTGGCGATCAACACCGAGCGGAAGGCATGCGGCACGGCCATCGCTCAATCCTTCCTGCCCGGCAGCGTGTTCATGTATTTGCAGATGATGCCGAGCATCACCTCGTCCGCGCCGCCGCCGATGGAGGCGAGGCGCCCGTCACGATAAAAGCGCGAGACCGGGTTGTCCCAGGTGTAGCCCATGCCACCCCAGAACTGCAGGCACGTATCCGGCACGATGCGGGCAAGCCGCCCCGCCTTGAGCTTGGCCATGGAGGCCAGCTCGGTCACGTCCTGGCCCTCGATGTAGAGCTCGCACGCTCGATATGTCAGCGCGCGCAGCGCCTCCACTTCGGTCTTGAGCTCGGCCAGCTTGAAGTGCACCCACTGGTTGTCCAGCACGCTGGCGCCGAACAGCTTGCGCTCGCGAGCGTATTCGATCGTGGCGTCGATGCACCCCGTCAGCATTTGCAGGTTGCTTGCCGCCGCCCACAGCCGCTCCTCCTGGAACTGCAGCATCTGGTAGGTGAAGCCCCTGCCCTCGTCGCCGATGCGGTAACGCTGCGGCACGCGCACGTCATCGAAGTAGATCAGGCCGGTGTCCGACGCGTTCATGCCGATCTTGCGGATCTTCTTGCCGACCGATACACCCCGGGTGTCCATCGGCACGATGATGAGCGACTTGTTCCGGTGCGCGGCGTCATCGGAAGTATTGGCCAGCAGGCACATCCAGTCGGCCTGCAGGCTGTTGGTGATCCACATCTTGCTGCCGTTGATGACGTAGTCGCCGCCCTCCTTGCGCGCATGGGTCTTGATCGCCGCCACATCCGAGCCGGCACCCTGTTCCGACACGCCGATGCACGCCACGGCATCGCCGCTGATGGCCGGCGCGAGGAACTGCCTGCGCAGTTCGTCCGAGCCGAACCGGGCCAGCGCCGGCGTCGCCATGTCGGTCTGCACGCCGATGGCCATCGGCACGCCTGCGCATTGGATGTGGCCGAGGGTTTCGGCCATGGCCATGGCATACGAATAGTCCAGGCCCAGGCCGCCGAACGCCGTGGGCTTGGCGATGCCCAGGAAACCCAGTGCGCCCATCTTCTTGAACAGCTCCCTGGCGGGAAACATCTCGGCCGCCTCCCACGCATCGACCTGCGGATTGATCTCGCTGTCGATGAAGCGCTTGAGGCTGCGCTGCAGCTCCTGGTGCTCGTGGGTGAACTGCATGATGTTTCGCTCCGGTGAGCCTGGCTGTCGAATAAAGGTGACGTCATGGTCGCGCGACGGCGAACTGGACGGGATGCAGCACCCGGCGTCGCGCCTCATCGCAAATGCCCAGCACGCAAGCCAGTACCTTGCGTGTGTCGCGCGGGTCGATCACGCCGTCGTCCAGCAGCCTGCCCGACACGGTGAAGGCGTCGGACTGCCGCTCGAAGGTGTCGATCACCTTGGCACGCATCGCCTCGATGGCGGCGCCGTCCACGGCCTGTGCCTTGCGCTGCATGCCGGCCGCCATCACGGTCGCCATGGTATCCGCCGCCTGCTCCGCCCCCATCACGGCCGTCCTGGCGTTGGGCCAGCTGAAGCAGAAGTCGGGAAAGAAGCCGCGCCCCGACATACCGTAATTGCCCGCGCCGAACGAGGCGCCGCAATGCACGGTGATGCGCGGAACGGTGGCGTTGGACATGGCCTGGATCATCTTCGATCCGTGCTTGATCATGCCGCCCTGTTCCGATGCCTTGCCGACGATGAACCCCGTCGTGTTCTGCAGGTACAGCAGCGGCAGGCCGGACTGGCAACACGCCTGGATGAAGTGCGTGGCCTTGCTGGCGCCCGCCGGGTCCAGCGGCCCGTTATTGGTGATGATGCCCAGGCGGATGCCGCAGATGGCGGCATGCCCCGTCACGGTGGCGGGTCCGTAGTCCGGCTTGAACTCGAGAAAATCCGATCCGTCGACGATGCGCGCGATCACTTCACGCATATCGACCGGCTTGCGATGGTCGGCCGGCGCAATGCCGAGCAGCTCTTGGGCGTCGAACCGCGGCGGCGCATAGGCTTGCTGGGCCGGCGGCAGGTCGCGGTTCCCATCCAGCGAGGCAAGCAATTCGCGCGTGATGCGCAACGCGTCCGCGTCGTCTTCGGCCAGGTACTCGGCCTGGCCCGACACGGTGGCGTGCATCTCGGCGCCGCCAAGCTCCTCTTCCGTGGCGACTTCGCCCGTGGCGGCCTTGAGCAGGGGCGGCCCCGCCAGGAAGGCGCGTGCGCGGTCGCGAACCATCACCACGTAGTCCGACAACCCCGGCATATAGGCGCCGCCGGCCGTGCTGGAGCCATGCACGACGCTGATGACCGGAATGCCGGCCGCCGACAGCCGCGCAAGCCAGTAGAAGATGCTGCCGCCGTTGACGAACGTCTCCACGCGATACGACAGCAGATTGGCGCCGGCCGATTCGACCAGGTGGATGAACGGCAGTTTCTGCGCGAGCGCGATAGCCTGCGCACGCTGGAATTTCTCGATGCCCATCGGTTGCACGGCGCCGGCATCGATGCCCGCATCATCCACCACGACCATGGCGCGCACGCCACTGACCCAGCCGATGCCGGCGATGAAACCACCACCGGGCACGGAGCGTTCCGGATCGGGGTGGTCCAGGCAAAAGCCGGCCAGCGTGGACAGCTCCAGGAAGGGAGCGCCGGCATCGAGCAAGCTACCAAGGCGCTCGCTCGGCAGCAACTGGCCGCGCCGCTCGAAGCGCTCCCGCGAGGCCTCGGACTTGTTGCGCGTACGTGCCTCCAGTTCGCGCAAGCGTTCGACCCATCCGCTTGCCGCGGCATGGTTCCGACGATAGGTTTCGCTCTCCGCGATGACGTGGGTTTCAAGCGTCGGCATCGGCGGCCTCCGGCATCGATGGCAGCGATCTCGCATCGGCGGGCGCGCACGTACCGCGGCAACGATCGGCTGTCGACAACATCGTCATGCCCTCGGCCTCGCCGCCGGGTGATCGGCAGGGACCCGCACCGGCATCGAAAGCAGCACCTGGGCCATGCCCTTGCCCAGCGCGTCGTTGCGCAACGATGCCATGCCGCCGCCACCCAGCGCCTGCTCGCAGACAAAGTTCATGGCATGGATGCCCGGCAGTTCATAACGCATGACGCGCCCCCTGACCAGGTGCGCGAGATAGGCGGCCACGGCGTCCTCCGTCAGCTGCGCGCGCAGCAGTGGCAGATCCTCCGGACGGCGCGGGATCACTCCGATATTGGAAGTGTCTCCCTTGTCGCCGCTGCGCGCATGGGCGAGCGCGATGAGCGGCACCTCGTGCGCAGGCTCCGTGAGTACAGGCGCCGCCGTGTGCACCGCCTGCGAAGGCAACGCATCGGGCGACGCCCCGCCGCGGGGCACGTCCACTGTGACACCCTCGCCACCTTGCAGCGTCACTCGCGGCTGCAACCGCGTCTTGTCGAGCAGGAAGGCGAACTGCTTGATGGCAGGCACCACGCCAGGCCGCCCACCGGCGCCCGTCGTGCCCGGCGCCCACGAGGTGGCCGCCGCGGCGATCTCGCGGGCAAACAGCTCCAGCGCCTGTTTCTGCGGATGCGCCACGGCCAGCCACATCACGGATTCGAAATGCGGCACATCCGGCTGGTGCGGCCCGAACAGGTACGCCGAGCCCAATGTCTCGATATGCGTGGCGCTGTAGTCCGCCAGGCCCGACTGGCGAAAGAGTCCGCGCGTGCGCTCGAGGATGGCCTCGGCCGTGCGCCGCGCTTTCCGGTCCGCCTCGAAACCCACCACGGTGAGCTGGCCGCTGGCGCGATAGCCGTCGACATAGGTGGCGCTAACCTTGTAGTCGGGCGTCGGCGCGCGACCGCGCGCACCGCGCACGTCCACGCGGTGCATGCCGGCCTGCGTCATCGTTACTTCGGTGAAATCACACACCACGTCGGGCAGCACATAACGCGCGGGATCGCCAATCTCATACAGCATCTGTTCGCCCACGGTGGCCGGTGTCACCAGGCCGCCCGACCCTTCGGGCTTGGTAACGGTGAAGCCGCCATCGGCCCGGCATTCGACGATCGGATAGCCGCTGTGCGCCCAGTCGGGCACGTCCTCCCAATCGGTGTACAGGCCGCCGGCCCCCTGGCATCCGCATTCGATGATGTGTCCGGCGAGACTGCCCGCCGCGAGACGATCATGGTCGTCGGCCGCCCACCCGAAGCTGTGCATCAACGCACCGAGCGTGACGGCGCTGTCGACGCAACGGCCGGTGATGACGACCTGGGCGCCGGCGTCGAGCGCGGCCTTGATCGGCAACGCGCCGAAATAGGCGTTGGCGCTGAGCATCTTTTCCGGCAGTGGCTGCCCGGTCTGCAGTTCGCGCACGGCCTCGCCGCGCAGCGCGGGCAGCAACGGCATCACGTCATCGCCCTCGACCACCGCTATCCGCACCGACACGCCCAACTCGTCGGCGAGTGCCTGCAGTGCGGATGCGCAGGCCCGCGGGTTGACACCCCCGGCGTTGGCGATGATGCGGATGTTCTGCGCCAGGGCATCCCTCAGCACCGCACGCATCGCCACGCCCACGAAATCGGTGGCGTAACCCTGCGATGGATCCTTCAGGCGGGCGGAGGCCAGCAGCGACATGGTCAGCTCGGCCAGGTAATCGAACACCAGGAAATCAAGGCGGCCCGATGCAACCAGTTGCATCGGGCCGGTGACGCTGTCGCCCCAAAAGCCACTCGCCCCACCGATGACGACTTCGCGGGATGTCCGGGCCGTGCTCACGTGATCTCGCCTCGCCAGGGAATCGATGGGACAGCCTTCGGGACAATACTAAATCATTTGATTTAATAAATAACAACCACCTCGCTCGACGGGCATGAGGCACCGTCGAGCCGTGCAAAGCGTCAAGGTCACTGGATGCGCCCCGGGCGCTGATCGATCACGCGTGAAGCGGAGGCGTGGCGGGCACCGGGGCGCCAGGACGGCGGGCATGCGCGCGAGCGTCGCCGGGCGAGGTATCCATCATGCCGGCTCGCGCAGGAACCGATCCGGCTTTCTATGGAAGCCGGATGCCAGGGTGCCAGCCACTCCTGGCGAGAAACGCCTTGGGATCGTGCATTTCCAGGATGTCGCGCAGTGCCTGGCGCTTGTCGTCCGCGTGCTGGTAATAGGACTTGACGATGCGATAGCCCACCCAATAGCCGATATCGCCGGGCTTGGTCAGCGTGCCGTTGTAGAGCCACCTGGACAGGTCGGTCTTGTCCGCGTCGGCGACGAACTCGGTTTCGATGTCCTTCTCGCGACCTTTCGCCATCGCTTCCAGATACACATCGGAGACACTTCCCGATATCTGCTCGCCCACGAACTCGGCCGCGCCTTCGATCAGCGACTCCTCCAGCACGGTGGGCTTCGGGTCGTCGTACATCGCCGGAGAGCTCCGCGCCTGCTGCAGGTGGGCGTATTCATGCGCGAGCACGTGCACGAAGCGATCCTCCACGCCGGGCTCCAGATAACCGATCGCGCAAAGCGCCTCGAGGCCGATCATGACGCCTGTCGCATCGCTGATGCCCACGGGCTTGCCACGACCCACGGCAATGGTGACAGGCCCGGACGTCGCCGGCGGGTAGAGCTCACCCAGCTTGTCCAGGGCGACGTTCAGGCGCTGCCGCACCCGGGGCAGTACCGCCATGCAGCGCTTGGCATCCGCATAGATCGCCGGATGCGCGGCAATGGCGTCCGCGATGGACGTGGCCGTGGTGTGACGCTGCTCGAAGAAGCGATGCAGGCCGCCGGAGCCCTGGTCGATATAGTCGTGCTGGAGCTGGTCCGCCGAAGGGTGCTGGCCGGCAGCGTCGTAGAGCTTGTAGAAAAGGTAGACATCCTCGATGTGGATCACCGGCGCCGCATGGGCGTCAGTGACCCGGGCCGACGTTTCCTGCGAAGCATGCGCGCCCGAAGCCAGCAGCATCGCGCCGGCCAACGCCAGGCCTGTCCATCCCGCCAGCTTGTTCATCGAATCCCCCGCGATTCGAACCGTCGGCTTCCAGAAGATGACGCAGGCCTGCCGCTCAGGAAGCTGTCGCTGGCTGCAGGCCCTGCAGTGTCGTCGGCAGCAGCTCCGCCACCGTGGGATGGATGTGGACCGCGTGCGTCACGGTCTGATAAGGCGCCTTGGCATACATGGTGTCAAGCAGGCAGTGGATGGCCTCGTCGCCATTCACGCCCAGGATGGACGCGCCGAGCAGCTGATGATTGCTGCCGTCGACGATCACCTTCATGAAACCGAGCGTCTCCCCGCGCTCGATCGCCCTGCCCACCCGCGCCATGGGACGCACGCCGACGCGGACGTCGTGCCCCTTGCGCACGGCCTCCTGTTCGCTGAGCCCGATTCGCGCCAACGGCGGGTCGATGAACAACGCATAGGTGAGGATGCGGTCGGAGATGCGCCGCGACTCCTTGTCGAGCAGGTTGGCGGCGACGATTTCGTAATCGTTGTACGAGGTGTGGGTGAAGGCTCCCTTGCCATTGCAGTCGCCCACGGCCCATATGCCTTCGACATTCGTGCGGCACTGGTCGTCCACGACGATGTAGCCGTGCTCATCGATCGCCACCCCGGCCTTGTCCAGCCCCAGCATGTCGGTATTGGGGCGGCGCCCCACGGCGAGCAGCAGATGCGTGCCGTGCACCTCCATGCGCGGTTCCGCACAGCGGGCCACGATGCCGACGTCGCCGGCCTTGCCATGCAGCTCGATGCATTCCGCGCCCAGGTGCAGCGCAATGCCCTCGCGCTGCAGGATGTCCACGATGGCGGCGGAGACTTCGGGGTCCTCGCGTGGCAGCAGGCGCTCGCCACGTTCGACGATGGTCACCTCGGCGCCGAAACGGCGGAACATCTGCCCGAATTCCAGCCCGATGTAGCTTCCGCCCACGATCACCAGGTGACGCGGCAGCTCGCGCAGATCCATGATGCCGACATTGGTGAGGAAGGGTACGGTGTCGATACCCGGAAAATCCGGCGTCGCGGCCCGGCCACCCACATTGAGGAAGAACTCGTCCGCCTCGATCACCGCGTCGCCCACCCGCAGGCTATGCGGTGATTCGAAGATGGCGTGCCCACGCAACAGCGTGACGTTCCGCATGCCACCGATCCACTCTTCCACATTGGTGCGTGACCGCTCGGCAATGCCGCGCGTGCGCTTCCACACGAGTTCCATGTCGACGCGGACATCACCCGCATGCACGCCGTATTCGGAGGCGCGCCGGCCCATTTGCGCGGCATAGGCGCTGGCCACCATCGCCTTGGTGGGAATGCAGCCCGTGTTGACGCAGGTGCCGCCGACCAGCTTGCGCTCGATCACCGCCACCTTCCGACCCGACTTGCCCAGGCGCTCGGCCAGCGAGGGCCCCGCCTGCCCCGCCCCAACCACCACGGCATCGAATCGTTGGCTCATGACGCACGCCCCGGCTGTCGACCAAAGCACGAGGGTGGCACCCGGCTGGACAAGAAACCGTCAATGCCGGGGCCAGGGTCCGCGCGGCGGCGCGCCCGGCTAGCGGCGCTTGATGAAGGCGAACAGCGGCATGGAGATCAGCAGTACGAGCAAGGCCTTGCGGTCGAGTTCGGCGGACTGTCCCAGCACGACACTGAGGCAGTACAGGCACGCCACCACCCCTATGACCACGAAGCACTGAATTTTTGCCGTGGACATTTCCAGCGTCTGGTTCAATCGCCACATCGCCAGTATCGAATAGATGTAGGGCACCGACATCAGGATCACGGTGGCATCCGTGATGTGGGAGAACTGCGTCGCCACGTCCGGCGATGTCGACGCCAGCAACATCACCATCATCAAGAGCCCCGTGAACACCAGGTTCTGGACCGGCATGCCGCGCTGGTTGGTCACCGCAAAACGCCGCGGGAACATGCCATCGTCGGCGGCCGCCTGCGCCGACTGGGCCACGATGAGGATCCAGCCCACCAGCGAGCCGGAGGCCTTGAGGATGGCGGCCAGCGAAATGCCGATGGCGGCCCAGGAGCCGAGCATCAGGCGTGCCGCCTCGGCGAACGGTGCGCCGGAGATGCGAAGTTCCTTGCCCGGGATGATGCCCATCAGCACCGTGCAGCAGGAGATGTAGATCACCGTCGAGACCAGCAATCCGATGATGGTGGCCAGGGGAACATTGCGCCTGGGGTTCTCGATCACGCCGGCCGATACCGCCGCGCTCTCCACGCCAAGGAAGGCCCAGAGCGCTATGGAGGCGCTGCGCGCCGTCGCCGACATCGTCGGAATGTTGTCGGGGTTCCAGCTCTCCATGAACACGTCCGGCTTGAACCACAGCCAGCCGAGCAGCCCGACGAATGCAATCGGGATGATGCCGGCGATAGTGCTGATCGTGGTGAAGCCGCCCACCAGCTTCGCGTCGCGCGTATTGATCCAGATGAACAGCCAGATGATGGCGGCGGTGCAGATGTTCGCCGCCCACGGGTGCTTCAGGACGGGAAAGAAGATCGCCAGATAGCCCGTCACCGAGACGGCGATGGCCACGTTGCCGATCACGTTGGCGAACCAATAGAGCAGATTGGTCTGGAACGCCGGAAACCGCCCGACGTGGTCGCGCGCATAGGCATACGGGCCGCCGGGCTTGGGGTCGACCATGCCCATGTGGGCGAAGACCAGGCCCAGGGCGCTCGCGCCTATCGCGGCCACCACCCAGCCGAGGATGGAGATGCTGCCGATATTCGCGAGGCTCGAAGGCAGCAGGAACAAACCTGTCCCCACCATGTTGGCCACCACCAGGGAGGAGGCGCCGACCAGGCCCATCTTCTTGCCGCCACCCGTCACCATGGCAAGCCCTCAGGACTTCAGGCACTGCACGTAGTACTCCCCGTCCTCCGCCTCGACGCCATGCGTGTCGTGACCGAATCCCGGGAAGGTGTCGTCCCAGCTTTGAAGGGCCTTTAGGTAACCGATATAGGGACCGTCCGCGGGACCGGCCGCCTCGCCCGGCATCAGCATCGGGATGCCCGGTGGATACGGCACCACGCTGGTCGCCAGCGTGCGATTGGCGAGATCGGCGAGCGCGACGCGCTCGACCTTGCCGCGCAAGAGCTGCTGATAGGCATCAGCAGGCGACAGGCGGATCTCGGGAAGATTCGAATACGCGCTCTGCAGGTGGCGTGTCTGGCCGGTCTTCTTCAGCTCGGCGAACATCTGGTCGCCCAGGTCGCGCAGCCCCAGTCCGGCGTAACGCTCCGGATGGCTCGCGACGAGGTTGGGCATCACGCGTTCCAACGCCCTGTTTTCGTCGTAGTCGCGCTTGAAGTCGAGCATGGCCGTTACCAGCGTGCTCCATTTCGCCTTGGTGATGCCGATCGAGAACAGGAACAGCACCGCGAAATCGCTGGTCTTCTCCACCTCGATGCCGCGGGCATCCAGGTACGCAGTGAGCAGCGTGGCCGGAAATCCTTGATCCGCGAATGACTCGTCGTCCCGCACCCCGGGCGTCAGCACCGAGACCTTGATCGGATCGAGCATGCAGTAGCCATCCTCGAGATTGCCGAAACCGTGCCAGGTTTCGCCCGGGTGCAGCACCCATGCGTTGGCATCGGTCGCGAGCCATTCCGGCGATGCATCGGCGAATGCCACCCGGTCGCCGTTCTCGTCGGTCACTTCGTCGGGGTTCCAGGTGCGGAAGAACCACGAGCCCTGGCTGGCGAAATCGCGATGCAGGCGTCCCACGATCTGGCGGAAATGGATGGCCTCGTCGATGCTTTCGCGGGTCAGGGAAAGGCCGCCCACGCCATCCATCATCGAGGCAGCCACTTCGTTGGAGGCGATGATCGGATAGAACGGCGATGTCGAGCCGTGCATCATGAACGACTCGTTGAAGCGCGCATGCGGAATCGCGCTTCGCCCGTCCCGCACATGGATGTACGACGCCTGCGAGAACGCGGCCAGCAGCTTGTGCGTGGAATGCGTGGTGAACACCGTCGGCCCGTTGGGGTCGTGCGCGGATGACGGACCGTGCATGGCCAGCCTTCCGGCGTAGATCGGGTTGAACCGCGCGTAGCCGTACCATGCCTCGTCGAAATGCACGCGATCCACCCATCCGCCCACTTCCTGCAGCACTCGCCTGGTGTTGTAGCAAAGACCGTCATAGGTGGAGTTGGTGACGACCACGAACACCGGCTGCTGGTCGGCCAGTCCCTTGGAAAGACTGTTGCTCGCCACCGCGTTGCGCACGTTCTCCTCCACGAACTTGTCCGGATAGATCGGACCGATCAGCCCGTAGCGATTGCGCGACGGCACGAGGTAATGCGGCACCCCGCCCGTCATGGTGAGCCCGTGCTCAATGGACTTGTGGCAATTGCGGTCGCAAAGCACCACCTGGTCGCGCCCGACGCATGCCATGAAGATGATGCGGTTCGAGGTCGACGATCCGTTGGTGACCGTATAACTGCGATGCGAGCCGAAGATGCGCGAGATGTACTTTTCGCTTTCGCCGATGGGCCCGGTGTGGTCCAGCAGTGACCCGATCTCTCCCACGCTGATCGAGAGATCGGTGCGAAAGACGTGTTCGCCGTAGAAGTCGTAGAAAGCGCGTCCGGTCGGATGCTTGAGAAACGCCGTGCCGCCGGTGTGTCCCGGAGTGTGCCACGAGTACTCATGGACCTGGTTGAAGTTGGCCAGCGCCGTGGTGAGCGGGCCGAGCAGCGCGGCAAGATAGATCTTCATGGCCGCCTGCACGCGACCGGCCACGAACGTGGCCGAATCCTGCGAGATCCATACCAGCTCGTTGATCGCCTGCACGATCTCCACGTTGAGCGTACGCGCCTTGCCAGGCTCCGTCATCAGGAAGATCGGCACGTTCTCATTGCGCGAGCGCACCGTGTTGATGAGGTCGATAGCGGCGCTATTGTCGCCGTCACCGCCATCGGACCCCGGCAGCGACCAATCGAGCAGCATCGCATGAAGCGCCGTATCCGCCATGATCATCGAGCGGCCGTCATCCACGTTGGTCGCCGTCACCGTCTCGATGTTCCGGTCCGCGAACTCGTTGGCGAGCGTGCGGCAGGCACGCCCACCTGCGCTTTCCGTGCCGATATGGGAATGGACCAGCAGCACGCGGAACTTCTGGCGCAGGTTTCGACGTTCAAGCATGACGATTCTCCTGGTTGGCAAGCCTGAAAATGCTGACTTCGTTTCAGCCCGGTGGATGCCGGCGCGAGGGGCGCATGCCGTCACGGCAAGGCAGCCCCTCTTTCGTCCCGGCCGTCCGTGGCAGCCCCTTGCATCGCGACGATCCGTCGGCCGGGATGGCGCGCGCAACGCGGTGTGGCATCGAGGATGCCTAATCAGTGCTTCTTCTTGTCCTTGCCCTTCCTGGGTGACGACGCCTTCTCGGCGACGACGCGCACCCACATGTCGCCGTTGCTGTCGGCATGCACGTTCTGCACTTCACGCCCGAAGCCGGGGAACTTCTTGCCGTAGGCTTCGACGGCCTTGAGGAAGTTGACGATCGTGCCGCCCTTGGGGTCGACCCGCTCGCCGGGCATCAATACGGGAATGCCCGGCGGATACGGCACGATCATCAGTGCCGCCACGCGGCCGGCCATGTCGGTGATGCGCACCTCTTCCGTATTGCCATGGATAAGGTGCTGGTATGCCTCCGCGGGCGTCATCGCCTGTTCCGACAGTACCTCGCCGGCCTGGTTGGCCATCGCCTGCAGATCGAGCTCGCTCATGACGCCATGCATCTCGTCGCACAGCTGCGGCAGCGTCACGTCGCGGTAGCGGTCGGGGTAGGCGTGCACGAGATCGGGCAGCGCCTCCTCCAGCATCGCCTTCCGGTCGAACAGCCGCTTGAAGGACATCAAGGTTTCGAGCAGCGTCCCCCACTTGCCTTGCGTGGTGCCTACCGAGAACAACACCAGCACGGTGTAGTCGCCGGTGCGGGCGATCGCCTGCCGGCGCGCATCGAGGAACTTCGCGAGGATGGCGCCGGGGATGCCGTGCTTGGACAGCTTGCCCTTCGCATCCGTACCCGGACAAAGGATGGTCACCTTGGTCGGGTCCAGCATGCAGAAGTCGTCCTTCACCACGTCGTCGGGCAGGCCGTGCCAGGCCTCGCCCGCCCTGAGCGTCCAGCACTCGGGCGACGTCGCCAACACGTCCAGCGGCGCCTCATGGAACGCCACCTGCTTGCCCTTGATGCTCACCTTGGGTGGCTGGAACAGGCTGAAGAACCATTCGCCCTCGTCCTTGAAGCGCTGGTTCGCGATGGCGACCGCGCGCCGGAACGCCACGGCAAGGCTCACCGTTTCGCGCAGCAAGGCCGGGCCCGACGGTTCGTCCATCATCGCCGTGGCGATGTCCAGCGATGCAATGAGCGGGTAATACGGCGAGGTCGTGCCGTGCATCATGAAGGCTTCCTTGATCGGCGACCACGCGATCTCGCCCCGCTGGCTGTTGCTCACATGGATGTACGACGCCATCGAAAAGGCGGGCAGCATCTTGTGCGTCGACTGCACCGCGACCACGGTGGGACGGTTCTTCATGTCGCGCGGCACGCCCATCGCGTAGCGATGCTCGTAGATCGGATGGAACTTGCCATACGCGTACCATGCCTCGTCGAAATGCACGCGCGGCACGCTGGCGGACAGCAGCTCCGTCACCTTGTCGACGTTGTACAGCAGGCCGTCGTAGGTGGGGTTGGTCACGACGGCATACACGGGCTCCCTGGATGTCGCCCCTTCGGCCAGCGGCGACTCCTTGATCAGGCCCTCGATGTGCGCGCGCGAAAAACGCTTGGGCGGAATGAGGCCGATCATGCCGTAGCCGTTGCGGCTCGGCTGGAAGTACACCGGTCGCGAGCCCGCCAGGGTCATCGCATGATTGAGCGATTTATGGCAGTTGCGATCGGCGATCACCATTTCGTCGCGGCCGACGGCCGCCTGCACCACGATGCGATTGGACGCGGACGACCCGGCCAGCACGTAGAACGTCCAGTCGGCGCCGAACACGCGGGCAGCCATGCGCTGCGATTCGGCCGGCGGGCCTTCGATGTCCAGCCACGAACCCAGCTCGGCATTGGAAATGCCGATATCGGCTCGCATGATGTTTTCGCCGAAGAACTCGTGGAACTCGGCGCCGGCGGGATGCTTGAGGTAGGCCGCGCCACCCATGTGGCCCGGCGCATCCCACTGGTAGGCACCCTCTTCGGTAAGCTTCTTCAGTGCCTTGAAGTACGGTGGCAGCAGCCCGCTGTGGTAGTCGTCGATGGCGAACTGCAGGCGCCGCGCGAAGAACTCCGGCGTCTCGCTGCCGATGTTGACGTATTCCCGCACTTCCCGGATCAGGCTGAGCGGGACATCGGGCGCCTCCACGCTGCGGGTGATCAGGAAAATAGGCACGCGCAGCGATTTCTCGCGCACCGCGCGAACGAGGGACATCACCGGTCCTTCGGACATTGCGGCGGTCTCGCCCAGGTTCCAGTCGATCGCGACGGCAGAATACGAGGGCTTGCCGCGCGCCACGGCGAGGCCGTCTTCACAGCTCAAGGCCTGCACGACCTGGATGCCACGCTGCCGAACCGCATCGCCAAGCCGCGCCAGCGCAAGCCGCAACACCGATCCCTCGTCCGGCAGATCGCTGGTGACATAGAGGATCCAGGGGTTGTTCATCGACATGGGTAAAACCCTCTCGTGATGGAAACCGGCTTGCCTGCCGGCTGCACTGCCGGTCCGACCTCAGGGATTGAGGTCATAGCGCAACGTGGTCTGCAGGCGCTGGCCCTGCCCGCGCGCATCGGTCAGGTCGATGTTCTGGCCCCACAGGTATTCCACGCCGAGCATCGCGCGTTCGCTGAATTGCCAGGCGAGGTTGAGCGAGGCGAACTTGGTGCTCTTGGGCATCGTCGAGTCGATCAGGAGATTCGACTGCGGGCTGATGCGCAGGTAGCCGTACGACATGCTGGAGGTCAGGTTCTCCAGCCATGCATGCGTATAGCCCGCGCCGTAACCGCGGGCCCGGATCGCGCGAAGATCACCCTGGGGATTGAACGCGGCGTCCAGCCCAAGGCCCGAGATGTCCTGCAGGAAGTTCGCATAGCCCTTGCCGTAGCTGAACCACCCTTGCACGCTGTCGTGCTCGAACACCTTCGTCGTGCCGGTGAGCTGCGTCGCATAGCCAGTGGTGCTGCGCGTCCTCGCGTCCGCGTTCTCCACCCGCAGGTCGCGGAACAGGTTGGCCCATTGGATGTGCCAGTCCGGCGCCTGCCAACGCAAGCCGAGGGTGATGTCGGGACGGCGCGAATAGGTCTGGAATTCCGCGAGCACGGCAGGCACCGTGATGTCGGCATTCGGCTTCTCGAGCGACATGGGCAAGGTCAGCACGCTTTCGCCGCTCTTGTAGAGGACCGGCGCGAAGCGGATCTGCGGCCCGTACTTGAAGGTGAAGGAGTTGGGGCCTTCATAGTCCAGCGTGTTGGGGAACACGTCGATGTCGGTGAACGCCGAGATGTTGTAACCGGCCAGCAGCGTGTAGCGGTCGTTTTCAAGCTCGCCATAGAAGGCCTGCAGGTTGTACGGCATGTCGCCGCTGCCGCTGCCGAAGAAGTTGTTCTTGTAGACGATCTTGAGCGTGCCGTAATCGGTGTCACGCCGGTAATCCATGCGGAAGATGCTCTGCCTGGCGCTCATTTCCGAGCGCCTCCCGCTGTCGTAGAACGGCTGCCCGCGCACCGGTATCGACGAGGGCACGAACAGGTCGGGCGCGCCCATATAGGTGCTGTCGACCATCGCATCGAGCTGCGCGACCAGGTCGACCTTGAGCAGGTTGCCGGTATCGCCCAGGCGGATGTAACCCTCGGGCAAAGGTTCGGACGCGCCGGCCAGCGCCGAGGGCGGACGATACGCGGGCGGGCTTGAGGGCGCCGGTGCAGAAGCTGCACTGACCAGCGGCGCCGACGGCGCCGGAGCCGGCTTGGCCGCAGCCTGTTCGCGCTCCCTGGTTTCCAGCTCGTCGAGCCGTTGCTGCATTTTCTGCATTACCTGTTGCTGCGCCTGCATTTGCGCCTTCACCTGCTCGAGCTGCGCCCTCAGTTCGGCAGCATCCGAGGACTGCGCATGCGCGCCTGGACTTGCCGCCGCGACACCGCATAGCAGGAGCGGCACCAGCGCGCGCGCACTCCTTGGTGAGGAACCAGAATGCTTCCCGTACATGACGACACCCCTCGGATCAGGTTGACAGGAGGTTGCACGCAATCGGCTTCATCGGCTTCCGGAACCCCTACCGGAATGCATGCTCGAACGAGTCATGGATCGACGACCTTCCCTCAAGGTCGCGCAGGAACATATGCCGCTGCGTAGATACACCAATGGATGTGTAGAAGCGCTGAAAAACAGGGGCTTTATCGTCTATCCGACAAATTACGTAGATACGCGGCCAGCACTCCGACGAACTACCTAGGTAGAAATACGGAGCACTTTTTAGGCACTGCAAATAGACGTCGATTCCTGTTGCAGCAGCCGTGTTTTTTCACGGCGCATCCATGGAAAAAGCCCGGGGCGAGGCAGAGAATGATTCACAGGGAACGCGGTGGATCGGACGTCACGTTTGACGATCCGTTGATCGGGACGGATGCGCCAGGCATGCAGGCCACCACCACGGGCGAGCCGTCGATGCGATACCGGCACGGCCACCAGGGAAACAGGCACGGGGATCACCACCAACGCTAGGGGGCCATATGTCTTCATCGCGCTTCGCATTGCCGGCATGCGTCATCTGCCTGGTGTTGGCGTCCACACCCGTTCACGCCGACGACCACCCCATGCTCGACTATTTCTCGGTGAGTGGCGGCGTATTCGCCAACAGCTTTTCCGGCAGCCTGCGAGCCGACGGCAGTTTCAAGAACTCCGGGACGACGCTGGATTTCTCACGCGACCTCGGCGAGGGCGGCACGCGCTACCTGCCCTTCCTGAACGTCACATGGCGCCCGTGGGACCGGCATGAATTCGAGTTCGACTACTACCACGATTCATCCAGCCACTCCCGCACGCTCAACCGATCGCTCGAATTCAACAACCAGACCCTGCTTGTCGACACGACGCTCAAGTCCGACTTCACTCTCGACGCCTATGGCCTTACCTACCGCTATTGGGCGTGGATAGGCGACAAGGGAGCATTCGCCCTCGCCGGCGGCCTGCAGGCCTACAGCTTCGATCTCAAGCTGACGGGAACCGTGTCGGCAAGCGGTGCCGGCGGCGGGGCGTCCGCTTCCCGCGAAGGGCACGCCAAGGCATCGACCAACCTGCCCGACCCTTCGATCGGCCTGTCGTATCGCTACCAGTTCGAGTCCTGGGCACGCTTCGTCACCGATGCCGGCGCGTTCAAGGCGAACATCGGCAACATCGATGCCACGCTCTACAACTTCCGCCTCGGCGTCGAGTTCTATCCGTGGGAAAACTGGGCCATCATCACGCAGTACTCGTACAACAAGATCGACGCCGACGTGGACAAGGATCGCTTCCACGGCAATGCGACCTTCAGGTTCAGCGGCGGACAGGTGCTGCTGAAGTACCGCTTCTAGCCACGGCGTGGCTGGCAACGCGACAGCGGTTCCGCTCGTCATGGTGCATCCGGCGCCATGACGGGTGCGCGTGTTTCACTGCTGTCCTGGTTGCGCGGCTACCCACGGGCATGGACGCGCAGTGACCTGCTGGCCGGCGTCACGGCAGCCGCGATCGTGCTGCCCAAGGCGCTGGCCTATGCCACGGTGGCCGGCCTGCCGATCCAGGTGGGCTTGTATACCTGCTTCGTGCCGATGCTGGTGTATGCGCTGCTGGGCACGTCGCGGCCACTCAGCGTGAGCACGACGACCACGCTGGCCATCCTCACCGGCACGGCGCTGGCGCAGGCGGTGCCCGATGGCGATCCCGTGGCACTGGCGAAGGCCACGTCGATGCTGTGCCTGTTGACCGGCGGCATGCTGGTCGCGGCGGCGGTGTTGCGGCTGGGTTTCGTCGCCAACTTCATTTCCGCGCCGGTGCTGACCGGATTCAAGGCAGGCGTGGCCGTCGTGATCGTCGTCGACCAGCTGCCCAAGCTGCTTGGCCTGCACATCGCCAAAAGTGGCTTTGTCCACGATCTTGGCGCCATCGTCGTGGCGCTGCCGCATCTCTCGGTCGCAACGTCGGCCGTGGGCGTGGCGGCCATCGCATTGCTGGTCGCCATGGAACACGTGGCGCCGAAGGCGCCTGCGCCACTCGTGGTGGTGGCGCTGGGCATCATCGCGGTGCCGTTGCTGCATCTGGATACGCACGGCGTCACCGTGGTGGGCCACGTCCCCACGGGCTTTCCTTCGCTCACGCTGCCCGACCTGTCGCTGGCCGGCACGTTATGGCCCGCTGCCGCCGGCATCGCGCTGATGAGCTTTACCGAGACGATCGCCGCAGGACGCGCCTTCGTCGCGCCCGGCGAATCGTATCCGCAGCCCAACGGCGAACTATGGGCCACGGGACTGGGTAACGCGCTGAGTGCTCCGTTCGGTTGCATGCCATCGGGTGGCGGCACCAGCCAGACCGCCGTCAATCGCATGGCGGGCGCCAGGACGCAGCTCGCCGGCCTGGTGACGTCGCTGGTGGCGCTGGCAACCATGCTGCTGTTGGCGCCCTTCATCGGCATGATGCCCAACACCATCCTGGCGGCCATCGTCATCGTCTATTCCATTGGCCTGTTCAAGCCGGCCGACTTCGCGGCGATCCGTTCGATTCGCCGTACCGAATTCTGGTGGGCCGTGGCGGCGCTGCTGGGCGTGGTCCTGCTCGGTACGCTCAAGGGCATCCTCGTGGCGATCGTGGTGTCGCTGATGTCGCTGTCGTACCAGTCGCTCAATCCGCCGCTCTACATATTGCGGCGCAAGCCCGGCACCGAGGTATTCCGACCCACCTCCGATCGCCACCCGGATGACGAAGCCACGCCCGGGCTGCTGATCCTGCGGCCCGAGGGCCGCCTGTTCTTCGGCAATGCCGATCACCTCGGGCAGCGCATCCAGCCGATGCTGGAAGAAAACCGCCCACGCGTCCTCGTGCTCGACATGAGCGCTGTCTTCGACGTCGAATACACCGCGCTGGTCGCCTTGATCGACGCCGAGGAAAAGCAGCGCCTGGCGGGTACCGAGCTTTGGCTGACCGGACTCAGTCCCGGCGTGCTCGCCACGCTGCGCAAATCGCGCCTCTATGACGCGCTGGGCGAGCATCGGATGTTCTACACCGTGGCCGACGCCCATGCGGCATGGCTGAAACGCGCACCGCGGTGAGTGCGCGGGCCGTCAATGGTTCTGGGCTTCCGCCACCGCCTCCTGCCCCGTGGGCCAACCGTAACCCAGGGCCTTGTAGACGTTGATCACCTCGATCAGCCGCTGCGCCTGCAGGCCCGACTGCGTGAGCTGCGCATTGAAGAGGCTGCGCTCGGCGTCCAGCACCTCGAGGTAGCTGGTGTAGCCGCCCTCGAAGAGGTCGCGCGCCAATGAAGCGTACTTGTGCAATGAAGTGACCTGGTCGTCGGTGAAGGCCAGCTGCTCCTTGGTGCGCTGCTCGCCGACGAGCGCATTGTCGACATCCGCAAACGCGCTCTGGATCGCCGACTGGTAGGCCAGCAAGGCCTGCTGTTGCCGGGCCTCGGCCTGCTTTACCGAACCCGAGATCGCCCCGCCGGTGAAAATCGGCTGCGCGATGCCGGCGGCGTAGGACCAGGTTCTGGCGGGTCCTTTCCACAGCGAATTGAGCCCGGTGCTGGCCTGGCCAAACAGCCCGGTAAGGCTGATGGTGGGAAAATACTGCGCTTTCGCCGCGCCGATCAGTGCGTTGGCGGAAACCAGGGCCTGCTCGGCCTCGCGGATATCGGGGCGCTGGTTGAGCAGGTCCGACGGCAGCCCGGCGGGTATCGAGGGCAAGGTGATCTGGTCGATCGGCTTGCCACGCGGAATCGGCCCCGGGTTCTGGCCCAGCAACAGCGAGAGCGCGTCTTCCTGCTGTGCGATCTGCTGCGCGATGGCGGCCTCGGAAGTCTTGGCGACCGCGTATTCCGACTCGGCCTGCGAAAGCTGCACCTGGGAAATCACGCCGCCCTTGAAACGCTCCTGGAACAGATGCAGCGCATCCTCGCGCGTGGCCACGGTCGCCTGGGCGATCACCAGCCGCTGATCCAGGTCGCGCAGCGTGATGTAGCCGGATGCGACATTCGCCTCCAGCGACACCAGGGTCGCCTGTCGCGCGTATTGCGTACCCAGCAGGTCGGCCTTGGCCGATTCGCGCAGGCGCCGCAGCTTGCCGAACAGGTCGATTTCCCACGACATCGCCGCATTCACCTGCACCTGCGAGGTCTCGTACGAGGGCGTCAGCGGCGTCGCCGCGGCACGCTCACGCCCCGCGCCGGCGTTCAGGCCGAGCTGCGGAAACAGCGCCGAGCTGGTCTCGGCAAGGCGACCCCGGTATTCCTCGATGCGGGCAATGGCGATGGCCAGGTCCTTGTTTTGCGCAACGGCCTTGGCGACCAGGTCATCCAGCACGGGATCGTTGAACTGGGACCACCAGCTGGCGTTGAAACTCGTGGTGGCGTTCTGGTCGGCGAAGCGATAACCGGCGGGCACATCGACATCGGGACGATGGTAATCGGGGCCCATCAAGCAACCCGCCAGCATGGCGCACAGCATCGACGGCAGCAGCGGACGGCGCAGGGTATGCATGGTCAGCCCTCCTGCTCCGGCGAGGCCAGCCCATCGGCGGGCTTGGCATGCGGGTCCTCATGCGTGCCTTCCTTCTTGGCCGCCTTGCGGCCGGACATGGCCTCCAGGCCCCAATAGAACATCGGAATGAAGAACACCGCGATCACCGTGGCGCCCAGCATGCCGAATATCACGCCGGTACCCAGCGAACGGCGGCTTGCCGATGACGCGCCACTGGCGATGGCCAGCGGAATACAGCCGAGCACGAAGGCCAGCGAGGTCATGATGATCGGGCGCAACCGCAACTTGGCCGCGTGCAGCGCCGCCTCGTACGGCGACATGCCTTCCTTCTCGCGCATCTCCACCGCGAACTCGAAGATCAGGATCGCGTTCTTGGCGGCCAGCGCGATCAGCACGGTGAGGCCGATCTGGAAGTAGACGTCGTTCTCCATGCCACGCAGCAGGATGCCGATCAGCGCG
>NZ_BCPR01000021.1 GCF_016586165.1 Dyella sp. EPa41 | reverse complement strand
CGCGCCCTGTTGTAGGAGACCATCCTGTGGACGACCGCGGCGTTTTGGCGTCACCGCTCCGTAGGCTTATCGCGCACAGGGTGCGCTCCTACAGAGGTCGGTGAAGGGGAAGGGTGCGCTCTGTTGTAGGAGCCCACCCTGTGGGCGACCGCAGAGTCCCGGCGTCACCGCTCCGTAGGCTTGTCGCGCACTGGGTGCGCTCCTACAGAGGTCGGTGAAGGGGGAGGGCGTGTTCTGTTGTAGGAGTCCACCCAGTGGGCGACCGCGGAATGGCGGCGTCACCGCTCCGCAGGCTTGTCGCGCACCGGGTGCACCCTACAAAAACGAAGGAAGGCCAAACGGCGCTACAGCCTTGCCGATTCCCCGATATCCAGCGATCGCAACAACACGCCTGCCTGCGTGCGGTTGCGCACGCCGAGCTTCTCGAAGATGGCGGTGACGTGGGCTTTTACCGTGCGTTCCTGGATGGTGAGGCGATCTGCGATCTGCTTGTTGAGCAGGCCCTGGCCCAGCAGGGCGAGTACGCGGTATTGCTGCTCGGTGAGCCTTGCGAGGCGCGCCGCGAGGTCGACGTCGGCGGGGTCCGCCGGCAGGGCGGCGATGCTGCGGGCGAGGTCGGCGGGCAGCCAGGTGCCGCAGTCGAGCACGTTGCCGATCGCCTGGGCGATGTCATGCGGCGAGGCGCTCTTGGGGATGAATCCGGCCGCGCCGTGGTCAAGGGCGCGGCGTACCGTGCGCGGCTCATCGTGCGCGGACACAACCAGCACCGCCACGCCCGGATGCTGCCCGCGCAGCGTCGCCAGCCCCGACAAACCCTGGCTGCCTGGCATGTGCAGGTCGAGCAGCACCAGGTCGATGTCCGGATCGGCGGCCAGCGCCTCGAGCGCGCCGGCGAGGTCGGCGGCTTCGGTCACTTCGCAGTCGCCGACGCTTTCGTTGGCGGCTTGGCGCAGCGCAGCACGAAAGAGCGGGTGATCGTCGGCGATAAGCAGGCGTCTCATGGCCGCCGACGTTAGCGGGGTAAAAGGCCTGCGTCGAGATCAGAAAGTCACGCCGTCACCCGACGGCGACCGCCGCTGTGCTGGACTTTCGTACGATGGTAGGGGCGCAATCACTTGTTATGGTGGACGGCATGACCAATCGCCTTCCCCGATGGATGCTGCTGCTCGCGCCGATGCTGGCGTCGTGCGCGTCCGCGCCCATGACCAAGGAATCCGGCATGCACGCCCCCGATTTCGTTCGCGGCGAAGTACGCGTCACCGAGCATCGCGGCGACGATGATCTTCTGAGCGGAGGACTCGGACTGGCCGGCCTGGCGGGTGCGCCGGCGCCGTTCGCCACGCCGTTGAAGCCGACCGCGGCGGAATTGCGCCGTCGTGCCATCCAGACGAGTTGGAAGGGTATCGCCGATCTTGGCCCGCTTGGTGGTTTCGGCAAGCTCTATGGCGCCGTGCCCCATGTGCCAGGGCGCGAATACCAGGCCTTCGCCTGGATCCCGGGCGCGCAGTCGCCGCATCGCGTGTTGTTGCAGGCCCCGGACGATTTCGATCGCGCGCGCCGCTGCCTGGTGGTCACCGCGTCGTCGGGATCGCGCGGCGTGTATGGCGCCATCGCGCTCGCCGGTGCCTGGGGACTGCCGCGCGGCTGCGCCGTGGCCTATACCGACAAGGGCACCGGCGCCGGCTATTTCGATCCGGTCGACGACACCGGCGTCGCGCTCGACGGCGGGCGGGCCAAGCGCGGGACGACCACGCTGGAGTTCGAGCCGGCCTCCGGCCTGCGCCACGGCACCATCGCGGTGAAGCACGCCCATTCCGGCGACAACCCCGAAGCCGACTGGGGGCGCCATGTGCTGCAGGCGGCGCGCTTCGGGTTGGCCATGCTGGATCGCGCCTTCCCCGACCAGGCCCCGTTCACCGCGCAGAACACGCGCATCATCGCCACCGGCCTGTCGAATGGCGGCGGTGCCGTATTGCAGGCGGCCGGGCTGGACGACGATCGCATGCTGGCGGGCGTGGTCGCGCTGGAGCCGAATGTGCGCGTGCCCGAACAGGGGCGCGCCTTGTTCGATTACGCCACCGAGGCGTCGATATGGCTGCCGTGCGCACTCGCCGATGGCCGTTTCGACGACACGCCGCTGGCCCGCACATCCGGCGGCGAGGTGCCACCGGCCTGGGCGCAGCGTTGCCACCAGTTGCACGAACACGGCCTGGTGCCCGGGACGCGCGTCGCCGCGCAGGCCGCGGAGGCCCGTGAGCGCCTGCGTGCCGGCGGATGGACCGACGAGGCGATGGCCACGGCGGCTTCAACGACCGCCTTCGACCTGTGGCGTGCCGTGACCGCCGCCTATGCCTCGGCGTACATGCGTCGCGGACCGGACGACATGCCATGCGGTTTCCACTACGCGGCCATCGGCGCCAAAGGCGCGCCGGGCGTGGCCGACCCTGCCGTGAGGACGGGGTGGTGGGCCGATGCCTCGGGTATTCCGCCGGGCAACGGCGTTGGTTTGTTCGGCGGCACCGATCATTCGGCCGACGCCACGTTGCCCGGGGCCCGCTGCCTGCGCGCCTTGTGGGAGGACACCGATCCGGGCACCCAAGCCCTGCGCGACGGCGTGGCGGCGACGGCCGTGAAGCCCGCCCGTCCCAGCTTGCCCCTGTGGGTGGTGCACGGCGCTGCCGACGGCCTGTTGCCCACGGCGTTCACCTCCGAGCCTTATATCGACTGGCTGCGCGGCAAGGGTGGGCATCCGCTGTACTGGAAGGTGCCGTACGCGCAGCACTTCGACGCATTCCTCGCGCTGCCCGGGTTCGGCGACAAGCACGTGCCGCTGTTGCCGTACGGCTACGCGGCGCTGGATCGCCTGTGGGCACATCTCTATGAAGGCGCGCCCTGGCCCGCCGTGGTGCCTGCGCCGACACCGCAACCCCGCGGCAGTGGCGAGCTGACTGCTGCGGCGCTCGGCATGCCGGCGGCCTGGACGCTGGGCCCCAAATAAACCGTGGTCTGGCGCCATCGCCGGCGGTGACCTGCATATGACGCCGCCTGGGGTATCCTTGCGGCCCCGCAGGGTGCACTAGGGCAACACTGAATAAGTATCGCCCTAACTTGCGCGCTGCCTTTGTGAACCAAGGAATTCAGATGACCATCAACGTCACCATGACCACCAACCGCGGCCCCATCCATCTGCGTCTGCACGATGACAAGACCCCGGTGACGGTGGCCAGCTTCGTCAACCTGGCTCGCCGCGGCTACTACGATGGCCTGGCGTTCCACCGCGTGATCGCCGATTTCATGATCCAGGGCGGTTGCCCGGAAGGCAGCGGCCGTGGTGGCCCGGGCTACCGTTTCGAGGACGAGTTCGACGCCTCGCTGCGCCATGACAAGCCGGGCGTGCTGTCGATGGCCAACGCCGGTCCGCGCACCAATGGCAGCCAGTTCTTCATCACCCATGGCGCGACGCCTTGGCTGGACGGCAAGCACAGCGTGTTTGGCGAAGTGGTGGGTCCGGAAGACCAGGCCGTGGTCGACGCGATCCGCCAGGGCGACACCATCGAGAAGGTCACCGTGGAAGGCGACGTGGATGCGCTGCTCGCGGCCAAGGCCGATCGCGTGAAGGAATGGAACGCGGTGCTCGACCAGCGCTGAGCGCGTTCGTTTGCGTGACGTGAAGAAGCCGCCGTTTGCGAGAACGGCGGCTTTTTTCACGCATGCTGTCATGGTGCTGTGTCGATGGGAGGCCTAGAATCCCAAGGTTCCATGCAGCACTTGATGTGCGTCATCCATTCCCAAGGAGATGTGGTCATGTCATTCCTCAACGATCTGCTCGGTGGTGCCCAGGGCGGCCAGGCCGGTGGCTCTTCGCTCGTATCCATCGCGGGCCAGCTGATTGAAAAGGCGGGCGGTATCCAGGGCCTGGTGGCCATGCTGCAGCAGCATGGGCTGGGCGAGGCGGCGCAGTCCTGGGTGGGCACGGGCGCCAACCAGCCCGTGTCCGGCGACCAGCTGGGCCAGGCCTTGCAGAACGGCGGCCTGGGTTCCCTGCTGCAGGACGCGGCGGGCAAGCTCGGCGTCGACCAGAACCAGCTGCTCGGCCAGCTGTCGCAGGTGCTGCCGCACGCGGTGGACCACCTCACCCCGGACGGCCAGGTGCCGGCGCAGGGGCAGGGCGGCTTCGACCTGGGTTCGCTCGCTTCGCTGGCGGGCAAACTGTTCGGCGGCAGCGCCGCCTGAGGGCGAGTCTTTGGAAGACCCCGGCGGTGCGCGGGCACCGCCGGGACGAGCGTGTCACGTCGTGGCGCCGCGCCGGAACAGTGCGTGATAGATGACCAGCAGCACCACGGCGCCGCCGATCGAACCGAGGAAATGCACGAAGCCGGTCTCGCCCCACCAGCCCAGCTTTTCGCCGATATAGGTGGAAATGAATGAACCGGCGATACCGAGGATGGCGGTGATGATGAAACCCATCGCCTCCTTGCCAGGCGTCAGCGCCTTGGCAATCACACCTACGACCAGACCGACAATGATGACCCAGAGCCAGTGCATATTCGTATGTCCTTGGTGAGTGTTCGTAAGGTTTCCTGAGCGGTCCTGCCGGGCGGCCTCCAGCCTGCCCGTTGCCCTTTTTACCCGCCGTGCCGGCCAGGTCCAGTCGGCCGGGCCATCATGCGCCCGCCCGCGGGCGTACGCACGTGTCCGGTCAGCGGGGGGCGACCATGGGCTAAGGGGGATGGCGCGCCGCCGCATGCTAAAATCGCCGGGTTTGCTGTCTTCGTCCTCAAGAGCCTGTTCAATGTTTCCACATAGCACGCGTTGGGCACCGATAGCCCCCTGCGAGCGGTCCCTGACGCAGCGCCTGACTGGTGGTCAGGTCAAGTCGCGGGCCGCTCGCAGGGGGCTATCGGTGCCCAACCCTTCGGGCCGGGTCTGTTTGCCCACCATCCGGCGTCATCACTCAGTCGTGTATCGACATACACTCCTTCGTTCTTCCTTGGCTGGCGCGCAAACAGATCCCGGCGCGGGCCACGTGGAAACATTGAACAGGCTCTAAGAGGAAGTCATGCCCCAGCTCGCCCAGCGTGTCGGCCGCGCCAAACCCAGCGCGATCATGGTCATCGCCGAGAAGGCCAAGCAGCTCAAGGCCGCCGGCCGCGACATCATCAGCTTCTCCATCGGCGTACCGAACTTCCTTCCTGGCGAGCATGTGTATGCCGCCGCACGCGAAGCGCTTCAGCACGACTCCGGCCAGTACGGCAGCAACCGCGGCGCCGACGCGCTGCTCGATGCCTTCCTGGTACATATCGAAAAGCTGGGCTTCAAGGGCTATGGCCGCCTGAACCTGTCGATCGGCATCGGCGCCAAGCAGGTGCTGTACAACCTGGCCGAGGCATTGATGGACGAAGGCGACGAGATCGCCTTTGCCGCGCCGTACTGGACCACCTACCGCGATATCGCCGACATCGTGGGCGCCAAGGTCAACGTGATGCATTGCGGCCCGGACCAGAACTACAAGCTCGTGCCCGCGCAGCTCGACGCCGCGCTGGCGCGCAAGCCGAAAGTGTTCTTGTTCAACAACCCGTCCAACCCGACGGGCATGGTGTACACGCGCGATGAAATCGCCGCGCTGGCCGAGGTGCTGGTGAAGCATCCTGACACCTGGATCGTCACCGACGACATCTACAACTCGATGGTGTTCGATGGCATCGGCTACCACAACTTCGTGCACGTGAAGCCGGAGCTGAAGGATCGCCTGGTCTTCGTCGACTCGGTGTCCAAGACGTACGGCATGCCGGGCTGGCGCGTGGGACTCATCGCGGGCCCCGAGAACGTGGCCAAGGCGATCACCACGCTCAATTCCAACCACATCACCAGCGTGCCGGAAGTGATCACGGCCGCCGCGGTCGCCGCGTTCGGCGGCCCGCAGGACGTGCCCGCGGCGAAGTGCAAGGAATTCGCCGGCAAGCGCGACCTGGTGGTGAATGCGTTGCGCGCGATTCCCGGCGTGGTGTGCCCGACGCCGCAGGGCGCGTTCTACGCGTTTCCGGATATCTCCGTGGCGTTCGGCAAGAGCCACGACGGCGTGCGCATCGAGAGCGACGTGGACTTCTGCGCCGCCCTGCTGGAAGCCAAGGGCGTGGCCTGCGTGCCGGGCTCGGCCTTCGGCGAGCCGCGCGCCATGCGCATTTCCTATACCTGCCCGACCGCACAATTGCAGCCCGGGCTGGAACGTATCCAGGCGTTCTTTGCTGAACTGACCTGATGATTTTGGGGCCCGTGCCGTCTGGCGCGGGCCTTGTCTTTTGCAAGCACTAGCCAAGTTGAAGGAGTTTCCCCGATGAAAGCCCCCGTTCGTGTTGCCGTTACCGGCGCTGCCGGCCAGATCGGTTACGCCCTGCTGTTCCGCATCGCCGCGGGCGACATGCTGGGTCCGGACCAGCCGGTGATCCTGCACCTGCTGGAAATCACCCCGGCGCTGCCCGCGCTGCAGGGCGTGGTGATGGAACTCAACGACTGCGCGTTCCCGACGCTGGCCGGCGTGGTCGCCACCGACGACGTCAACGTCGCCTTCAAGGACGTGGACTACGCACTGCTGGTCGGCGCGCGCCCGCGCGGCCCGGGCATGGAGCGCAAGGACCTGCTCGAAGCCAACGGCGCCATCTTCGGCCCGCAGGGCAAGGCGTTGAACGACCACGCCAAGCGTGACGTGCGCGTGCTGGTGGTCGGCAACCCGGCCAACACCAACGCGCTGATCGCCCAGCAGAACGCCCCGGACCTCGATCCGAAGTGCTTCACCGCGATGGTCCGCCTGGACCACAATCGCGCGCTGTCGCAGCTGGCCGAGAAAACCGGCAAGCACAGCACCGACATCAAGAAGATGACCATCTGGGGCAACCACAGCTCCACGCAGTACCCGGACCTGTACCACGCCACCGTGGGCGGCAAGCCGGCGCTGTCGCTGGTCGACCAGGCCTGGTACGAGAGCGATTTCATCCCGACCGTGCAGCAGCGCGGCGCGGCCATCATCAAGGCGCGTGGCGCTTCGTCGGCCGCTTCGGCTGCGTCGGCCGCCGTCGACCACATGCGCACCTGGGCGCTGGGCACCGCCGAAGGTGACTGGGCTTCGATGGGCATTCCGTCCGATGGTTCGTACGGTATCAAGCCGGGCGTGATCTACGGCTACCCGGTGACCGTGAAGAACGGCAAGTACGACATCGTGCAGGGCCTGGAGATCAACGACTTCTCGCGCGCCCGCATGGATGCCACCGACAAGGAACTGCGCGAAGAGCGCGCCGGCGTCGAGCACCTGTTCGCCAAGAAGTAAGCCGGCCTGCATCCGGTGCGGAAAAGGGCGGCCTTGGCCGCCCTTTTTTCGTGCAATCGCCGGTCGCCCGGTGCCGTGCGGTGGAATGAGGGGTTCAGCTGCTGTGATCGAGCACGATCTTCCAGCCGGCCGGCGTGCGCTCCCACAGCAGCGAGTACACGCCATCATCCTTGGCCGCACTGCCGTGGGCGCTGCGATCCAGGTGGAAACGACCGGTGACCATCGCATACGCGGCCTGGCCATCGGCACAGGGCAGCAAACGGACGTCGATGTCCGAGTACGAAAGCACGCCCATCTGTTCCTTCGACGCGTAGTTCTTCCTGTAGTTCTCCAGGATGGGGCGATAGCCCTTGCGGATCTTGGAGCCGATGAAGGTCGTGTCCGGCGCATCCTTGTAGGGCCGCATGAAGGCGTCGATATCGCCGCGATTCCACGCCGATTGCTGGTCGGTCATGATCTGGCGAATCTGCGCCGCATCGTCCGTGGCGCTGCGTGTCGCCGGCGCGGCGATGGCCAGCGCCACCGCCAGCATCCATCCGCCCAGCCGTGAAAGTTTCCGCTGCTGCATGTTGTCCCCTCGCGTGAATGAAGGCGCGCCCCAACCTAGCACGTCGGCAGGGACGGGGCGGCGCCTGAGGCTTACGGCTGTGGCTGGTGAGCCCATGCCTTGCGCAGATAACCCATCAGCGCTTCGTCCACCGCGCTGCCGCGACGCAGGTCCGGTTCCTTGGCATAGGCTTCGCGGATGCGTTCATGCGTGGCCGGATCGTCGCCGGCATAGGCGCGGAACAAGGTCATCCAGCGCCGCGCCAGCGCCTGCACGTGCGGATCGTCGGGCGGGCGTTGGTCCGACATGGCCTTGCGCAGGTCAACGATCAAGGCGGGCCAGTTGTACATTTCCCGGCCATAGTTGGCGCGTACGCGTTGCATCTCGTGCTCGTCCAGATAGCGCGCGAAGATGGCCAGCCGCGCAGATATCACGGCCTGTTCCACGAAGCGCTCCAGCTCCTTGGAAATGCGACTGAGCTCGCGCATCTGCGGCTCCTGCTCGTTGATCGCATGCAGCCGCAGCAGGAACGCGGGGTTGTTGCCCGTGCCGCGTTCGAGCATGGCCATCCATTGCAGGGCGAGTAGATGGACATCCGCATCATCGACGGTCGCTCCGCGGTCCATCGCGGACTGCACGGCAGTGACCAGCGCGCTCCATTGCGGCAGCACATCCGGGTCGGTGTGCAGCGGCAGTGCCTTCAGTTCCTCGGGTGAAAAGTACTTTTCGTAAAGCGACATGGTTTCCAGGGTCTCCAGCCAATCGGCAAGGTCGGGGGCCTGTCCGGTGTCCAGCTGGGCGCGCAGGCGTCCCAATTGGCTGCGCAGGCGGCTGGCATTGGCGATCTCGTGGTCGAGCTGGGCGATCTGGCGATCGATCACCTCGGCGAGGGGAGCTTGCGGCCCGGACAGGGCGGTTCCGATGTCGGCCAGCGGCAGGCCCAGCTGGCGCAGGGCCTGGATACGGTGCAGGCGCTCGATATTGGCCCGGTCGTACAGCCGGTAGCCGGCAGCGGAGCGCAGCGAGGGCACCAGCAGGCCGATGGCGTCGTAGTGATGCAGCGTGCGGACGGTGAGTCCGCTGCGCTTGGCCAATTCGCCGACCGTCAGTTCCATGGTGATGTCCTCGTTGCGTGCCGGGCACTCTGGGGGCTCACGCGACGTGAGGGTCAAGCCTCTCCGTCGGGTGGCGCTTCATGGTTAAATCTGACGATCCTCGACTGGAACACCGACATGAAGCAACTCTTTGCGATCGCCGCCTGCTGCGCCCTGCTGACCGCCTGCGGCGGTACCCACGGCCTGCGTGACACCACGCCGAAAATGAGCAGCCGCACCAACAAAGACATCCCGACCTACCTGGAATGCGTGCGCGCCAAGTGGGCCGAGACGGCCGAGGCCAGCGCCTCGCACAAGGACCAGTCGGGCACGGTGTCGGCCAATGACAAGGCGGGCGCGCACGAGCTGGTCGAGGTGACGGCCGATGGCACGGGGGCGCAGGTGATGATGTACGAAACCCAGGACGTCAAGAAGGAATACAACTCCGCCTATCGCGACGCGGCGGTTTCCTGCCTCTGATGGACACGGCTGCATGACCGTCGCCAGCGACGGTCATGCAGGGCACGACTCGACCAAGGTCGCAAGGCCCGTTTCACGCTGCTGATCTAGGCTAGATCGGGTCAGCAGACTTCAGTCGGGGTACGAGCGATGCGCTACGAGGATTTCTACCAGCGTTCGGTGGACGAACCCGAAGCCTTCTGGGCCGAACAGGCCAAGCGCATCCACTGGCACACGCCGCCCGAGCAGATCCTCGATACCTCGCGACTGCCGTTCCGCCGCTGGTTCGTCGGCGGCACCACCAATCTCTGCTACAACGCGATCGACCGCCACCTGGAAGAACGCGGTGGCCAGCTGGCGCTGGTGGCGATTTCCACCGAAACCAACATCACGCGCGAGCTCACCTACCGCGATCTCCATCGTGAAGTGAACACCTTTGCCGCCGTGCTCGCTTCGCTGGACGTGGGCAAGGGTGATCGCGTGGTGATCTACATGCCCAACATCGCCGAGGCGGTGTTCGCGATGCTGGCCTGCGCGCGCATCGGTGCGATCCACTCGGTGGTGTTCGGCGGGTTCGCGTCGCACAACCTGGCGTTGCGCATCGATGACGCGCAGCCCAAGTTGCTGATCGCCGCCGATGCCGGCATGCGCGGCGGCAAGGTGATTCCCTACAAGCCGCTGGTGGACGCGGCGCTGGAAGAGGCAAGCAACAAGCCGCCGCGCGTGCTGATCGTCGACCGCGGCCTCGATCCGCAGATGACGCGCGTGGCCGGTCGCGATCTCGACTACGCCAGCTTGCGCGCGTCGTACGAAGGTGCCGAAGTGCCGGTCGCCTGGCTGGAATCGAACGAGCCCAGCTACCTGCTGTATACGTCCGGCACCACCGGCAAGCCCAAGGGCATCCAGCGTGACGTGGGCGGCTATGCGGTCGCGATGGCCTTGTCGATCCGCACGGTGTTCGACATCGCGCCGGGACAGGTGATGTTCTCCACGTCGGACGTGGGCTGGGCCGTGGGTCACTCGTACAACGTATACGGTCCGCTGATCGGCGGCGCCACCTCGCTGCTTTACGAAGGGCTTCCCACGCATCCCGACCCGGGCATCTGGTGGCAGCTGTGCGAGCGCTACGGCGTGCGCACCATGTTCTCCTCGCCCACCGGCATCCGCGTGCTGAAGAAGCAAGACGCCAGCTGGCTGAAGAAATACGACCTGTCCAAGCTGAAGTGGCTGTTCCTTGCCGGCGAACCGCTGGATGAGCCGACCGCGCACTGGATCACCGAAGGCCTCGGCGTACCGGTGATCGACAACTACTGGCAGACCGAAACCGGCTGGCCGGCCATCACGCTGATGCCGGGGCTCGACCTCAAGCCGGTGAAATTCGGCTCGCCGGGATTGCCGAGCCCCGGTTATCGCATGAAGGTGATCGACGAAGGCACCGGCGAAGAATTGCCACCGCACCAGAAGGGCGTGCTGGTGTTCGTGCCGCCGCTGCCGCCGGGCTGCCTCACCACCGTGTGGGGCGACGACGAGCGTTACGTCAACAGCTATTTCAGCCATTTCAACGAGCTGCTCTACAGCTCGCTGGACTGGGCGATACGCGACGAGCACGGCTATACCACCATCCTCGGCCGCACCGACGACGTGATCAACGTGGCCGGTCATCGCCTGGGCACGCGCGAGATCGAGGAATCGGTATCCACGCATCCGGCGTGCGCGGAAGCGGCCGTGGTGGGCGTGCAGGACGAACTGAAAGGGCAGGTGCCCGTGGTGTTCGCCACGCTCAAGCAGGGCGTTTCCGAACCGTCGGCCGACGTCGCCCGCGCCATGCAGCAGCGCGTGGTGTCCCAGCTGGGCGGCGTGGCCAAGCCGGCGCGCGTGTATGTGGTCAACGCCCTGCCCAAGACGCGTTCGGGCAAGCTGCTGCGCCGGTCGCTGCAGGCTCTGGTGCAGCACACCGATCCGGGCGACCTGTCGACGCTGGATGACCCCCATGCGCTGGAAGAAGTGCGGCGCGCGCTGGAGCGTGGCTCCGACGCCTGACGCTGCGCGCTTGGGCCTCAGTCACGCCGGCCGGGCAGGGTGCCGGCGTAGTTGGCGCGGGGGCGGATCAGTCCGCCGTGGTCCTGCTGCTCCAGCGCATGCGCAAGCCAGCCGGCCATGCGTCCTGCCGCGAACAGCGACAGCGCGGCATGCGGGCCGAGCCCGTACAGCGTAGCGATGGCGGCCAGCGCGAAATCGAGGCTGGGCTGGCGTCCGACGCTGTCGTGCACGGCATCGACCAGCTGCCGGATGCGCACCAGCCCGCCCAGGCGCGGACGCGTGTCGTCGAGCATGCGCAACAGCAAGGCGGCGCGCGGATCGCCATCGGGATAAAGCGGATGCCCGAAGGCGGGCAGTTCGTCGCCGCGACGCAGGCGCTCGCGCACGTGGTCGGCGGGACGCCGATCGCGCTGCGCTTCCTGGATCAGCGCGTAGGCGCGGGCGGCGGCACCACCATGTTGCGGCCCGGACAGCGCCGCCAATCCCGCGCTCACCGACGAGTGCAGGCTGGCGCCGGTGGAGGCGGCCACGCGCGTGGCAAAGGCGGACGCGTTGAGTTCGTGGTCCGCGCACAACACCAGGGTGCTGCGCACGATCTCGGCGAGACCCTCGTCGCCGGCACGCCAGTTCTCCGCCATCACGCGATGGATCGGGTGATGACTGGGACGCGTCCCGCACAGCAGGGCGGCCGTCTCCCGGAGCAGGCGTGCCGCGCACTCGCGCCGCTGCTGCGGGTCCAGGCTGTGGGTGTAGGGCGAGGTCAGTGCGATCAGCGGCAGCGCGGCTGCCGTGCGTTCCTGTGGCGGCACATCGTCGCGGCGCATGAGCAGGGCCACGGCTCCTGGCCAGTTGCGGGGCGGCATGGCGGCGAACGGATCGCCGTCACCGCCCCACAGCAACCGCGCCACGTCTTCCAGGGTCGCGCCCCGCGTCGCCAGCGCAATGGCCGATTCGCCGCGGTAATAGTGGCCGTGCGGCCGTATCAGCGAGATGCGCGTCTCCAGCACCGGCAGGCCCCAGGTGAGGCTGCGCGCGGCTGCCTTTGCAGCACCGCGGCCCGCCTGGCGGCGTTCGATCAACCGCTCGATATCGTCAGCCAGATACTCGCGGCTGCGTCCGTCGGCGCCGGGTCGCGAATCGATCTTGCCGCGGCTCACGTAGGCGTAGAGCGTGGCGGAGCTCACGCCGAGGCGCGTGGCGGCTTCCTGGGCGGAAAGATAATCGGCTCGCATGCCGACATATTGATCCTTTGGATCAAGATTGATCAATACATCGCCCGATGACAGAGTGTCTGCCGCGCCCCGGCGCCTGCTGCGGCGCGGCGCGGTGCAGCCATCGCATCGCCTAGAATATGAGGTTTCGGAGAACCACCATGTCCCATCCCGAATCTGCCGGCGCGCGCTTCCGCGCCGCCGTTGCCGCCGAAAGTCCCCTCCAGGTCATGGGCGCGATCACCGCCTATGCCGGCCTGATGGCCAAGCGCGTGGGCTACAAGGCGCTATACCTCTCCGGCGGCGGCGTCGCCGCCAATTCGCTGGGCATGCCGGACCTGGGCATCTCCACCATGGAAGACGTGCTCACCGACGCCCGCCGCATCGTGGATGCCACGCAGATGCCACTGCTGGTCGACATCGATACCGGCTGGGGCGGGGCGTTCAACATCGGTCGCACCATCCGCTCGTTCATCAACGTGGGCGTGGCGGCCGTGCATATCGAGGACCAGGTCGGCCAGAAGCGTTGCGGCCATCGCCCGGGCAAGGAAGTGGTGTCCAAGGAAGAGATGGTCGACCGCGTGAAAGCCGCCGTGGACGCCCGCACCGATGCCGGTTTCGTGATCATGGCGCGTACCGACGCGGCCGCCATGGAAGGCATCGACGCGGCGATCGATCGCGCCTGCGCCTATGTCGAGGCGGGCGCCGACATGATCTTCCCCGAAGCGATGAAGACGCTGGACGACTATCGTCGCTTCCGCGACGCGGTGAAGGTGCCGATCCTGGCCAATCTTACCGAGTTCGGCTCCACGCCGTTCTTCACCACCGACGAACTGCGTAACGCCAACGTGGACATCGCGCTGTATTGCTGCGGCGCCTATCGCGCCATGAACAAGGCCGCGCTCAACTTCTACGAGACGGTGCGCCGCGAAGGCACGCAGAAGAACATCATCGACACGTTGCAGACGCGCGCGGACCTGTACGACTTCCTCGGCTACCACGCCTACGAGGACAAGCTCGACAGCCTGTTCGCGAACCAGAAGAAGGCCTGACGGCCACCCCATTCGCCGGGCCACGATGACGCGGTGGCCGGCAAGATCGTATGCATTGAGGAGACGTATCCGATGAGCGAGCAAACCCTTCCCAAGCCCAAGAAATCCGTCGCGCTGTCGGGCGTGGCCGCGGGCAACACCGCGCTGTGCACGGTGGGACGCAGCGGCAACGATCTGCATTACCGCGGCTACGACATCCACGATCTGGCGGCCAAGGGCTGCTTCGAGGAGGTGGCCTACCTGCTGGTGCACGGCGTGCTGCCGAACTGGGCGGAGCTCAATGCCTACCGCGCCAAGCTCAAGCGCCTGCGCGGCCTGCCCGCGCCGGTGAAGAGCGCGCTGGAACTGCTGCCCGCCGCCACGCATCCGATGGACGTGATGCGCACGGGCTGCTCGGTGCTGGGCACCGTGCTGCCGGAGAAGGACGACCACAACATCACCGGCGCGCGCGACATTGCCGACCGCCTGATGGCCAGCTTCGGTTCGATCCTGCTGTACTGGTTCCACTTCAGCCACAACGGCAAGCGCATCGAGACGGAAACCGACGACGATTCGATCGCCGGCCATTTCCTGCACCTGCTGCACGGCAGGAAGCCGAGCGAACTGCACGCGCACTCGCTGGACAAGTCGCTGGTGCTGTACGCCGAGCATGAGTTCAACGCGTCGACCTTCACCGCCCGCGTCATCGCCGGCACCGGTTCGGACATGTACTCGGCCATCACCGGCGCCATCGGCGCGCTGCGCGGTCCCAAGCATGGCGGCGCCAACGAAGTGGCGATGGAGATCATCGCGCGCTACCGCAACGCGGCCGAGGCGGAAGCGGATATCCGCGCCCGCGTCGAGCGCAAGGAAATCATCATCGGCTTCGGCCACCCGGTGTATACCGTGTCCGATCCGCGCAACGAGATCATCAAGGAAGTCTCGCGCAAGCTGTGCACCGAGGGTGGCAACCCGACCTTGTTCGACGTGTCGGAGAAGATCGAGAAGCTGATGTGGGAACAGAAGAAGATGTTCCCGAACCTGGATTGGTTCTCGGCAAGCGCGTATCACATGATGGGCGTGCCGACCGCCATGTTCACCCCACTGTTCGTCATCGCCCGCACCTCCGGCTGGAGCGCGCACGTGATCGAGCAGCGCATCGACGGAAAGATCATCCGTCCCAGCGCCAACTACACCGGTCCCGAGGACCAGGCCTACGTGCCGATCGAAAAGCGCTGAGTCGCCACGCGCTTGTCATGAAAGAAGGGAGCCAGCTGGCTCCCTTCTTTTTTCCTTAACTTTCGTTGCGGTTCAGGACCCTGTACGACATTGCTATCGTTTTGTGTGTATGGGTGTAAAGCCACTGATACAGCGGCCGCGGAGTGCAGCCTTGGCCGCGGAAATCACCGCAACACGCTGATTCTTCGATGGATGGCCGCGAGGCGCGCGCGCCCGCTCTATACCCGGCTTCCCATCGCATGTAACAACCATGAAGCAGCTTCGCCTCCGGGAAGCTGACCGGCTTCGCGACTCAGTGGAAATGAGTCTCTTCAAACGCCTGATTTCATGGGGCTCCCGAGCATGAACAAGCGCGGGCAATACATGGCACGCATGTTGCGTCTACCACGTGCTGGATTCTGCAACACCAGCAATACAGGGGGTCACCGCATCGTTCCAGGAGTAATGACCATGCGTAAGACTCTAATTGCGACCGCGATCGTGCTGGGATTGGGATTGGCACTTCCCGCCTTCGCGGATAACACGGACAACTCAGGCAATTCAGGCGCAATCACCAGTACCAGTACGAACTCAAGCACTCACTCCAATACCAACTCGAGCACGCACACCAAGACCTTCACGGATGCGTTCAACTCGGGCGACGCAGCTTCTGCCGGTGCGGGTACTGCGGCCGCCAACAATGGCGGAACCGCTACAGCGTCGTTCTCCGATGCGTTCAACAGCAGCACGGCCGTTGCCAGCAGCGATCTGAGCGGCACCGTCAGTGACGTGAGCGTAAGCAACATCGGCAACTACGCCACCAACAACGGCAACGCCAATGGCGGTCGTGGCGGAAGCGGCGGACGCGGTGGCAGCGGTGACGGCGGCAAGGCCGTTGGCGGCAACGGCGGCCGTGGCGGATCCGGTGGTGATGCCCTCTCCGCAAGCGGTCGCGCGGGCGGCAGCGGCGCGTCCAGCGGTGATGCCGGCGGTGCGTCGCTGGCCGGTGGTGGAAGCAGTGATGGCGACAACTACGCCAGCGCTCATTCGCGCGCACGCGGCGCGGGCACCAACACCAACACCTCGACCGGCGGTAACGGCTCGTGGGCCGGCGGTTCCGCCACGGCAGGTGCAGGCACTGGAACCAGCGGCAGCGCCTCGGCGACCGGCGGCAGCAGCGGTAGCTCGTCGAGCACGGCAGGTGCCGGCGGCGCAGGCGGCGCGGGCACCGGCGGAACCGGCGGTGCGGGCATGGGTGGTGCGGGCGGCGCAGGCGGCGCGGCTGGCGCAGGCGGCACGGCTTATGCCACCACGGGCGCGTTCGACATGTCGAACCAGATGAATGGCTCGGCTTCCGCAGCGGCAGGCGTGTCGATTCTTGCCCAGAACAGCGGTGCAGCTTCGCTGGTACAGCAGAGCGTGAACGTTCAGGCCAACCTGAACTTCAGTCACTAAGTGTGAGGAGTCCACGCACGGTGGGGCGCCTGTCCCACCGTGCGTGGTGCTGCAAGGCGGCCGTCTCCAGGGACGACTGATTGATGCGAGCTTCGATCGAATGGGTGCCCGCGCGCCCTGGGAGATTGTGCCGTGCGATCCTTCAAGTGGATGCTTGCTGTCACTGCATGTTGTGCCTTGGCGGCACCTGCAGTGCTTTGCGCGAAAGACGCGCAGATTCCTCCTGCGTACCTCTCCGATGGCTCCGAATCGCCGATAGCCGTCTATGTCGCCGCGACCCGCGTAGACCACCGGAGCGTGGTGGACGACCTGGGGGCGAGCGTGGACAACGCCACCCTTGCCGATCTCAGCGGCGGCACGTTGATCTGGCAGGACACCAATCTCACCGGCACGATGTCCGACAACAATGTCGATCACGTGGTGACGGGCGACAACATCATCACGGGCAACTCCCTGAGCGGCGCCACCGGCTTTCCGACGGTGATCCAGAATTCTGGCAACAGCGTGCTGATCCAGAACGCCACCGTCCTCAACGTCCAGTTCCAGCCATGAACAAGCGGGCGGCGCTGTGGATCCTGATCGCGGCGCTGCCGCTGGAAGGACACGCCACCACGCCGGTCGCCGTGTCGGGTGGCGCGGGCCTTTACACCGTGCACCTGACCAGCGTGAAGGAAGCACGCTACAAGGCCACGATCCACCAGAAGTACGACTTCAGCTGCGGCTCGGCCGCGGTGGCGACATTGCTGACCTACCAGTACGGCTATCCCGTCGACGAGCAGGTCGCGTTCGAGCAGATGTACACGCATGGCGACCAGGCCAAGATCAACCGCGAAGGTTTCTCGCTGCTGGACATCAAGCGCTTTCTCGAAGCGAACGGTTTCCAGGCGGACGGCTACAGGGTGCCGCTCGACAAGCTTGCCCAGGAGAACCTGCCGGCCATCGTGCTGATCGACGAAAAGGGCTACCACCATTTCGTGGTGGTCAAGGGCATGCGCAGCGGGCGCGTGCTGGTTGGGGATCCGGCGCGTGGCACGCGCGTGCTGTCCGAGACGAAGTTCATGTCGATGTGGAAGAACGGCCTGGTCTTCGTCATCCACAACCGTCGCAACCTGGCGGTGTTCAACAGTGCGAATGATTGGAAGGTCGCGCCGGGCGCGCCCGTCAGCAATGTCATCGACCGCAATGGCCTCTACAACTTAGTGATGCCCAAGAAAGGGCCGGACGATCTCTAGGGAGCGATGATGAAATCCGTCGCACGCATCGTTGGACTTGGCACGCTGCTCCTCGCTTGCGGCCCGTGGGTGGTGGGCGCGCAGGCCCAGGACGGCACGGCGCCCATGCCCGCCCCCGTCGCGGCCGGACCCGCCGCACTTGCCCATGTCGTGAGCGGCATTCCCACGTCCGGTGATCTGGCCGACTGGACGCCGGTGAGCCCGGAAACGCTGGACGAAGCGCGTGGCGGCTATGACCTGGGCAATGGACTGATGGCGTCGTTCGGCATCGATCGCGCGGTCTACGTCAACGGCAACCTCGTTACCTCGACGAGCTTCAACGTGCCGGACATCGGGCACATGACGCCGGCGCAGGCGACCGCCATGCAGACCGCGCTCAACACCGTCACGGTGACCCAGGTGGGACCGAACAACACGTTCGACCCTTCATCGATCGGGCAGAACGCGGGCGCAACGGTCATCCAGAACACGCTTAACGGCCAGCACATCCAGAGCATCACCACGATCAACACATCGGTCAACACGCTCAACGCATTCCGCCAGGCGAATTTCCAGGATGCGTTGCAACAGGCGCAGCTGCAGGCCATCGGGCACTGACATGAGATGCGCCACGCCACCGTCGTATCCACACGTGAAGCCGTCGCCGTCGATCGTCGCGGCGTCTTCGCCAGCAGGATCCTGAACCCGGCTCATGAGGAAGCATGATGCGACACTCAACGTGGCGATATGTATGGTCGGCAGGATGCGCGGGCCTGGTGATGCTGGGCCTGCCGGTCGCGGCCCAGCAGGCTGGAGCACCGGCGGGCGAGGTGGCCGGCGTGCCGCCGCCCGTGGCGTCCAATCCCATTCCGTCCGCCCCTTCCGCGGCGTCGGCATCCACCGATTCGAATGAGATCCGCAAGAAGGTCGCGGAGCAGGGCGAGCGCATCGAGGCGATGCGCAGCCAGATCAGTGCGCAGATGGCCCAGCTTGATGCGATGAAGCGCGCGCTGGCGGAGCAGGAGGCCGACTACCAGTCATTGCGCCACGCGGTAGGCATCGACGTGCTGGACAAGCAGCGCGCTGGCAACATCGCCGCGGGAGGGGCGGGCGCCTCGGCCTTGCCCATGCCTGCCGCCGATTCGGTGGCGGCCGTCGCGCCGGCACCGCAGCAGCAACCCGTGGGCGAAGCGCCGAAGCCCGATACGCGCCCGCCGGAAGTGGCGCCCATCTTCCAGCAGCCTGGCGTGCTCACGCCCAAGGGCAGGTTCGTCATCGAGCCGGCCTACCAGTTCGGCTATTCGTCGGTCGACCGCGTGGCACTGGTGGGCTATACGGTGATTCCGGCGATCCTGATCGGCCTGATCGATGCGCGGCAGGTGAAGACCACCACGCAGATAGGCTGGCTCACCGGGCGCTATGGCATCACCGACCGCATGGAAGTGGAGCTGCGCGTGCCTTATGTGTGGACGCACCAGGACACCGTCAGCCGCGAGATCTTCACCGGCACCGCGACCGACAATGCCTTCGGCTCGAGCGGCAACGGCCTGGGCGATATCGAAGCGACCATCCGCTACCAGCTCAATATCGGCGGCCCTGACAAGGCGTTCTACGTCGGCTGGTTCCGCGTGAAATCCAACACGGGCAAGGACCCGTTCGAGGTCACCACCGATTGCATCCAGCGCTGCGTCGAGAACGTGCTGTCGGAGGTTCCGTTGTCGGTGACCGGCACCGGGCTGCCGCTGCATCAACCCTCGGGCACCGGCTTCTGGTCGCTGCAGCCTGGCGTCACCTGGCTGTATCCCACCGACCCGATCGTGCTGTTCGGCAATGTCAGCTATCTCTACAACGTGCCGCGCGACAACGTCACGCGGCACATCCTGCTGGGTGGCACCGAGCAGCTCGGCAAGGTCAAGCCCGGTGACATCGTCGACCTCAGCCTTGGCATGGGCCTTTCGCTCAACGAGAAGGCGTCGATGAGCATCGGCTACGAGCAGGCCTTCGTCGGGCCCACCAAGCAGAACGGGCAGCGCGTGCCGGGGTCGACCAAGATCGTGCTCGGCACGCTCCTGATCGGCGGCTCATGGCGCTTCAACGACAAGCGCACGCTCAACTTCACGGTCGGTGTGGGCGTCACCCGCGACACACCCGACGCGACGGTGACCGTGCGCGTGCCGATGATGTACTAGAACACGCGCGTGCGCGCGCTACAGGCCTTCCTGCCGCATGGCCGCCTTCACGCCGGCGTCTTCAAGCATGCGCTGGTGGAAGCGCGCGAGATTGTCCAGGCCGCCAAGGTCCACGCCCCTGGCCATCGCCCAGCGCAGCACCACGAAGAGGTAGGGATCGGCGAACGAGCGCGAGCCCGTGAGCCAATCCTTGCCGTCGAGCTGCGCGTCGAGGCGCTCGTAATAGCCGCGCAGCCGCGCGATCGATTTGGCGCGCAGCGCTTCCTGGGCGGCCTCGTCGTCTATGAACCGCTCGGGGCGGAATACCGGCCGGAACAGCGGATGCAGATCGGAGTTGATGAAGGCGAGCCAGCGATTCGCCTCGGCACGACCTCGCGGCGAACCATCACCCCCCAGCTTCGCTTCCGGATTCAGGTCGGCAAGGTAGTTGAGGATGGCGGCGTTCTCGGTAAGCACCCAGCCATCGTCGTCCTGCAGCGCAGGCACCGCGCCCGACGGATGGATCCGCAGGTAGTCCGGCGTGCCGAGTTCTTCGCGCGCGACCCGATAGGTTTCATAGGGGCGGCCGATCCATTCGAGCACGATGTGGTCGGCAAGCGAACAGGCGCCGGGCAGGTAGTACAACTTCATGCAAGCGGTCCTAGGGCAGCGGAAACCACGCAGTGTGGCTTGCGCCGCCCGCTTACCTCAAGCCTTTGCGCCAAGGCGCAGGCGTCGGCGCTGCATCAGCCAGCCGCCCAGGCAGACGCCCACCACGAGCAAGGCATCGAGCGCGTAGCGCGACCACGCACGCGCGTCGAACCAAGGCGACAACCAATGGTCGTGGGCGATCATGCGCGCCGACGTCCAGGCGATGGCGGCCGCGCCGATGTACACGATGACGGGGAAGCGTTCGATCAGGCGCAGGATCAGCGTGGAGCCCCATACCACCAGCGGCACGCTGATCGCCAGGCCGATGACCACCAGCGGCATGTGTCCCTTCGAGGCACCGGCGATCGCCAGCACGTTGTCGAGTCCCATCAGGGCATCGGCGACGATGATGGTGCGCATCGCCGTCCAGAAGCTGGAGGCGGCGTCGACTTCATGCGCGGGCTCGGGCTCCTGTTGCAGCAGCTTCCACGCGATCGGCAGCAACAGCAGGCCACCTGCCAGCATCAGGCCGGGCAGCTTGAGCAGATAGACCACGATGCCCGTCATCAACAGGCGCACCAGGATGGCGCCCACGGTGCCCCACAGCACGGCCTTCTTCTGGATCTGGCGCGGAAGATTGCGTGCCGCCAGCGCGATCACGATGGCGTTGTCGCCCGCGAGCACCAGGTCCAGCAGCACGATGGCCAGCAGGCCGGAGAGGAAGTCGGTACCAGTGAGTTCCATGCAGGTGTCTCTGCGCGTGGGACCAATGCAGCAACGACGGACACGCGCAGCCCGTCGTTACCGCAAAAGTCTCGTTCACGGCAAAGCCGCTGCGGTAACCGGGGCAGGGCACTGCCCGTGGTGACGACGACCGCAAGGACACTCGAAGAGCCGGTGTCCGGAACTACTCCCTTTTGGGATAAGTATCCAGGCATTGTCCGTGCGGGCAGGCCGGGTGGTCAAGCGGGGACACTTAAGCCGGAGAGGTCGCCGGGCTACCATCGACCCTCCCTTGCCGCCACGGGAACCACCGGATGAGCGAGCCTGATCTTCGTTCCGCCAAGCGCCCCGACCCCGACCAGCCGATGGTCGACGTCGCCGACTATGTGCTCGACTACACGATCGACTCCGCGGAGGCTTACGACACCGCGCGCCATATGCTGCTCGACTCGCTGGGCACGTCGATGCTGGCGATGCGGTTCCCCGAGTGCGTCAAGCACCTGGGGCCGGTGGTGCCGGGCGCCACCTTGCCAGGCGGCGCGCGCGTGCCGGGCACCAGCCACGAGCTGGATCCCGTGCAGGCCGCGTTCGCCATCGGCACGCAGATCCGCTGGCTGGATTTCAACGACACCTGGCTGGCCGCCGAGTGGGGCCATCCCTCGGACAACCTCGGCGCCATCCTGGCGGTGGCCGACTACCTGGGCCGCAAGGCCGCGCGCGAGGGCGGCACGCCGATGACGGTGCGCGATGTGCTCACCTACGCCATCAAGGCCCATGAGATCCAGGGCTGCTACGCCCTCAGGAACAGCTTCAATCGCATCGGGCAGGACCACGTGATCCTGGTGCGCCTGGCCTCCACGGCCGTCGCCACGGCCATGCTGGGCGGCGGCAAGGAAGAGATCGTCACCGCCCTCTCCCACAGCTGGATCGACAACGGCTCGCTGCGCACCTACCGCCATGCCCCCAATACCGGTCCGCGCAAGAGCTGGGCGGCGGGCGATGCCTGCCGCCGCGCCGTCACGCACGCCATCAACGCCGTGTACCGGGGCGTGGTGGGTTATCCCTCGGCATTGACGGCCAGGACCTGGGGCTATTACGACGTGGCCTTCAAGGGCAATGCATTCCAGTTCGAGCGCCCGTTCGGCAGCTACGTGATGGAGAACGTGCTGTTCAAGATCAGCTTCCCGGCCGAATTCCACGCCCAGACCGCCGTCGAGTGCGCCATGAAGCTTCACGGCGCCGTCGCGGGCAGGCTGGACCAGGTCGAGCGGGTGGTGATCGAAACGCAGGAGGCGGCCACCCGCATCATCGACAAGACCGGCCCGCTGGCCAATTACGCCGACCGCGACCATTGCATCCAGTACATGGTGGCGGTGCCGCTGATCTTCGGGCGCCTCACCGCCGAGGACTACAACGACGACGTGGCGGCCGATCCGCGCATCGATGCCTTGCGCGCCAGGACGGTGGTCAGTGAGGACCCGCAATTTACCAGGGACTATTTCGACCCCGGAAAGCGCTATATAGGCAACTCGGTGCAGGTTTTCTTCACGGACGGGACCCGCACGGACAAGGTGTCCATCGACTACCCGATCGGCCACCGCAAGCGGCGTGGGGAGGGCATTCCGCTGCTGTTGGAGAAGTTCGAGGAGGCGATCCGGGGCCACTTGCCAGCCCACCGGGTCAAGGCCATCCTGGAGGCCACCACGGACTCAGCCAGGCTGGATGCCATGCCGATCCAGGATTTCCTGGGTCTCTTCACGCTGTAAAGACGGCGTTAGCAGAAAATGAACGGGCGTTTGGGGTCGATTTGCAATTGTTTAACTTTTGCTAAGCTACTCCGCGCCCGTTTCGGGTAAACCAAGCATCGAGGTTCTGAGGTAGGTCGGCGGCTTCATAGGAACACGAATCCACGACTGATGTTATTCCCGTCTGGGGTGAACGGACGCGTACACCAATAAACGAGGAGACACCTGATGAAACGTAAGGGCTTGTACATGCTCATTGCCCTCGCCCTGGGCGGCGCAGGCGCCGTTCACGCGCAGGACAACACTTCTTCCGCTCCGGCTCCGACCACAACGCCAAGCTATGACGGCCGTTGGTACATCGCCCCGACCGTTGGCGGGTACTACAACGACACCGACCGCAATACCAACAGCCGCCAGTTCTACTATGGCCTGGGTGTCGGCCGGTTCTTCTCGCCGAACTTCTCGTTGGATTTCTTCTTCGATCGCACCAAGCGTGATCGCGACACCTACGTCAATGGCCTCACCACCAGTGGCGGCAAGTGGGCGAACAACAACTGGGGCGTCGCCGCGCGTTACTACTTCGGCGAATGGACCGCCTGGCGTCCGTACCTGTTGGGCGGCGTGATCGGCAGCTACCACCAGAACAGCAACGACAACGGTTGGGATCCCGCCGTTGAAGCCGGCCTCGGCGTGTCCAAGACCGTTACCGACAGTTCGGATATCCGCATCGAAGCGGGTTATCGCTATGACTGGGACGACAAGACCCAGTCGAACAAGAGCGGTTATGGCGACTGGTTCCTGGGCTTCAGCATCGTGTCCCGCTTCGGCGAACCCGCTGCCGCGCCGGTCGTGGCACCGCCGCCGCCGCCGCCGGATTGCTCGAAGCTCGACAGCGACGGCGATGGCGTCAACGATTGCGACGACAAGTGCCCGAACACGCCGGCCGGCACGATCGTCGGTCCGGATGGTTGCCCGCAGAAGGTCGTGATCGACCTGCGCGGCGTCAACTTCAAGTTCGATCGCCCGAAGAAGGGCGAGAAGGACATCAGCAAGTCGCTGGCCGAACCGAGCAAGGATTCGATCGCGGTCCTCGACCAGGCCGTCGACACCCTGCAGCGTTATCCGCAGGTCAAGGTCATGGTGGCCGGTTACACCGACAGCGTGGGTACGGACCAGTACAACCAGGGTCTGTCGGAGCGTCGTGCGAAGATCGTGTACGACTACCTGCTCGCCCATGGCGTCGATGCAAGCCGTCTCGAAGGCCCGGTCGGTCATGGCAAGAACGACCCGATCGATACCAACGACACGGATGCCGGTCGTGCGCGCAATCGCCGCACGGAGTTGCAGGTTCAGCAGTAATCGGACATTTGACCGCAGCATCGAAAAGCCCGGCGCAAGCCGGGCTTTTCTTTTGGTGCAGCTGCAGGCGGCTCCCGTGTAGGCGCATCGATCGATGAGGCCGAAGCGCGACATCTTGTCGCACGCATTGCAGTCCTCGCGCGCAGCAAATGCGCGTTGTCTGAACAGCGCTTCACCAACGGCGTCTCCGTAGGCGTGCGATGCGCTTAACGGTTTTGCTACACTTCGCCCCGCTTTGATCTTTGACACCAAATTGATCGGGACGCAAAGCAAGGGGGCGGAAGTAAGTCCCCTGGATGTAGAAGTCAGTGACGCGCGTTTTCCGTCTGGGGTGGAGCGGACGCGAATACCAATAAACAAGGAGACACCTGATGAATCGTAAGGGCTTGTATTTCCTGATTGCCCTGGCCCTGGGCGGCGTAGGTGCCGTTCACGCGCAAGACAACACTGCCGGTGCGACCACGCCGAGCTACGACGGCCGTTGGTACATCGCTCCGACCGTGGGCGGCTACTACAACGACACCGATCGCAACACCAACAGCCGTCAGGTCTATTACGGCCTGGGCTTCGGTCGCTTCATTGCCCCGAACACCTCGATCGACCTGTTCGTGGATCGCACCAAGCGTGACGCCGATGCCGGCGGCCGTTGGGCGAACAACAACTTCGGCGTGGCCGCCCGCTTCTACTACGGCGACTGGAACGCATGGCGTCCGTACCTGCTGGCCGGCGTGATGGGCAGCTACCACCAGAATGCCGTCGACAATGGTTGGTCGCCGGCTGCCGAGCTCGGCGCTGGTGTGTCCAAGACCGTCACCGACAGCACCGACATCCGCATCGAAGCCGGCTATCGCTACGACTGGGACGACAAGACCCAGCCGGCGAAGAACGGTTACGGCGACTGGTTCCTGGGCTTCAGCATCGTGTCGCGCTTCGGCGAGCCGGCTGCTGCCCCGGTGGCTGCCACCCCGCCGCCGGCCGCTCCGGACTGCTCGAAGCTCGACAGCGACGGTGACGGCGTCAACGATTGCGACGACAAGTGCCCGAACACCGCGGCTGGCACCATCGTTGGTCCGGACGGCTGCCCGCAGAAGGTCGTGATCGACCTGCGCGGCGTCAACTTCAAGTTCGATCGTCCGAAGAAGGGCGAGAAGGACATCAAGAAGGCGCTGGCTGAGCCGACCACCGACTCGATCGCCATCCTCGACCAGGCTGTGGACACCCTGCAGCGCTACCCGCAGGTCAAGGTCAACGTTGCCGGCTACACCGACTCGGTCGGTAAGGACGCCTACAACCAGGATCTGTCCGAGCGTCGCGCCCAGATCGTGTTCGACTACCTGACCGCTCACGGCATCGCCGCCAGCCGTCTGGAAGGCCCGGTCGGTCACGGCAAGAACGATCCGATTGGCAGCAACGACACGGACGCTGGCCGCGCCCAGAACCGTCGTACGGAGCTGCAGGTCCAGCAGTAATCGGACCTGTAAACGCAGTACCGAAAAGCCCGGCGCAAGCCGGGCTTTTCTTTTGCGGCACGAACGCTTTTTTTGTAGGAGCGCACCCAGTGCGCGACATGAATGCGGAGCGATAACGACGGGGCTCCGCGGTCGCGCACTGGGTGCGCTCCTACAGGTGGAGGAGCACGCATGCCGTGCGGATCGCCTACCATCGCCGTGTCGTACTTGCCGGTCTTCGAGTGCCCTCATGCGTCCATCCCATCCCAAGCCGCGAATACCTGCGCCGTCGACGCCCCGGCATGGCCTGGCGCGCGTGCTCAGCAAGCTGGGTGTGTGTTCGCGCAGCCAGGCGGAGAAAGCCGTGCGCGAGGGCAGGGTGCGCGTGGACGGCAAGGTCGTGCTCGATCCCGAGCGTCCCGCCGATGCGCAGCGGCAACGCATTACGCTTGACGGCGAAGCCGTGGTGGCAAGCGAACGCGTCTACATCGCGCTCAACAAACCGCGTGGCATCGTGGTGAGTGCAGCGGATGAGCGCGGCCGCGACACCGTCTATGACCTGTTGAAGAGCGCAGGATTGCCGTGGCTGGGGCCGGTGGGGCGGCTGGACAAGGCGAGCGAGGGCTTGCTGCTGTTGAGCAACGACAGCGTATGGGCCGCGGGGCTCACCGAGCCGAAGCATCACGTCGACAAGACCTATCACGTGCAGGTCGACAGCATTCCCGGTCAGGCCTTGCTGGATGCGCTGGTGGAAGGCGTGGTGGAGCAGGGCGAGCGGCTCGCCGCGCGCCGTGCGGTGTTGCTGCGCCAGGGTGAGAAGCATGCGTGGCTGGAGATCGTGCTGGACGAGGGGCGCAACCGGCATATCCGACGATTGCTGGCGGCGCACGATGTTTCGGTGCTGCGGTTGATCCGGGTGGCGATCGGGTCGCTGGCGCTTGGCGAGCTGGCCAAAGGGCAGTGGCGCCACCTCAGTGACGCTGAGGTGCGGGCATTGTCCCAGCCGTAAGCATTCCCGGCGAGGGCCGTTCCATGTCCTTGCCAACGGCTTTTGTTACCACTCGCCAACGGCTATGGCTACTAACTGCAGGAGCGCACCCAGCGCGCGACAGCCCTCCGCCGCGGTCCCCGCAAAATCGCTGCCCCTTTTGTAGGAGCACACCCAGTGCGCGACAGCCCTCCGCCGCGGTCCCCGCAAAATCGCTGCCCTTTTTGTGGGAGCGCACCCAGTGCGCGACAGCCTTTCGCGCCGGTCCGCAGGGCTGTTGCTCTTTCGAGTTCGGGTGGTTGCCTTTCGCTGGGGTGCCGCGCCAACGTCCATAGCAGCACCTGAAATAGAAGCGTCGGCCGACCGGGGCCAGCCGGAATGCGCTTGCTGCTCCCGCGAACGGAATGGCTACACCGCAACGCGTCGATGCACAGAAGACTTAAGGCGAGGTGGCGAAGAGGGCTCAAGGCGACACCCTCTTCGTTGTGTTGCCTAGTTAGATCACACCCAACTTCTTGCCCACCTTGGTAAACGCGGCAATCGCCTGGTCCAGGTGTTCGCGCGTATGCGCCGCGCTCATCTGCGTGCGGATACGGGCCTGGCCTTGCGGCACCACGGGGTAGAAGAAGCCGGTGACGTAGATGCCTTCCTCCAGAAGCTCGGCGGCCATGGACTGCGCCTTCTTTGCGTCGTAGATCATCACCGGGACGATCGGATGCACGCCCGGCTTGATGTCGAAGCCGGCCTTGGCCATTTGCTCGCGGAAGTAGGCGGTGTTGGCCTTGACCCGGTCACGCAGTTCCCCGGCGGCGGCGAGCATGTCGAATACCTTGATGCCGGCGGCGACCACGTGTGGAGGCAGCGAGTTGGAGAACAGGTAGGGACGTGAGCGCTGGCGCAGCATCTCGATCACTTCGCGCGGGCCGGTGGTGAAGCCACCCAGCGCGCCGCCGAGCGCCTTGCCCAGCGTGCCGGTGATGATGTTGATCTTGTGGAGCACGCCTTTGACTTCAGCCGAGCCACGACCCGTGTCGCCGAGGAAGCCGGTGCAATGGCATTCGTCGATGTGCACGAGCGCGTTGTACTTCTCGGCCAGCGCGGTGATCTCGTCCAGCGGCGCGATGAAGCCGTCCATCGAGAACGCGCCATCGGTGGTGATCAGCTTGGTGCGCGCGCCGGCGGCGTCGGCGGCCTGCAGCTGCTTCTCCAGGTCGGCCATGTCGCAGTTGGCATAGCGGAAGCGCTTGGCCTTGCACAGGCGGATGCCGTCGATGATGGAGGCGTGGTTGAGCGCGTCGGAGATGATCGCGTCCTCTTCGCCCAGCAGCGGCTCGAACAGGCCGCCATTGGCGTCGAAGCAGGCGGCGTAAAGGATGGTGTCCTCGGTGCCGAAGAACTCGGCGATCTTCTGCTCCAGCTGCTTGTGCAGGTCCTGCGTGCCGCAGATGAAGCGCACGGAGGCCATGCCGAAGCCGTGGGTGTCCAGCGCTTCCTTGGCGGCCTGGATCACGTCGGGATGGTCGGCGAGACCCAGATAGTTGTTGGCGCAGAAGTTGAGCACTTCCTTGCCGCTGTCGAGGCGGATCTTCGCCGATTGCGGCGAGACGATGATGCGCTCGGCCTTGAACAGGCCCTGCTCACGGATGGATTCGAGTTCGGCGGCGAAGCGCGACTGGCCGGGGTAGCTCATGGGGAAGGGTCCGCTGGGGCAAAGAGCTATTTTGACCCCTCAGGGGCGGGCTGTGAAGGAAGGCGGCAGGGCGGCAGCCCCTCCTGCCGTCATTCCGGCGCAGGCCGGAATCCAGTGCCGGTAGCGCCGGTTTTTTCGCGACGGGCAACGAGCAAGGCTTATGGCGACAATCGAGCCATGTCGCTGCTGGATGACTCGCTACGCTCGCCCTTCGGGGCCGCCCTACGGGCGTTCTGCGCGCTGCGCGCTTGTCCGGCCTGCGCCGGAATGACGGCGTTGAAGGGCGAGGCGGTGTAGCCACCTCACCCCTGGTGCAGGCCAAACTCCACGCGGGTCGTCTTGCCCTTGTCGTCGATGCCCTTGGTATCCAGTACGGGCGATTTCAGCGATACACGCTTGTCGTCCAGCTTGCCCTTCAGCCACGCCTGCACGGCGGCGGCGCGGCGCTGGGCGAGGTCGCGCATGGCGGATTCGTCGACCGCGACATTGGTTTCCATCAAGCTGCGCATCTCGTCGGGATCGAGCGACTTCTTGAGGCCGATGAAGTTCTTCGGCTTGCCCTTGAAATCGTCGTCCTTGTAGGCGCGCCTGAGGTACTTCTCGTACTCGTCCGGCGTGACGTTGACCGCGGCGAGCGCGGCATCGGAGGTGTCGGCGTTCTTGCCGTCCTGGTCCAGCGCCTTCTGGCGGCGCACCATGGTGTCCACCGTGACCTTGCGCAGGCCGTCCTGGTCCTTCGACGGATCGACGCGGCCGGTGACGTCGAGATTCAGCGAGGTCTTCTGGTTGAGCATGGCCACGACCTTGCCCAGGCGATCCTGCGCATTCTTGTCGAGCACGGCGGAACCCGCATCGAACTCGACATAGCCAAGATCCTCGTGGTTGCCGCCGGCAAAGGCGGCGCCGAGCAGCCGGAACGGCGCCGTGACCGCCTTGGCGATCAGGTTGCCGATGGCGCGCCAGATAAGGCCGCCCATGCTGAACTGCGGATCGTCCAGCGAGCCGGACACGGGCACGTTGACGTCGATGTTGCCTTCGGTGTCCTTCAGCAGCGCCACCGCCAGCTTCACCGGAAGATGCTGGATGCCCGGGCTTTCGTCGCGGTCGCCGAAGGTCAGCTGGGTGATGAAGATGTGGTTGTCCGCATTGAGCTTGCGCTGGTCCAGCATGTAATGGACGTCCATCGTCAGCTTGCCGCCGGTGATGGGATAGCCCGTGTACTTGGTGGAATACGCGCTCAGGCCGGTCAGCTCCACTTCGTTCGCCTTGCCCTTGATGTCGAGGAAGGCCACGGGCTGCAGCGGATTGATGGTGCCGTCGATATCGATGGGCGAGTTGTCATTCAGCGCGGCCTGCACCGACAGGTCCGCCGGCGGATCGCCCGGCGTGGTGCCAAAGGCGCCGATCTTGCCGGTGACCTTGGTCATGTTGGCCGTGTAGTTGGGCTTGATGAAGTTGTCGGTGTAGTTGAGCTGGCCGTTGATCAGCGTGATGCCGCCGATGCGGATGTCAGCGGCCGGTGCCGCGGGTGCGGAAGAAGAGGGCGCCGGCGCCGCGGCAGCGGTTTGCGCTTTTGCCGTCGAGGCGGCGGCCGGAGCCGGTGCGGAGGGCGGTGCCTTCGCGGGAGGCGCTGGGGCCGGCTTGGCGCCGGCGACGGGCTGCTCGTTCTCGCCGCGCGTCACCGACACCGGCGCCGCTTCGGGGTTCGCCACCACCTCGGACAAGTTCAGCGTGCCGTTCGAGTTGACGATCATGCGCGCGTAGAACGAACTGAGCGCGAGGCTGGCCACGTGCATGCGCGGAGCGCCGACGCCGTAGGAGACATCGAGCTGGTTGCCGCTCAGCGTGCGCCAGCGCAGGAAGTCATCGCCCGTGAGCTTGTCCTGGATGCGCACCTGCTCCAGCGCGGCGTTGCCCTTGTAGGTCATCTTGGGCTCGGCGCCGCGCCCGTCGTAATGCAGCTTGCCGTTGCTGGTGATGCGCGCGCTGGAGATGGTCACGTTCAGCGGCACGCTGATGTACGGCTGGAAGCTGGAGATATCCAGGCGCTTCGTGTCGAGCTGGATGTCGGCGAGCGTCGGCATCGGCTGGACCTTGCCGCTGGCCGTGAAGCTGCCCTTGTCGATGGTGCCCGACAATTTCATGTCGCGCGGCTCGTTGAGCTTGTCGCTCAGGTTGTCCATGCCGCCGCTGAGCGCGCTGATCTTGATCTTGACGGGCTTGTCGCTGCCGGCCGCCAGGTCGGTGAAGGCGACGGCGGCGTTGTCGAACACCAGGTGAGCAATGCTCCAGTGCCATGGCGTGCTGTTGGCCTCGGCTTTCTTCGCCGGTGCTCCCTTGGCGGCGAACAGGTCGACGAGACTGATGTACTTGTTGCTGTTGCGCTGCACGTCCAGGCCCAGGCCCGTCGCCTTGACGGTGCCGAGCTGTGCCTGTTGCGAGGCCAGGTCGATCTGGGTGACCTCCGCCTCCAGCACCTTCCAGGCTACCGGCGAATCGTGGCCCTTGTACTGCGGCTCCATCGCGAAGTCGGTGACGGTGGCGTGGGCATCGGACAAGTGAACGTTGAAGGGCGTGCCCCAATCGACCTGCAACTGACCGCTGGCATCCAGCTTGCCGTTGGTCAGGCGCGCAGCCAGGCCCTGGTAGGTGGCTGCCTGCAGCGGTGCCATGTCGACCCGCTTGAGGTTGAGCGCGGCAACGAACTTGCTCTTGGCGAGATCCACCGTGCCTTTCATGGAAAGCTCGCCGCCAAAGAACTGCGCCGTCACATCCAGTTTCGCTGCCGGGGCGGCCTGCATGCTCAAGCCCTGGATGCCGCCGTGCAGGTTGCCGAGATCGATCTTGCCGGTGGCATTGGCGTAGTGGATGCCGCTGTTGGCGAGCGTCATCGCGGCGATGCGCAGATCCATCGGCCGGGTCTTCGCATCGGTGGCCGGTTTCGCGGGCGCCGCCGTCAACGTATCGAAATTGCTGCGTCCGTCCGCGGTGGCGGTGTAATAGAGCTGTGCCTGTTCGAGCGCGAGTGCGCCGATCACATAGCGCGATTGCAGCGGCTGCACATCGGACAGGTCGACGGTACCCCTGCCAAGGCCCAGGATCGCCTGGCCGTCGCTGCTGTTGAGCGCGAAGTCGTCCAGTTGCAGCTTGCCGGTGAGCTGCAGTTGGGGCTCGGGCTTGGCCTGCACGAAATGCAGGGTGAGGTCGCCGCTCAGCAGGCCCTTCGGGATCGCGACGGGCAGCGTCGTCGGCGCATAGCCGATGTAGCGCGCGAGATCGAGCCGGTCGAGCCGGAAATCGATGGTCGATTCGCGATTGTCCGCGAAGGGCTTGGTGTGGCCATCCATGCGCAACGGGCTGCCATCCACCTTCATCGACAGCAGGGGCTGCACGAAGATGTCGGTGTCGCTGGGCAGGTTGGCGATGAAGGGGATGCCCAGCTCGAGGTTCTCGACGTGATGGCTGGTTTTCAGCGCCTCGTCCTGGAACTGGATGTCGCCGTTGTGCACGCTGATGTTGGACAGCGCGAAGCGCGTGGGCGGCGCATTCGGGTCCGACGGCGTCGCATTGAAGCGATCGATGATGTCGCTGAAATTGAAGCGCTGGTCGCCCGTGCGCGCGATATGGATGCGCGGACGCCGCAGGGAGAGTTCGTCCAGCACCGGCTTCAGGCGGAACAGCGAACCCCACGAGGCGTTGATCACCGCCTGGTCGATGTCGACGAAGGGCGATTTGCCGTCGCCGTCGGCGATATGCAGCTGGTCCAACTGCAGGCGCAACGTATAGGGATTCAGGTGCACGGCGCCCAGGGTGACCTGGCGCTGCAGCGCGACGCTGGCGCGCTTCTCGATCTGGCTGCGGATGATGTACGGCGCGGCGAGGAAGCCGAGCAATCCGAACACCACGATCGCGATGACAGCGATCAGGCTCCACTTGCGGACGCGGTGCGAATGGTAAACGGCGAGGGCGCGGTCGCGTCCTGCGGCCAGACGGGGATTGCCGAACAGCTCAGCCATGCCGACGATGCTCCAAGGTCATCGCGAGCCGACCATGCCAGGCCACGTCGACCTGGCAACGTCCCAATCCCGGTCATGCTGTCGGCGCGCCCTAGGCGGGAAGTGTACTAGGGCGGCCGAGTCTGAAGCATCGGTTTTTCCGCCGGATGCACCGGCGGGATGTTCGATTATGTGATGGTTTCGTGGAAGCTCAGCTCCAGGAGCACACGACCTTGCCGCACTTGCCCGCATCCATCAGGTCGAAACCTTTCTGGAAGTCGTCGATGTGGATCTGGTGCGTGAGCACCTTCTGCAGCGGGAAACCCGTCAGCACCATCTGGGTCATCTTGTACCAGGTCTCGTACATGCGACGGCCGTAGATGCCCTGCAGGGTGAGGCCCTTGAAGATCACCTTGTCCCAGTCGATGCCCGCGCCGCGCGGCATGATGCCGAGCATGGCGATCTTGCCGCCGTGGTACATGCATTCGAGCATGTCGTTGAAGGCGCGCGGGTTGCCGCTCATTTCCAGGCCCACGTCGAAGCCCTCCATGTGCAGGTCTTTCATCACGTCCTTCAGCGACTGGTTGGCCACGTTCACGACGCGGGTGGCGCCCATGTCCGCCGCCAGCTTGAGGCGGTAGTCGTTGATGTCCGTGACCACGACGTTGCGTGCGCCCACGTGCTTGGCGATGCCGGCGGCGATGATGCCGATCGGGCCCGCGCCGGTGATCAGCACGTCCTCGCCGATCATGTCAAATTCCAGCGCGCAGTGCGCGGCGTTGCCATAAGGATCGAAGAAGGCGGCCAGCTCGGACGGAATCTGGTCGGGGATCGGCCACAAGTTCGAGGCCGGCATGGTCATGTATTCAGCGAACGCGCCGTTGCGGTTCACGCCGATACCCACGGTGTTCGGGCACAGGTGCTGGCGACCGGCGCGACAGTTGCGGCAGTGGCCGCACACGATGTGGCCTTCGGCCGAGACGCGGTCGCCGACCTTGTAGCCGGTGACGCCCGGGCCGATTTCCACGATGCGGCCGACGAACTCGTGGCCGATGGTCAGGCCGGGCTTGATGGTGCGCTGGGACCAGTCGTCCCACTTGTAGATGTGCAGGTCGGTGCCGCAGATCGCGGTCTTTTCCATCTTGATCAGCACCTCGTTGGGGCCGACCTCGGGGACGGGCACTTCTTCCATCCAGATGCCCTGTTCGGGCTTGCGCTTGACCAGGGCTTTCATCGTCTGAGGCATGGGATTTCCGTGGGGAAGGACGGGAAAACCGACATTATAGAAGGCCACCGGGTTGCCGGCTTCATGCACTGCAACGTTGTGGTGCCGGGCCCATGCTTTAAGGCAACATCGGCTCAGTATCGTCCTCGCCATGACGCTTTCCAGGCATCACCCCATTCTTTGATTTTCAACCGGTTGGGGCCAGCCCGGTCTGTACGCATCCATTCGGTCCGTCGTCTCCGCGGCCAGCCAGGCTGCCGGCGCCGACGCCCCTGTGGCCTGCGAACAGACAGGGCTGGTGACAGCGACGATACTGAGTCAATGTTGCCTTACTGTCGCAAGACTGTGCGTCACTGAACGGAGCGGGCGAATGCGTTTGAGCACGATGGGGAGTCCGGTTTTGGCGAGGCGGAAGCTGGGAGGGTGGCCGGTCGCGGCTACACTGGCATGGGTCGCGGGCCTGGCGCTGTCGCCGGCCTGGGCGGCGCCGGAGCAGGGCTCCAGGGCGCCCCTGCAATTCCGCATCACCGAAGGAAACATCGAGAACGCGTTTTTCCAGGACGGCAGCGTCGCCGCCCATCTGCTGCTCAGCTCCGGCGAGAAGCCGCGCGTGCTGGTGGCCTTCCCGGCCGGCAACAGCGGGGCGGGCCTGTGGTTCGAGCCGACCGACAAGCCGGTGCACTGGTCCCTGGGCCAGGTGACGGGCCAGCGTCGCACCGTCGATGGCCATGCCTGGAACGGCATCGCCGCCGATGCCAGCGTCACCGCGGACCGGCTGGTGCTGAAGGATGCCGTGCTGGGCAGCATCCGCATGCTGCGCGATTACCAGCAAGGCCAGGGCTACGCCGCCCAGCTCGCGGCCACACCGAAGGTAGCCGCCACGCCGCAGCTCACCGAGCGCTCGGTCAGTTGGCAGCGCGAGCGACTGGATGGCGCACCGGGCTATGCCATCGCGCTGAGCACGGACAACGGCCGCTTCACCCGCGAGGACGGGCACCTCGTGCTGCGTCCGCAGCGCGCGGGCGAGGCGATGCGCCTGCACATCGAAGCCAGCACCGGCGAAACCCCGCTGACCCCGTTCACCCACCTGCTCAACGACCATGCGCAGCCGGATGAACGCAGCCGCGAGGCCTTGCAGTTCCTCAGCTACCGCGAGAAGTTCCTTGCCGGCTCGTGGCGCTTCGACACCTATTTCGGGCGCGACACGATGATGTCGCTGCGCCTGCTGATGCCAGTGCTGCAGCCCGCGGCGGTCGATGCCGGCATCGCCTCGGTGCTGGCGCGCCTCTCGCCCGACGGACAGGTCGCGCACGAGGAAGGCATCGGCGAGTTCGCGGTGATGCAGCACCTCAAGGAAGACGGCAAACCCTCGGCAGAGCCGATCTACGACTACGTCATGGTCGACAGCAATGTCATGCTCCCGCCGGTGGCGGCGGCTTGGCTGCTGGATGACCCGCGTGGCCGCCATGGCGCACGCGCCTTTCTCGCCGGCAAGCTGGGAGCGGGGCGGCAGGGTGATGCGCTGGTGCGCAACCTGTTGTTCGTCGCCAACAGCAGCGAGGCGTTCGCGCGCCAGCCGGTGTATTCCAACCTGATCGCGCTCAAGCCCAACGCCAAGGTGGGCCAGTGGCGCGACAGCAACGAGGGCATCGGCCGCGGCCGTTATCCCTATGACGTCAACGCCGTCTGGATGCCGTCCGCGTTGCGTGCGATCGGTCAGTTCCTCGATGCCGGACTGCTGGACGACTACACCACGCCCGTGCAGCGCGAGCGCCTGCGCGCGGCGGCGACCAGCGCCGATGCATGGGAGCGCCATGCCAGCGCGCTGTTTGCCGTGCGCGTTTCGAACGAACGTGCCAGCGAGCAGGTTCGCGACTACGCCAGGCAGATCGGTGTGTCGGACGCCGCTGCGCTGAAAGCGGTGGATGCCTCTCCCGTCGAGTTCCCCGCGATCGCGCTGGACGCGCAGGGCAAGCCGATCCCGGTGCTGAACTCCGACGAGGGTTTCCAGCTGCTGTTCGGCAAGCCGGATGCGGCGGTGCTGGATCGCAATGTCGGCAACCTGATGCGGCCATTCCCGGCCGGCCTGATGACGGACGTGGGCATGCTGGTCGCCAATCCCGCCTACGCCGATCACGACGTGTGGTCGCGTTTTGGCAACAACGCCTACCACGGCACCGTGGTCTGGGCCTGGCAGCAGGCGATCATGGCCGCGGGCCTGAAGCGCCAGCTGGCCCGCAGCGATCTGCCGGCGACGACGCGCCAGCATCTTGAAGCGGCCCAGGCGGGGCTTTGGCATGCAATCTGTGCGGCGCAGGCGGTGCGTACCTCCGAGTTGTGGTCGTGGTCCTACGCCAATGGCCAGTACCGCATCCAGCCGTTCGGCGCGGAAGGCGCGCACGAGGACGAATCCAACGCCGCGCAACTGTGGAGCACGGTGTTCCTGGCGCTGCCGGCGCCCGCGGGGCTGTCCTGCCGTTGATCGATGTCGACGCCCGCGGCTCATGGCGGGCGTCGGTTTGCCACGGCCAGCGACGGTCCTTCCTCGCTCGCGGTGTGCAATGCAGCGTTACCCGCGCGGGTGATTCGTTCTATGGTCGCAAGTTATTGCGAATCGCCCGAGGAACAGGCATGCGTTTGAGAAAGATGGGGTGGGTCATGGCCATGGTGCTTGCCACGACGGCACACGCTGATGAAGGCATGTGGATGCCGTCGCAGTTGCCCGGCATCGGCAAGCAGCTGCGTGCCGCGGGCTTCCAGGGCAATCCCGCCGATCTCGCCGATCTCACCAAGGCGCCCTTGAGTGCAGTGGTGAAGGTGGGTGGCGCCACCGGTTCCTTCGTCAGCAGCGACGGCCTGGTGCTGACGAACCACCACGTGGCGTTCGGCGTCATCCAGTACAACAGCAACGCCCAGCGTGATCTCATCCAGAACGGTTTCGTCTCGCACGACCGCTCGGAGGAACTGCCGGCCAATCCGGATTTCCGCCTGCGCGTCACCACCGGTTTCGACAAGGTCACCGACAAGGTGCTCGGCGCGGCCAAGGGCAAGACAGGGCGTTCGTACTACGACGCCGTCGATGCCGCGAGCAAGGCGCTGGTGACCGAATGCGAGCGCGAGCCCGGCGTGCGCTGCAGCGTGGTCAACATGTTCTATGGCCGCGATTTCTACCTGGTGAAGCAGTTGGAACTGCGCGACGTTCGCCTGGTGTACGCGCCGCCGCGCGCGATCGGCAACTATGGCGACGAGGTGGACAACTTCGTGTGGCCACGCCACTCCGGCGACTTCACCATCCTGCGCGCCTACGTGGGGCCGGACGGCAAGCCCGCGGACTACGCCAAGGGCAACGTGCCCTATCACCCGCCGGCGCATCTGCAGATCGCGTCGCAGGGCGTGCGCGAGGGCGACTTCGTGATGCTGGCGGGTTACCCGGGCGTGACTTATCGACATCGCACGGCTGCCGAGTTCGCCGATCAGGTGCAATGGCGCCTGCCGGCCACGGTGGATGTACTGCGCCAGTTGCAGGACGTGATCGAGGAGGTCGGTCACACCGACCGCCAGGCGACCATCCGCTATGCCTCGCAGCTGCAATCGCTGAAAAACAGCATCAAGCGTTTCAGCGGCGAGCTGGATGGCCTCAAGCGCAGCAACGCCGTCGCCATCCGCCGCAAGGACGAGGACGTGATGATGGCCTGGTTGGCGACGCAACCCGCGGCGGCCACGCTGCGGCCGCAGATCGACGAAGTAGCGCAGCTGATCGCCGCCGGCAATGCCACGCGCGAGCGTGACCTGCTGGTCGCCGTGATGCAGGCGCAGACGCAGCTGATGCGTTCGGCGCTGACCCTGCAGCGCCTCGCCCATGAGCGCGCCAAGCCGGATGCGCAACGCGAAACCGGCTACCAGCAGCGCGACGAGGATCTCACCGCCGGCATGCTGCGCCAGGTGCAGCGCCGTTACGATCCGAAGGTGGAGAAGCAACTGCTGGCGTCGCTGCTGGCGCGCTATCAGAAGCTGCCCGAGGCCCAGCGACTGGCCGAGTTCGATGCCGCCTTCGGGCGCACGCCGGCCGAACTGATGGCCGCGTTGGACAAGATCTACGCCGCCACCCGCCTCGGCGACGAGGCGCAGCGCCTGCACTGGCTGAAGGCCGGGCCGGCGGAGCTGGCCACGTCGGACGACGCCCTGCTGGTGCTGGCCGCGAGGTTGCAGCCGGCCTTGCTGCGCATGGAAGAAGAACGCAAGGCGCGCGAGGGTGACCTGCTGCGCCTGCGGCCGGCGTACATGGATGCGCTGATCGCGTACCGCGAGAAGCAGGGGCGCGCGGTCTATCCCGACGCCAACTCCACGTTGCGCGTGAGCTACGGCAAGGTCACGCCGCTGGAAGCGCGCGATGCGGTGATCTATCACCCGCTGACCACGACGGCGGGCATCGTGGAGAAGAACACCGGCGTGGAACCGTTCGACGCGCCCAAGCCACTGCTCGATGCGATCGCGCGCGGCGACTATGCCGGCTACGCCGACGCCAGGACCGGCGCCATGCCGGTGGATTTCCTCAGCAACCTCGACACCACCGGAGGCAACTCCGGTTCGCCGGTGCTCAACGCCAAGGGCGAACTGGTCGGCCTCAACTTCGACAGCAACTGGGAGGCGGTGAGCGCCAGCTGGATGTTCGACCCACGCTACAAGCGCGCCATCCACGTGGACCTGCGCTACATGCGCTGGCTGATGGACAAGGTGTACCCGGCGCCGCAGTTGTTGAAGGAACTCGGCGTGCCGGCCCACGCCGCGCCCTGATCCTTGGCTCGGCTGGCATGCCCCGGCGGCTGCCAGCACGGCACCGTCGTCTCCCGGGCGTGCACCATCCGGTTCACACCGGTTTCATTGCACTGGGCGTGGAGTAAGTGTTCATTCGCTCCGGGAGGAGGGCGTCATGGACATGCATGAAGAGGCTTGTTGCGCAGGCGTCCATCCGGGTCGGCGCACCGTGCTCAAGTCGGCCCTGGGGTTGGCCGCGTTGGGGGCAATGGGCGTCACGCCGTTGCTGCTGCCCCGGCTCGCCGAGGCCGCCGCGTTGACCAAGGCACAACGCGATGCGATGACACCCGACCAGGTGGTCGCCTTGCTCAAGCAGGGCAATGAGCGCTTTCGCGCCGGCAAGCTCGACACCCACGATTATCTCGCGCAGAAACGCGCCAGCGCGTCCGGGCAATATCCTGCGGCGGTCATCCTCAGCTGCATCGACTCGCGCGCGCCCGCCGAGATCATCTGCGATGCCGGCATCGGCGATACCTTCAACGCGCGCGTGGCCGGCAACATCGCCAACGATGACCTGCTGGGCAGCATGGAATTCGCCTGCGCCGTGGCGGGCGCCAAGCTGGTGCTGGTCATGGGGCACACGTCGTGCGGGGCCATCAAGGGCGCCATCGATGGCGCGAAGCTCGGCAACCTCACCGGCCTGCTGGAGAAGATCAAGCCGGCCGTGGAAGCGACCCGGTTCGACGGCGAGCGCAGCAGCAAGAATGACGCCTTTGTCGATGCGGTGGCCGCGACCAACGTGCAGCACACCATCGAGGAGATCCGCCGTCGCAGCGACGTGCTCGCTGGCCTGGAGAAGGACGGCAAGATCAAGCTCGTCGGCTCGATGTATCAGCTGGCGGGTGGCAAGGTGGAGTTCTATTCCTGAGCGGCGTTGGCCTGTGAGCGCGCTGGCGCGGCACCGTACAATGGCTGGATGCCGATCGATCAGCGCCCGCTCGCCGTGTTCCTGATGGGCCCGACCGCGTCGGGCAAGACGGCGCTTGCCTGCGCCTTGAGCGAACGCTTTCCGGTGGAGCTGGTGAGCGTCGATTCGGCGCTGGTGTATCGCGGCATGGATATCGGCACGGCCAAGCCGGATGCGGCGATGCTGGCGGCGTACCCGCATCGCCTGATCGATATCCGCGATCCTGCCGAGCCGTACTCGGCGGCTGATTTTCGCGGCGACGCCATGGCGGCCATGCGGGACATCACGGCCAGGGGCAGGGTGCCCTTGCTGGTCGGCGGTACCGGGCTCTATTTTCGCGCGCTGCAGCAGGGGCTGTCGCGATTGCCGGAGGCTGACGCGTCCATCCGCGAACGCCTTGCCGCGGAGGCCGCTGAAGCGGGATGGCCGACCTTGCACGCCCGATTGCAAAGCCTCGACGCGGCGGCGGCCGCGCGCATCGGGCCCCATGACGCCCAGCGCATCCAGCGCGCGCTGGAGGTGATCGAGCTCACCGGCAGGCCTTTGTCCGAGCAGCAGCAGGGCGGCAGCGGCGAGCGGTTCCCGTGGCGGGTGCTGAAGCTGGCGCTGTTGCCGGCTGATCGTGCGCCGCTGCACGCGCGCATCGCCGACCGCTTCGACGCCATGCTTGCCGACGGCTTCCTCGACGAAGTGCGGGCGCTTCGCGAACGCAAGGACCTGCATGCCGACCTGCCGGCCATCCGCGCCGTCGGCTACCGCCAGGCGTGGGAGCATCTGGACGGCCAAACGAGCGCGAGCGAGTTTCGCGACAAAGGCATCTTCGCCACGCGCCAGCTCGCCAAGCGGCAGATCACCTGGTTGCGCGGCGAGCTCGACGCCCGCGTGCTCGACCCGGACAAACCCGGCCTGCAGGCGCGCGCCGTGGATGCCCTGGCGCTGTTTCTCTGAGACGCCGGACACATCTTGCGGCGTGTTTTCTAAACGTCTTCTTCACACATCCAATCGACTCACTTCCGGTCTTTCATCAACGATTTAAAAGTGGTTAATATTCCTCAGTCTTGGGCCGGGACGCGGCGTGCGTCTTTTTCTCCGGCCCGTCCGTTTTGCGAGGGGAGAACAAGAAATGTCCAAAGGGCAATCACTGCAAGATCCGTTTCTGAACGCACTGCGCCGGGAGCGCGTCCCGGTGGCGATCTACCTGGTCAACGGCATCAAGCTGCAGGGGACCATCGAATCCTTCGACCAGTTCGTCGTGCTGCTGCGCAACCAGGTCAGCCAGATGGTCTACAAGCACGCGATCTCCACCGTGGTGCCGAGCCGCAACGTGCGCGTCGGCAATGGCCACGAGGGTCACGAAGCCGCCACGGCCACGGCCGATACCGAAGGTTGATTCGGCGGACCTGTCGACCCATGTGAGTGAGAGGGCACCCGGCCGGACCCGCAGTGGGATCTGGCGGTGCGCCGACATACACTTCCATTCCTGCCTGGCGCCGTGGGCCTAGCCCGCGGCGTTGCGCCTTCCCACAGGTCCGTCCCTATCCGTGTTTGATCGTCAAAAGAAAGGCGAGCGCGCCCTCCTGGTCCTCCCGCATTCGCGCGGGGAAGGGGATGCAGTGCGGCGTGCCGAAGAATTCGCCGAGCTCACCAAATCCGCGGGTGCCGACATCCTCGGCACCATCAGCGCGCGCGTCGACGTGCCCAATCCGCGTTATTACATCGGCACCGGCAAGGCCGACGAGATCGCGGAGGCGGCGCGTGCGCTCGAGGCCGACCTGGTGCTGGTCGACCATCTCCTCACGCCGGTGCAGGAGCGCAACCTCGAGAAGCTGCTCAACATCCGCGTGGTCGATCGCGCGGGCCTGATCCTGGACATCTTCGCCCAGCGCGCCCGGTCGCACGAAGGCAAGCTGGAAGTGGAGCTGGCCCAGCTCAAGCACCTGGCCACGCGCCTGGTGCGTGGCTGGACCCACCTGGACGCCCAGCGCGGCGGTGCCATCGGCAACCGCGGTCCCGGCGAAACCCAGCTGGAAACCGACCGCCGATTGCTTGCCGAGCGGGTGAAGATGCTCACCAAGCGCCTGGAGAAGGTGCAGACCCAGCGCGTGCAGCAGCGTCGTGCGCGCCTGCGCAACACGGTGCCGCGCGTGGCGCTGGTGGGCTACACCAATGCCGGCAAGTCCACCCTGTTCAATGTGCTGACCGAGGGCGAGGTGTTCGCCGCCAACCTGCTGTTCGCCACGCTGGACCCCACCGTGCGCAAGCTCGACGGGTTGTCCTGCGGGCCGGCGGTGCTGGCCGATACGGTGGGTTTCGTGCGCGAGCTGCCGCACGACCTGGTCGCCGCCTTCCGCGGCACCCTCGCCGAGGCGCGCGATGCCGACCTGTTGCTGCACGTGAGCGACGCCGCCGACGAGGAGCGCGAGCGCCTGGCCAAGGTGGTCGACAGCGTGCTGGAGGAAATCGACGCGGGCGACCTGCCGCAGCTTCGCGTGATGAACAAGATCGACCTCGCCGGCCTCGAGCCGCGCATCGACCGCGACGCGGAAGGCCGACCCACCACCGTATGGCTGTCGGCTGCCACCGGCGCGGGCGTGGACCTGCTGAAGCAGGCGCTGGGCGAACTGCTGGGCGGCGACCGCGTGCAGTCGGAACTACGCCTGCCGCACTCCGCCGGTCGCCTGCATGCCCGCCTCAAGGCGGCGGGTGCCATCGCCGGCGAAGAAGTGGACGAGCAGGGCTGGCGCCTGAGCATCGACGCCCCGCGCAGCGTGATCGCCCCGCTCAGCGGTGGCAGCGCCGCCGAGGCCGCCCTGTTGCGCGACATCCTGGGCAGCGTGGAAGAGCAGGAATCCCTGTAATCCGGTCGCCACCGGCAACGGGGAGGAATCCCCGCCCGGCTCTGGTAGAATGGTCGGTGTTTGTGCGGCCATCCGGGCCCGGGCGGCACACTTGTCACGACAAGCACCCGAGACCATGCCAAAACCCGTTCAACGCGTTTCCCGGCCAATGCAGCCGGCCTCCCAGCGGCCTCAAGGAGACTGACCATGGCCTGGAACGAACCCGGCAACGGGCAACGTGATCCCTGGGGCAAGAATCGACCGACCGGCAACAAGCCGGGGCTGGACGACATCCTCAAGCAGCTTCGCGACCGCTTCGGCAAGCTCGGCGGCGGCGCCGGCGGCATCTTCGTCATCCTGCTGGCCTTCGTCATCGTGTGGGTGGTGATGAGCAGCTACACCATCGTCGATGCCCGCCAGGCTGGCGTGGTGCTGCGCTTTGGCAAGTACTCGCGCACGCTGCAGCCGGGCTTCCACCTGAAGTTCCCGCGGCCGCTGGAAACCGTGACCAAGGTCGGCACCACCGAGATCCGCTCGGTGTCGGACAAGGTGCGCATGCTCACCAGCGACGAGAACATCATCTCGGTCGACTTCAACGTGCAGTACCAAGTGTCCGACGCCCGCAAATACCTGTTCTCGCTGAGCGGCCCGCCGGAGGACACGCTGCGCCAGGCGGCCGAGGCTGCCGTGCGCACGGTGGTCGGCGCCAACATCATGGACAACGTCCTCACCAGCCAGGGCAACGAGCAGGGCACGGCCGCCATGCCGGCCACCGCCAGCACGGCGGCGACGGTCGCCGCGCCCGTGGTGCCTGCGACGCCGGCGGCCGCGGTGCGCGACACGCTGCAGCAGCAGACCCGCGAAATCCTGCAGGCTACGTTGAACGAATACGACGCAGGCCTGCTGGTTACTGACGTGAGCTTCCAGAACGTGGCGCCGCCGCAGGAAGTGAAGGACGCCTTCGACGACGTCAACGCCGCCCGCGAAGACAAGCAGGGTACCGAGAACAACGCCCGCGCCTATGCGAGCCAGGTGGTACCGGTGGCGCGCGGCGACGCTGCGCGCATCCTGGCCGAGGCGCAGGGATACAACGCGCAGCGCGTGGCAGTCGCCACGGGTGACGCGGCCCGCTTCAACCTGATCCTCAAGGAATACAAGGGCGCGCCCGAGGTGACCCGGCGCCGTCTGTGGCTGGAAACGGTCGAGGACGTGATGTCCAACAATCCCAAGGTGCTGGACGGTTCCGGCGGCCGCAACATGATCTACCTGCCGCTCGACCGCGCCACCGGCAAGGACGTGCCGGGCGTGGGCGCGGTGATGCAGTCCGCAGCCAGCGATGCGATGGCCGGCAAGGAGAAGCAGCCATGAAGTTCGCCTCCGCCATCGTCGCCGTGCTGCTCGTGCTGCTCGGCTTCAACAGCCTGTTCGTGGTGCACGAGGGCCAGACTGCCCTGGTACTGCAGTTCGGCCGCATCGTGCGCACCGGCGACACGCCGGGCCTGCACGTGAAGATGCCGTTCGTGCAGCAGGTGATGACCTTCGACAACCGCATCCTCACCCTGGAAGCGCAGCCGGAGCGCTACTTCACCTCCGAGAAGAAGAGCGTCAACGTCGACTTCTACGTGAAGTGGCGCATCGCCGACAACGCCGCCTATTACCGCGCCACCGCCGGCGACGAGCTGCAGGCCGCCAACCGCCTCACGCCGATCGTGAAGGACGCGCTGCGCTTCGAGTTCAACGGCCGCACCCTGCAGGAGCTGGTCTCGGCCGGCCGCAAGGACGTCACCGAGCGCGTGCGCAAGCAGACCGATATCGCCGCCCGCAAGAACCTCGGCATCGCCGTGGTCGACGTGCGCATCAAGCGCATCGACCTGCCGGACGAAGTGAGCGAGTCGGTATACAAGCGCATGCGCGCCGAACGCGCCCAGCTCGCCAACGAGCTGCGCTACACCGGCCAGCAGGCGGCCGAGACGATCAAGGCCGACGCCGATCGCCAGGCCCAGATCATCAAGGCCGAAGCCGAGCGCGATGCCGCGAAGGTGCGTGGCGAAGGCGACGCCCAGGCCGCCGCCATCTATGCACAGGCCTACGGGCAGGATCCGGAGTTCTTCGCGTTTTATCGAAGCCTGGCGGCGTACCGTAAGTCGTTCCAGGACGGCAAGGGCGTGCTGGTGCTCAAGCCTGACTCGGAGTTCCTGAGGTACTTCAACGACGGCGCATCGTCCAGGCACTGAGTGGTGGAAGGCGATGTCGCGTGAACTGCTGGCCGCGCTGTGTCTCGTGCTGGTGATCGAAGGGCTGGTGCTGTTTGCCGCGCCGCGCGGCTGGCAGGCCACGATGCGCGAGGCGGTGAAGCTGAATCCGCGCACGCTGCGCGTGTTCGGCGCGGTGGCGGTCGGCATTGGACTGGTCGCGTTGCAGTTGGTGCATTGAGTTGATGCGGCGGATGGGCCGTTCAAAACCATCGTGAACATGCAGGGCGTGGCGGTTGCGGCAAGTCGCTTGCCGACGGAAAGCCAGGCTGCGGAACGAATGCGCCCGTCAGGGCACCGACCTTTTCAAATTGACGAGAGCAACATCATGGGCAAGTCAGTAGTCATCCTCGGCGCGCAATGGGGCGACGAAGGCAAGGGCAAGATCGTCGACCTGCTGACCGAGCAGGTCAGGGCCGTGGCGCGTTTCCAGGGCGGCCACAACGCCGGCCACACGCTGGTGATCAAGGGCAAGAAGACCGTCCTGCACCTGATTCCCTCCGGCATCCTGCGCGATGACGCACTGTGCCTGATCGGCAACGGCGTGGTGCTGTCGCCGCAGGCGCTCAAGCAGGAGATCGAAGAGCTGGAGGCGCAGGGCGTGGAAGTGCGCTCGCGCCTGAAGATCAGCCCGGCCACGCCGCTGATCATGCCGTACCACATTGCCGTGGATAAGGCGCGCGAAGCCGCCGCCGGCAAGTCGGCGATCGGCACCACCGGCCGCGGCATCGGCCCGGCGTACGAAGACAAGGTGGCCCGCCGCAGCGTGCGCGTCGCCGACCTGATGTACCCGCATGAGCTGCCGGAGAAGATCAAGGCGGCCGTGGAGTACCACAACTTCATCCTGACCCAGTGGCTGAAGGCCGAGCCGGTCGACTTCCAGCAGGTTCTGGATGACGCGCTGGCCTATGGCGAGTTCATCCGCCCGATGGTCGACGACGTCGCCACCATCCTGCACGACGTGCGCAAGGAAGGCGGTCATATCCTGTACGAAGGCGCGCAGGGCGCGCTGCTCGACATCGACCACGGCACCTATCCGTACGTGACCTCGTCCAACACCACCGTCGGTGGTGCGCTGGCCGGCACCGGCGTGGGCGCGGGCGACATCGACTACGTGCTGGGCATCTGCAAGGCCTATGCGACGCGCGTGGGTGGCGGTCCGTTCCCCACCGAGCTCAACGACGAGATGGGCGAGCGCCTGCGCAAGGTCGGCAACGAGTTCGGCGCCAGCACTGGCCGTCCGCGTCGTTGCGGCTGGATCGACCTCGTCGCGCTCAAGCGCGCCGTGCAGATCAACGGCATCAACGGCCTGGCCATCACCAAGCTCGACGTGCTCGACGGCCTGCCGAGCATCAAGGTCTGCATCGCCTACGAATACCGCGGCAAGCGCCGCGAGCTGGCACCGCTGGACGCCGACGGCTGGGCCGAGTGCAAGCCGGTGTACCTGGAGTTCCCGGGCTGGGAAGAATCCACCGCGGGCATCCGCGAGTGGGACAAGCTGCCGCCCGCCGCCCGCGCCTACCTGCGCGCGGTGGAAGAGCTCTCCGGCTGCAAGCTCTCGCTCGTCGCCACCGGCGCCGACCGCGAGGACACCATCGTGCTGGACGATCCGTTCGCCTGATCGAGCGACCTCACGTGCAGAACCCAAAAAGCCCCGCATGGCGGGGCTTTTTGTTGCGCCACGCACACGCCCTTCCTTGTAGGAGCGCACCCTGTGCGCGACCGCGGAATCACGGCGTCATCGCTCCGTAGGCTTTTCGCGCACTGGGTGCGCTCCTACAGCACAGGGCGCGGTCCTGCAGAAAGGGCGTGGTGCGGTGCCCACCATGACGCGCGTTGGAGGAGCTCTCCGGCCACAAGCTCTCGCTCGTCGCCACCGGCGCCGGCCGCGAGGACACCATCGTGACGTGCAGGCCCCCTTTGTAGGAGCGCACCCAGTGCGCGACCGCGGAGTCACGGCGTTATCGCTCCGTAGGCTTTTCGCGCACTGGGTGCGATCCTACAGCACAGGGCGCGGTCCTGCAGAAAGGGCGTGGCGCGGTGCCCACCGTGATGCGCGGTGGAGGAGCTCTCCGGCCGCAAGATCTCGCTCGTCGTCACCGGCGCCGGCCGCGAGGACACCATCGTGACGTGCAGGCCCCCTTTGTAGGAGCGCACCCAGTGCGCGACCGCGGAGTCACGGCGTCATCGCTCCGTAGGCTTTTCGCGCACTGGGTGCGCTCCTACAGAAAGGACGCGGTGCCGGCCCACCATGACTTCCGGCCATGTCGGCTGGCGCCCGCATGCGCGACGATCGACCTGTTTTGCACCATTTCAGGGCCGCCCGCTTGGCCCACCAACGAGGGGATACAACATGCGTACTCGCCTGGTTTCCGCCATTGCGCTTGCATTGGCCGGCGTGACTTTCACCGGTGCTGCCCTGGCCGCCGATGCCGCGCCGATGGCGCAGACCACCACCCAGTTGCCGCGCGCCGTGCGTCCTTCGCACTACGCGGTGTCGATCACGCCGCATGCATCCACGCTGAGCTTCGACGGCAAGGTGACGGTGGACGTGGAAGTGCTCGAGCCCACCAACAGCATCACGCTCAACGCCATCGACATGAGCTTCGGCAAGGTGGAGCTCACGGCGGGCAAGGGCGCCTCCGCGCTGGTGCCGAAGGTGGGCACGGACAACGATGCGCAGACCGCCACTTTCACCTTCGACAAGCCGGTCGCCAAGGGCAAGTACCAGCTGTCGATGAGCTACACCGGCAAGATCGGCACGCAGGCCAACGGCCTGTTCGCCATCGACTACGACACCAAGGCTGGCAAGAAGCGCGCGCTGTACACGCAGTTCGAGAATTCCGATGCGCGCCGCTTCATCCCGTCGTGGGACGAACCGAACTACAAGGCCACGTTCGATCTCGACGTGACCGTGCCGTCCCATGACATGGCGGTGAGCAACATGCCGGTGGCGTCGAAGACCGACGCCGGCAACGGCCTCTCGCACATCACGTTCAAGACCTCGCCGAAGATGTCGACCTACCTGCTGTTCTTCGGCATCGGCGAGTTCGATCGCATCACCACGACCTCCGAAGGCGTGGAAATCGGCGTGGTGACGCAGAAGGGCCTGAGCTCGCAGGGCGCCTTCACGCTGGAATCGGGCAAGGCGGTGCTGAAGGAGTACAACGACTATTTCGGCGTGCCGTATCCGTTGCCCAAGCTCGACAACGTTGCCTCGCCGGGCAGCAGCCAGTTCTTCTCGGCGATGGAAAACTGGGGCGCGATCTACACCTTCGAATACGCGCTGCTGCTCGATCCGTCCTTCTCCACGCTGCAGGACAAGCAGAACGTGTTCGGCACGGCCGCGCACGAAATGGCGCACCAGTGGTTCGGCGACCTGGTGACCATGCGCTGGTGGGACGACCTGTGGCTCAACGAAGGCTTTGCCTCGTGGATGGCCTCGCGCACCACCGATCGCCTGCATCCGGAGTGGAACACCAAGCTCGATGCGGTCGGCATCCGCGAAGGCGCGATGTCGCGCGACGCCGTGGTGACCACGCATCCGGTCGTGCAGCGCATCGATACGGTGGAACAGGCCAGCCAGGCCTTCGACTCGATCACCTATTCCAAGGGCGAGTCGGTGATCCGCATGCTGGAAAACTACGTGGGTGCCGACAGCTGGCGCACCGGCGTGCGCAACTACATCAAGGCCCACGCCTACGGCAACACGGTGTCCGACGACTTGTGGCACGCCATGGATGCGGTCGTGCCGGGCAAGCAGGTCACCACCATCGCCCATGAATTCACCTTGCAGCCGGGCATTCCGCTCATTCGCGTGGAAGCCGGCGCGTGCGCAAACAATACGGTGACGCTCAAGCTCACCCAGGGCGAGTTCACCAAGGATCGCCCGGACAAGAAGCCGTTGCGCTGGCACGTGCCGGTGACCGCGCAGAGCATCGGCGGCCAGCCGGTGCGCACGCTGGTCGATGGCGAAGCCACGCTGGCCGTGCCCGGTTGCGGTCCGGTGCTGGTGAATGCGGGGCAGAGCGGTTACTACCGCACGCTGTACGCGCCGGCGCAGGTCGCGGCGATCAAGGGCAGCTTCGCCAAGCTCGAGCCGATCGACCAACTCGGCGTGATGAGCGACACCTGGGCGCTGAGCATGGCCGGCCTGCAACCCGTGGCGGATTTCCTGGATATGGCCCAGGCCACGCCGATCGATGCCGATCCGCAGATCTGGGACGAAGTGGCCGGCAGTTTCTCCGCGCTCAACGACTACTATCGCAGCGACGCCAAACGCCAGGCGACGTTCCGCGCGTACGCCATCAAGCGCCTGTCGCCGGTGTTCGCGCGCGTGGGCTGGGAAGCCAGGCCGAACGAGAGCGTGCCGACCACGATCCTGCGCAGCCACCTGATCAATACGCTGTCCAGCCTGGGCGACAGCGCGACCATCGGCGAGGCACGTCGCCGCTACGCGGCGCAGGCCACCGACCCGAAGGCCGTGCCCGCCGAGCTGCGCAAGACCATCCTGGCGATCGTGGCCACCCACGCCGACGCGGCCACCTGGGACAAGATGCATGCCGCCGCCAAGGCCGAGACGACGCCGCTGGTGAAGGACCGCCTGTACGCGCAGCTGGCGTCGGTGGAAGACGAAGCGCTTGCCAGGCGTGCCCTCGATCTCGCGCTGACCGACGAGCCCGGCGCCACCAACAGCGCCGGCATGATCCGCATCGTGTCGCGCCTGCATCCGGAGCTGGCCTTCGATTTCGCCATGGCGCACCGCGAGCAGGTCGACAAGGTGGTCGATGGCAGCTCGCGTAGCCGCTACTACCCCGCGCTCGGCACCAGTGCGTTCGACCAGGCCATGATCGACAAGATCAACGCCTACGCCACCCAGTACCTGGCGCCAAGCTCGCGTCGCGATGCCGAGACCGCCGTGGCCAACATCAAGTACCGCATGATGGTGCGCAATGAACGCCTGCCGTCGGTGGATGCCTGGCTGGCGAAGAACGGCGGCTGACCGAAAGCGGTCTTCAGCATGTGGTAAACAGAGGGCCCGGTTTGACGGGGCCCTCTCTTTTTGGATGTCCCCCTGGATCGATGGCGTTTATCTTCCCAGGTCGCTGAGGAAGCGCTTGGTGAACTGCAGGTTCGTGCTGGAGGGTACCGAGTTGCAGGTGGGCGAGGCCGTGCTCTGGTTGCACGGGTTGTCGCGATCGAGCGACCAGAAGTGCAGGCCGGCGAGGCCGTTGCTCACGGCGTAGCTGGTGATGGCGTCGGCGTTGGCCACCGAGAAGTTCTCGTTGGATACGTCGTTGACGCCGATCATCGGCGTCAACTCGATCTTGCTGGCCGGGATGCCATAGGTGTGCTGCAGGTTGGTCACCGCCTGGATGGCCGACTGGCCCATGTCGCACACGCCGCCCGACACCACGCATACGCCGGCGCTCGGTCCGCCGAAATCCATCACCATCAGGTTGATGGTGTAGTTGGTCAGCGATGAGGCCTTGATCGCCTTCACCACCATGTCGCCCAGGCTGTTCACGCCGCCATAGCTACCGTCCGACGCACCCAGCGTGGCGAGCGTGAAGGAGAAACGCAGGTTGGGGTACAGCGACTGGCCATACACGGCGGCGGCCACGAGGTTGTTGATGCCCTGTTGCGACTGGCCACCCTCGATGTCGAAATCCACGCCCACCATCTGCGGCGACATGTAGCGCGAGAGGAAGGTGGCGAAGTTCGCCGTGCTGCCGCAGGTGAACGTGCCCGCCTGGCCACCGGTGGATACCACGTAGGGCAGGCCGGCATTGGAGAGCGCGCTGATGTTGGCGCTGGCGAAACTGGCGCCCGGTACGCCGCCCCAGTTCTCGCTGCCGCATTCGCCAGTGGCGAAGGCGAGGGTGATGGCGCTGAGGTTGGTGACGTAGTTCGACTTCAGGCTGCCGCTGCCGACGACCGGAATCGCCGAGCCCGTGGCCGTCGCCGTCTGCATCACGTTGGTGTTCCAGTTGAGATTGATCGTGATGTCCTTGTAGGGACTGAACAGCAGGTTGGCGCCCGTGCCCGGCGGGTTGGTCGTGCCGCCACCGCCTGTGCCGCCGCCTCCCGTACCACCGCCACCCGTGCCGCCTCCGCTGCCGCCGCCGGTGCACGAGCCTTGGGATGTCCACGGCTGTGCGGAGCCGGTGGGGCCATTGTTCGTCGCGGGATCATTGCCCTGGGTCCACCAGTTGGCGACGTAGTTGATGCCGTTTTCGCTGGCGACCTGGCCCCCGGTATAGACCTGGCTTGAAACCCACGCGGCCGCACACGTTCCGCCCGAGCCCGTGCCGCCACCGCCACCCGTACCGCCGCCTGAGCCACCACAAGCTCCTTGCGAGGTCCACGGCTGGCCCGAGCCGCTGCCGCCGTTGTTGGTGGCCGGGTCATTGCCCTGGGTCCACCAGTTGGCGACGTAATTGCTGCCGTTCTCGCTGACCACGGCGCCACCGTTGTAGGCGGTGCTGGCGCTCCACGCGGCCGCGCAGGCGGGCGTGCTCTGGGCCTGCGCCGTCTGCACGGGCGCCATCGTCATCAGGCTCATGGCCATCACGCCGCCGGCGGTGCTGCCGAGCGCATGGAGGGCCGTGCGAAACCACATCACCGATTGCTTTACACGCATAGGGTTTCTCCTTGGGTGAAAAGTGCAATGCCAGGATGAAGCTGTTGCGGCGACTGGCCGTGTCCCGCCGGCCAACCGGGTCCGATCGTTCCGATGTCCATACCGGCCTGGCGTGCGCCATGGCTGGAGCGATGTCGTCTTGTGTCCCCGGAATGACAACGTTGTCCTCAATGACTCCACGGAACTGTGACGGGTGCCGTGAAATTGAGCGAAGCAGTAGGGGCTCATGGACGTCTGGTTATGTCCCGCGGCGCAGCAGGATTCTGTTGCTTTGCAGCGATTTTCTCAGTGATTGACTAATAAATTGCCGCGCGGTCGGTGCTGCGTCGCGATCAGAGGTGCGGACTACCGAAACGATCCGTTTTCCTCGCCGTGACAACGTTGTCTGCATTGGCTCTCCTGTAGGAGCGCACCCAGTGCGCGAAAAGCCTGCGGAGCGGTGGCGCGGTACCTCTGCGGTCGCGCACTGGGTGCGCTCCTACAGCTGAGGGAGGGCGCCATCACCGGCCACAAAAAAAGGGCTCCGCGAACGGAGCCCTTTTTGGTTACTGCGATGTGCGATGCGTTACGCGACGTTCGGCTCGCTGAAGGCCTCGATCTCGCCCTTGAACGCTTCCACCGGCACGCAGCTGCAGAACACGTTCTTGTCGCCGTAGACGTTGTCCACGCGGGCCACCGGCGACCAGTACTTCTGGAACTTCAGGCTGGGCAGCGGGAAGGCGGCCAGCTCGCGGGTGTAGGCGTGCGTCCATTCCGAAGCCGACACCATCACCGCGGTATGCGGCGCGTGCTTGAGCGGGTTGTCTTCGCGGTCGAGCTTGCCGCTTTCGATGGCGCGGATCTCGTCGCGGATCTGGATCATCGCGTCGATGAAGCGATCCAGTTCGTACTGCGATTCGCTCTCGGTCGGCTCGACCATCAGCGTGCCAGACACCGGGAAGCTCAGCGTCGGTGCATGGAAGCCGAAGTCGATGAGGCGCTTGGCCACGTCTTCCGCACCGATGCCGGTGGCGTCCTTGAGCGGGCGCAGGTCGAGGATGCACTCATGCGCCACCAGGCCGTTGCGGCCGGTGTAGAGCGTCTCGTAGTGCGGCGCCAGGCGCTTGGCGATGTAGTTGGCGTTGAGCAGGGCCACCTGGGTGGCGCGGCGCAGGCCGGCGGCGCCCATCATGGTGATGTACATCCAGCTGATCGGCAGGATGCTGGCGCTGCCGAAGCTGGCGGCGGAGACCATGCCTACGCTGCCTTCGGCGCCGTAGGTCCTGGGCAGGAACGGGGCGAGGTGCGACTTCACCGCGCAGGGGCCCACGCCCGGGCCGCCACCACCGTGCGGGATACAGAAGGTCTTGTGCAGGTTGAGGTGCGAGACGTCCGAGCCCCACTTGCCGGGCTTGGCCACGCCGACCAGCGCGTTCATGTTGGCGCCGTCGGTGTACACCTGGCCGCCGTGCTCATGCACGATCTCGCAGATCTTGACGATGTCTTCCTCGAACACGCCATGCGTGGACGGGTAGGTGATCATCAACGCGGCGAGACGATCGCTGAACTTCTCGGCGGCGCGCTTGATGTCCTCGACATCGACGTTGCCGTTCGCGTCGCACTTGGTCACCACCACCTGCATGCCGGCCATCTGCGCGGACGCCGGGTTGGTACCGTGCGCCGACTCGGGGATCAGGCAGATGTCGCGATGGCCTTCGCCGCGCGAGCGGTGGTAGGCGCGGATCGCCAGCAGGCCGGCGTATTCGCCCTGCGCGCCGGAGTTCGGCTGCAGGCTCACCGCGTCGTAGCCGGTGCACTCCACCAGCATCGCTTCCAGCTCGTCGATCAGCTGCTTGTAGCCGGTGGCCTGCTCAGCCGGGGCCAGCGGATGGATGTTGGCGAACTCGGGCCATGTCACCGGTATCATCTCGGCGGTGGCGTTGAGCTTCATGGTGCAGCTGCCCAGCGGGATCATGGTGCGATCCATCGCCAGGTCCTTGTCGGCCAGCGAGCGCATGTAGCGCAGCAGCTCGTGCTCGCTGTGGTGCGTGTTGAAGGCCGGGTGGGTGAGGAACCTGGTCTTGCGCAGCAGATGACGGGGCAGCGCATCGTGCGTGTCGGCATCGAGCGCATCGATGTTTGCGATGGTGGCGCCGAACACGGAGGCCAACGCAACCACGTCGGCACGCGTGGTGGTCTCGTCAAGGCTGACGCCGACGCTGCTGGCGTCGATCGTGCGCAGGTTGATGCCGGCGGCGCGTGCCTTGGCATGCAGCGCGGCGGCGTCCACGCCGGTGACGTGCAGCGTGTCGAAGAAGTCGGCGCCAGCGGTCACGCCGGCCTGGCGCAGCGCCACGAACAGGATCGAGGCCAGGCGATGCACGCGGCGGGCAATGCGGGTGAGGCCTTCCGGGCCGTGGTACACGGCGTACATGCTGGCCATCACGGCCAGCAGCACCTGCGCGGTGCAGATGTTGGAGGTGGCCTTCTCGCGGCGGATGTGCTGCTCGCGCGTCTGCAGGGTGAGGCGGTAGGCCGGCTTGCCTTCGGCGTCGATGGACACGCCGATCAGGCGACCCGGCATCGAGCGCTTGTAGCTGTCGCGGCAGGCCATGAAGGCCGCGTGCGGGCCACCAAAGCCGAACGGCACGCCGAAGCGCTGGGTGTTGCCGACCACGATGTCGGCGCCCCATTCACCCGGCGCGGCGATCAGGGTGAGCGCGAGCAGGTCGGTGGCCACGCAGACCACGCCGTGGCGCGCATGCACCGCGTCGGCCAGGGCCTGGTAGTCGTTGATGCGACCAAAGGTGTCGGGGTACTGCAGCAGCACGCCGTAGCTGTCGACCGTGGCGGCTTCGCTGTCGTCGCCGATATGCAGGTCGATGCCGAGCGTTTCGGCGCGGGTCCTGATCACTTCCAGCGTCTGCGGATGCACGGCGCTGGACACGAAGAACACGTTGGACTTGGACTTGGCCGAGCGCTTGGCCAGGGTCATGGCTTCGGCGGCTGCGGTGCCTTCATCGAGCAGGGACGCGTTGGCGATTTCCATGCCGGTAAGGTCGGCGCACATGGTCTGGAAGTTGATCAGCGCTTCCATGCGGCCCTGCGAGATTTCCGCCTGGTACGGCGTATAGGCCGTGTACCACGCCGGGTTCTCCAGGATGTTGCGCAGGATGACGTTCGGCGTATGCGTGCCGTAGTAGCCCTGGCCGATGAAGCTCTTGAAGACCTGGTTCTTGTCGGCGATCGCGCGGATCTTGGCCAGCGCCTCCACCTCGGTGACCGGGGCGGGCAGGGCCAGCGGGGCCGGCGACTTGATCTTGCCCGGCACGATGGCATCGGTCATCGCTTCCAGCGAGTCGTAGCCGACCACGCCGAGCATGGTGGCGATTTCCGCGTCGTTGGGGCCGATGTGGCGCTCGATGAAGGCGTCGTGGTGCTCGAGGTCGCGCAGCGAAGGATGGGCGTTCTGACTCATTGGCAGGGGCTTCCGGAAATGACCGATGACGGCCGGACGTGCACGCCGCACGTGAAGCGCCCCTCTGTCCTTTTGCCTGAGAGTTTGGAAGCTTGCGCTTCGTGCCCCTTCGGCGCCGGATTCAACCGGTCTCTCCAGAGTGTTGGTGCGTGGTGATGGTATGGGGCCTGAGCGATTACGGGCGTTGCGCCTTCGGCAGCGGTTCGCACCGCTTCTCCCACCACACGCTAAACGTCGATTATAGGGTGCCCGGGCGCGCTTTGCCTCCCTCCCTGGCCGCCGCTTCAGTCGCGGTGGGGGTCGAGTCTCACCCCGCGTAAGATGAGCACCCCCACTCCCGGCAAGCGCCATGACGCCTCCCTTCCAACTGGCCCGGATCGACCATGTGGTGCTGCGCGTGCACGACCTGCCCGCCATGCAGCGGTTCTATTGCGAGGTGCTCGGCTGCCGCGAGGAGCGCCGGCAGGACGAGATCGGCCTGGTGCAGTTGCGCGCCGGCGATTCGTTGATCGATCTGGTCGCGCTGGACGGCAAGCTCGGCCGGCTGGGCGGAGCCGGGCCGGGTGCGGAAGGGCACAACATGGACCACCTGTGCCTGCAGGTGGAACCCTATGACGAGGCGGCCATCGTGGCTCACCTCAAGACTCATGGCGTGCGCATCGGCGAGGTCGGCTCGCGCTACGGCGCCTTGGGTGAAGGTCCGTCGATCTACCTGCACGACCCCCAGGGCAACATGGTCGAACTGAAGGGGCCGCCGCACGCCTGATGGCGGCCGCCTCGCGCGCTCACGCAAGGGATGCGCCCATCGTCGCATCATGTCGCGCCGGCCGCGTGTCGTTCATGCGGTCGGCAATAGCCCCGTGCCCACGGGTTCGCCGTCAGGCGCCGTGGGACCGACGCCACCGTCGTTACCGCCCAGGTCCCTCCATTGACGTGTGTTTCGACGAGGAGAGCGAGCATGGCGACCTATATTTCATTGACCCGCCTGACCGACCAGGGCATGCGCGCGGTGAAGGACACCACCCAGCGGGCCGACGCGGTCAAGGCACTGGCAGGCAAGTTCGGCGCGACGATCAAGGACATTTGCTGGACGCTGGGCCAGTACGACATCGTGGTGGTCATCGAAAGCCAGGACGAGCAGTCCGCCGACGCCTTCGGCCTCAGCATCGGCGCATTGGGCAATACGCGCTCGGAAACGCTGCGGGCGTTCTCATCGGAAGAAATGAAGGGGGTATTGACCCGCGTGGGGTAGCGCGTTGCGGGAATGGCGTGGTGGGCCGGCCCGAGCGGGTGAGGCCTGCCACTAGCGCACGAGGATGGTCACCTCAGAACTGATAGGTAACGCCAAGGCCGCCGCCGTTGGTGGCGAGGCTGATCTGGTTGCCGTCCTCGTGGCTGCTTTCGTCCTGCGCGTAGTAGCGGTGGAAGACGTAGCCCGCCAGTTTCCACCGCGGCGACAGCGTGTATTCCAGGCCCAGCACCGCCTCCCAATGGGTCTGCGCGGTCTTCACTTCGCCGCCCTCGGTGCGAAAGCTGTTGACCCACGGCAGGCGCCCCCAGCTGGCATCGGCAGTGAAGCGCAGCTGGCCGCCCAGGGGATAGCGAAGATGCAGGCCGAAGATGGGTACCGGCAACTCCTGAACGTAAAAATCTTCCTTGAGCTCGTTGCCGACGCTGCCCGCGGCAAGGGTGCCGTGGACGACGAAATTGAGCATCACATACGTCGCGCCGACGCTTCCGTACAGGCTGCCGCCGCGGCCGACATCGACGAGACGGTGCCAGTAAGACGCGTCGAAGGCGATGAAATCCTGGAAGTGCGTCGCGGTGTCGAGCCGCCCCGGCGCGACGGTGGTGCCGTTGAAGTACACGGGCACGTCAGTACTGGAACGACCCTGCAGCTGATGGGTGGCGAAGCCCAGGTGCAACTCGCCCCCATCGGAGAACGACTTCCAGGCCTGCAGGCGGATGGTCTGCATGTCGTTGACGTCGAGGTCGTCGCTGAGATGCAGGCGGGTGCCCTGGATGTCGTTTTCGCGGACCTGCACCCATCCACCCGGCGCACTCCATTCGCCGGAAAGTTGCAGGTGCCACGAGGTGTCGTCGGCGCGCGCCGGCATGGCGCAAAGCAGGCCCAGCAGCGGTGGCAGCCATGCCCTGCGCCGGCTGCGCAATCGATGACGTGCGATCGATCGGGTCGTAGCAATCATGGCCGGGTGAACGGCGGCTCATGGCCGATGCCGTTCCCTGGCGAGTGCTCCCGCCGGACTCCAGCCACAAGTCTACGTCGCTGGATGACACGGACAGTGCAGGCGATGTGAAGGAGCTTGCCGCCATGTCACCGACGGCATGGTTTTCGTTTGAACTTGCGGTGCTCAACCCTGCGGAATTCCCGCCATGTCCGGCAGGTGATGCGCGATGCCCTTGTGGCAATCGATGCAGGTCTTTTCGCCCGATCCCAGCCAGCGCTGGTGGATCTCCGCGGCGCGACTCGACTGCCGCGTGAGGTCCATCGACTGGTAGTTGTGGCAGTTGCGGCATTCGAGCGAGTCGTTGGCCTTCAGTCGCGCCCATTCGTGCTCGGCCAGTTCCAGCCGGTGATCAAGGAATTTCCCGCGCGTGTCGATCGTTCCGAAGATCTTGCCCCAGACCTCCTTGGAAGCCTGCATCTTGCGGGCGATCTTGTCGGTCCAGTCATGCGGCACATGGCAGTTGGGGCAGGTGGCGCGCACGCCCGAGCGATTGGTGTAGTGGATCGTGGTCTTCAGCTCCTGGAACACGTTGTCGCGCATTTCGTGGCAACCGGTGCAGAACGCTTCGGTGTTGGTCGCCTCGAGCGCGGTATTGAAGGCACCCCAGAAGATCACGCCGGCGATGAAGCCGCCCAGCGTGAGAAAGCCCAGGCTGTAATGCACGCTGGGGCGGCGCATGGTCCGCCAGACGGCGAGGGCCCACGACTTGATCCGTGTCCACATGGTCAGTTCGCCTTGTGCTCGGGCTGTTCGGACTGCTCGGACAGGATGGTGTCGATATCCTTGAAGTTGTTGGCGACCAGCGGCTGCGCGTCGGTCTGCACGACGTGGCACTGGTTGCAGAAATAGCGTCGCGGCGAAATGGTCGCCAGGAACTGGTCGTCGCGGTCCATGTAGTGCGTCACGCTGACCGGTGGCGCCTGGAACTTGTCTGCATTCGCGCGTGCATGGCACAGCAGGCAGCGGTTGGAGTTCTTGTCGATCTGGTAGTTGTCGATGGAATGCGGAATGGTCGGCGGTTGCATGGGATAGGCGCGGTTGCGCTTGACGTCCGCGTTTTCCACATGGGCAAGCGCAGGCGCCATGCCTTCCAGGTCGATCGGTATGCCTCGGCGAATGGCGTCGATCTGCCTGCCCTGCGGCGCCTCCTCCGTCGCGGGTTTGGCAGCCTGCGGCGGCTGGTTGGCCGACGTCGATGCGGTAGCGACCACCGGTGGCGGGGCACTGCCTGCCTTCCGGCCCGCCACGAAGGCAATCGCTGCCACGACGATGACAACCAGCAGGCCGATGGCGATGAGAGGCTTGTCGCGCATTTCGATGTCCCCTTTTAGACGGCCACGACCTTGACCGCGCACTTCTTGTAGTCGGTCTGCTTGGAGATGGGATCGGTGGCGTCCAGCGTGACCTTGTTGATCAGCTGGCCCGCATCGAACCACGGCACGAATACCACGCCGGGCGGCATGCGGTTGCGCCCGCGCGTTTCGATGCGTGATCGCATGTCGCCGCGGCGTGACACCACGCGGACCTCATCGCCGCGCTTGAATCCGCGCGCCTTCGCATCATCGGGATTCATGAACACCACGGCCTGCGGAAACGCACGGTAGAGCTCGGGCACGCGCATCGTCATCGAGCCGGAGTGCCAGTGCTCGAGCACGCGGCCGGTCACCAGCCACAGGTCGAATTCCTTGTCGGGGCTTTCCGCGGGCGGTTCGTAAGGCAAGGCCCAGATCACCGCGCGGCCATCCTTGTTGCCATAGAACTGGAAGCCGGTGCCGGCCTTGACGTAAGGGTCTGTGCCTTCGCGATAACGCCACCGCGTTTCATGGCCATCCACCACCGGCCAGCGCAGGCCGCGTGCCTGGTGGTAGGCGTCGAAGGGCGCCAAGTCGTGGCCATGGCCGCGACCGAACTCGGCGTACTCCTCGAACAGGCCTTTCTGCACGTAGAAGCCGAACGCCGCCGATTCGTCGTTGTCATAACCCGCTTCGATCTGCGAGGTGGGGAACTTGTCCACCTTGCCGTTCTTGAACAAGACCTCGAACAAGGTCTTGCCCTTGTATTGCGGATTGGCCGCGAGGATGTCCGCCGGCCAGCATTCATCGGTGGTGAAGCGCTTGGAGAATTCCATCAGCTGCCACAGGTCCGACTTCGCATCACCGGGGGCCTTCACCAGCTGATGCCAGAACTGCGTACGCCGTTCGGCGTTGCCATAGGCGCCTTCCTTCTCCACCCACATGGCCGCCGGCAGGATGAGGTCCGCGGCCTGGGCCGTGACGGTGGGGTAGGCATCGGAAACGACGACGAAGTTGCGCGGATCGCGGTAGCCCGGATACGTCTCCTGCATCAGGTTCGCACCGGCCTGCATGTTGTTGTTGACCTGCACCCAGTAGGCGTTTAGCACGCCGTCGCGCAGCTTGCGGTTCTGTTCCACCGCGTGGAACCCGGGCTTTGGCTGGATGATGCCGTGCGGGATGTTCCAGATTTCCTCCGCATGCTTGCGATGCTCGGGATTGGCCACGAGCATGTCAGCGGGAAGGCGATGGCTGAACGTGCCCACTTCGCGCGCGGTGCCGCAGGCGGAGGGCTGTCCCGTCAGCGAGAACGGGCTGTTGCCCGGCGTGGAGATCTTGCCTGTCAGCAGATGCAGGTTGTAGACCATGTTGTTGGCCCACACGCCGCGCGTGTGCTGGTTGAAGCCCATGGTCCAGAAGGAAACGACCTTGGTTTTCGGGTCGGCATAGAGTTCGGCGAGCTGCTGCAGCCAACCCTTTTCGACGCCCGTCATCTCGACGGCTTTTTCCAGCGTGTACGGCGCGACGAACGCGGCGAACTGTTCGAAGTCGATGGGATCGCTGGCCGTCGGGTCCTTCGCGTTCTTGGCATTCACCTCCAGCGGATCGTCGGGGCGAAGGCCGTAGCCGATATCGGTGACGCCGCGCTTGAAGGTGGTGTGCTGGTTGACGAAATCCTTGTTGACCTTGCCGCTCTTGATGATGTGGTTGGCGATGTAGTTGAGGATCACCAGGTCGGTCTGCGGCTTGAAGACGATCGGGATGTCGGCCAGCTCGAAGCTGCGATGCTCGAATGTCGACAGCACCGCCACCTTCACCTGTGGGTTCGACAGGCGCCGATCGGTGACGCGCGTCCACAGGATGGGATGCATCTCGGCCATGTTCGAGCCCCACAGCACGAACGCATCCGTGGCCTCGATGTCGTCGTAGCAACCCATCGGCTCATCCATGCCGAACGTGCGCATGAAGCCCATCACCGCGGACGCCATGCAGTGGCGCGCGTTGGGGTCGAGGTTGTTGCTGCGGAAGCCCGCCTTGTAGAGCTTGTTGGCGGCATAGCCTTCCCAGACGGTCCACTGGCCGGACCCGAACATGCCGACCGAGCCGGGACCCTTTTCCTTGAGCACGCGCTTGAACTGCGCGGCCATGACATCGAATGCCTCGTCCCAGGACACCGGCGTGAAGTCGCCATCCTTGGCATAGGCACCGTCCTTCTTGCGCAGCAGCGGCTGCGTCAGCCGATCGGTGCCGTACATGATCTTGGAGAGGAAATAGCCCTTGATGCAGTTGAGGCCGCGATTGACCTCCGCGTGCACGTCGCCGTGCGTCGCCACCACGCGCCCGTTCTTGACGGCGACATTCACGCCGCAGCCCGTGCCGCAGAAACGGCAGGGCGCCTTGCTCCATTTGAGCTGCGTGAGGTCGCCCTCCAGCAGTACGTTGGTGGCGCTGGCGGGAAGCGCAATGCCGGCGACGTTGGCGGCAATGGCGACGGCCGTGTTGCGGACAAACTCGCGTCGCGTCATCTGGGCTGTCATGCGTCGGTTTCCTGGTGCAATGCCATGGTCATGGCGGGTTGGTCGAGCTCGTCGGCGGACTCGACATGGTGATAGACCAGTGAGACGTTGATCACGCCGGGAAGCAGGGACAGGGCGTCGATGTGATCGACGATGGCCCGCTGGTTGTCCGTCTCGCACAGCAGGACGCAGCGGCAGTCGCGTTCGGCGGCGATCTGCAGCGACTCGTGGGTGGTGGTAAACCCGCGCACGATCGAGGCGCTGTCGGGCCGGTGAAGTACGACGAGGCTGGATATGTGTTGTTCGCCCTTCATGATGTCCCCTTTGCCGGATGCGTTGGCCAACGGCGCGTGCACGCCTCAGTGGCCGGGCGGGCCGCTGACGAACATTTGCCAGAACCAGACGACGAATCCGTAGCCGGCGACGAATGTCACGGCCACTACGGGGAAGAGGACAACGGCAAGCAGGAGGAACGTATTCCTCTCCTGACGTTTTGAGGCCGCCTTCGGTGACGTTTCCATGCACACCCCTCAAGCAGGAAGCTTCCGCGTTACTCCCGGCACTCAAGCTAAGCGCATCGCCCCCTGCATCTTCTGACTCAAGTCAGGGCAGCATCACAATGGGCACGCGCCTACACTGGACGACTCAAGTGGACAGCGGCAAGTTTACGCAGCAGGCTTGTGCCATGCAGTGAAGGGTGCGTGAAATCATGCCAAGGGAGTGATGAATGTCGAGCCGATCCGGAAAGTTCTGCCGTTGCCTGGTCATGGGTCTTGTCGCACTGTCAGTGCTGTCCGTTCACGCGGCCGACATAGCGTCGGATGCGTTGCCGGGCATGCGAGTCAACGTGACTGGAAAGGTCACCACCTTGAGCGCATCCATGTTGGCGGACATGCCGCATGTCGATGTCACTGCCGCGGCGCATGACGAATCCCCCAGCACGTGGAGGGGCGTGTCCCTGGTGGACGTGCTGTTGCGCGCAGGCGTTGCGCTGGACAAGCCGTTGCGGGGCAGGGACCTGGCGTTGTTTGTCCGCGTCACGGCATCCGACCGCTATCAGGTCGTGTTTGCCCTGTCCGACCTGGACCCGACGCTTGGTCACAGCCAGGTGCTGTTGGTGGATCAACGCAACGGCAAGCCTTTGGACAAGGACGGCCCCTACCGGTTGCTGGTTCCAGGGGACAAACGGCCCGCGCGCTGGGTTCGCAACGTGGCCTTCATCGACGTGGTCGATGGGGCGGCGCCGGCGAGTCCGTGACGTTTGCTCAGGCGTCGTCGACGGGCGGTACTTCCAGGTCGACGATGGCTTCCCTGGCCAGCGGCATCAGTCCCTCGCCACCCTGGGCGAGATGAGCCTTGATCTGCCGGCGCATCGTGGGGTCCCAGAATCGCTTGAGATGATCGCGCACGCTGGTCACGGCAGCGTCATGATCGGGCTCGCTGGTGAAATAGGTGGCGATGTCGTTGGCCATGGTGACCAGGCGTTCGATTCTCATGGCGTCTCCCGCGGAGCCGGCGGCTGCAGGCGATGGGGATGGGTGTAGATATTGTGGCTGCCTGGCCGAGTGAAGCCCACCAGGGTGATGCCGGCGCTGCGCGCCAGTTCGATGGCCAGTGCCGTGGGTGCGGAAATCGCGGCCAGCACGGTGATGCCGGCGCTGGTGGCCTTGGTCACCATTTCGTAGCTGGCGCGGCTGGTGACCAGCGCCATGCCGTCGCCGGGATCGAAGCCGGCACGGCGCATCGCGCCGATCAGCTTGTCCAGCGCGTTGTGGCGACCGACGTCTTCACGTACCAGCAGGATCCGGCCCTCGCGATCGGCCCAGGCAGCCGCGTGCACGGCGCCGGTGGCGGCGTTCATCGGCTGGCGCGAGTGGAGCTGTTGCAGCGCCTGTTCCAGCGCGTCACGCGCGATGACCTGGCCCTCACCGACCGCCTCGCCATGGCGGATGGCCTGCTCAAGCTCGCGCGTGCCGCAGATGCCGCAGCCGCTGCGGCCCGGCAGCAGGCGCTGGCGTTCCTTGTCGAGGTGCGCAGCGGAAGCGTTGTCGGTGACGCGGATGGCCAGCTCGATGCCTTCGATCAGCGCATGGCTTTCCATCTGCAGCAGCTGCGAAGGATCGTTGATCAGCCCTTCGCTGAGCGAGAAGCCCAGCGCGAAATCATCGAGGTCATGCGGCGTAGCCATCATCACGGCAAAGGTGGCGCCGTTGTAGACCATGGCCACGGGTACTTCTTCGGCGATGAAATCGCTCTCGCGCATGGATTCGCCATGCCGCCACCGGTCGACCGGCCGGATCACATAGCCCTTTGCGGGTTCCTCTTGTTCGGGGGCGCTCAAGCGGGCTTCACCGATGGGTCGAGCAGGGCTTCCTGGGCCTCGGTAAAGGCACGGTAGCGGCGCTGCCATTCGGAGGGTTGGGTGACACGGGTGACTTGCACGGCGGTTACCTTGTACTCGGGGCAGTTGGTGGCCCAGTCGGAGTTGTCCGTGGTGATCACGTTGGCGCCGGATCCTGGGAAGTGGAACGTCGTGTAGACCACGCCCGGCTGCATGCGCTCGGAAATCCGCGCGCGCAATACGGTTTCTCCCGAGCGGCTGGTGATGCCGACCCAGTCGCCTTCCTCGATGCCGCGTTCTTCAGCGTCGTGCGGATGGATCTCCAGGCGGTCCTCGTCGTGCCACATCACGTTGGCGGTGCGCCGCGTCTGCGCCCCCACGTTGTACTGGCTGAGGATGCGGCCCGTGGTGAGGATCAACGGGTGTTCGGCGTTGACCTTTTCGGAGGTCGGCACGTATTCGGTCAGCATGAAGCGGCCCTTGCCGCGAACGAATTCGTCGACGTGCATCACCGGCGTGCCGAAAGGCCGCTCGTTGTTGCAGGGCCACTGCACCGAGCCAAGCTCGTCGAGCTTGGCGAAGCTGATGCCCTGGAACGTGGGTGTCAGCCGGGCGATCTCGTCCATGATTTCCGAGGCATGCGTGTAGCGCATTGGATAGCCCATGGCCTGCGCCAGCAACTGGGTGACTTGCCAGTCGGCATAGCCCCCCTTGGGGGCCATCACCTTGCGGACGCGCGACACGCGCCGCTCCGCATTGGTGAAGGTGCCGTCCTTCTCGAGGAAGGAACTGCCCGGCAGAAACACGTGCGCGAACTTGGCCGTCTCGTTGAGGAACAGATCCTGCACCACGATGCATTCCATCGAGGTGAGCGCTGCGGTCACATGCTGCGTGTCCGGATCGGACTGGGCGATGTCCTCGCCTTCGATGTAGAGCCCCTTGAACGTGCCGTCCAGCGCGGCCTCGAACATGTTGGGGATGCGCAAGCCCGGTTCGGCCAGCAAGGTGACGCCCCAGGCTTCCTCGAAGCTGTGGCGTACAGCGTTGTCGCTCACGTGCCGGTAAGCGGTGAACTCGTGCGGGAACGAACCCATGTCGCACGAACCCTGCACGTTGTTCTGCCCGCGCAACGGATTGACGCCCACGCCTTCGCGCCCGATGTTGCCGGTGGCCATGGCGAGATTGGCGATACCCATCACGGCGGTGGAGCCCTGCGCATGCTCGGTGACGCCCAGGCCGTAGTAGATCGCGGCATTGCCGCCGCGGGCATACAGGCGCGCCGCGCCGCGCACGAGTTCGGCCGGGACACCGGTCACCTCTTCCATCGCCTCCGGGCTGTACTTGTCCTGGGCGACGAAGGAACGCCACCTGGCGAAGGCCTCGGGCTCGCAACGGCGAGCCACGAAATCCTCATCGACCAGGCCCTCGGTCACGATGGCGTGGGCCAGGCTGTTGAGCATGGCGACATTGGTGCCGGGGCGCAGCTTGAGGTGGAAATCCGCCGCCACGTGCGGCGTGCGCACCAGGTCGATGCGGCGCGGATCGATCACGATCAGCCGCGCGCCTTCGCGCAGCCGGCGCTTCATCTGCGAGCCGAACACCGGATGCGCGTCCGTCGGGTTCGCACCGATCACCAGCACCACGTCCGTGGATTCGATCGAATCGAAATCCTGCGTGCCGGCCGATTCGCCGATGGTGGATTTCAGGCCGTAGCCGGTAGGCGAGTGGCATACGCGCGCGCAGGTATCCACGTTGTTGTTGCCGAAGCCGGCGCGTACCAGCTTCTGCACCAGGTAGGTTTCCTCGTTGGTGCAACGCGATGATGTAATGCCGCCGATGGCTTGCTTGCCGTAGGTCGCCTGCAGGCGCTTGAACTCGCTGGCGACGTGGGCGATGGCTTCCTCCCAGCTCACCACGCGCCATGGGTCGGAGACCTTCGCGCGGACCATCGGCGTGGTGATGCGGTCCGGGTGCGAGGCATAACCAATGGCGAAGCGCCCCTTCACGCAGGAGTGCCCGTGGTTCGCGTGGCCGTCCTTGTCCGGCACCATGCGCACGATGTCCTGGCCCTTCATCTCCGCACGGAAGCTGCAACCCACGCCGCAATAGGCGCAGGTGGTGACCACGCTGTGCTCGGCCTGGCCCTTGTCGATCAGCGACTTCTCCGACAGCGTGGCCGTGGGGCAGGCCTGTACGCAGGCGCCGCACGACACGCATTCGGAATCGAGGAAGCGTACATCCTGGCTGGCCGATACCTTGGATGCGAAGCCGCGATCCTGGATGGTCAGTGCGAAGGTGCCTTGCACCTCTTCGCATGCGCGCACGCAGCGCGAGCAGACGATGCACTTGGAAGGATCGAAGGCAAAGTAGGGATTGGACTCGTCCTTCGGTGCAAAGAGCGGATTCAGCTCCATCTGAAGAGTGCGGCCATGGATGGCCGCTTTTTGATCTTCGCGCGCCGGGATGCGCGCATAGTCAACAGTGCGGCCATGGATGGCCGCTTTTTGATCTTCGCGCGCCGGGATGCGCGCATAGTCAACAGTACGGTCGTGGATGGCCGCTTTTTGATCTTCGCGCGCCGGGATGCGCGCATAGTCAACAGTACGGTCGTGGATGGCCGCTTTTTGATCTTCGCGCGCCGGGATGCGCGCATAGACATGATTGGCGCCGTCGTAGCCGTAGCGGACCTCGCGCAGGCCGACGACGCCGGCCATGTCCTGCAGTTCGCAATGCCCGTTGGCGGGGCAGGTGAGGCAGTCGAGCGGATGGTCCGAGATGTAAAGCTCCATCACGCCGCGACGGATCTCGGCCAGCTTCGGTGTCTGCGTGTGCACGCGCATGCCGTCGGCCACTGGCGTGGTGCACGAGGCGGGATAGCCCTTGCGCCCGTCGATCTCGACCAGGCATAGCCGGCACGAGCCGAAGGCTTCGAGCATGTCGGTGGCGCACAGCTTGGGGATGGCGATGCCGGCCTGCGCCGCGGCGCGCATCACCGACGTGCCTTCGGGCACGCGGATGCTACGACCGTCGATATGCAGTTCGACCAGGCTCTCGGCTTTGGACTCGGGTGTGCCGTAGTCGATTTCGACGATGGACAGCATGGCGTTCTTCCTCCTCAGGCGCCGGCCTCGCCGGCCGCACCTGCGAAATCTTCGTGGAAATGATCGAGCGCGCTGAGCACCGGGAAAGGTGCCATGCCGCCGAGCGCGCACAGCGAGCCGGCGATCATGGTCTGGCACAGGTCGCGCAGCAGCACTTCGTTGCGTTCGCGTTGCCGCGCATCGCCCGCCACCATGCGGTCGATCACCTCGACGCCGCGCGTGGAGCCAATCCGGCACGGCGTGCATTTGCCGCACGACTCGATGGCGCAGAACTCCATCGCGTAGCGCGCCTGCGCCGCCATGTCGACGGTGTCGTCGAACACCACCACGCCGCCGTGGCCCAGCATGGCGCCAATGGCGACGAACGCTTCGTAGTCGATGGGCGTATCCAGCCGGGAGGCGGGAATATAGGCGCCCAGCGGCCCGCCGACCTGCACGGCCCGGATCGGACGGCCGCTTGCCGTACCGCCGCCATAGTCTTCGACCAGTTCGCGCAGGGTGAGGCCGAACGCGCGCTCCACCAGCCCGGGCCGCTTGAGATTGCCGGCCAGTTGGATGGGCAGGGTGCCGCGCGACTTGCCCAGGCCATAGTCGCGGTAATAGCCCGCCCCGCGATCGAGGATGATCGGCACGGAGGCGAGCGTGACCACGTTGTTGATCACGGTGGGCTTGCCGAACAGGCCTTCGACCGCCGGGAGCGGCGGCTTGAAGCGTACCTGTCCGCGCTTGCCTTCCAGCGATTCCAGCAGCGAGGTTTCCTCGCCGCAGATATAGGCCCCGCCGCCCATGCGCACTTCAAGATGGAAGGCTTTGCCGCTGCCGGCGACATCGTCGCCAAGAAGCCCGGCCGCTTTGGCGGCAGCGATGGCTGCTTCCATCGCGCGTTGGGCATGGGGGTATTCGACGCGCAGGTAGATATAGCCCTGCGTGGCGCCCACGGCGAGGCCGGCGATGGTCATGCCCTCGATCAGCACGAACGGATCGCCTTCCATGATCATGCGATCGGCGAAGGTGCCCGAGTCGCCCTCGTCGGCATTGCACACCACGTATTTGCGGAACGCCGGCGCGTCGAGGCAGGTCTTCCATTTGATGCCTGCCGGGAACGCCGCGCCGCCACGCCCGCGCAGGCCGGCATCGAGCACGGTCTGCACGATCTCCTCGCCGCTCATGTGCAGGGCGGCGGCAAGGCCGCGATAGCCGCCATGCGCGCGATAGTCTTCCAGGCTTCGCGGATCGACCACGCCGACGCGCTCGAAGGTGAGGCGCTGCTGGCTCTTGAGGTAGCCGATGTCGCCGGTCGGGCCGTGTGCGAGCGCGTGCCCGCCGCCGCGGAGGAAATCCGCGTCGAACAACGAGGCCACGTCTTCCTTCTGCACGGGGCCATAGGCAATGCGGCCCACGGACGTCTCGACCTCCACCAGAGGTTCGAGCCAGTACAGCCCCCGCGAGCCGTTGCGTACGATTCGCACGTCCAGGCGGCGCCGCGAAGCCTCCGCGGTGATGGCGGTGGCCACGTCTTCGGCGCCCAGTGAAAGAGCGCCGGCGTCGCGTGGCACGTAGACGGTGATGCTCATCGTGCCTCCGCCTCGAGCCAGGCGTCGAAACGGTCAGGCGTCATGCGACCCTTGAGCTCACCATCCACCATCATGGCGGGTGAGCACGCGCAGTTGCCGAGGCAATAGACCGGCTCCAGCGTGTAGGCGCCGTCGGCCGTCGTCTCGTGGAAGTCCACGTCCAGCCGATGCTTGACATGTTGCTCCAGCGCGACAGCGCCCATCGCCTGGCAAGATTCCGCGCGGCAGAGATGGATCACGCGCCGCCCCGCGGGCTGTTGCCGGAAGTAGTGGTAGAACGTGACTACGCCGTGGACATCGGCACGCGAAAGGTTCAACTCGCGCGCGATGAGGGGGACAGCCTCTTTCGGCACATGACCCAGCGCGTCCTGCACCCCGTGGAGAATGGGCAACAGGGCGCCGGGCGTGTCCTTGAGCCGGGCGGTCACTTCGAGCACCGCAACGCGGATGTGCTCGGGAATGGCCGGCAGCACGGCGATGTCTATCGCTCGTTTCATGTCTTGGTGGATCCCTTCAGAACGGTGCGGCAGCCTTGGCAATGGTTATCCATACACCGATCAGGAAGGGAATGCCAACCGCCGCCCGGGCCATCAGGCCCACGAGGCCGAAACGGCCGCGTGCCGCGTTCTGGACGGTGGTCGAGACGATGCCGCTTCGTGCGGCAGCGAACGCTCGCGCTCCCGTTCCTCGTCCGTCATCAGGGCACTCTCCGTCACCGGCTTGACCAACAGGTTGCAGAGCATGCGATCAGCAGGAGCACCGCGAGGATGCAAAGCGTGCGGTCATGGACCAGGTTCCTGGCAACACCGGCGTTGAGCTGCGTTTCATGCACCGCCACAACGAGTAGCGGCGCGGCGATGCCTGCCACCGACCACATCGTCAGCAGGCGTCGATGGATCGCGCCAACCATCCGCGTGCCGACGATGTCCGACAGGCAGAAGCCACCGCCGTTTCCCCGTAGCCTACGCTGGCATGGCACCCGGTGGCCGATCGGGCTCGCCGGCCGAAAGGCAGGCACGCGTGTCGAGGCGGCGTCGTGACCGGTTCAACCGACCCTTGGGTGCGGGCATGCGGCCAACTTGGGCTTGCCCGGAGACGGTGGGTATGCGTGGATATACGTCCACTGGCCCTTCACCACAACCCCCATAGCGTTCAAGGCACACAGGGGATAGG
>NZ_BCPR01000020.1 GCF_016586165.1 Dyella sp. EPa41 | reverse complement strand
GCAAGGCGCCGTCCTGCTCGCCGTGCTGTTCGCCGCGTGGCTGTTCGCCACGCGGCGCGGACGCCAGACGCTGTCGGTCGCCGGCGTAGGCATCAGCACGCTGGGGCAGCGGCTTGGCTCGTCGGCCGTCATCGTGATCGGCATCGCCGGCGTGGTCGGCGTGCTGGTCGCCTTGCTCGCCATGGGCGAGGGCTATGCGGAAACGCTGCGCAAGACCGGCAGCGCCGACACGGCCATCGTGATGCGCGGCTCATCGGCGTCCGAGGTGATGTCGGTGCTCGACCATGACAGCGTCACGCTGATCCCGCAGGCCCCAGGCATCGCACGCGACGCGAAGGGCCAGCCCATCGCGTCGCCGGAACTGGTCGTGGCCGCGAATCTTCCGCTCAAGGGCGGCCGGCCCGAGGACGAAGGCAGCGTGCAGCTGCGCGGCGTGAGCGAGCAGGCGTGGGCGGTGCGACCCAACGTGAAGATCGTCGAGGGCCGCAATTTCCAGCCGGGCATGCGCGAGCTGATCGTGGGCAAGGGCGCGGCCAAGCAGTTCGCCGGGCTGGAGCCGGGCCATGTCATTCGCCTGGGCAACCAGCAGTGGACGGTGGTGGGCGTGTTCTCGTCGGGCGATGCGATGGATTCGGAGGTGTGGGGCGACGCCAGCGTGGTGGCGGACACCTATCGTCGCGGCAGCAGTCGCGCCTCGGTCACGGTAAAGCTCACCGATCCAAAGGCCTACGATGCGTTCAAGGCCTCGCTCGACGGCAATCCGCAGCTGAAGGTCGACGTCAGCACCACCATCGACTACTTCAACAAGCAATCCGAAGGCATGACCAAGGTGATCCGCATCATGGGCATCACGGTGGGCCTGATCATGGCCATCGGCGCGATGTTCGGCGCGCTCAACACCATGTTCGCGGCGGTGGCGGCGCGCGCCCGCGAAATCGCCACGCTGCGCGCCATCGGCTTCCGCGGCCTGCCCGTGGTGGTGGCGGTCATGCTGGAAACGATGCTGCTGGCGCTGATCGGCGGCGTCATCGGCGGCGTGCTGGCCTGGCTGATCTTCAACGGCTACAGCGCCTCGACGCTGGCGGCGGGCACGGTCGGCAAGTTGAGTTTCGAGCTGCGGGTGTCGCCTGCGTTGATGTGGACCGGGTTGAAGTGGGCGCTGGCGATCGGCTTCATCGGTGGCATCTATCCTGCGATGCGTGCGGCGCGGCTGCCGGTGACGACGGCGTTGCGCGAACTGTGATTTTGGAGGGGCGCGGCTTTGCCGCGCCCCGATCGCGCACTGGGTGCGCTCCTACAGAAGGGCGTCGTGCCTTTGTAGGAGCGCACTCAGTGCGCGAAACAACCCGCCTCAGTCCTAAGGCATCACCGGCGGCACATACGTCAACGTCAACCCCAGCGCCCATAGCAACCCGAGCACCAGCGGCACATGCACCAGCAGCTGCATGAAGGTGAAGCCCACCACGTCGCGTGCCTTCAGCCCCAGTACGCCGAGCAGCGGCAGCATCCAGAACGGATTGATCAAATTGGGCAACGCTTCGGCCGCGTTGTACACCTGCACGGCCCAGCCGAGGTGCACATGCAGGTCGTTCGCGGCCTGCATCACGTAAGGCGCCTCGACCAGCCACTTGCCGCCGCCCGACGGCACGAAGAAGCCGAGGATCGCCGAGTACGCACCCATCACCAGGGTGAATGTGTCAGTGGACGCGATATGCACGAACAGCCCCGACAGGCGGTGCGACAGCGTCTGGTCGCCAAAGCCCGGCGCGTGCGTGAGCAGCGAGGCAATGCCGCCATACAGCGGAAACTGGATCAGCACGCCGGCCGTGCTCGGCACCGCGCGTGACACCGCATTGAGGAAGCTGCGAGGCCGCCAGTGCAGCAGCAGCCCCACGGTGAGGAACAGGAAGTTGTAGGTGTTGAGGTTGGCAATGGCCGTCACCGCCGGCTTGGTGGCGAATTCGTAACCGAGCCAACCCAGGCCGAGCAGCCCGATCAACAGTGACAACAGCGGACTGTATTCCAGCCATTCGCCCGGCCGCTGCCGTGGTGGCAGCACGGGCGCGGCGGTTTCGGTGATGCCGTAATCGTTGGCCGTCCGCGCGCTGTGCTCCGACGGCGCGGTGAACCAGCAGATCAGCAGCGACACCAGGATCAGGATCGTCGTGAGCGCGATCGACTGCCACAGGAAAATGGTTTCGCTGAAAGGCAACACGCCGGTGATGTTGACCAGTCCCGGCGGCATGCTCTTGGGATTGGCCTGCAACTGCGCCGCCGAAGAGGAAAGGCCCATGGCCCACACTGCGCCCAGGCCAAGGTAGGCGGCGGCGCCCGCGGCGCGGTAATCCATGCGCAGGTCTTCACGGCGCGCGAGTGCGCGGACCAGCAACCCACCGAACACCAGCGAGAAACCCCAGGAAAGCAGCGAGGCGAGCATGCTGACCAGGCCGACATAGCAGATCGCACCGCGTCCGCTGCGCGGCACGCGGGCCAGCACATCGATGAAACGCGCCACCACCGGTGCGGTAGCCACGACATAGCCGCCGATGACCACGAAGGCCATCTGCATGGTGAAAGGAATCAGGCTCCAGAACCCATCGCCGAAGGCATTGACCGTGACGCCCGGCGTCGCCCCGAAGGACAGCGCGGCGATGGCGACGATCACCACGCCCAGGGCGGCGAATACCCAGGCATCGGGAAACCAGCGTTCCGACCAGGCGGCACTGCGCAGCGCGGCGCGGGCCAGCAGACCTTCGTTTGCGGCGTTCATGGGCGCTCCCCGACCAAGGACCGGGGCATGGTGAGCGCCCATTGGCCGGCCCGGCAAGCCGACCATGGTCGAGTCAGGCCGGGATGGCGCCTCAGCGCGCCGTACGGCGCTGCTTGGCCAGCGTGATGGCGCCCACGCCGACCAGGATGATGGCCATGCCGGCCAGGTCGAACGGCCCGACGGTTTCGCCCGCCAGCAGCACGCCGAACAGCACCGCGACCGGCGGGTTCACATAGGCGTAGCTGGTGGCCAGCGCCGGGCGCGCATGCTTGAGCACGTAAAGATAGGCGCTGAAGGCCACGATGGAGCCGAACACCGCGAGATAGACCAGCGCCGCGGTGGCGCGCACGGTCGGATGCGCGGGCAGCCGCTCGCCCGTCGCAAGGCCCACGACCAGCATCGCCACGCTGGCACACAGCATCTGCGCGGCCGTATTCATCGGGCCTGCCGGCATGTCCTGGCGGCGGCTCCACGCCGAGCCGAACGCCCAGCTCATGGCCGCAATCAGCAGTGCGAAGGCACCGATGCGCGAACCGGAGAGGCTGCTGCCAAGGTTGAGCACGATCACGCCAAGGAAACCGATCATCAGGCCGACGAGTTCGCGTCGCGACGGCCATTCGCCGTACATGCCGGAGAACAGGGCCGCGAACAACGGCATGCTCGCCACCACCACGGCGGCGATGCCCGAACTCACATGCTGTTCGGCGAAGCACACCAAGCCGTTGCCGAAGCCCAGCAACAAGATGCCGGTGATGGCCGCGTTGCGCCATTGGCGAGGCGTCGGCATGGCGTGGCCGCGAAGGCGGAGGAAGGCGAACATCGCCACGCCGGCGCCGATGAAGCGCACGCTGGCCAGCAGGAACGGCGGATAGCTTTCCAGCGCAAAGCGAATGCCGAGGTAGGTGGAACCCCAGATGATGTACAGCGCAAACAGCGCCAGCGGCACCAGCAGGCGGCTGTCGGCAACGGGAGCAGGCGCCGAGGTCACGGCGGATGTCGAGGCGGTGTCATTCATGGGGAGGCTGCGCGGGAGCATCGCGATGCGGATGCGGGCCATAGTTTACAGAGAAGCGGAGCTTAGACCGGCGCTTTGGCAGGCAGAAGCGAGTCTTATGCAAGGCAGCGTTGAGGCGCGCTCAACATGGCCCTTGGCGCGCCCGCCGTCTCAGGCGGCGGTACGTTCCCGCTTCGCGTCCGCGCGGTGTTCCTTGGCAAGCAATTCGCGCTTGCGCTCCACGCCCCAGCGCCATCCACCCAGTGAACCGTCCTCTCGCACGATGCGATGGCACGGCACGATCAACGCCAGCTTGTTGCTGCCGCAGGCACGACCGATCGCGCGCGCCGCCTTGGGTACGCCAAGCTCCGCGGCGAGCTCGCCATAGCTCTTGGTGGTGCCGCTGGGGATGCGGGTCAGTGCATCCCAGACGCGCCATTGGAAGGCGGTAGCGGCGACATCCAGCGGGGGAAGTTCAGGCGCATCCGCATCGCTCCAGCCCAGCTCATGGGCGATGCGCGCGATCACCGCGTCTAGCCATTCCTCACGACCGGCGTCGACGCGCTGGCGGGTGGCTCGCGGAAACTCATCGGCGAGACGCTGCTCGAGTTCGCGATCCGTATCGCCGAGCGTGACAGAGCAGATACCGCGCGACGTGGTGGCGACCAGCAACCGCCCCAGCGGCGTGTCCGTGGTCGTGTAGCGGATATCCGCGCCAGCGCCACCCGCGCGATAACTGGCAGGCGTCATGCCCAGCAGACGATCGCTGTGCTCGTAGACGCGGCTGCCGGAGCCGAAGCCGGCGTCGTACACCGCATCGGTCACCGCTGCCCCGGTGCGCAGGGCCTGCTTGAGCTGGCCGAAGCGCCGGGCGCGGTGGTACTCGGAAGGGCTCATGCCGAAATGGCGGCGGAACGCGCGCTGCAGATGGCTTGGACTCATCTGCACGGCATCGGCCAGCGCCTGCAGGGTAGGCGCCTCGTCGGCACGCTCGACCAGCAGGCGGACCTGTTCCAGGACGGATTCGGTAGCGATACGGGCATTCATGACGGTATCCCTGATGCGATGGGGTCAGCCTAAGGCTCACCCGGTGTCGTCACCATCCGGATCTTGCGCATCGCCGCGAACGTGTGGGAGCGCACCCTGTGCGCGACCGCAGACATCACTGACACCGATCCTGCGGGGTTCGTCGCGCACAGGGTGCGCTCCCACAAGGAGAACGAAGGCTCGATTTACCTCGCCGCGTGGCGCGTCTGGTTCAGCACCACGAATTCGCCCTCGATGACCTCGGGCTTGTGCGCACGACGGGCGGAAGGCGACACGGCAGCGCGCGTGCGCGACCATTGGCGCAGCGCGAACACCAAGGCGCCACCGACCAGCAGCACGCCGGCCACCACCAGGCCAAACACCATCAACACGCCGACCAGCGCCAGCCCGATGATGAGCGAGAGGGCACGGACCAGCGGATGGCGGGAACGACGCGGCATGGGCAGCGAAAAACGCATGTGTTAAAAATCCGTGTGGTAAAATCAACGACTTACGTGCGTAACGATGGGGCCTCACGGCCCAAGAGGCAAGTGCCGATGGATACAGCTACCCCCGACCAGGCGCTTTGCCGGCTGGACGATATTCCCGATGGCGGCGCGATCGCCGTGGATGCCGTGCTTCGCGAGGGCGAAGAAAGCGTGATCGTGCTGCGTCACCATGACTCGGTGCGCGCCTACCTCAACATATGCCCCCACGCCGGCCGCCGCCTCGACTGGGCGCCCGGCAAATTCCTTATCAAGGACCGCCTGCTGATCTGCGCCGCCCACGGCGCCTCGTTCAATGACGAGGACGGCCTGTGCGTCGGCGGCCCCTGCCGCGGCGAGCATCTGCGCGCCGTCGGCATCCGCGTGTCGAACGGCGAAGTCTGGCTGGACGACTGAGCCGACGTGAATGGGGTGACGCGATCTCTCGGGAGAGGTCGTTACTCGACCACCTTGTCGAGATTGTCGTTGAAGTTGTCCAGGTCGCGGGCGCTGGTCAACGAGTACAAGGTGTAACGCTTGCCAAGGCGCGCGCCACCGTCACGAATGAGCGGATCCCACACGAAGCCGACGCGGCTGGTGGTCGAGCGCGGCAGCAGCAGGTCGAACGGGATCGACACATAGATGCCCTTGTCGAAGCTGCCTTCGCCGAACTGCTGCGCCGAGACATTGGTCTTCGTGGCGTAGGCGCCCATGCGCACGCCATTGCGGAACTCGCGCGAGACATCCAGCGTGGCGCCCCAGTCACCCGCAAGGAAGCGTCCTGCGCTCAGCGCCACCGTGATGTCATGCTCGCCTCCGAGATCCAGGTAGCCGGTCACGTGTCCGGTGACCACGTGATAACCACGGAAGGAGAAATCCTGGTCGTAGCCGCGCTGCTTGACCCAGTTGACGTCGGTGCCGATGGCCCAGCGCTCGCCGAAGGGGCGGTACAGCACTTCGCCGCCGACGCCGCCGAACATGCTCTCGAGCATGCCTGCGTAGGCAAGGCCGTAAAGGTCATTGCCAAGCTGGCGAGACCCTGTCAGCTGGAACACCGGCAGGGTGACCGTGGAGCTCGTGATGTACTTGCGCACATCGGTGCGCACGCGCGGCAGTTCGCTGGGCGCGTCGTATTTGAACTTGTCGTAGTTGTCGAGCAGCGTGACATTGACCAGGCCGCTCCACCAGATATTCGGGGTGAAGTGGTAGTCGAGGCTGTAGATCGCCGAGACCTGATAGAGCAGGAAGTTATCCGGCCCGCCGAGGCTCTGGCTGTAGGCAAGCGCGAAGGTCTGGTCCGTGCGCTTGATCGGTGCCCGGTAAAGCACTTCGTCGTTGCGCGCCGTGGGTGCGTTCTGCTCCGCGCTGCGCCGGAAGTCCGTCAGGTCGATGTCATGATCGGCCAGCTCATTGAAGTGCTGGCGATTGATGCTGGTTTCCGCCGTCGTCAGGCCTTCCTGCTGCGAGGCCACCGTAAACCAGTCGACGCCGGGGCCCAGCTGGTTATCGAGGATGCGCGCGGTGCGACCGACCGCCTTGGCCGAGTAGAAGTATTCCTCCTGCTCGCCGCTGACGACGACCTCGCGACCACGACGCGTGATGGTGGATACCTGGATGCCTGCGTTATTGCGCAGTTCGCGCGCCACTCTTGCCCAATCGACTTCCTCCGGCTCCCGCGTCGGCCTTGGGCTGGCGCGCTCGGCGGGCGCCGGATCCAGCACTTTGGCGGGGCCGGTACCTTCGGCGAGATTCGTGTGCAAGGTGAATCCGAACATCACCGTGTTGCCGCGCTCGTAGGCGAGGCTCAGGTCGATGTAGCGGGTCGGGCGAAACACCGCGCCAACGTTGATCGGCGAGTTCTGCGTCTGGTTGTTCTTCTGTGGTTCGTGCTGGTAGTTGTTGCCGTCGTATTCGGCTTTCAGCACCAGCCAACGCCAGGGCGTTTGATAGGTCATGCCGCCGAAGATCGCAGCCGGACCGCGAAAATAATGGTTGCTGCCGAACTGTCCGGTGCCGCTGCTGGCCGGACGGATATCGAACTTATCGCTGATGAGGGAAAGCGGATTCTTGATGTCGCCCCGGCCGCCTATGTAACCCCAACCCATGCCCAGGCTGGCATCGATGGGCCCGAACCGCTTGTTCATCACGACGTACTCGCCGGAGAACAAGCCGGTGCCGCCGATATCCCTGGCGCCGACGCTGAGGTCGGGCAGGTACCGGCTTTCGGTCCACAGCCGCACTTTTACGTCGATCGACTTGTCTTTATAGCTCTGGCTGCCGCTGAGCGCTTCGGGGCCGTACAGGCGATTGCTCACCGCCGTGTAACGAAAGATGCCCTCCAGCCACGGCAGCGGCTGCAGCGAGAGGTTGTAGCGGTCATAGGGATGTACATGACTGGCGGTCAACGCCAGCTCGCCATCCTCGGCCATGCGCGCCGACGGCGTCTGCCAAATGCCGGCGCCGCCAAAGTCGCTTTGCGTCGGCGCGCTGTCCGCATGGGCCACGCTCATCAACAGGCCGCCGACCAAGGGCAGTGCGCATCCGCAGCGCCGACGAAGGTGCGTGCCTGGGTTGCGCGATCGACGGATGCGTCCGGCGGGACGCCCTGTCCGGTGGTGCGTCATCGATGCGCTTCCGGTTCAGTGAGCAGCTGCGTCGCCAGGAAGGCGGAAAGCTCGTTGTTGAGGTCGGGCGCCGTGCCGCGCACGAGGTGCTCGCGGATGGGTACGTAGAGCGTCGCGCCGGGTGCCAACGACATTGGCGCGCTGCGGTTCCACAGCCCGATGCCCTGGCGGAATACGCGGCCATCGGGCTGGATCACATAGAGCCAGTCTGCATCCGCCAACGGCGAAAGCACGCAGCCGCCGAGATACTTGCGTGCATCCTGCATGGCGACCAGGGGCAGATCGCATGCCTGCGCAACTGCACCTGCCACGTGGATGGTGGAGGGGCGCCGCGGGTAGTAGAGCGTGTCGCCTTCGCCAATGAGGCGATTTTCCGGTGCGTTTACTTCGACCGCGCGCGGATCCAGCAACGCTACCTGCCTGCCCGTGGCCGGCATCGCCCCCAGCCACCTGGAAAGATCGCCGGCAAGTTGTGCGAGCTCGTCGCGTTCGTCCTTCAGCGCTTGTTTGCGCAGGCTGTCCAGGTCGAACAGCAGCCCGGCTTTCGCGCGTTGCTGCTCGACGACGAGCGAGGGCCTAAGCCATGCGGCGCCGGCCATATAGGCGTCCGTCTGCACGTGTGCCGCCAGGGCCGCATCGCTGAGCCGGGCCTTGTGCGGCAGCTGGATGGCGCCCGGGGTATCGACGGCGCCACGCAGTTCCACCTGGGTGGCGGCGACGCGCGACGGCAGGCTGCACAGCAGTGCCAGCAATGTTGCCGTGGCGGCAAGAACGCGCGCCGTCATGGCGTAGCGCTCCGATAGGGCCTGAGCTGTACGAGCTTGAGCGTCAGCCCCGGCGCCACCTGTTGCTCGCTCATCCAGATGAAGCCGTCCTGCGGATCCACCCAATAGCGATTCGTGGCCCGATAGCCGACGGCCGGGGCCGAGACATCCTCGGTCACCAGCAGCACGTGGCGTGGCGTGCCGAGGATGTCGATATCGGTGCTCCCTGATGGAGAGAGCTGGCCATGCGTGGGGATGCCATAGCGATAACCCGGTGACCAGTCGTCTTCGCGGTCATAGGTCGCCGGTGCATCGAGCTTGTGCAGGCCGATCGCAAACGGATCGCCCGGCGATCGCACGTGGCTGCTGTCGAGGTTCCGGATCAACCCGACGGTCTGGATCACGCGACCGTGCTCCAGCACCACGATCACGCCGTCCTTGCCGTACCAGAGCTGGCGCTGGCCATCGACATTGCCGAGATTGAGGATCGCATCGCCCTTGCTGGTCGTGGCGCGCAGCTGGAAGAACGGCTTGGCCAGCACCTGCTCGGCCGTCGGCGACAATTTGGGCTGCCCACGCCAAGCCAGGCGAACCGATTCCAGGCTGCTTCGCGACACGTCCGTGCAACTGGCGAGCATCATGCAAACGGCGCCGGCAACGGCGATGGCATGGCGCGAAAACACGGCATGCGAGCCGTGCGCGACAACTCGCGCCGGCTCGTGCCGGTGGTGGGGCAGGCCACGCCGGAACATCAGTGGTCGAGGTTGTAGGACGCGTTGGCCGCGTTGCTGATGATGCCCGTAAGCGGCAACAGCTGGGTCAGGAAGCGGTTCCAGCGCGTGACGCCCGCAGGGCCGACGAACACCACATCACCCGGCTTGACCCTGAACTGATCGGCGAGGATGAAAGCGTCGGGCGAGCGCGCGTCGAGCTGGTAGACCGTGCCCTTGGCCTGGTCCAGGTTCTCGATGCCGCGGATCACGTAGACCGCCTTGCCCTTCGACGTCGTCGGGTTGAGGCCGCCTGCACGCCCCAGCGCCTGGGTCAGCGTGAGGTCGGTGGTCTTGAAGGTCAGCGGCATCGGGCGATTCACTTCGCCGATGACGTAGATCTCGTGGCGATCGTTGTAAGGCAGATACAGGCGGTCGCCAGGCTTCAGGTAGATGTCCTGCGTCACCGACTTGTTCTGGCCCAGGGCGTCCAGGTCAATCCGATATTCATGCCCATCACGCGTCAACACCAACGAAGACAGGTCGGCCTGTTCCGTGTTGATAGCGGCGGCGCCCAACGCCTGCGCCAGGGTAATGGGAATGGCCGTGATCGACTGCGGATCGGTCTTGATGAAGGCGCCCTGCAGCGTGATGCGCTGGCTGCCGTAGCCGATGATGTTGACGTCGACCTGGGGCTGCTCCACGTAGCGGGCCAGCTTGCTGGTGATGGCCTTGCGGAGGTCCTCGATGGTGAGGCCAGAGACCTTCAGCTCGCCGACATAAGGGTAGAAGAGCGTGCCGTCCGAGCGGACCAGGCGCCCGTTGGCCAATGTCTGCTGCTGGGGGCCTGCCGGCGACGTCAGCTCGGGGTGATCCCACACGGTGATGTACAGCGTGTCGCCCGCACCGATGCGATAGGGCTCGGGTACATAGCCGAGCAGCTCCGGTGGCAGCGCGGACGCGGCAAGCGCCGCCTTGTCCATCGCTATCTGCTTGGGAGTGATCGTCACGATGTCGACGCGGCTGTTTTCGTCAGCCGTGCGCATCATGCTGTTGGTGGACATGTGCTGACCCGGCGCCCATACACAGCCGTGCAGCAGGAGGGTCGCGGCGACGAGGGCCACGGCGTTACGTACGTTCATGACTTCTGCTTCGATGACTTGCAGACAGCAAACATCCGTGCCGGACGAATCCAGCACGGATGCCGTTTTGCCTTCAAAAAGGCTTAGTGGGTACCGGTCGTGCCCGTGGTGCCGCCGGTACCGCCGGTGCCGCCACCGCCGGTGCTGCCACCGGTGCCGGGAGGCGTGCTGGAGTTGCCGGGGTTGCTGCCACCGCCGCTCGAAGCTGCTGCAACGGCACCTGCCGCGGCGACCACGCCGGCAGCGATAGCCGCGGTCGTGCCCGCGCTGATGCCGCCCGCCGAAGCAGCTGCGGCGCTGCCGGAGCCAGCGGTAGCTGACGGGGCCGCAGGAGCCGGAGTCGGGGCTGGTGCCGGGGCCGGCTGAGCCGCCTGGGCAAACGTCTGTCCAACCATGCAGGTCATCAAAACAACGGCAAGCAACTTCTTCACAAGAACTCCTTTCAGTGGTGATTCGGCGCGCATCATTAACACAACCTTACTGGAAAATGAACAGCGTGCGCCCGTGTTCGCTTCGTGACGGGGCTGCTAAGTTCCAGTTATGATTGTAAGCTGAACGCAAGTCTTTAGTCTTGATTTTGTGAAAAAGTAGGCTTGACTGGCAAGAGGGGGCGTGATCACCCGTGCGGGGAGGGGCGCCGCCCGTCGAGGGTATAAAAGCCCAGAAGACAGTATTGGGGTCGTTCGTTACAGGGGTCTGACAGGGACGCATGGCCGCAAGCGCGGCGGTGATCCGCGTCAGTGGAAGCATCTTGCGGTAAGCGCTGGGTATCGTGTTCAAACGGATTTTGGTTGTCTGCGTGGGGAACATCTGCCGTAGTCCAACGGCCGAGTACCTCTTCCGCCATCGCCTGTCGTCCGCCGGTGCCTCCATCGAGAGCGCCGGCCTGGGTGCGCTCGTCGGCAAGCCGATGGATGCGACGGCCATGCAGTTGCTCAGCGAGCACGGCGTGGACGCCAGCGCGCACCAGGCTCGCCAGCTCACGCCCGCCATGCTGCGCGAGGCAGACCTCGTGCTGGCGATGGAGCGCGATCACGTGACGCGGATGATGCGGATGACCCCCGAAGCGAGTGGCAAAGTGATGCTGCTTGACCGCTGGGTGCAGGGCGGCGATGTGGCGGATCCGTATCGACAAAGTCGCGAAGCCTTCGAGCACGTTTACGACATGATCGAGCGCGCTGTTTCCGCCTGGCTCCCGTATTTGCGCGGTTCCTGAAAATTTGTAGGGCAACGCCTACGCATCTTGACGGCGCCCCCTCATGCCAAAGACTTCACCGTTTCTTCACCCTTATCGTTTGAACTGGATCGATCGAGCATGACCGCGACACAGAACACTGCGCAGCAAGACGACGAGATTGACCTGCGCGAGCTGCTGGGGACGCTGCTCGACCACAAGTGGTTGATTGGTATCGTCACCGGCGTGTTCTTCGTGCTCAGCGTCGGCTATGCATTGCTTGGCACGCCGATCTACGAAGCGGACGCCCTGGTGCAGGTGGAGCAGAAGGTGCCGGATCTTCCGGGCCTGAGCGCGATCACGCAGACGCTGGGTGCCTCCAGTTCAGAGGCCACCACGGAGATCGCGCTCATCACGTCGCGCTCCGTGATCGGCAAGGCTGTCAACGAACTCAATCTGCAGATCGAGACATACCCGTACCATTTCCCGATCTTCGGCGGATGGGTCGCGCGCCACTACCTGCCGGATGAGCCCACCGACGTGGCTTCCCCGTTGCTGGGACTGAGTCGTTACGACTGGGGTGGCTCGAAGCTCGATATCTTCCAGATGAAGGTACCGGCCCGGCTCGAAGAGAAAAAGCTGGTGCTGGTCGCCGGCGGGCAGGGCGGCTACGAACTTTTTGACGGTGGCGATTCCCTGCTCAAGGGGCGCGTCGGCGAAGTAGCCACCGGCCATGGCATCACCATGCAGGTCCGCGAGCTGCGCGCCAATGCAGGTGCCCACTTTGCCGTGACGCACCACACCGCCCTTGCGGTAATCAACCAGCTGCAGTTGGACATCAGTGCGTCGGAGCAGGGCAAGGACTCGGGCATCATCCTGATGACCTACGACCACGAAGACTCGGATCTCGCGGCCCAGCTGCTGGATCACGTGAGCCAGGCCTACGTGAAGCAGAACGTCGAGCGCAACTCGGCCGAAGCAGCGAACAGCCTGAAGTTCGTCAAGGAGCAGCTGCCGCGAATCCGGCGTGACCTGGACAACGCCCAGAATGCGCTGAATGCGTTCCAGACGCGGGCCAAGTCGGTCGACATCACGCTGCAGACCAAGGGCTTGCTCGACCAGACCGTCGCCATCGAGACCAGCATCCAGCAGCTGCGCCTGCAGCAGGCCGAGATGGAGCGCAAGTTCACGGGCGAGCATCCGGCCTACAAGGCGCTGCTCGATCAGATCGGCCAGCTGCAGGCGCAAAAGGCCGGTATCGAAAAGCAGGTCGGCGGCCTGCCGGACACGCAGCAGGAACTGCTGCGACTGACCCGGGACGTGGAGGTCACCAACGCCACCTATACCGGCCTGCTGAACCAGGCCCAGCAGCTGGAGATTGCCCGCGCCGGCACCGTAGGCAATGTGCGCGTGATCGATCCCGCTGCGGTGGATACCTCCAAGCCCGCCAAGCCCAAGAAGGCGCTGGTTGCTCTGGGTGGCACATTCCTCGGTGGCTTCCTTGCCGTCGCATTCGTGCTGTTGCGCCAGATGCTCAGCCGCGGCGTGGAAGATCCTTCCGCGATCGAAGAGCTCGGCCTCTCCGTGTACGCGTCCATTCCCAGCAGCGTCGTGGAACGCCAGAGCTTCCTTCAGGGGCGTCGCGGTCGTGGCGATGGCAAGCAGAAGCTGCTTGCCGTCAATGCGCCGGCCGACCTTGCCATCGAAGCATTGCGCAGCCTGCGCACCAGCCTGCACTTCGCCCGCATCGAGGCCAAGAACAACATCCTGATGATCTCGGGTGCGAGCCCTGGCGCCGGCAAGACCTTCATCTCGTCCAACCTGGCCGCCGTCATCGCCAAGGGTGGGCAGCGCGTCCTGCTGATCGACGGTGACATGCGCAAGGGTGCGTTGCACACCGTGATTGGCGGGCGGCCCGACAAGGGGTTGTCCGAGCTTGTGTCGGGTCAATTGACGCTGGAGGAAGCCATCCGCTCCGTAAGCGGTGCCGAAAACCTGCACTTCATCAGCCGTGGCAAGGTTCCGCCGAACCCGTCCGAACTGTTGATGCATGCGAACTTCGTCAATCTGCTGGAAAAGCTGAAGCCGCAGTACGACCTGATCATCATCGATACGCCGCCCATTCTTGCGGTGACCGACGCCGCCATCATGGGGCATCACGTAGGCACCAGCCTGCTGGTGGTGCGCTTCGCGCTGAACCAGGCTCGCGAAATCGCCTTGGCCAAGCAACGCTTCGAGCAGAACGGCGTGCAGATCAAGGGTGCCGTGTTCAATGCCGTGGAACGCAGGAGCACGGGCTACTACTCGTATGGCTACTACGAGTACGGCAGCAGCCCGGCTTGAGCGGCAAGCGGCACGTCATCGTGGAATGAATGGATGTAGAGAATGGGGCGTTGGCCCCGACTAGTACGAACGGTCTATTGGTTGCTTGACGCGGGATCGAGATGATCCCGCGGCTCTTTCACCAGGGGGGGAGTGAATGAGAGGCAATGAAAGAACATGGCGCGGCCCGAGGGAGGGGCGGCCTTGCGCAGGTGCGCTGCAGTGGTGTCGAGAAGGTCATCACGGCAGAAGCCCGGTCGCAAACGAAGACAAGGATGGAGTGCGGTAATGTTATCTATTCCAGGTGTTCCGCAGCTAAAACGGGCGGAGTCCCATTTCTTTTCCAAGCACGCGGCGTTGCTGGATATCGTCCTGCGCGTCAGTGACGTACTGGTCATCGCCGTGGTTGCGCTGGCTGTCTACCGCATCCAGTTCGGGGACTTCGGGCTGGAGCTTGCGTATACATCCGGCCTCATACGCACCGTGTTGCTCGCCCTCGTGGTTTTTCCTGCCGCAGGTCTTTATCGCAGCTGGCGCGGAGAAAGCAGCCAGTTGGAAATCGGCAGGCTGTGGCTGGCGTGGGCGGGCGTCATGGTGGTGCAGCTTCTCATTGCCTGGGCGCTGAAGACGACGGACCACTACTCGCGGGTGGCCGCGGGTACCTGGTTTGTTTCGGCAGGCGCCGTGCTGACGCTCGATCGCCTCGTGCTGCGGCGGGTCCTTGGGTACATCCGTGCACGTGGGGTCGATTCGCGGCGCGTGTTGCTCGTTGGCGGGACTCAGGCTGGTCAGCGTATCGTTGCAGCTGCGCGCAACAGCGCCTGGATGGGCCTGGATGTACTTGGCTACATCGAGACTCCCTATGACCAAGTTGACATGGCCGGGGTCCGGCGACTGGGCGATCTCTCCGACTTGGCTTTCCACATTTCCGAGCAAGCCCCGGACCAGATCTGGATCGCGTTACCCATGCGCGCGGAAGAGACCATCCAGAAGATCCTGCAATTGACGCTTGATACACCCATCACCATTCGTCTGGTGCCGGATTTTTTCGGCTATGAGCTCATCAATCACCATGCAGCCGCCTTGGCAGGCGTGCCGGTGATCACATTGAGGTCCAGCCGAGTTGAGGGTCATGCCGGTCTGGCAAAGGCCATCGAAGACCGATCGATCGCGCTACTGCTGCTTGTGCTACTTGCGCCGGTCATGGGTCTCATTGCGTTGGGTGTGAAGCTGAGCTCCGCGGGGCCGATTTTTTTTCGGCAGAAGCGCCATGGCCTCGGTGGAAAGGAGTTCGATGTTTTGAAGTTCCGCTCCATGCGGGTGCACTCTGAAGCTGTCGGCGAGGTCACGCAGGCCAAGCGCGGGGATACTCGTGTTACGCGGTTCGGTAAGTTCCTGCGTTCGAGCAGTCTCGACGAACTGCCCCAGCTGATCAACGTGCTGCGCGGCGACATGTCGATCGTCGGTCCGCGACCCCACGCAGTCGAGCATAACCATCAATTTAGCGAGAAGCTGCGTGGTTACATGCAGCGCCATGGGATGAAGCCGGGTATGACGGGGCTTGCGCAGATCAAAGGGTTTCGGGGCGAGACCGATACGCTGGAAAAGATGGCTGGTCGCGTTGAGTGCGATATCTCTTACATCAAGCATTGGTCGCTGTGGCTTGATCTCAAAATCATCCTGTTTACTCCTTACGTATTGTTGAGACGTAGCAATGCGTATTGACAAGCGCCAGTCGCCGATCGCTATGACGCCGCCTGCCGCGCATTGGCTCAACCTTCCGATGGATATCAGGAATCCGAATGACCTGATGATCGCATTCGCCGCGAATTGAGCCTGTTGTTCATGTCTCCCTCTCGACAGCGCTCTTTTGCGCACGGCATTGCCTGGAACCTGGCGGGCGCGGGCATACCGCTGGTCTTTGCCTTCCTCGCGATCCCGATCCTTCTGTCGGGATACGGCAACGCACGCTTCGGTTTCCTCACCATCGTCTGGTCGTTGATCGGCTACTTCAGCATTTTCGACTTTGGCATCGGTCGCGCGCTGACGAAGGTTGTGTCGGATCGCATAGGTGCCGGAAGCACGGGTGACATCGGCGACATCACGGCCACTGCGCTACGGGTGATGTTGCTGCTCGGCGTCCTAGCGGCCGTGATCATTGAATTGGCGGCGCCCAAGCTTGTGGGCCTGTTGAAGATCGATGCATCGCTGCTGAGGGAGGCCGTCGCCAGTTTGCGGATCCTGGGCGTCAGCATTCCCTTTGTCATCCTTTCCGCAGGACTCATCGGCATTCTGGAGGCCCACAATCAATTTCAGTCGATCAACACTATCCGACTGATGATGGGGTTGCTCAATTTCGCCGCGCCTTTGGTGATGCTGCACTGGTCGAATCACTTGGTGCCGGCGACAATCTCACTTGCGATCTCACGGGTGGTCACCACCAGCCTGTACTTCACGAGGGTTGGTCGGCTGGAGTCGATCAGCACGTCGTCGCGAAGCTTTGAAAAGCGCCATATCCGTGAGCTCCTGGGTTTTGGCGGCTGGATCACCGTGAGCAACCTGGTCAGTCCGTTGATGGCGCAGTTGGACAAAGTGGTCATCGGGGGTGTGGTGGCGCTGGCGTTACTGCCGTTCTACTCCGTGCCTGCCGATCTGGTGAACCGCTTCAGTTTCGCGCCTATTTCGATGGTCGGGGTTTTCTTCCCAGCCTTTGCAGCAACCTGGGCGTCACGAAATCGGGCCGCCCTGCCGCCCATGTATGCCAGCGCCAGCAAGGCCATGTGTGCCGCGATGCTTCCCGCTGCCCTTTGTCTATATGCCTTCGCTTCCGAGGGCCTTGGCGTTTGGATGGGGCACGACTTCTCCGTGCGATCGGCCCCCTTGTTGCGCTGGCTCGCGGTGGGTCTGCTCGTCAACAGTATGGCGCGCATTCCGCATGCGTTTCTCCAGGCCATAGGAAGACCGTCCGTTACCGCCAAACTTCACATGCTCGAGCTGCCAATCTATGGCGGAGGGCTGTGGTTGCTGCTAACGCACTTCGGCATTCTCGGCGCGGCCATTGCATGGACCGGCCGAATGACTCTGGATTTCCTGCTCTTGGTGGCATGCGCCAATGTCGCGTTTCCGGAATTGGCGAAGAAGTCGCTCTTGCTGATTTTCGCCGTTTTCGCGGGTATTTCCCTCATGCTTGGCGTCGGTTCGGTGGGACCGATGTGGCTCAAAGTACTTGCGGCTTCCTTGATCTCCGTAACCAGCCTTGGTTATGCGTTCGACACCTTGACCCAGATCCGCCGCCATGACTGACGTCGCTGTAATGGATCGAGCTGCCGCCACAACCCTGGTGACGGTGACCTATGGGGATCGCATCCACTATCTCGAGGAATTGCTGAGGCGCGCTTTCGATATCGAGCGCCTGGGTCAGGCGGTGATCGTCAGTAATGCCTCGCGTTCGAACCTCGCGTTGCTGGAGGAGAAATGGGGTTCCCGCGTTCTCGTCGTTCGGCTTGCGGAAAATACCGGCTCCGCCAACGGTTATGCCGTCGGCATCCAGACTGCGCTCGACAACGGTGCCAGCTATTTGTGGCTTATGGACGACGACAATGCACCGAAGCCGGGTGCCCTTGGCGTTCTCCATCAAGAGCTAAGGCGCCTCACTGCGGAAGTGCGGCGTGATTGTGCGGCCGTGCTCGGTTTCCGTCCGGATCATCAGGCCGACATCGCATCGGGCGTTACTGCCTCCAAAGCCGTTCCGCTTCGCTCCAGTTTCTTTTGCTTCCATTACCGCCAGATCCCGTTCAAGGTTTGGCGGCGTGTGCGCCGCAAGAGGCCATTGTCCGCCGGGCCTCAGGCGCGCGTGAGGCTTCCCTACGCCCCTTACGGTGGTCTGCTTGCGGAGCGTCAACTTTTTGAACGCATCGGTTTGCCCAGGCGCGAGTTCGTGCTGTATGCGGACGACACCGAATACACCTATCGCATCACAAGCGGCGGCGGTGCCATTGAGTTGATTACTGGCGCGGAGCTTGAAGATCTGGAGGGTTCTTGGAATCTGAAAGATCGATATCCAAATTCTTTCATCGGCTGGCTTAGGGGCGAGTCTGATTTTCGCGCCTACTACGCTTCGCGCAATCAGGCTTGGTTTGATCGCCACGTCTGGGCCACCTCAAGGCTCGAATATTGGATCAACAGAGCTCTCTTTTTTACATTGTTGAATTTCTTCTCCAGCCGTACGGACAGCGCAGCACGCTTAAGTCTATTGCGGCGAGCCATCCAAGAGGGTGAAACGGCGATGTTGGGCGTTGACTCCGATTTTCCGCTGTCATGAGCTTGGCATCCCACATTTCCCATGAGGGGCACGCAACTTGTTGGTGCGCCGTTCGAGCTGCTAAGCGGCGGGAGGCCCGCAGATTTCTTCGCTTTGCGGCCGAGTCGCAGAGTTTTTTTGAGCAGCGACGTGGCACATGGACTTCACAGTCCAGGCATGAGGTATGGATTGGATCGATCAAGCTCCAAGACCAAACACTTGTCCCAAGTGCAGCCCCGGGGAAAGCATCGATTTTTAAAGGTTGCAACAGAGCATGAAGATCCTATTTGTACACGCGCTTGCTGATCCACATGCGGGCGGCGGCGCCGAAGTAACCATCTGGACACTGATGCGCGCGATGAGGGATCTTGGGCATGAGTGTGTGCTTCTGGCGGCCTCTGACAAGGAAGGGCTGCGGAAAGAGGTGCGCGAAGGCGTGACCGTCTATAGCGCGAAACTTAAGAACCTCTACCTCCCCAAGCACAATGAGCAGCGACCGGTGGTGCAGAAGGTGCTGTGGCATGCGCTGGATTCGTCTAATCCTTTCATGCAGGGATTTCTAAGGGAGGTCGTTGCCTCAGAGCGACCGGACGTCGCTTCGGTCCACTGCCTCAATGGTTGGTCCGCGCTATCGATGCGCACGCTGAAAAATGCGGGTGTGCCAATCGTGCAGGTACTGCACGGATACGAATATGTATGCGTCAAGGCCACGATGCATCGGGGAGGCAAGAACTGCGCATCGCAATGCGCATCCTGTCGCCTTTTCAGGTTACCGCATCGTCGCTTCAGTCGATATGCAAATGCTGTCGTCGGTGTGAGCCGCTTCACCCTTGAGCGTCATTTAGAGCAGGGCTACTTTCAGAATGTGGCTATCCGCCGCGTTATCCATAATGCGCGCGATCCGCGAGGTCTAGGCTTGGATGAAGTAGCCGCCACGCGTTCACCAGGTCAACCGCTACGCATTGGCTACATCGGTCGCCTTGATCCAAGCAAAGGCCTTGAGTTGTTACTGCAGGCCTTCCAAGACGCTGACCTCGGTGATGTGCAGCTGTGGATCGCAGGCAATGGTCAACCTGATTACGAGAAATTACTGCGTGCCCAATGGGCATCCGAAAGGATCCAGTTTCTTGGTCGGATGGCTCAGCGCGATTTCTATCCCAGCGTGGATGCCACTGTTGTTCCATCTCTATGGGAAGAGCCATTAGGCATGGTAGTTGCGGAGAGCATGGCTTTCGGCAAGCCGGTTATTGGGTCACGGCGAGGTGGCATCTCTGAAATGATCAAGGACGAGGTTAATGGCTTTCTCTTTGATCCGGGAAACGTCAAGGAGCTTTCTTTTGCGATGCGGCGAATGGTGCGTGAGTCTGTCTTGAGGGCTGGAATGGGGGAGGCTGCTCGTGAAACCGGAAAGTCATTCATTGACCCGCAGGGCTGGGCACGAAAGTACGTTGAGTTGTACGAGGCAATCTCCTTGGTAGCGAAAGCGTGAGTGATTTGAACGTGGGAACCCATCATCAGGATGCTCCTGGAGGGCAAGAGAAGATGGCCTTTTTAGGGGCGTCGTCTCATTTCCAGCGGCAAGTGACACGCCCAGACGGCATGGCAAGCGGTAGCCAACAAATCATGTTGCAGCAAGGTGACATGTTTGTCCTTATGACGCTTTTTGTATTCCTGATATTTGAAGTGCTCCAAGGACCGTTGCGTTACTACCTTTCCAGCATGGGGGGCGTGGTCCTGGCCTATGTCCCTAAAGGCTTAATGCTTCTCGCTCTAGTCGCGCTGGTTGTTAGAGTTCTGTGGAAACTGCGCCTCGACAAGACGGTTTTGGCTACAGGTGCAGTATTCGCGCTGTTCGTGCTGGTTGGGATCTATTACACACACCGCATCAGTCAGCCTTTGATGGGTGTTTTCGCGTTGATGCCAATGCTATTTGGTGTCGTCGCTGAGCCCGCCATTTCAAGGTTCGGTGAGCGGATTCTTCCGTACGCCATCGCGCTCTGGCTGTGTGTAGCCATTGGTGTAGGGTACAACTACTTTCATACGATGCCCTGGACTGGTTTTTCCTATCAGTTGGGTGATGCCGAAGTCGAGGTATCGCGTGATTGGACTTATTTCGGTGTCGAGCGCATTGCAGGTTTCGCCCGTGCTTCCTTCGAGGCGGCCATGCAGTTGCTTGTTCTCGGACTGGTTTGTTCAGTACTACTGAGGAATAGGGCGCTCGCATTTTCCGTGTGGGTAGCGACGGGAGTGCTTATCGCCATTACCACGACGAAGACAACGCTCGGCCTCTACTTCGTTCTGACCATCCTATTGCCCCTGCTGGTGCCGCGCGCTGCGCCGGGCGTAATCAAGCGAACGGTAGGAAGGGTTGCTCCGTTCGTTCTGGCTCTTATTGGCGTCCTGCTTCCGGCAAGCACACAGTTTTCCAAAATTGGATCCAGCTTCGCCAATCAGGATTCTGGAACGCTCCTTGTTTCATTCGGTATGCGACTGGCCCAAATGTGGCCGGACACATTCACCATGATATTCAAGCACGGCAGCATGCTTTTGGGGCGTGGTCTTGGTGGAATTGGAGCGGCACAGAAGATATTCGAACCAGACTTCTATTCGCCTGCCGACAATGTGTACCTGTATCTATACGCCACGTTTGGAGTCCTCGCCCTAGCCATCATCTGGGCGTTCACTCGTGCGCTGAGTCGGCTGAAATTCGCCGGCAATCGCATGGCTACCCTCTTTTGGTTCCTGGGTATTTCCATCCTGATGGAGGGTTGGACCGTGAGTTGCGTCGAAGGTGGTACTACGGCCATCGCTGCCGGCTTGACGGCTGCATTCAGCATTCGCCTGACGAAAGGTGGTTACTTTCGTCGCAAGAAAGTTGTTTCCGCGGGTCTTGCAGAGAGTATCCAATGTCCGTGAGAAAAAAGAATCGAGGCACTCAAGCCCTGTTGGTACTTCTGTTGTCCATCGCATCGGGCGCTTGCACGGTTTCTGGTGGGGAAGTACCCGCTTTGAGTCCTGCGGACATCGCTCAGTTTGTGGCGCCGGCAGGAGCTGACCTCTCATTGACGTTCTTGGCAGATACGGACACTTGTACTCGGAACATCGTGTATACCGTACAAGACTATACGGGTGCGGAAGAGACGAAGGGTTTTGTGCATTGCCAGCCAGCTGGCAACAAGGTTGAGCTTCCGATAAACCTGCGTCGTGGTTATCACGAGGTGCGCTTCCCCGAGCTAAATTCAGTTTTCGGCGTCATTGCGCTCGATCGCACAAACGAGCGTGTATCAGACTTCTTCGGCCTGGATACCGCCTTTTCGTATCTGGAGCGTTCGGCCGACTATCGTGCGCAGTTTGTCGGACAGTTGTCCCGCCTGGGTATCGGGACAGTGCGTGATCGCATTACATGGAATGAACTTAATCCTGCCACGGAAGGGTGGAGTGGTCACGGTCAGCATCAATTCGACGAACTTCGCCACCTTTACGCCAAGGCCGGAATCAAGGTAGTCGATGTACTGCAGGGCCTTCCCGAGAATCCTGTCGGCTACTTCCCTTCCTCCGAGTCGTCCGTTGCGACGGTTTCTCAAATAGCTGCGCATTGGGGCAAAGTTTGGAGTGGTGTAGAGGTTGCCAACGAACCCGATCACAATCGTACTTACGACAAATTGTCGTCTGAAGAGAAGAGGGTCTACGAGCAGCAGTACGCAAGTTATGCCTCGTTTGCGTCAAAGGACATCAAGAAGGTTGCACCGTCCGTGCCCATTGTCGGAGGAGCATTCGCATTCGCCTTGGCAGGGGACAAGCTGGACTCTTCCGGTTTTGCCGACGGTGTTGCTGGTGTCGGACTCCTTCGGTTCGTGGACGCCATCAGCTTCCACACGTATGTGAAAGCGAAAACATTGCAGAGGGATATCGATTCATTCAGGCGTTGGCTCCATCGTTCAGGCGCTCCTGACATGCCGCTTTGGATAACGGAAGCCGGTTGGTCCTGGAAACGAGGGCCAGAGCGTCCTCCTCTGGACCAGGATCAGGCTTCTGCACTTCAGATCGCAGCAAAGGCCGTTGTGGCTTATGCAATGGGCGTCAAGCGCTACTACCCGTTCGTATATCCGTATTACGAAGAGAAAGAAAAAAACTTTGGCATGACGGGCAAGGAAAGAACGCCATTGCGAAGCTTGGCTGCCTACGAGCAGGTGGCCAAGGCGCTCTCCGGTGCGCGCGCCTTAACCTCTATTGGCGACCTGGCTGGCGGCGGCTCCGGGGTACTGCTTGAAACGCCTAAAGGCGCGGTGATGGTGATGTTCGAGGGTGAAGCCAGAAGTGGCCAGTCGTCGTTCAATCTGCCGTTTCCAGTGCTGAAAGCTGAAGGCATCGACGGGCGACCTTTGCAAGTTGCAAATGGACAACTTTCTCTTGCGGATGGCCTGACCTATGTCTGGCTTGCGGAGAGGGATGTGCCCAAGGCGAAGGAAATGCTAGAGAAGGCGCGATGAGTAACCTCATTATCGCGGCCGATCTTCGGTGGCCGGAAGGCACGGGTATTGGCATATGTCAGAACCAGTATCTAGCACGAGCACCGAAAGATATCGGGCTTCATGCGTTGCACCTTAGGTTCCGGATTGGCCACCCTGCCTCGCCATTTGAGGTAGGGGCAAGGTTGTCCCTGCAAAAGTATAAGAGTCACGTATTCTGGAGCCCAGGGTTCATCCCTCCGGCTTGGTCAAGCATTCCGAGCGTGGTGACGGTGCACGATCTGACCCATCTGCACTTCTATTCACCGTTTCACGCGCGATACTACGATTTTGTGCTGAGGCCAATGTACCGTCGGTGCACGGCGATCATCTGTGTATCCGAATTCACGCGAAACGAATTTATCGAGTGGTCGGGTGTCGATCCGTGTCGCGTTCACGTCGTGCATAACGGCGTAACTGCCGATTATCACTCAGACATCGAACCGCACCGCCCTGGCTATCCGTACATCTTCTATCCCGGCAACAAGCGGTCCTACAAGAATCTGGACATGTTGCTGCGCGCCTACGCCTGTTCCACTCTTCCAGGGCTCGGCATCAAAGTTGTGATGACCGGTACGGCCACGCCGGAGTTGCAGTCGACCATCAATGCCCTAGGGATCGAGGGCGACGTGGTCTTTCTGGGCTTCGTTCCCGATGATCGGCTGCCGTCTCTATATCGAGGCGCCGAATTTACCGCGTTCATTTCGCAGTACGAGGGGTTTGGGTTGCCGATCGTTGAGTCGATGGCCGTTGGCACACCTGTATTGACTTCCAACGTATCGTCCATGCCCGAAATCGCCAGCGACGCAGCTCGGATCGTGTCGCCTTACGACCGGGACGAAATTGTTCAGGCCATGGACGAACTTGCTTCCAATTCAAGGCTGCGTGCCACTTTGACCGGCAAGGGATTGGATCGTGCCTCTGCGTTCTCATGGGATCGTGCTGCTGCAGCCACTTGGAACGTCATTCGTTCCACGGCGGGCAAGTCTTGATCAGGCAGGCTGGATCGCCCATGACCTTTGAAAGCAATCGTCCGACCTGCACTGTGCTTATGGCTACCTACAATGGTGGTCTTCACGTGGCGGAACAGCTCGATTCTGTCCTGTCCCAGGAGGTCGCTCCGCGACAGGTAGTCGTAGGAGACGATAATTCAACGGACAATACGGTCGAAGTTCTCTCCGCTGCCAAGGTCGCCAGTTGCCTTCGCATCATTCGTTACCCCCAGTCGTCGGGCGGCGCTGGTCAGAACTTTCTGCGCCTGCTCGCTGACACCGACTTGGCAATGTCCGATTTTGTAGCGTTCTGCGACCAGGACGACGTCTGGAGCCGGGACAAGCTTTCACGAGCTATCACCTCGCTCAATCGCGAAGACGCAGACGGCTATTCGTCGGCTGTCACCGCTTTCTGGCCAGACGGCCGCGAACATGTACTTCGCCAAAATTCGCGCCAGACCGATCTCGATTTCTTGTTTGAAGGCGCCGGCCAGGGTTGCACTTTTGTGTTACGCGGTGGATTTGCTCGACAGGTTCAGCAATTCGTGCGTGAAAACAGGCAGCTTCTAGGCAATATTCACTACCACGACTGGTTGATCTACGCGGTATCACGCGCACTCGGTAAGCGCTGGGTATTCGATCAGGTGCCTTCAATGCGTTATCGCCAACATGGCGGCAATGACACTGGAGCCCGTGGCGCATTGGCCGGTGTGCGAAAGCGCCTTGGCTTGATTAGCGATGGATGGTACGCCAGCCAGATACGGCAAATGATGGTTGCCGTATCGGCGTTGGATAGCACCAGAGCTGTCATCCCATCGGATTTCCTCGTTGTTTGGAATCGCAAGAGTGGGCCGGTGCGCCGCATCCGACTGGCGCGCATGCTCGTCAGACGAGGACGTCGCCGCTTCTCAGATCGGGCCGTGCTTGCTGTTTCGGTCCTGCTTGGCTGGCTTTAGGGGATTGACATGACCTGTGCAGTGATCTTTGGAGGCTCCGGTTTCATCGGCTGTTTCTTTGCTGACTATGTGTTGGCCAACAAGCTGTTCGATAAGGTCTATCTGTACGACTTGGAATCGTATAGGGAAAAGCCGTTCCCGTACCGCGCCGATTTGTTGGGCAAGTACGCGGAAAAACTTGAGTATGTGCAGGGTGACGTACGTGATGTGATCGCGTGGAAGCCGCTTGAGCCTGTTGGCTTTGTCGCCAATTTTGCGGCAGTACACCGCGAGCCGGGTCATGAAGATTGGGAGTACTTCAAGACCAATCTCTATGGTGCGGAGAACGTGACGGTCTGGGCATCCGAGGTCGGGTGCACGAACATGGTCTTCACCTCGTCGATTTCGCCTTACGGCCTTAGTGAGGACGTAAAGGACGAATCTACCTTGCCCGTGCCCGTAACGGCTTATGGTTCATCCAAGTTGGCGGCAGAGAAGATTCACCTCGCATGGCAGGCCGCGGACAGCGCTCAGCGTAAGCTCGTCATCGTCCGTCCCGGTGTGGTGTTCGGCCCGGGCGAAGGCGGGAACGTTACTCGCCTGGTGAAGGCCGTTCGCAAGGGCTATTTCTTCTATATGGCCAACCGGAGTACGCGCAAAGCTGGCATTTATGTGAAGGAGCTTTGCAACGCGATCTGGTGGGTGCACCAGTTGCAGCTGAAGCGGGGGAATGGCGTGCTCCTGTTCAATGGCTCAATGAACCCGGGGCCGACAATTTCCGATTACGTTGCTGCAACGTGTGAGGTCGCTGGCATCAAGCGCTTCTTACCAAACATGCCCTATTTCTTGTTGCTGTCCGTCTCTTACGGTATCGAGCTGATAGCTCGGCCGTTGCGTATCAGTCATCCTTTCAGTCCAGTTCGTATCCGAAAATTGGTGCGATCCAATAATGTTCTGCCGAACTTTCTGGTTGGCAACGGCTATCCGTACCTTTACACGCTGGAAACTGCGATGGAGGATTGGAAGCAAAATTGTCCGCAAGAATGGAACTGGTAGCAGGCAGAACTCGGCGCGTTCTGGGGATGATTTCGTACTTCAGCGAGACGTCAAATGGATCGCCACCAGGGTCCACAACAGCTGTCAGAGCGCGCTTTCATTCAGTACGTTACGCTGACCCTCGGCTCCGTACGGGAACGAGACTGACATTTTGTGAGCCTGAGGCTGTCACGCTCACCCGCGGACAGGCGGACACTCTTCTCGCCTAAACCTGACAGACGGCGCGCATCCTGCTTGTTAGGGTCAGGCAGTCGTTCGCGTTGTCGTGTTGAAGGACACCGCGAATGACCATGGCTACCAAGTCATGAGGCGCGGGCCGTGAGTGCTAGTAACACCCACGACCCGCTAACCATCACCAACTTCGGAAGAGTTGATCATGGCTACCCGCGATCATACGGTATGCATTCGCCCGTCCGTTCCCCTGGATGGCACCTTCGCTTCTTCATCTGGCGGCTCGCCGCACACGCACGCGGCATGGCCCGGTTTCCTGCGTTCCTGCATCCGCTGCGACATCACTCTGGCGGTGCTTACTCTCACGCGATTGCGTTATGGCAGCGAGCAGTGGGCCTCAAAGCGCAGGCGCAGGGATTTCCTCGCAAACCACTGGAATGGCCGCTTCCCCGATCGTTGCGGCCAGCCTGGGCACTGCCATTCAATGCCTCCAGCAATACGCTAGCCTGCTCGGTCACGAGCCCCGAGTGAACACGCCACGCGTCCGATGATCGTCCATGCGGCGCATCGGCCTGCATGGCGATGCGCCGCACCCTGGCGATCACTGACACAGCCACTAGGCATGCACTGACACGGACGGTTGTAAGCGCCCGCCCGTTCTGCAGGCGTGTCTGACAAGGAAGCGAAGCCATGGAACTGATCCAACTCTCCCCACGTATGGACGTGGATCCTTCACTGCCCCTGCGCGCGCCCGGCGAAGTGTTGCTGCTCGACTACATGCTCCCGGCAACGATGAATCCCTCGCAACTCGCCCGCCGTACGGGCATCCGGGCGCCGAACCTCAGGGAGTTCCTCACCGACGTCCGCCCCATAAGTCCCCGGCACGCGATGCGGCTTGCCATCGTGCTGGACACATCCCCGCTCTACTGGCTGGTGCTGCAGGCCCGCTACGAACTGGCTCGCGAGGGGCAGCGCGACCCCACATTCTGTCGCTAGGTGCTCGCACCACATGCAGAAAGGAGCCAGCGCCGTTCGCATGGGGCGGCATCCGTTCTTGCCTTGGTTGCCGTGAAGACTGCGCCATGCGCGTTGCCCTCGACACTCGCAGGGTATGACTGGGTCTCTTGGGATCAATCGTGGGGAGTCGTGGCGGGCGACGAGGTTGAAGCGCTTCCGAACTTTGTTGGTGCGCTTAGTGATACATCAAATTGATCGTCACCAACGTCAACACCAACACGATGGCAGTGAGCGGGAGGCCCACGCGCAGGAAGTCCTTGCCGCGATAACCACCGGGACCGGCGACCATCATCAAGGCCGGGTGGCCTGAGCTGAGCAGGAAGGTGTTGGAGGAGGAGACGGCGACGATCAGCGCGTACGCCGACGGGTTGTTGCCGGTGGCGACGGCGACGCTGATGGCGATGGGCACCATCATCACGGTGGCGCCGACGTTGGACATCACCTGCGAGAACAGCAAGGTAAGGATGGCCAGCGCCAGTTGCAGGATCCAGTGGTTGGTGTGGCCCAGGTGCTGCAGCACGACCTGCGCCAGCCACGCGGCGGCGCCGGTGGCGTCCATCGACCAGCCGAGTGGAATCAGGCAGGCGGTGACGAAGATGGTTTTCCAGTTGATGGCCTTGTAGGCCTCGTCCATGTTGAGCACGCCGCTCAGCAGCATGCCGATCGCGCCGGTCATCATCGCCACGGAAAGGTCGAGATGCGTGAACAGGGCCAGGCACTTGGCCAGCACGAAGAAGCCCACGGCCTGCCAGATCTTGCCGGGGCGCTGCTCTTCCTTGGGAACGTCGGTGACGACCACGAGGTCGCGGTCTTCGCTGGCCAGGGCGAGGTCGCGCCAGCTCGAGTGCAGCACCAGCGTGTCACCGGCGCGCAGGCTCACCGAGCGCACGTCGTCGCGATACACCTGGTCGCCGCGGTTCACCGCCAGCACCGAGATGCCATAGCGCTTGCGCAGGCGAAGGTCGCCGACGGTCTGCTTGAGGAAGCGGGAGCTGGGCGGAATCACCGCCTCCGAAATACCGGCGCGCGTGGGATTGAACAACTCACCCAACTGGCGCATGCGGGGTGACAGCTTGCACAACTGGTTATTGGCGAACTGGTTGAGTTGTTCGCGCGGGCCCAGCACGCCAAGTACCGAGCCGACCCAGATGACGTGGTCGGCGGGTGGCGCCATGCGCGCGTCGTTGCCGCTCTTGATGGCCAGGATCAGCGGCGCGCCGTACAACTGCTCCACTTCGCCAATGCTCATGCCGACCAAGGGGCTTTCCGCCGTGACCGTGAGCTCGGCGGTCTCGCCGACGATGCCATAGGTGTCCGCGAAGTAGCTTTCGGTGCGGCCCGGCGTCACCTTCAGGCGCTCGTCTTCCCGTTCCGGCAGCAGCTTCTTGCCGAAGAAATAGAAGAAGCCGACGCCGGTGAGGGCGAGCACCAGGCCTACCGGGGTCACGCTGAACAGGCCGAACTTCGGAATGGTGTGCGCGCCGGCGGGCAGGTTGGCGTTGGCGCTGGCCACCAGGTCGTTCAGCACGATCAGCGGCGAATTGGCGATCAGCGTGGTGTTGGTGGCGGTCAGGATGCAGAACGCCATCGGCAGCAGCAGCCGGGAAAGCGGCACGCCGGTGCGGGCCGCCAGGCGGCTGGTCACCGGGATCATCAGGGCAGCCAGGGCCTGGCTGGGGATCACCGCGCTGAACAGGCTGGTGACCAGGTTGATGACCACGCCCAGGCGCGACTCCACGCCGCGGGCCATGCGCATGACGAAGTTGGCGGTGAGTGAAAGCACGCCGGCACGGTCCAGCCCCGCGCCCATGATCATGATCGCGATGATCGCGATGACGGCGTTACCGGCAAAGCCGTTGAACACGCGCTCCGAAGGGATCAGGCCGGTGAGGCCGATCACCACCACCACCAGCAGGGCCACCATGTCGGCGCGGATCCACTCCAGCACCAGCATCAGCATGGTGAAGCCCACCAGCCCGAGTACCAGGATCATTTCGGGGGTGAGTGCGAGTCCCACTAGCGGGCGTCTCCTTCGCTTGCGCCTGTCGTCAAGGTCGCCCCGGGAAAGAGACAGGGCAGGGGGAGGCGTGATGGGTCACTCACGCGGCGGCATATTCTTGTTGAGATGCGCCGAGTATAAGCGTGACGAGCGGCCCCGGGTGAATTCCGGCTGGACGCCATGCCCGAATCCGACCTCGCGGGCTGTACGCCTGCGCCGACGCCGCAAATCGGGCGCATATCTCAGATTTGTCCCGAAGAATCCGGCCACCCGCCCGTGGGTAAATGGCCATGTTTCGCGGTGCCTGCCGCGAAATGGCGACGTAGCCCGTTGGGGAAAAGACCCCGCGTTTTGGTGGGGAAACCCGGCCATCCCGGTGCTCTCCGACCTGGCTCGTCTGCGAATCCATCGCTCCAACTTCCACTGAAGGACCAACCACGCTTATGAAGAAGACGCTTATCTCGACTGCCCTGGCCGCAGTGCTCGGTTTCGCGACGCTCACCCCGATGGTCGCCCGCGCCAGCGACGGCACGATCACCTTCAATGGCGAGATCACGGACACCACCTGCACCGTGACCGGCGGTGGCGCCGCCACCGGTAGCGGCAACATCACCGTCACCCTGCCGATCGTCAGCGCGTCCGCGCTGGCCAATAGCGGCCAGACCGCGGGCGATACCCGTTTCTCGCTCATCCTGGGTGGCGGCACCAACTGCACCGACGGCAAAACGGCCGCCCTGTGGATCGAAACCACGCAGACCCCGGCCCTGGACACGGCCACCGGCGCCCTCAGGAACCAGGCGTCCGGCGGCGCCGGCAACGTGCAGGTGCGCATGGTCAACCCGGCCAACAACCAGCCGATCAACCTGGGTATCAATGCCGCGGTCACCAGCGGTGCCTCCGTCATCGCCGCCAACAACCAGCCGGCCGCCACCATCAGCGGCAACACCGCCACCCTCGACTATGTGGCCCAGTACCTGGCCAATGGCGGCGCGGCCACGCCGGGCGCGGTCACCACCTACCTGACCTATTCGATGCAATACAACTGAGCTTCCGCGCAAGCGTCATCGGCAAGGCCGATGCCTCGGCCTTGCCCATTTGCCGGCCACATCTCGCTATCCACGCATTACGAGAGCAGTGCATGAAAGCCCTCCATCGCGCCCTGTGCGCCGTTGCCGCCACCGCCGCGAGCTTCAGTTGCGCCCATGCCGGCGTCACCATCAACGGCACGCGCGTGGTGTTTCCCGCCGAGCGGCGCGAAGTGTCGTTAAGCATGGTCAACGACGGCAAGGAGGCACGCCTCATCCAGGCCTGGGTGGACACCGGCGACGCCAGCGAGCGTGCCGAATCCAGCAAGGCCCCGTTTCTCATCACGCCACCCATGGCACGCGTCGACCCCGGCAAGGGCCAGACGCTGCGCATCCTGTTCACCGGCACGGCCAACCCGCCGCAAGACCGGGAAACGGTGTACTGGCTCAACGTGCTGGAAATCCCGCCCAAGCCCACGGCTGGCGGTGATGCGGCAGAGAACTACATGCAACTGGCCGTGCGTTCGCGCATGAAGTTGTTTTATCGCCCGACGGGCCTGCCGGGCTCCGCTGACAGCGCACCGGGCCAACTGGCCTGGCGCCTGGTCGGTGAAGGCAACGGATACGCCGTGGAGTGCACCAACGACACGCCTTTCAACGTTTCCTTCAGCGATGTGTCGTTCAAGGGCGCGCCCCAGAAGGCATCGGTCAACAAGGGTGGCATGTGTCCTGCCAAGGGCAAGGAAACCTTCCCCCTGTCGGGCAGGCCCGGCGCCGAGCAGAAGCTCGTCGTCACCGTCATCAACGACTACGGCGGCTTCAATGCGCACGAAGCAAGTTACACGCGTTGATGCCAGCGCACCAAGAAAGGTGCCGCCATAGCCGGCCGACCAACGCTTGGGCGCGCAGAGGGTTCAGACCAGAACTTTCGGCCGCCATCCAAGGTTGCTTCCGCCAGTCCGCACTTCTTCCGATGAGGTCGCGCCAGGCGTGGCCCGGACGGGAGCCGTTTGCCTAAAACCATCTGTGACACACATGAATGCGACTCCCTCCAAGCGAGGTCATCCCTTGTCCATCGCCGGCTCCCGCCGGTTTCACGCGGCACGCCCACGGAGGCTGGCCTGGTGTGTGGCACTGGCCTTGGGTGCAATGCCCGTTGCCGTATTTGCCGCGCGCGCGGAGGCACCCGCGGGGACGTCGCTCGAACCCGCCACGCCGACACTGCCTGCCATGGTGGCGCCCGGTATCGTTGAATTCAGCCCTGCCTTCACGGGTTCCAGCCAATCGGTCGATGTCTCGCGCTTCGAGAAGGGCAACCCGGTACTTCCCGGCAGCTACAACGTCGACCTTTTCGTCAACGATGGCCGCGTCGCGCGCAAGAACATCCTTTTTCGCGCGATCGCAGGTGGCCAGGTTGCGCAGCCGTGCTTTGACTACGCCACCCTGGTGCAGATGGGCGTGGACACGGCCAGGCTGGACCCTCAGGTCGCCCATGCGCAGAGCACCTGCATCAACATCAAGGATGTCAGCCCCGACGCCACCGCGTCGATGGACGTCGGCCAACTGCGCCTCGACGTGTCTATCCCGCAGGAATCCTTGCGTCGCCAGGCGCGCGGCTATGTGAGCCCGGATCTGTGGGACCAGGGCAAGGCCGCTTTCCTGCTCGGCTACAACTTCAATGCCTACTCGCTCGACCAGAGCTACAGCGGATCCCGCACACAGGCTGGCGGCACGGCCGTCGGCATCGATGGCAGCCAGGTGCAGGTGCAGGGCTCGCAGTACTACACGCCCGGGCCAGGTGGCAATTACGTGCCCAGCGCCACCGGCGACTACATGCTCGGCACGCATGGCCAGTACGTCCCGGTCCAGCGTGGCACCTTCGTGCCGATGCAGCGTGGTGGCTACAGCAGCAACGACATCAATGCCTATCTTGGCCTCAACCTTGGCATCAATGTCATGGGGTGGCGCATTCGCAGCCAGGAGACGACCCAGTGGGACCAGCGGACGGGTCGCACGCAGTGGACCAACATCAACACCACGGCCACGCACGACATCACGCGCTGGAAGGCCCAGTTCACCGTCGGCGATGGCTACACCCAGGGCGTCGTCTTCGACACCACGCCGTTCCGTGGCATCACCCTGTACAGCGACGATCGCATGCTGCCCGATTCGCAGCAGGGTTACGCACCGGTGGTGCGCGGCACGGCCAACACGCAGGCGCGGGTGGAGGTGCGCCAGAGCGGCAACCTGTTGTACCAGACCACGGTGGCTCCCGGCGCGTTCGTCATCAACGACCTTTATGCGACGGGTTATGGCGGCGACCTGACCGTCACCGTATTCGAGGCCGATGGCAGCGTGCACGGCTTTCTCGTGCCTTATTCCGCCGTACCCATGCTATTGCGCCCGGGTATCAGTCGTTGGGCCATCACCGACGGACAGGTGCACAACACGGCGTTGCGCAACGACAAGCCCTATTTCGTCGAAGGCACCTATCAACGCGGCATCAACAATGGGCTGACGCTGTACGGCGGCGCGCAGTCCACCTATCGCAACCTCTATCACGCGTATCTGGGTGGCGCCGCCATCAATACGCCGATCGGCGCGTTCGCACTGGATGTCACCCATTCGAACACCACGTTCAAGGGCGCGACATCGCTGTCCGGCTACAGCACGCGCGTGTCGTACTCCAAGGTGATTCCGTCCGCCGGCACCACCTTCGCCTTGGCGTCGTATCGCTATTCCAACGGCAACTTCCTGTCGCTGTCGGACGCCGTCATCACCCAGGACCTGATGGCGTCCATGCACACCAGCAAGCTTGACGCGGTCAGCCTGATGCGCTCGAAGCAGCGCCTGAACGTGACGGTCAACCAGAACTTCGGCGACAGGTACGGCCAGCTGTACTTCAACGGTTCGCGCAACACCTATTGGCAGGGCATGCCCAGCGCCACCACCTACCAGCTCGGCTACAACAACAGCTATCGACGGGTGAGCTTCGGCATCACCGCGGGGCGCACCTATACCACGGGCCCGATGTACAACGGGTCGCACTACGACAACCAGTTCGGCGTCAACCTGTCGATCCCGCTGGGTGGCCCATCGTCCCGCAGCGCTCCCATGTTGCAGTTCTCCGCCATGCACGACGACGTCATGGGTGATAGTGACCGGGCCGGCGTCAGTGGCACGTTTGGAAAGGACAACCAGTTCAACTACGGCGCTTCGGCCTCGTACAGCGATTACGGCAACCGCCGCTCGCAGACCACGGGCAGCGGCAACCTGGGCTGGCAGGCGCCGTATGCCAGCCTCAATGGCAGCTACTCCTACTCGAACCACTACCAGCAGGCATCGGTCAGCGCTGCGGGTGGTGCGGTGGTTCATGGCGGCGGCATCACGCTGGCGCCGCAGCTGGATCTCAACAGCGCCATCGGCGTGATCGAGGCGCCCGACGCCAGGGGCGCGCGCGTGTCGAGCAGTGGCCAGGCCACCGTCGATGGTCGCGGTTATGCCGTGGCCACCAACCTCATGCCCTACCGCATGAATGACGTCACGCTCGATCCGGTGGGCACGTCCATTGACGTGGAGTTGCAGACCACGCGTCTGCAGACCGCGCCTCGCGTGGGCGCCGTGGTTCCGCTCAAGTTCGCGACGCTCAGCGGGCGCGCCGTGTTGATCCGTGCGACGCAAGCCGATGGCAAGGCCATCCCGCTCGGTGCCGAGGTGTTCGATGCCGGTGGGCAGAGCGCGGGCATCGTCGGCCAGGGCGGGCAGTTGTTTGTGCGTACCGCAGACGCTAGCGGCGTATTGGACGTGCGGTGGGGCAACGACGCAGGCAAGCAATGCCGGGTGAATTACCAGCTGCCTACGGGCGCCGGTGACCGGCGGTCCGGCATGGAGATCATCGATGCCATCTGTCGATAAACAACGCGCGGGAACTTGCCTGGTTCCCTGGTTCCGTGTGAATTCATTGGGCTGATCGATATGACGACTTTCATCCAACCTGCTGGATCGCGGCGTGGCCATGTTGTCCTGCCGCTGCTCGCCTTCGTGCTCCTGCTCATCGGCTCCGGCGGGGCATGGGCCGGAACCTGCTCATCGGGCGGCGGGCAGACCATCACGATCACGCTTCCGCCCACCGTCACCGTTCCGCGCGACGCGCCTGTCGGCAGCCTGTTGACCGGCTGGGTAACGACGCCGGCGGTCACCAACTACTTCCATTGCAGCGTCAACGCCGAAATGGTGGGCCTCTATGTGGTTCCAGGTCCGCTCTTTACCGGCAGCAGCGGGATGCACGTGCCTTCCGCTTCGGGGAACAACGCCTACGTTTACGAGACCAATGTGCCCGGCATCGGCATGGCGTTTGAGGGAAGGGCCTACCTGTCGGTCTCCTGTGCGGGATGGGGGCCGTGGAACCACGATTCCAGCGTTACCACGGTGGACTTTCTCGGCTGCATCTTTCCCACCGCTTCGAACGACATCGGCGCGCAGTTCGGCGTTGCGTTGGTCAAGACAGGGGCCGTCGTGGCCACAGGCGGTGTCATCACGGGTGGCCAGGTGGCCTCCACGTATCCGGTGGCAGGCACCAGCTTTACCAACCTCTCGAATTACTTCGTCACCACCCCGATCACCATCGTGGCGCTTGCCTGCACCACCCCGGATGTGTGGGTGCCCATGGGCTCCCATCCCAGCACCGAATTCACCGGCATCGGTCCAAGCACCGCTACGCCAGTCGGTTTCACGGTCAATTTGAACGGCTGCCCAGGCGGATTGGGCACGTTTGGACCGGCGATCCAATACCGCATCGATGCGACGACTGCGATAGTGGACAGTTCGCAATCCGTGGTGGCCCTCGACGGCAGCTCGTCGACATCGGGTGTGGGTGTGCAGCTGTTGGATAGCGCCGGCACCGCCGCCTTTCCACTGGGAACCTATCAGACCTTCAGTGGTTACAACGCCAGCACGGGAGGCAGCTACACCATTCCCTTCAAGGCGCGGTACTACCAGACAGGTTCGATGATCACTCCCGGTGCAGCCAACACATCGATGACCTTCACCATGGCCTATCAATGAAGAGATCGAGCCCGCGTCCACGACAACGCCATGGAAGGTGCTGGAGCGTGGCCCTCGTCTGAAAGCGGGGCCCGGGCAGGTCAGACCTTGCGATAGAGCAGATCCCACACGCCATGGCCGAGTTTCAGTCCGCGGCGTTCGAAGTGCGTTTCGATGCGCCAGTCCGGCTTTTCCGCGTACTGGCCGGGACCAACGACATTGCGCCAGGCGGGGGCCGCTTCCATCACTTCCAGCATGTGCTCGGCATAGGGCTGCCAGTCGGTGGCGAGGTGAAGCAAGCCGTTCGGCGCCATGCGCGAGGCGAGCAGGGCGACAAACCCGGGCTGGATGATGCGGCGCTTGTTGTGGCGCTTCTTGTGCCACGGATCGGGAAACCAGATGCGCGCCTCGGCCAGCGTGCCTTCGGCAATCTCGTTTTCCAGCACTTCCACCGCATCATGCTTGTAGAGCCGCACGTTCTGCGCATCGCGTGCAGCCAGCGCATTCATGAGGCGCCCGACGCCCGGGCCATGCACTTCCACGCCGATGAAGTCGCGTTCCAGATCGTGTTCGCTCGCCCAGGCCAGCGCCTCGCCGTTGCCAAAGCCGATTTCCAGCACGAGCGGAGCAGGGCGGCCGAAGCGCGCGGCAAAGTTCTGCGGCGTGCCGGTGTAGTCGATGCCGAAGCGAGCCCAGTGCTCATCGAACGCGCGCTGCTGCGCCGGTGTCATGCGACCCTCGCGCAACACGAAGCTGCGGATGCGGCGCATGTATTCGGGCTTGCTGGCGTCGTCGTGGTCGTGGGTCATGGATGGTCCGGTTACAAACACATGCCACCCCGCGGTCGGGGTGGGAAAAAGCGGCTGCGATGCGGCCTTCGCCAGGTGCCCTGCGGGGGCTCATCCATGGCGAAAGAAAACAGGCTCAACCAATGGTGCCGTCGATAGGGCTGGAGGCGGAAGCAAAGCGCTTGCGCGGGATGCGTCCGGCCTTGAACGCGGCGCGACCGGCCTGGATGGCCAGTTTCATCGCGTGCGCCATCAGCACCGGATCCTTCGCGCCGGCGATGGCGGTGTTCATCAGCACGCCGTCGCAACCGAGCTCCATCGCGATGGCCGCGTCGGAGGCCGTGCCCACGCCGGCGTCGACGATGATCGGCACCTTCGCGTTCTCGACGATCTCGAGCAGGTTGTAGCGGTTCTGGATGCCAAGGCCCGAACCGATCGGCGCGGCCAGCGGCATCACCGCCACGCAGCCGATGTCTTCCAGGCGCTTGGCGAGGATGGGGTCGTCGCTGGTATAGACCATCACGTCGAAACCGTCGGCGACGAGCGTCTCGGCGGCCTTCAGGGTTTCCACCACATCGGGGAACAACGTGCGCTGGTCGCCCAGCACTTCCAGCTTCACCAGCTTGTGGCCATCGAGCAGTTCGCGCGCCAGTTTGCAGGTGCGCACGGCATCGACCGCGTTGTAGCAGCCGGCGGTGTTCGGGAGCAGGGTGAATTCCTCGGGCGGAAGCGCGTCCAGCAGGCTCGGTTGGCTCGCATCCTGGCCGATATTCACGCGGCGGATCGCCACGGTGACGATCTCGGCGCCGGCGGCCTGGGAGGCCCGGCGGGTTTCGTCGAAGTCCTTGTATTTGCCGGTGCCCGTCAGCAGACGGGAGCCATAGCTCTTGCCGGCAATGATCAGCGGATCGGCGGAGTCGAACGTCTTGGTGTTCATCGTGTGTCTTCAGGCTGCGCGCGGCGCCGATGGGCGCCGCAAGTGGCGGATTGCGGCGATCAACCGCCGCCGATGGCGTGGACGATTTCTACCTGGTCGCCTTCCGCGAGCACATAGCTGGTGTGCTGGCTGCGTGGAACGATCTGGTGGTTCACTTCCACGGCGACGCGGCGGGCGCCGTAACCGGCCTCCTGCAGCAACTGGGCGACGGTCGTGGCGGGGGCGCAGTCACGCGGACTGCCGTTGAGCGTGATGTACATCCGCGGATTGTAGCGCCTGCGGCCCGGGATGCCCGAATCGTACGAAAAAGCCCGGCATGGCCGGGCTTTTCGCGGAACCCACCGGGCCTGGTGGTCAGTTGTGCTGGTCATCCTTCTTGGGCGGGCGGCGATCCTCGTGGCCACCCGAAGAGGGGCGCTGCTGCGGCTGGCCGTTGTTCTGTGCCGGTCGTGCCTGCTGCGGCGGCTCGTACCCGCGTGGCGGCTGATAGGAGCGCTGCTGTGGAACCTCCCGCGGCTGCGGCATTTCACGGGGAGGCTGCATTTCCCTCTGTTGCGGCATTTCGCGCGGGGCCTGCATTTCGCGCTGTGGCATTTCCCTCGGTGCCTGCATTTCACGAGGCTGCTGAACGAAACGCGGCGGCTGGGGTTCCTGGCGGGGTGCCGCGTTTTCGCGCTGGAATCGCTGGGCATTGTCCTGGTTCGGCATTGGCCGGGGGGTGTCCTGGGGCGCCGGCTGTGCACGCTCGAAACGGGGCGTGTTGGGCAGTGTGCCGGGCTGCGGTTGAGCGCGCATGGCGCGGTCGGCGTCTGCGCTGGGGATGTAGCTCACGCCCGGACGGGGCTGGTTGTTCTGATTGACACGGTCGTTCGGCGGGATACGGCCTTCACCACCTTGCGGTCGCGCAAATCTTGCCGAGGGCAGCTCGCCCGGTCGCACGGCAGGCGCTTCGTTGCCGGGCATCGGCTGGCGGCGCATGTCGGGCGCGCCGGCCGCGCGGTTGTCTTCGGGCTGGGGGCGATTGAAGCGCGCGGAGGGCGGCTCATTGTTCGGCGCGACCGGCCGGTTCGCGCCCGGCATGGGGGCGCCGTTGTTGCGGCCCGCGGAGAAGGCGCGTTCATCGGGTGAATTCGCGCCGCGCCCTGGCGCGCCCGGGCGATTGCCGGCGGACGGTCCGTTGAGCATGCGGACGTTGGTCGGGCCCGCCATGTTGCGTGGAGCAGGCGCATTGCCGGCCCCGGGGCCGCGGCCCGCGAAGGGTGAGGCCGGCGCATTGCGGGCCACCACTTCGCGGTTGAAGCCACCTGCGGGGAGGTTGCGGCCGTTACCGTTGCGTGGAGGCACGAAGCTTGCGCGGCCCGGCTGCACATCGGCACCGCGCGCCATCACCGGTGCGTTGGCGAAGCGACGCGGATCCACCGACATCATGTGCCGCTCGGCGTTGCGGGCCGAGGCGAAGTCCTGCCGGGACATGGCCGTGAACGCGCGCGGCGCTTCGCGGTTGAAGTACCGCTCGTTCGGCATCGGCCGGCCTTCACGGAAGTAGTTGTAGTGGTTGTTGATGTTGTTGATCACCACCTGGCGGTTGTTGCGCACGTAGATGTTGGTGATGTTGACGTTGGTGTAGTAACCACGGCTGGCGCGATACCACGGGTTGTAGATTTCACCCGGGCCCAACGGGAACCAGCCCACCGGCGCCGCGCCGATGCCCACCGAGACGCCGAAGCCGGCGCCGCCGACAAAGGCGACGAGGGCGGGCGCGTAGACCGGGCGCACCGACACCGGGCCAGGCACCCAGCACCAGCGGCTGCGCACGTAGGCCCAGCGGCCGTAGTGGTAAGGCGCGAAGCCCCAGGGCGAGTCATCCACCCAGGTCCAGCCCCACGGGCCTACGTAGGCCCAGTGACCGTTGCGATAGGGCGCCCAGTCGGCCGCGACGTTGCTGGGGTACCAGACCTGGCCATAGTCGGGGTCGGCCTGCCAGTTGCCGTACTGGTCCAGGTCCTGGTAGCCCACGACGTCGCTGGACACGTAACGCCCGGTATCGGAGGTGGCATAGCGCCGATCGCGGCTGTTGCACCAGGCGTCGAAGTCGTCGCCGCCGTCGGTGTCGCTGATCGTCACGTTGTTGAGCGTGGAATCGCCGAACTCGTAGGTGCGTCCGCCGACCAGCGGGCGCTGCGCGCCGCCCTCGCCGTAGACCGTCGCGCGGCCATCGATGTCGGTGACGCGCGTGGACTTGCCGTCGTCGCTGATGTCAACGCGATAGGTGCCCGGCTGGTCGACCACCAGCGCCACGGTGGGCGTGTCGATCTCGTAGCTTTGTCCTTCGGCCAGCCCGCGCACGGAAAGGTTGAGCGTGCCCTGGGTGAGTTCGACCTGGCTCAACTGGTCGTTGAGGGTGAGGAACCCGAAGTCGGTATCGTCGGCGATGCGCAAGGTACCGCCGCCGAGTTCGAGCTCGGCGCGGCCCGCCTGGCCCGTGGACAGGCGATCGCCCGTGGTCATCGGGCGATTGAGGCTGGCGTCGCCCCAGTCCTTCTCGCCGGACGGAAGCAGATTGACGTCGCCGCTGCGGTAGGAAAGGCGCGCGACGCGGGACGGTGGGTCGCCGGCGCCGCCGTCATCCGGGGGCGCCTGGGTTTGCGCCTGCGCCAGGCAGCTGGCGCAGGCCAGCAAGGTCACGGCCATCCATCGCCAGCTCCGTGGCGATGCAAGCAATGTGGAAAGCGCACGCATGGAGTTCTCCGGAACATGGCGCGATGCCCGCGCGCCGGCAGGTGTCATCACCCGTAAAACGCATGAGCGTGGCCGGACGTCGACGTGCGCATTATGCGGACCGCCGGTCCGGCGCTAGCAAGGACCGGCCGGGCTCGATGTCGCCATCGATTCAGCGGGCCGCCATGTCCGGTTCATGCGGTGTTGAACTGCATGGACAGTTCCAAAATTCCGGGGTGCCGGGTTACCATCGCACGACGATGCGGGTGTAGCTCAATGGTAGAGCTGTAGCTTCCCAAGCTACTGACGAGGGTTCGATTCCCTTCACCCGCTCCAACTCGACCCCCCGAGCTCCCTTACACGTAACCCTGCGGCGTGCGCTGATATGGCGGATGTGATCACCCTCGGCTGGCGGGAGCGTTTGGCGTTGCCGACTCTCGGCATCGGCCTGCTCAAGGCCAAGCTCGACACCGGGGCGCGCAGCAGCTCGTTGCATGTGGATGCGCTGGAAAGCTTCGAGCGCGAAGGCGATACCTGGCTGCGTTTTGCGGTGAACGTGGGCGGGCGCCACCGCGTGGCGATCGCCTGCGAAACCCCGGCGCTCGATCGCCGCGCCGTCACCGACACGGGCGGCCGGCGGACGCTGCGCTGGTTTATCCGTACCGAAGTGCTGCTCGCGGGCAGGCGTTTTGCGGTCGACATCAATTTGACGGATCGCCGCCATATGCTGTTTCCCATGTTGCTGGGACGCACCGCGCTCGAAGGGCGCTTTGCGGTCGACCCTGCTCTTTCCTATACACAGCCGCGACCGGTGCTGGTCGACCCCATGGGTGTTTCATGAAGATCGCCATCCTGTCGCGGAACGCCCGCCTGTATTCCACCCAGCGGCTGGTCGACGTCGCGCGCGAGCGCGGGCACGTGGTGCGCGTGCTCGACCCGTTGCGCTGCTACGTGCGCATAGCGCCGGGCAACATGTCGATCCGCTACAAGGGCAAGGCCCTGCGCGGCATCGATGCCGTCATCCCGCGCATCGGCGTGACCAGCACGTTCTACGGCACGGCCGTGTTGCGCCAGCTGGAAATGATGGGTGTCTACACGCCCAATTCGTCGGATGCCGTGCTGCGCGCGCGCGACAAGCTGCGCTGCCTGCAGATCCTTGCCGCCAAGGGCCTGGACATGCCCGCCACGGTCTTCGGCGACAACCCGGACGACACCGCCGACGTGCTCGCGACGCTCGGCGAGCCGCCGCATGTGATCAAGCTCAATGAAGGCAGCCAGGGCACCGGCGTAGTGCTGGCCGAAAAGCGCAGCGCCTCGCAGAGCGTGATCGAGGCCTTCCGCGGCCTTTACGCCAATTTCCTGGTGCAGGAGTTCATCGCCGAGGCCAAGGGCAGCGACCTGCGTTGCTTCGTGGTCGGCAAGAAGGTCGTCGCCGCGATGCAGCGCGAGGCCAGCCCGGGCGAGTTCCGGGCCAATCTTCACCGGGGCGGCTCGGCCAGCGTGGCCGTATTGAGCACGGAAGAGCGCCGCATCGCCGTGCAGGCGGCTTCGGCACTTGGCCTGGGGGTGGCTGGCGTGGATATTCTCCGTTCGAACCGGGGGCCGCTGTTGCTTGAGGTCAACGCCTCGCCCGGCCTGGAAGGCATCGAGACCGTGACGGGCGTGGATGTGTCCGGTGAGATCGTCAAACTCCTGGAACAGAACGCCGGTCGGGCCCGCTGAACAGGCTCGCGGACTACGACATCCGTAGTACGAACATCTTCGTTGACAGCCGCCGGACAGCCTGATTAGGATGGCTGCGGACGATACTGCGTGCTATCCCATGTCGGGATACGGCATGATCGCGGAGGGGAGAAGCATGAAGTTCAAGATCTGGATGCTCGGCCTGGGAATGTGCCTGGCGGCCGGTTCTGCGTTTGCCAGCAAGGACGAAGTGGTCGTCAAGGCGCAGGACAAGGAAGACTTCACCGCCCAGACGGCTGCGGTGCACAAGCTGATGGAGCCCGGTGGTCGCTACGAGTTCGTGACCTCGGAAGAGCGCACCGTCATCGATTCGCACTTCACCGACATGCAGGCGGCGTTCGACAAGTACGACACCACGGACAAGATGGACAAGGACACCAAGGTCAAGCTGGTGAACGACCAGGAAGCCATCAATGCCATCCTGACCAAGCGTGACGGCAACAAGGTGATCTGCGAGCGCGCGGCGCCGACCGGTTCGCTGCTGCCCAAGTCGACCTGCCGTACCTACGGCGAGATCGAGCGCAGCCGCCGCGACAGCCAGAAGTTCATGCAGGACACGGCGACGCATGCCGTGCAGAACCGCAACGGCGGTTGATGATTGGTTGGGCCCCGGTACGTGCCGGGGCCTGATGCCTTGATCAGGCGCTGGGGGAGGCACATGAAAGCATCCAAGCCAGACGCACCCAAGCCCACGGTGGCTGAGCTCGAGATCCTGCGCGTGTTGTGGCGGCAGGGGCCGTGCACGGTGCGCGAAGTGCACGAAGCTTTGGGCGAAGGCGGTGGTTATACGACGGCCTTGAAGTTGCTTCAGGTCATGCATGGAAAGGGGCTGGTGGAGCGCGACGATACGGCGCGCGCCCATGTCTATCGTCCGGCCGTCAGCAAGGAGCGCACGCAGAAGCGCTTTCTGTACGACATCGTCAATCGCGTTTTCGACGGCTCGTCGTCCCAGCTGGTGTTGCATGCCCTGGGCACGCAGCGCGCCACGCGCGAGGAGCTGCGCGCGATCCGTGATCTCCTGAACAAACTTGATCAGGAGACGTCCTGATGGCTTCCTCGCATATCTTCCTTGAGACCTTGCAGCTGCTGGGCGTCACCCTGCTGCATTTTCTGTGGCAGGGCCTGCTGGCCGGCGCGGTTTACGCCGCCGTGCGTGCGGCCTTGCCGCGGGGCGTCGCCCGTTATCGGCTGGGCGTGGCCGCCATGCTGGTGCTTGCCGCGTGCCCCGTGGTGACCATGGCGTGGCTGCTTCGCGCGCCGGCGCCGCTGCCTTCGCAGAACGTCATGCTTGACCCGGTGGTGATCGCGGCGGGCAGCCTCGGCGAATCGCCGGCATCCATCCTTGACCATCTCACCGGTCGGTTCGGCATTACGCCGTGGCTCGCCGTGATCTGGCTGGCGGGCGTGCTCGTCCTGTCGGTGCGTGTGTGGAGGCAATGGCGCGGGCTCCAGGGCCTGGTCGCTTCGGGCCTGGAGGACGAAGGCCCGATGGTGCGGATGCTGCTGCGTCTCACCGAGCGCTTCGGCATGCGCCGGCGCATTTCGCTGGTGTGGAGCGGTGTGGTCGACACGCCTTTGCTGGTGGGGTGGTTCCGGCCGGTGATCGTGCTGCCGCTGGCGATGGCCACCGGCTTTCCGCGTGCCCAGCTGGAGCTGGTTCTCGCCCACGAACTCGCCCATCTGAAGCGGCTCGATCCGTTGGTGAATTTCTTCCAGGTCGTGCTGGAAACGTTGTTCTTCTTCCATCCCGTCGTGCATTGGATCTCCACCGACGTGCGCAACGAGCGTGAGATCTGCTGCGACCAGATGGCGCTCGCCGTCCATGGCGGCAACTGGCGCGACCTGGCGCGGGCGCTGTCGGCGCTGGGCAGCATCCAGCAGGCGGCCCCCATGATGATGGCGGCCAGCGGCGGTGTGTTGCTGGACCGCGTCCACCAGATGGCGGCCGATCACGGCGCCATGGCGGCGCAACCCTCGCGACCGTATTCGGGCGCGCTGCTCGCCGTCGGCATGGTCGCGACCTTGGTGCTTGGCCTCACGCTCAAGCGCGAGGGCGTGCCCGATCTCCTCGGACCGGTGCCGCGTGCGGCATCGCTGATCGTCCTGCCACTGGCGCAATCGCTGCAGCATGCCTGGCACCCGGCCAATCTCCGGCCCAGCGGCACGGTGTTGCAGCGGCCTGTCGCGGTCGACCTCCCATCGGCTGAAGAGCCATTGGCCCCTGTTGCTCTCCCGGGTGCCGCGTCGACTATGGCGATGCCCGGCGTATTGCCCCTGGCCATCGCCAACCTGGCACCGCACAGGGCCGCGACGATACCCGTGCACTTCCAGGCGACTGAAACCAGTTCGCCTGCGCTGACGCCGCTGCGCATTCGCAAGCCGATCTATCCGGCGGGTGCGCTCGAGAAGGGCATCGAGGGCAAGGTGGTCATCGAATTCAGCCTTGCCAGCGATGGTTCCGTGCAGGACATGCGCGTCGTCAGCGCCGATCCGGCCGGCGTCTTCGAGCAGGCCGCGTTGGTGGCCATGCGCGGATGGGTCTATTCCGTGCCGGCCGGCCATCTGCTTTCGGAGCGGTATCGCCAGGTGATGGCGTTCAGTCTGGATGGTGGCGCGAACAACGCCAACAGCCGGGAAATCCAGGCGCGCGTCGGTTGCCAGGTCGTCACGGGGACGCATATCTGTCGTTGGCCGGAAGAAACCGGCCGACAGGCTGCCATCGATGGATCATCGAACTGACGAGCTGCGAGACCGTGAGTGCGATGTGATGATGCGCTGGATAACTGTCGTCTGAAGGTTAACGACTGAGTGAGGACCGATTAACCGCACCGTAACCCTGCGACCCCTATAAAGTCCCCACTGCAATTTGCTCGGCACTTCAACCGAAAGGTCTGGTGACAGCAGATTACGGTATCGGGGCAGTAGCTTGAGCCCAGGCGAGCGACGTCATGTCAGCGAGCCTGGGCTTTTTTCTTGCCGGTCGACGGGTTTATTCAGCTTGGCGCCCGCCGGAAGCCCCTCTCCCGTCATCCAAGTTGTTAAGCTTGGGCCCTCGGCCGGCCCCATGCCGGCTGCGTATGGAGGACGCATGCGCGTACTGGTAATCGAAGACAACAGCGATATCGCGACCAACATCGGCGATTATCTGGAAGACCGCGGACATGTGGTCGACTTCGCCGGCGACGGCGTGACCGGCCTGCATCTGGCGGTGGTGCACGATTTCGACGTGATCGTGCTCGACCTGACCCTGCCGGGCATGGATGGCCTCGACGTCGCACGCAAGCTGCGCCACGAGGCGCACAAGCAGACGCCGATCCTGATGCTGACCGCGCGCGATGCGCTCGAGCAGAAGCTCACGGGCTTCGAGTCCGGCGCCGACGACTACATGACCAAGCCGTTCGCGTTGCAGGAGCTGGCGGCGCGCCTGGAGGTGCTGGCGCGTCGTGGCAAGGGCCCGCAGAGCCGCGTGCTCAAGGTGGGCGATCTCACCTACAACCTCGACACGCTGACGGTCACCCGCGAGGGCAAGTCGATCCAGCTCAACCCGATCGGCCTCAAGCTCCTGCAGGCGCTGATGGAAGCCAGCCCGTCGGTGGTCACGCGCCAGGACCTGGAGCAGCGCGTGTGGGGCGAGGAACTCCCCGACAGCGATTCGCTGCGGGTGCATATCCACGGTTTGCGCGCCGCGATCGACAAGCCCTTCGAAAAGCCGCTGATCCACACGCGGCACGGCATCGGATATCGAATGGTCGAACCGGATGCGGTCCAGGCGTAAGCTCAGGTTTCGCCTGGTCGTATCGTTCGCGCTGTTCGGCTTTGGCCTCAGCGCGTTGTTTGCGTTCGCGGCACTCAATATACGCAGTCGTGTTGAAGATCAGCTGGTAAATGCCAGCTTGCTGGACGATGCGCGATGGGCCAACCAGCAGGCGCACGAGCATCCTGGTGGAGCGAGCGGTTCGCGCTTGCTTACGGGAACGGTGCTGAGCGACCGGACGCTTTATAAGGCACCGCTGCAATGGCAGAACTTGCCCAATGGCGTGCATGACATTTACGAGGTCGAGGGTGACGGGCAGCGCCATCACTACAAACTCGCCGTCTACCGCGAGAACGGCATCATCAGCTTTCTGCGTTATGACGTATCTCGAGAAGAGCTGGGCAAGCAGCAATTGCTGTTCAGCGTAATCGGTGCGGTCTTTTTGTTCGGCCTGTTGTCGCTGGTGATCGGTTTGTGGCTGTCGCGCAAGGTACTGAAACCTGTTAGCGAACTTGCGCGGCGTCTAAGGGATTTCCGCAAGACCGGGCAACGCGAACCCCTCGCACCGCACTTTGCCGATGACGAAGTGGGCGAGCTCGCTTTGGCGCTCGACGAATATTCGCAACGGCTCACCGCGATGGTCGAGCGCGATCGCGAATTCAACTCGGACGTGAGCCATGAGTTGCGCACGCCTCTGGCGGTGATTGCCAGCACCACCGAGCTTTTGCAGGGCTCGCCCGATCTCACCGACAAGCTGCGCGAACGTCTCAAGCGCATCGAACGCTCGTCGCGCCAGGCAACCGAATTGATCGAAGCCCTGCTGTTGCTGTCGCGCGCGGAACGCCGCGGCCCCACGCGTGGCGAAACCACCGAAGTGGCGAAGGTGGCTTCCGACGTGATCGAAAGCCAGCGACCGCAGATGCGCGACAAGCCGATCAGCATCGAGTTGCAGGTAAAGCAGCCGCTGAGCGTCAACGCGCCGGCTTCTGTGTTGTCGGTGGCGCTGACCAACCTCATCGGCAATGCGATCAAGTACACGCTGGAAGGCACGGTGACGGTGGAAATCACCGGCGACCGCATCGAGATCATCGATACGGGGCCGGGCATCAAGCCCGAAGATGCCGAGCGACTGTTCCAGCGCGGCGTGCGCGGCGAAGGTGCGGGTGGCAGCGGCGCAGGCCTCGGCCTGGCCATCGTGCGTCGCCTGTGCGATCTCTACGGCTGGGAAGTATCGATGCGTCCGCGTACCGATACCAATGGCGCGATCGCGAGTATCGTGTTCGCCTGATCACTTTCCAGAGTCCTCCCTGTAGGAGCGCACCCAGTGCGCGATCGACGCTCATAGGCGCATGATCGCGCACTGGGTGCGCTCCTACAGGGTGCTGATGCTTACAACGGTTCCAGCCAACCCCACTGGTCGTTGGTCTTGCCGCTGAACAGGCCAAAGAACAGCTCCTGCAGGCGACGCGTGACGCGGCCGCCCTTGCCGCTGCCGACCTTCTTGCCGTCCACCGAGCGGATCGGGGTGATTTCCGCCGCCGTGCCGCACATCAGCAGCTCATCGCACAGGTACAGGTATTCACGCGGAATATCGCGCTCGACCACTTCGATGCCGTCCTCGCGTGCCAGCGTCTTGAGCGTGTCCCGCGTGATGCCGGTGAGGATCGAAGCGCTGGCCGGCGTGGTGTGCAGCACGCCGTCGAAGACCAGGAACAGGTTCTCGCCCGCGCCTTCACTGAGCAGGCCGGTGGAGGCCATGGCGATGCCTTCGCCGAAACCGAGACGACGCGCTTCGCGCGCGATCAGCTGGCCGGAGAGGTAGTTGCCGCCGGCCTTCGCGCCGGCAGGAATGGTGTTCGGCGCGAAGCGCTGCCAGCTCGACACGCACGCGTCGATGCCGTTTTCCAGCGCCTCGGGGCCGAGATACGGACCCATCGGCCACGCGGCGACAGCCACATCGATCGGCGTTTCCGCCGAGAGCCCGAAGCCGCCCAGGCCGCGATAGGCCACGGGGCGCAGATACGCCGCATGGAGGCCGTTCTTGCGCACCACCTCGCGGCAGGCCGCAGCGAGTTCGTCCTGCGTGTAGGGCAGGGCCATGTCGTAGATCTTGGCCGACTGGTACAGGCGCTTCAGGTGATCGGTCAGGCGAAAGATCGCCGCGCCATCGGGCGTCGCGTAGCTACGAATGCCTTCGAACACCGACGAGCCGTAGTGCAACGCATGGGCCATGACATGCGTGGTCGCCTCCTGCCAGGGCTTGATCACGCCGTTCTGCCAGATCCAATCGGGGTACTGCTGCGCCATGTCGATGCTCCGGGGAAAAATCGCACCATGATAACCCGGGCATTCGAGCGGGAGCGTCGTGGTTGGCTTTCAGCCGCGGCCCCGCAGCCAGAGGCACCCCGACCGGCGCACGATGTCGAAGCGTGTTTCATGAGGCGCGCCGCTGCCATCATTCGCGGCCGTACGGATCACCAGCTGGCGCTCGCCATTCGGATCCGCGGAACGCGGCGGGCCCTCGGCGTCGCCATTCCCCGTGGCATCGGCGGCATCGTCGTCAGCCTGGCCAATGCCCAGCAGCGGCCGTTGCATGAGGCCGCCGAGCGAACGGATGTCCGCCACGACACCCTCACGCCCGTAGCCACCCCACAGCATCAAGCCGGCGAGCCGATTGGGATCATGGGTGGCGAAGGCATCGAGCATGCTCTGCCGCAATTCCGACACGGTAGCCGCGCAAAGCACGGGCGGCGGCGCCGTGGCCGGGTTCGGCGTCGCGGCCGTGGGAACATCATCCCGCGGAGGCGGGACGACAGGAGTGGCCTGCAGTGCCGCGCACGGTTGGTCCGTGAACAGCGGCGTGCCCTCGGGACCGACGCATCGGTGGATGCCATCCTGAGCCCGGAGGCACAGGGGCAGGCAGAAGACCAGCAACAGTATCCAGCAGCGAAGAGCCATCCACCGAGCTTACGCCCGGCGGCATCATTCAACTGTGCAGTCGGTTCAGGACTGCCTGAGTGGCTCGCGCGCGATTCAGCGTATAGAAGTGCAGCCCCGGCGCGCCGCCATCCAGCAGGCGCTGGCACATGTCCGCCACCACGTCCGCGCCCAGTTCCCGGATCGACGCGGCATCGTCGCCATGGGCCTGCATGCGCTTGATGATCCAGCGCGGAATCTCCGCGCCGCACTGGTCGGAAAAACGCTTGAGCTGCGAGAAGTTCGAGATCGGCATGATGCCGGGAACGATCGGCACCTCGACGCCGAGGCGGCGCACGTCGTCGACGAAGCGGAAATAGGCATCCGCATTGAAGAAATATTGCGTGATCGCTCCGTTCGCGCCGGCATCGACCTTGGCCTTGAAGTGCCGCAGGTCCGCCAGGGCGTCGTCCGCCTGGGGGTGCGTTTCCGGGTAGGCCGCCACTTCGATGTGGAAGTGGTCGCCCGTGTACTCGCGAATGAAGCGCACCAGCTCCGAGGCGTAGCGGAAGTCGCCAGGGGTGGCCATGCCCGAGGGCAGGTCGCCGCGCAGGGCCACGATGCGCCGGTACCCCGCGGCCCGGTAGCTATCCAGCAATTCGGCCAGTTCCGCCCGCGTGCCGCCCACGCAGGACAGATGCGGCGCCACGTCCAGGCCGTGGTCGCCGTGCAGCCTGGCGACCGTTTCGCCGGTATAGCTCAGCGTCGAGCCACCGGCGCCAAAGGTCACCGACACATATTCGGGCGAAAGCGATTTGAGCAGGATCGCCGCCTGGTCCAGCTGGGCACGCTGCTCGTCGGTCTTGGGCGGGAAGAACTCGAAGCTGATGGAGGGCATCGCAAGTGTCCTGGCGGGGTCGGGCCAAGTATATATCTCTTTTTCGCGATGAAGAGATATGACATCCCTCAAATTTGACCTGCGACAAACCGCGACAGCCTTTCCCCCGGTTCCCTTTGATCTAGATCAACTGTGACGTGAGGCCGGGCCCACAGACTTCCCGCCGTTCAGTTAAGCCTAGGAGTGGGCCTCATGGTAGGCGTCGAGGGGAGTTACAACGATAAGGTCGTCCGGCAATTCGCCGTGATGACCGTGGTATGGGGCGTGGTCGGGATGCTGGTCGGCGTGATCATCGCTGCCCAGCTGTACTGGCCGGGCCTCGATTTCGATCTGCCGTGGCTCAGCTACGGACGCCTGCGCCCGCTGCATACCAACGCGGTGATCTTCGCGTTCGGCGGCTCGGCGCTGTTCGCCACCAGTCTCTACACGGTACAGCGCACCTGCCATGTCCGGTTGATCTCGGACAAGCTGGCCTCGTTCGTGTTCTGGGGCTGGCAACTGGTGATCGTGGCCGCCGCCGTCACCTTGCCGCTGGGACTCACCCAGGGCAAGGAGTACGCCGAGCTCGAATGGCCGATCGACCTGCTCATCACGGTCGTGTGGGTGGCCTATGGCGTGCTGTTCTTCGGCACCATCGCCCTGCGCAAGGTGAAGCACATCTACGTCGCCAACTGGTTCTACGGCGCGTACATCGTCACCATCGCGCTGCTGCACATCGTCAACAACATCGCCATCCCGGCCGGCTGGTTCAAGTCGTACTCGGTGTACTCCGGCGCGGTCGATGCGATGGTGCAGTGGTGGTACGGCCATAACGCGGTCGGTTTCTTCCTGACCACGGCCTTCCTCGGCATGATGTACTACTTCGTGCCCAAGCAGGCCGGCCGCCCCATCTATTCGTATCGACTGTCGATCGTGCACTTCTGGGCACTGATCGCGGTGTACATGTGGGCCGGCCCGCATCACCTGCAGTACACCGCGCTGCCCGACTGGGCACAGTCGCTGGGCATGGTGTTCTCGCTGGTGCTGCTGGCGCCGTCGTGGGGTGGCGCGATCAACGGCATCCTCACGCTCTCGGGCGTGTGGCACAAGCTGCGCACCGACCCGATCCTGAAGTTCCTCATCGTCTCGCTCTCGTTCTACATGATGAGCACGTTCGAGGGACCGATGATGTCGATCAAGACGGTCAACTCGCTCAGTCACTACACCGACTGGACCATCGGACACGTCCATTCGGGCGCGATCGGCTGGGTCGCGATGATCTCGATCGGCTCCATCTACGCGATGCTGCCGCGCCTGCTCAACCTTCCGAAGATGTACTCGACCAAGCTGATCGACCTGCACTTCTGGCTGCATACGATCGGTCTGGTCGTCTACATCGCCTCGATGTGGATCGCCGGCGTCACGCAGGGACTCATGTGGCGCGCCACGGATCCCGAGAACGGCACGCTGGTCTATTCGTTCGTCGAGGCACTCAACGCCACCAAGCCGTACTTCCTGTTCCGCCTCGGCGGCGGACTGATCGTGCTGAGCGGCATGCTGGTGATGGGTTGGAACGTGCTGCGGACCTTCCAGCTGTCCGCCGCGAGCACCGCGCCGCAGCCGGTGCTGCCGCCCGACGCTGCCGATGCGCGTGCCTGAGGGAACAGACATGAGCCATATGCACGCAAAGATCGAAAAGAACATCGGCCTGATGGCCATCCTGATAGCCGTGGCGGTGTCCTTCGGCGGCCTCGCCGAAATCGTCCCGCTGATGTTCCAGGCCGAGACCATCAAGCCGCTGCCGGGCATCAAGCCTTATCCGGCGCTCGAGCTCGCCGGGCGCGATGTCTACATCCGCGAGGGTTGCTACAACTGCCATTCGCAGATGGTGCGCACGCTGCGCTTCGAGACGGAACGCTACGGTCATTACTCGCTCGCTGGCGAATCGGTGTACGACCATCCGTTCCAGTGGGGCAGCAAGCGCACGGGTCCCGACCTGGCGCGCGTGGGCCTGCGCGGCTACTCGGACGACTGGCATCGCGCCCACCTCAACAATCCGCGCGACGTGGTGCCGGAGTCGAACATGCCGGCCTATCCGTGGCTGGCCAAGGCCAAGCTGGACGGCGCGGAAGTCGCCCAGCACATGCGCGCCCTGAAGCGCATCGGTGATCCCTACAGTGATGCCGAGATCGCCGCCGCACCGGCCGCCGTCGAAGGCAAGACCGAGCTGGACGCCGTGGTCGCCTACCTGCAAAGCCTCGGAACGCATGTATCGCAGGCGGACATGCAGGTCGCAGAAGGAGCCGAGTGATGATTCCCGGTCTGATCACTGCCTTTCTGCTGGTGCTGTTTATAGTGGGCTGCATCCTGCTATGGAGGCCGGGTGTGAAGCCCGTGCTGGATGCCGCTGCCCGTATGCCTCTGGACGACGATAAGGAGGAGAGGGCATGACTTCCGCATGGACGTGGTACGTGGTGGCCATCACGGTGTTGAACCTGCTGGGCTGCGTCTGGCTGCTCAGGAGCAACGTCAAACGCCGCCCCACCGATCCCAAGCCGGACGAAACCGGTCACGTGTGGGATGGCGACCTCACCGAGTACAATAAGCCGCTGCCGCGGTGGTGGATCAACCTGTTCTACATCACCCTGGTGTTCTCCGTCGGCTACCTCATCTGGTACGGACTGGGCAATCTCAGGGGCTGGGGGCATTGGAGCTCGAAGTCCGAGTGGGCGACCGAATCGGCCGCAGAGAATGCGCGTCTCGATGACACGCTGAAGCTTTATGCGGGCAAGTCGATCGACGACCTGGCCAAGGACGCCGGTGCGGTGTCGATCGGTCGTGCGATCTTCATCAATCGCTGTGCCGCCTGCCATGGCTCCAGCGGCCATGGCGCCACCGGCTATCCGGATCTCACGGACGACATCTGGCATTGGGGCGGAACGCCCGCGCGCATCCTGGACACCATCCAGAATGGTCGCCAGGCAACGATGCCGGCTTGGGCCAGTACGCTGACGGCGCAAGGCGGTGCGACCGCGGTGGACGACACGATCGCCTATGTGCTTTCGCTGTCGCGTCCGGACCAGCCCAAGGACGCGGTTGAGCGTGGCGAGAAGCTGTTCGCCGGTATCTGCACCGCATGCCACGGCCCGCAGGGTAAAGGCAACCAAGTGCTCGGTGCGCCGGACCTCACCGACAACTACTGGCTGTATGGAAGCAGCTCGGTGGCGCTTCACCGGACGCTGGACGAGGGGCGGCAAGGCGTCATGCCGGCCTGGAAGGAACAGCTGGGTGATACCCGCACGCGACTGGTCGGTGCCTACGTGTGGACCCTCTCGCCGCACAAGGAACCGCCGCCCGTCGGCGCTGTGGTTGCCGAGTGATGGTCGCGCGCTCCGCCAAACCTCCGGAACAGGAGCCGACGCCTGCCTCGCAGCGCGTCGGCGCCATTCTCTGGCCGAGCTTTTTCGTCGCCGGGGTCATCACGACGGTGTTCTTCACCATCGTGGACCCCGAGCGGCTCCGGGAGATCACCTTCCCATCGCTGCAACTCAGCCGCGAACTGGGCTACTCCCTCGGTTTCTTCCTCTTCTGGCTGGCGACCGCGTCGTCCAGCCTGTTCACCTGGATCCTGCTGCGGCCATCCTGGCAGGTGAAACGCGGATTCCACTCCGGTAACGCCCCATGAGTCGTCGCATACCGCTTCACGTCGTCGACGACGAAAGCACTTCCTACTATGTCAGCGAGCGCAAGGTCTATCCGCGCGAGGTGTCGGGCACTTTCAACCGGCTGCGCGTGGCGGCGCTGATCTGGCTGCTCGGCATGTACTACCTGTTCCCTTGGCTGCACTGGAACGACCGGCAGGCCGTGTTGCTGGATCTTCCGGCGCGCCAGTTCCACGTGTTCGGCTGGATGTTCCTGCCCCAGGATTTCCTGTTTCTCTCCACGCTGCTGATCATCGCCGCGCTGGCGCTGTTCTTCTTCACGGCCTTGGCGGGGCGCCTCTTCTGTGGATACGCCTGCCCGCAGACGGTGTGGACCGAAGTGTCGCTGTGGGTCGAGCACTGGTGCGAAGGCGACCGCAACAAGCGCATGAAGCTCGACGCGGGTCCGTGGACGCGCGAGAAGATCCTGCGCAAGACGGCCAGGCACGGCCTGTGGGCACTGTTCTCGCTGTGGACCGGCTTCACCTTCGTGGGCTATTTCAGCCCGATCGTCGACCTGGCGCATCGCGCGCCCTTTGGCTGGGGCGGCTGGGAGGCCTTCTGGATCCTGTTCTACGGGTTCGCCACCTGGGGCAATGCGGGCTTCCTGCGCCAGCAGGTGTGCAAGTACATGTGCCCCTATGCGCGCTTCCAGAGCGCGATGTTCGATCGCAACACGCTGATCATTGCCTACGATCCCATGCGCGGCGAGCCGCGTGGCCCGCGCAAGCGCGGCCTGTCCAGTGTGCTTGAGCGGGCACGCGGTCTGCTCGACAAGGTCACGGCCTACGATTACGTGTTTCGCGCCAGCCAACATCCGTCGGCAGCGGACAATCGCACCCAGGCAGGCGGCACCATCGCCTTGGCGGGCGCCGGCATGGTTGCCGAACCACTGCCCAAGTTCACGGCCGAACTGCTGGGCGATTGCGTCGACTGCACCATCTGCGTGCAGGTGTGCCCGGTGGGCATCGATATCCGCAATGGCCTGCAGTACGAGTGCATCGCGTGTGGCGCCTGCATCGATGCATGCGATGACGTGATGGGCAAGATGGGCTACCCCAAGGGCCTGATCCGCTACACCACGCAGAACCAGATCGACAGCAAACCCACTCGGGTGCTGCGGCCTCGCATCATCGTCTACGCCTGCCTGCTGCTCGCCCTGCTGGGAGGCTGGATGTACGGCGTGACCCATCGCGGCGTGATGCTTGCCGAGGTACTGCGGGATCGCAATGCGATGTACAGCCAGGCCAGCGACGGCCGCATCGAGAACAGCTACACGCTCAAGCTGGTCAACAAGGAGCAGCAGCCGCACCACTTTGTCATCGATGTCGTGTCCACCGACATGCCCGCCATCGCGCTTCGCGGTGGCGCACGGACGGTGGAAGCCGAGAGCGGCGAAGTGTTGTCGATTCCGCTCACCGTGAGCGCCTCGCCCGAGGTGACCGGCCGGCATGACGTGCAATTCGTGGTGCGTGGTGCCGACGTGGACGCCGATACCACCATCAAGAGCAGTTTCTTCGGACCTTCGCTATGAATACGACACGAAGCGCATGGCGCGAGCCCATGGTGTGGATGCTGGTGGGCCTGCCGCTGGCCTCGGTCGCAATCGGCTTTGCGCTGCTGTTTGCCGCCGTCCATCCGGGGCGCGAGGACATGGAGACCGTCGGGCGGGTAACCAAGGTGGGCAGGCTGCTGGTGTCCGCCGAGGCCGCGCCGTCGCCGGCCGAGGTATCCACCGAAGGCGTCGTGTTGCGCACGAAGGGCGACATGGTCGAGGTGCTGCCGATGGATGGCGATTTCCCGCGTGGCGGCAAGCTGACCCTGACCTTGTCCGACTCGTCGGGCGAGCAGCGCACGGTGCACCTGTCGCCAAGCGAGCTGGGATGGCGTGGCGTCGGATCGCTGGATCGCGATCGTGACTGGACGGTAAGGCTGGCGTCCGATAGCGGCGCCTGGCTGATGCAAGGACGCTGGGCGCCGCAGGCGCGTTCGATCCGGCTGATGCCCTGACCGTGGATTGTGTCGTCGACACCATCAGCCAGGTCGGCGTCGAGACCTGCTACCACTGCGGCGAAGCCTTGCCGGCATCGCCCGTGCTGTCGGATGTCGAAGGGAGCGTCAAGGGTTTCTGCTGCGATGGTTGTCTTGCCGCTGCGCAGTGGATCCGTTCTTCCGATCTGGGTGACTACTACCGCTTGCGCAGCGCAGCCGGTGCGCGCGTGGATGTGGAGCTGCCCGACCTCGCCGCGTGGGATCGCGACGATGTACTTGCCGATCATGCGTTTCCGGTCACCGGAGGCCTGGAGATCACGCTGCTCACCGACGGCATGCGCTGTGCGGCGTGTGCGTGGCTGATCGATCGTGCCCTGGGACGTGTGGATGGCGTGCTGGAAGCCGGTGCGAATGCGGTGACGGGGCGTATCCGCGTGGCGTGGGATCCGGCGCGCGTGGCGCTGTCGTCGGTGCTTCAGAGGCTTGCCTCGCTTGGCTACCGGCCGTATCTGGCCAGCGGCGCCGCGCAAGAGCGTGAGAAACTGGCCGAACGCCGGCGCTGGCTGTTGCGTTTGGGTATCGCCGGCCTTGGCGCCATGCAGACCATGATGCTGTCCGAGGCGCTTTACCTCGATTTCAATCATCACATGGCCCTGTACACCCGCGACTTCTTCCGCTGGGTAACATTCCTCGTTTGCACGCCGGTGGTGTTCTATTCCGGCTGGCCTTTCCTGATGGGGGCATGGCGCGAATGGCGCGAGCGCCATCCGGGCATGGATACCCTCGTGGCCGGGTCCACCTTGTTGGCATATCTGGCCAGTGCCGTGGAAACGGTACGCGGCGGCGCGCACGTCTGGTACGACGCGGCGGCGATGTTCGTGTTCCTGCTGCTGTGCGCGCGCATGCTGGAGCAGCGTGCCAGGCGCATCGCGAGTTCGCAGGTGGATGCGCTGGCGCGGGCACGCCCCGCGCTGGCCGTACGCGAGCGGAACGACGGCACCCGCGAATCCGTGCCGCTGACGGCGCTTCAGATCGGCGACGTCGCCTGCATGGCCGCAGGCGAAGCGGTGCCGGCGGACGGCGTGCTGCTGGACGAACAGGCGATGTTCGAAGAAGCGCTGCTGACGGGTGAATCGCATCCCGTCGCCAAGGCCAGGGGCACTGAGGTGTTTGCAGGCACGATCTGCCGCGAGACCCCAGCGCGCATCGAGATCACGCGCCTGGGCAGCGCCACGCGCCTGTCGCAGCTCACCCGCCTGGTCGAGCAGGCGCAGGCCCATAGGCCGCCGCTTGCGCGTGCCGCGGATCGCGTGGGCACCTGGTTTGTCGTGGCGTTGCTGCTTGCTTCCATCGCGGTCTTCGTCGGCTGGCGCATCCACGATCCGTCGCGTGCCTTCGAGGTGACATTGTCGCTGCTGGTCATCAGTTGCCCGTGCGCGTTGTCGCTCGCCGTACCCGCGGCGCTGGCGGCCACGCATGGGGCGCTCGCGCGACTTGGCGTGCTTTCGCTGCGCGCGGATGGGCTCGACGGTCTCGCTCGCGCGACCGACGTGGTGTTCGACAAGACGGGCACGCTCACGCGCATCGATCCCGCGGTCGGTGAGGTACGGACGTTCGGCGATAGGTCCGCCGACGACGTCTTGGCCATTGCCGCTGCGCTCGAGCGCGACAGTGGTCACCCGATCGCGGCGGCGTTTACATCCGTGCTGACGCTTCGTACGGCGAGCGGCCTGAAGGTGAACGCGGGTCAAGGCCTGAGCGGCCGGGTGGACGGCGTGGAATGGCGGCTGGGTCGCGGACCATTCGCCGCGAACCAGCATGATGACGGCCGGCTGTGGCTCGGTGACGGCACGAGCGCTGTTGCGTGCTTCACGCTGGAAGAGCGCATGCGCACGGACGCACGTGCCGCGGTGAACGCGCTTCGCGGTTTGGGCCTGCGCATCCACCTCGCCAGTGGTGATGCTTCAGCTGCCGTGGAGCGCCTGGCACGCCAGCTCAAGGTCGACGACGCGCATGCGCGGCAAAGCTCCGAGGACAAGCTGGCGCTGGTCCGCGAGCTGCAGGCGCAAGGGCGCGTGGTCGCCATGGTCGGCGATGGCCTGAACGATGCGCCGGTGCTCGCGGGCGCGGATGTATCGCTGGCCATGGGTGAAGGCGCGTCGCTGGCGCAGCGTGCGGCTGACATGGTGTTGACGGCGCCGTCGCTGCTGCGCATTCCCGCTGCGGTGCAGCTGGCGCGGCGTACGCAGCGCATCATCCGCCAGAACGTCGCCTGGGCCATCGGCTACAACCTGTTGGCGCTGCCGCTGGCGATCGCGGGGCAGGTGACTCCATCGCTGGCCGCGCTTGGCATGGCCTTGTCGTCGCTGATCGTCACAGCCAATGCGCTGCGCCTGATGCGCGTGTCCGTGCCGGAGTCGTCTTCGTGATCATCCTGCTGATGCTTATTCCGTTGAGCCTGATGCTGCTGGCGGTGGCGATAGGTTCCTTCGTGTGGGCGGTGCGCAAGGGACAGTTCGATGACATGGACACGCCGGCCATCGACATCCTGCGTGACGATCGGCCACGTGAAGCGAAGGCCGGGTGCACCATGGAAGAACGCAGGCATGGTTAACGCCGCGGCGCTGTCGGCGGTCCTGTTGACCGGGGTGCTCGGTGGCGTGCATTGCGCTGCGATGTGCGGTGGCATCGCCACGGGGTTCTCGATGTGGTCACCGCGCATGGGATGGGGCAATGCGCTTCAGCTCAACCTGGGGCGGGTGCTTGGCTATGTGCTGGCCGGTACGGTCGTGGGCGGTATCGGTGACGGCGTGCTGCGCCTGTTCGAGCTGGATGCGCTGGCGCTCGCCATGCGCACCGCGGTGGGTCTGGTATTGGTCGTGATGGCGTTGCGCCTGTTGGACCGTACCGGACGCCTGGGTTTCCTCGCGCGCCCGGGTGCGCGCGTCTGGAAATGGTTGCAACCGCTGCAGCGCCGACTGCTTCCGGCGAACACGCCGGTGCGTCGACTGTCGGCAGGCATGTTGTGGGGATGGTTGCCTTGCGGCTTGAGCACAACGGTGCTGGCGGCGGCCTGGCTGTCGGCGAGTGCGCGCGATGGCGCGCTGATCATGGCGGCCTTCGGGCTGGGCACCTTGCCGGTGATGCTGCCTTTGACGTGGTCCGGAGCGCGCGTGGGACGCTGGCTGCAACGGCCAGGTTTGCGTCGCGGCGCGGCAGTGCTGGTGATGTGTGCCGGCGTGCTCACGCTGTCGGCGCCCTGGTTGATGCACGTGCCGGCACTTCACGGCGTGTTGGGCATGCTGGGGTGTGGCCCGGCGAGCGGTTAGGGGAGCGATTGCGCGCAGGGCACGCTCGATGGGGGCGTGTCCTGCGCGCGATTCGTCCATGCATGAAAAAGGGCCGCCCATGGGCGGCCCTTTTTGCGTTCGACCGAAGGCCGATGCCGATCAGTAGCGGTAGTGGTCTGGCTTGTACGGGCCATCCACCGGCACGCCGATGTAGGCCGCCTGTTCCGGGGTCAGCTTGGTGAGCTTCACGCCGATCTGTTCCAGGTGCAGGCGGGCCACTTCCTCGTCCAGCTTCTTCGGCAGGCGGTAGACCGTCTTGTCGTAGAAGTCCTTGTTCGCCCACAGGTCGAGCTGGGCCAGGGTCTGGTTGGAGAAACTGTTGGACATCACGAAGCTCGGATGGCCATGGGCGCAACCGAGGTTCACCAGGCGGCCCTCGGCCAGCATGTAGATGCTGTGGTTGGTCTTCTCGAAGGTGTAGCGATCCACCTGCGGCTTGATGGTCTCGCGCGACACGCCCTTCGCGGCGTTGAGGCGATCCATCTGGATCTCGTTGTCGAAGTGGCCGATGTTGCACACCAGCGCGTTGTTCTTCATCGCCGCCATGTGCTCGAGCGTGATGATGTCCTTGTTGCCGGTGGTGGTGACGTAGATGTCGCCGATGCCGAGCGTGTCTTCGATGGTGGTGACCTGGAAACCTTCCATCGCGGCCTGCAAGGCGTTGATCGGATCGATCTCGGTGACGATCACGCGGGCGCCGAAGCCCTTCAGCGAGTGCGCGCAACCCTTGCCCACGTCACCGTAGCCGCACACGACGGCGACCTTGCCGGCGACCATCAGGTCGGTGGCGCGCTTGATGCCGTCGGCCAGCGATTCGCGGCAGCCGTACAGGTTGTCGAACTTCGACTTGGTGACCGAGTCGTTGACGTTGATGGCCGGCACCAGCAGCTTGCCGGCTTCGGCGAGCTGGTAGAGGCGATGCACGCCGGTGGTGGTTTCCTCGGAGACGCCCTTCCACTCGGCGGCGATCTTCTTGAACCAGCCCGGACGCTCCGCTTCCGTGCGCTTGACCAGGTCCTTGATGACCTGTTCCTCGTGGTTGCTGCTGGGCGTGTTGACCCAGTTGCTGCCGTCTTCCAGCTCCACACCCTTGTGGATGAACAACGTGGCGTCGCCGCCGTCGTCCACGATCAGCTGCGGGCCCAGCTCGCCCGGATGGGTGAGCATGTCGAGCGTGCACTGCCAGTACTCCTCCAGCGTCTCGCCCTTCCAGGCGAACACCGGCAGGCCGCCGGCAGCCAGGGCGGCGGCGACGTCGTCCTGGGTGGAGAAGATGTTGCACGAAGCCCAGCGCACCGAGGCGCCCAGCTCGCGCAAGGTTTCGGCGAGAACGGCGGTTTCCTTGGTGCAGTGCAGGGAGCCGGACAGGCGCACGCCCTTCAGCGGCTTGTCCTTGGCGTAACGGGCGCGGATCTGCATCAGGCCCGGCATTTCCTCTTCCGCCATGCGGATGCGGCGGCGGCCGAGTTCGGCCTGGGACATGTCGCGAACTTTGTAGTCCTGGAAGGACGGATCTTTGGTAACTGCGTTCATGGCGTAGCTCCGGGTGTTGCGACCAATAGGCCGCATCGTGGTCCGGGCGCCGTTACAAAGGAAATCCATCGAGCCTGGCCGGCGAGCGGGACGGCACAGGCATGTGCGGTCTCGCGCGTTTCCGGTCGCAGCGCCCCTCGACGGGACCCCTGAGTATAGCGTCAGCTACCTGCGGTTTTGGGTGGGGCCGTCGCCGCGCCCTGCCGATAGACAGGCTTGGCTCATGAGGGCCGGGACGGCTAATGTCGCAAGTTCATACGACAAGAGGCTTTGCCACGCCATGGAACGCTCGCTCCGACGCCTTGCCCTCGTGGGTTTCCTGCTCGCCGCGCTGCCGATGGCGGCGTTGGCCGATACGGCGCCTTTCGCTGTCTCCGCGCCGGCCAGCGGCTACCTCGCGCCGCCCGCGCCGCTGCAGGCATTGGTCGATGCGCCGCGTCCACCCGCGGTGTCGATCAGTCCGCACCGCGACCTGCTCGCCCTGACCCAATCGCCGGCGCTACCCGGCATCGATGTCGTAGCGCAGCCCGAGCTGAAGCTGGCCGGTTTGCGCATCAACCCGCGTGTCCATGCGCAGAGCCGTTTCCTGTTCGGCACGGACCTGTGGCTGCTGGACATCGCCAGCGGCAAGGACATCCGCTTGCAGGGGCTGCCCAAGCCGTTGTCGATCGCCACGTCCAGCTGGTCGCCGGACCAGCGCTACCTGGCCTTCAACCAGGTGGATGCCGCGCAGGGTCGCAACGAACTGTGGATCGTTGACGTGGCCGCTCGTACGGCGCGCCGCCTGATCACGCTGCCACTCAACACGGTAGCGGGCCGCGGCTACCGTTGGATGCCCGGCAGCAGGCAGCTCCTGGTGCAACTGCAGCCGGAAGCGCAGGGCGCGCCTCCGGTGGTCAGCGTGATTCCGACGGGCCCGAACACGCAGCAGACGCAGGCCGGCAGCGGTGTGAAGGCGATTCGCACGTACCAGGACATGCTGCGCAACGAAGACGACGCGCGTCAGCTGGAGTATTACCTGCGCTCGCAGTCCGCCCTGGTGGATCTCGACGGCAAAGTCACGCCGCTGGGCGAACCCGCGCTCACGCTGGCGATCAGCGCGTCGCCGGATGGCCGTTACCTGCTGCGCGAGCGCGTGGAGCGACCGTTCTCGTATCTGGTGCCGGTGGAAAGCTTCCCTCGCCGAATCGAAGTGCTCGACCGTGACGGCAAGCTGGTGAAGGAGATCGCCCATCTGCCGCTGGTGGAAGGCCTGCCGACCGGCAATGACGCCGTGCCCACGGGCGTGCGTGATATCGACTGGCGCGCGGATGCGCCGGCCACGCTGGTGTGGGCCGAAGCGCAGGATGGTGGTGATCCGGCGCGCGCGGCGGATATCCGCGACCTGGTGCTGATGCAGGCCGCGCCGTTCGACCAGGCGCCGGTGACGCTTGCCAGGCTGGGCAGCCGCTACGCTGGTGCCTACTGGGGCACCGGGCAGCTCGCGCTGATTGATGAGTTCTGGTGGAAGACGCGCAAGGTGAAGGAGTGGCGCGTGGCGCCCGACCAACTGTCGCAGGCGCCGTCGCTGGTGCACGAAGGTTCGTCGGAAGATCGTTACCGCAACCCCGGCAAGCCGGCGACGACGATCGACGAGAACGGCGAGTCACGGCTGCTCGTCGCGGCGGATGGCCAAAGCATCTATCGGCTCGGCGACGGCGCCTCGCCCGAAGGCGACCGCCCATTCCTCGACAAGGTGAATCTCGCCACTGCCCAGAGCACGCGCCTGTTCCGCTCGCAGGCACCGTATTACGAAGCAGCGCTGGTGTTGCTCGATGCAGAAGGAAAGCGCGCGCTGGTGTCGCGCGAGTCGCCCAGCGAGCCGACCAACTACTACGTCCGCGAGCTGGCGTCGAAGGGGCAGCCACGCGCGCTGACGCACTTTCCGCATCCTCTGCCGCAGCTGAAGGGCGTGAAGAAGGAGCAGATCCGCTACAAGCGCAAGGACGGCGTGGAACTCTCCGCCACGCTGTACCTTCCGCCAGACTACGATCCGAAGAAGGATGGCCCGCGCCCGATGCTGATGTGGGCTTATCCCACCGAGTTCAAATCGGCCGATGCCGCGGGCCAGGTCACCGATTCGCCGTATCGTTTCAACAGCATCGGCTTCTGGGGTCCGCAGGCTTTCCTCACCATGGGTTACACCGTGCTGGACCACTTCTCGGTGCCGATCGTGGGCGAGGGCAGCAAGGAGCCCAATGACACCTATGTCCCGCAGCTGGTGGCGAGCGCCGAAGCAGCGGTGGACGAAGTGGTGCGCCGTGGCGTGGCTGATCGCAATCGCATCGCGGTGGGCGGGCATTCGTACGGCGCGTTCATGACGGCGAACCTGTTGGCGCACACGCGCCTGTTCAAGGCGGGCATCGCGCGCAGCGGCGCCTACAACCGCACGCTGACGCCGTTCGGTTTCCAGTCGGAAGAGCGCAACTACTGGCAGGCGCAGGACGTGTACCAGGCCATGTCGCCGTTCAATTACGCCGAGGACATCAAGGATGCGCTGCTGTTGATCCATGGCGAACAGGACAACAACTCCGGCACCTTCCCGGTGCAGAGCGAGCGCCTGTATGCCGCGATCAAGGGCCTGGGTGGCACGGCGCGACTGGTGATGCTGCCCAACGAGGCACACGCCTATCGCGCGCGCGAGTCCATCATGCAGATGCTGGCCGAGAGCAATGCGTGGCTGGAGCGCTATGTGAAGCAGGCCAAGCCAGCGGAGGGCGGCGCAGCCGGATCGCACTGAGCGAAATGGTTGCATGTGAAACGGGGCGCCTGGCGCCCCGTTTTCGTTACTGCAGGCGCAACGCATTTTGTGGCGGTGCACAAACCGTGTTCGCATCGAGTAGTCTTGGACGTCCAGACATCTGCAACGTGGCATCGATGAACCAGCACCGCAGTCCTGAGTTCGCTCCGCACGACGCACCCCTGCGCGAAGACGTCCGCCGCCTTGGCACCCTGGTCGGCAATATGCTGGCCGAGCAGATTTCCCCCGCGTTTCTCGACGAGGTCGAGCGCATTCGCATGGCGGCGATCGAGCGTCGGCAGGAAGACTTGCCGCTCGATGCGCTGGCGAGGCTGCTGACCGGGGTTGATACCGCGCACGCGGAATCGCTGGCGCGCGCGTTCGCCAGCTACTTCCAGGCGGTGAACATCGCCGAGCGCATCCATCGTATCCGCCGTCGTCGTGACTATCAGCGCGAAGGCGGCGCGCCGCAGCCCGAATCGTTGCTGGATGCGCTGACACGCCTGAAGGCGCAGGGTGTCGAAGCGGGCGAACTGCTGGAATGGCTGGAGCGGCTTCAGGTCGAGCCGGTCTTCACCGCCCACCCGACGGAAGCCGTGCGACGCTCGCTGCTGGAGAAGGAGCAATCGATCGTGCGCGCGCTGGTCGACAACTTCGATCCGACGCGCACACCGCAGGAGCGCAAGGAAGACGACGACCGCATCTACATGGCATTGAGCGCGGGCTGGCAGACGGCCGAGGCATCGACCATCAGTCCCACCGTGCAGGACGAGCATCATCACGTCGGCTTCTATCTCGCCAACCCCATCTACCGCATCGTGCCGGCCTTGTACGAATCGTTGGCCGACGCTCTTCAGGTGGTGTACGGCGTGGCCGTGCCCATCCCGCGCCTGCTCAGCTTCGCCACCTGGGTTGGTGGCGACATGGACGGCAATCCGAACGTCGGCGCGGCGACCATCGCCAACAGCCTGGCGACCCAGCGCGCCCACGTGCTGGAGCATTACATCGAGGACCTGTCCGGCCTGGCGCGCCTGCTCAGCCAGACGGAGGATCGGGTGGACGTGGACAGCGCACTGGCGCAGCGGTTGTTCGACTATCGCGTGCGTTATCCGGAAGCCGCGGCGCGGGTGCGCCCGCGCCATGCCGACATGCCTTATCGCAGCCTGTTGACCATCATCGGCGCGCGCCTGGATGCGACGCACGATGATGAACATCCGGAAGGCTATGCGTCGGTGCGCGAGCTCCTGGACGACCTGCACCTGATCGCGGCAAGCCTGATCGATCATCGCGGCCTGCATGCCGGCGCCTATGCCGTGCGCCGCCTGATCTGGCGCGTACGTACGTTCGGTTTCCACCTCGCGCGCCTGGACGTGCGCCAGGATTCGCGGATGCACGACGACGCGCTGGCATCGCTGATCGGCGATGCGGACTGGTCGACGCGCGACGCTGCCGACAAGGCGAAGCAACTGCGGCCATTCGCCGGTGGCGAGCGCGCGCTCAACGTGAACGACGACGCATCGGTGGTGGCGTTGCACGATGTCTTTGCAACCCTGCGCGAATCGCGCGGCCGGTATGGCGCCGATGCCCTGGGCCTCTACATCATCAGCATGGCGCGCTCGGCGGCGGACGTGCTCGCCGTGCTGGCGCTGGCGCGTTACGGCGGGCTCGTCGAACAGGGCAAGGTGCCCCTGGATATCGCGCCGCTGTTCGAGACCGTGGACGATCTCACCAACGCGCCGGCAACACTGCGCGCATTGCTGGAAGACCCGGTGTATCGCGAACACCTGACTTCGCGCGGCAGGCGCCAGTGGGTGATGCTCGGCTATTCGGACAGCGGCAAGGATGGCGGCACGCTGGCATCGCGCTGGGGTCTCCAGCGCGCGCAGGTCGAGCTGCTGGAGGTGGCGTCGGAGTTCGACATCCGCCTGTCGTTCTTCCACGGACGCGGCGGCTCGGCCAGTCGCGGCGGCGCGCGGATCGCGCCGGCGCTCATGTCGTCGCCGCGCGGATCGGTGGCCGGCGTGTTGCGGGTTACCGAGCAAGGTGAAGTGATCCATCGCAAGTACGGCATCCGTGCGCTCGCCTTGCGCAATCTCGAGCAGACCGTCGGTGCCGTGCTGCGTGCCTCGCTGCGTCCGCGCACCAGCGAGGCGCGCGAGGACGCCTGGCGGCAGCGCATGGGCAAGCTGGCTGCGCGCAGCCGGCAGCACTATCGCGCCTTCGTGGACCGCGAGGGCTTCGTGGACTACTTCCGCACCGCGACGCCCATTGACGTGATCGAACGCATGACGCTGGGTTCGCGTCCATCGCGCCGGCGCAGCATGCGCGGTGTGCAGGACCTGCGTGCGATTCCCTGGGTGTTCGCATGGACGCAGTGCCGCTCGATCCTGCCGGGATGGTATGGCCTGGGTTCGGCGCTGGAGTTCGGTGCAACCGAATACGGCGAAGCCGCAATGATCGAGATGGCGAGCGATTGGCCGTTCTTCGCGAACATGCTCGACGACGTGGCGATGGTGCTGGCCAAGAGTGATCTCGATATCGCCGAGGCGTTTTCCCAGCTGGCCGGCCCGCTGCACGAGCCATTCTTCGGTTTGATCCGCGATGAGTTCGAGCGCACGCACCGTTGGTTGTTGCGCCTCAGGCAAAGCGACAGCCTGCTGCAGCACGAGCCGCGGCTGGCGGTGTCGATTGGACTGCGCAACCCTTACGTGGACCCGATGAGCCTGCTGCAGGTGGATCTGTTGAAGCGCTGGCGTGCCGGCGGCGAGAGCGACGATGCGCTGCTCACGGCGTTGGTGGCCTGCGTCAACGGCGTATCGCAGGGGTTGCAGAACACGGGTTGAGCGTCGTGCACAGCCAGCATGCTCTTGTAGGAGCGCACCCAGTGCGCGACAAGCCTACGGAGCGGTGACGACGTGACCTTGCGGTCGCGCACTGGGTGCGCTCCTACACGGGAGGCAGATTGGGAGCGCACACTGTGCGCGACCAGCCTGCCGAGCGACAAGCATGGGGTTCCGCGGTCGCGCACAAGGTGCGCTCCCACAGGGGGGCATGGCTATGGCTTAGCCGTCCAGCTCCGACCAGCGTGCATACGCGGCATCGAGGTCGCGCTGGAGTGCGGCCAGCGTCTCGTTGGCCTTTATCACCGTGGCGTTGTCCTGCCGGAAGAAGTCCGGATCATTCATCGCTTCGGTGCGGGCGGAAATATCCGCTTCCAGGGCTTCGATGCGGGCGGGCAGTTGTTCCAGTTCGCGAGCGTCCTTGTAGCTCAGCTTCTTTTTCGCTTCGGTGGCGGGCGCCGCAACCGCCGGCGTGACTGCCTTGGTTTCGAGGGGCTTGGCAACGGCCGCCGATGAGGGAGCGGGGCGCTGGCGCAACCAATCGCTGTAACCGCCCACGTACTCGCCGACTTTGCCGTCGCCTTCGAGCACCAGCGTGCTGGACACAACGTTGTCGAGGAATTCGCGATCGTGCGAGACCAGCAGCAGCGTGCCCTGGTACTCGGTGAGCAGTTCTTCGAGCAACTCCAGCGTCTCGACGTCCAGGTCGTTGGTCGGTTCGTCCATCACCAGCAGGTTGGACGGTTGCGCGAACAGCTTGGCGAGCAGGAGCCGGTTGCGTTCACCGCCCGACAGTCGCGTGATCGGCGCGCGTGCGCGTTCCGGCGAGAACAGGAAGTCCTGCAGGTAGCCGATGATGTGCTTGCGCGAGCCGTTGAGCTCGATGTACTCGCGGCCTTCGGCCACGTTGTCCAGCGCGTTGAGGTCGTTGTTGAGCTGTACGCGGTGCTGGTCGAAGTAGGCGATCTGGATGCCGGTGCCGAGCGTGGCATGGCCGCGCTCCGGCTTGAGGTCGCCCAGCATGATCTTGAGCAGCGTGCTCTTGCCGGCGCCGTTGGGACCGATGATGCCCACGCGGTCACCGCGCATGATGGTCGTGCTGAGGTTGTCGATCAACACGCGGCCGCCGTAGCTCTGGTGCACGTGTTCGAGCTCGATGACCTTCTTGCCCGAGGCCTGCGCATTGGCCAGCGTCATCTTCACGTTGCCGGACAGTTCGCGGCGTTGCGAACGTTCCACGCGCAGCGCCTTCAATGCACGCACGCGTCCTTCGTTGCGCGTGCGGCGCGCCTTGATGCCCTGGCGAATCCACACTTCCTCCTGCGCGAGCTTTTTGTCGAACAGCGCGTTGGCCTGTGCTTCGGCGTGGAGGCGTTCTTCGCGGCGACGCAGGTAATTGTCGTAATCGCCCGGCCAGTCGGTGAGCTGGCCACGATCGATTTCCACGATGCGCGTGGCAAGTGCGCGAAGGAAACTACGGTCATGCGTGATGAACACGATGCTGCCGTCGAATTGGCGCAGGAAACCTTCGAGCCAGCCAATCGCCTCGATGTCGAGGTGGTTGGTCGGTTCATCCAGCAGCAGCACGTCGGGCTTGCGCACCAGTGCTTGCGCAAGCAGCACCCGGCGCTTCATGCCACCGGACAGCGCGGCGAAATCCGTCTCGGAAGGCAGTTCCAGCCGGGTCAGTACATCGGTGACACGGCGGTCCAGATCCCAGCCATGGCGCGCCTCGATCTGTGCCTGCACATCGCCCAGCGCGTCCATGTCGCCTTCGGCGAGCAGGTGGTGATAGCGCGCGAGCAACTGGCCGAGGTCGCCAAGGCCTTCGGCGACGACGTCGAACACGCTGCCGGAAGTGTCCTGCGGAACCTCCTGAGCCATGCGCGCCACGATGACGCCGGTCTGCAAGCGCACTTCGCCGTCGTCGGCTTTGAGTTCCCCGGCGATCAGCTTCATCAGGGTGGATTTGCCCTCGCCGTTGCGGCCCACGATGCATACGCGTTCGTTGGCGCCAATGGCGAGGTCGACATGTTCGAGCAGGAGCGGGCCGCCGATGCTGAAATCGACGCGCTGGAGTTGGATCAGAGACATCCCGCCATTCTAGCGTCAGCAGCCTGCCCGGCCGACTTCGGGTTAATGGCCCTCAAGGGAAATAGAAGGGCGCCGATAGGGAAAAAGCCTTTCGCCGTCGGCCTTTTGCGGGCAAACTCGACTGGCAGCGTAGACGCCATTTTCACGGTGAAATCTGCGTCAAGGCGGCGCCAAGAGCATCGTCATCGCTTTATCGTCCATGGAAACATGGACTTATGTGTGCTAATTCAAGTATTGTCTCTGCCCATGGCTGGCGCTGCGAAGAAGTCCTCGCAACGCCCTGTTGTCGGCGAGCTGGAAGCGAGGGTAACGGGGTGGCTATCAAGTCCGAAACGCCGGCCAGGGGGGGTACCTGGCGTCGCGGCCTGATTGCATTGTTGGTGGCGTTCGCCGGCAGTGTCATGGGTATCGCACATGCAGGCTCATCCGCCATCGTGGTGGATGACACCGACGGGCAGGTGATTACCGCCGTCAATCCCGACGAAGCCGCTCATCCGGCCTCGCTGGCCAAGATGATGACGCTGTACCTCACCTTCCAGGCGGTGCAGAACGGCACGTTGAAGATGGATCAGGATCTCCCGGTGTCTTCGTGGGCCGCCTCCAAGGCGCCAACCAAGCTTGACCTGCGCAATGGCCAGACCATCTCGGTGGAGGACTGCGTGCTCGGCATGATCACCAAGTCGGCCAATGACGCCGCCACCGTGGTCGCCGAAGGCATGGGCGGCACGGAGAGCCACTTCGTCGAGATGATGAACGCGCAGGCCCAATTGCTGGGCATGAGCAGCACCCGCTTCGCCAACGCCTCGGGCCTGCCCGATCCGGAAGACACCACCACCGCCCGCGACATGAGCAAGCTGGCGATGGCGCTGTACCACGACTTTCCGCAGTACTCGCACTATTTCGCCACCAAGGAGTTCATGTTCCGCGGTCGCCTGGTGCGTGGTCACAACAACCTGATGGACAAGTACCCCGGCATGGACGGCCTGAAGACGGGCTACACCAATGCCGCGGGCTTCAACCTAGCATCGACCGCCACGAAGGATGGCCGTCGCCTGTTCAGCGTAGTGCTCGGTGGCCGTACCGCCGCCACCCGCGACCGCCTGATGGCCCGCCTGCTGGACGATGGCTTCGATAACCAGGAAACCCCGGCCGAGCTGGTCGCGCAGGTCGGTACGGTGCCGGCTGCCGCCAAGGGCGCTCGTCGCTCTGCCGCGAAGTCCACCGCCGTGGCCGACGCCACGCCGGCCTCGCGCCGCCACCATCGCCGCAGCAAGGCTGACGCCGTGGCTGCGCGCAGCACGGCCACCTGCTCGAAGAAGAAGGCTGTGACGTGTCCGGCGCCGAAGGCGACGGCGCGGAAGGTGGCCTCGGTGGGGTCGTCGCCGGACAAGTAAGGCGGTGGATGGAGCATCGGTGAGGCAGCAGACGGGTCGCGCAGGCGACCCGTTTTCGTTGGCGCTGAACGTAAGCTACCGCCGTTGTAGGAGCGCACCCAGTGCGCGACCGCAACGTGGCGATGCTCCTTTACCTTCCAGTCGCGACGATCGCGAATCGAGGCAACCACGTCAGTCCGCGGTCGCGCACTGGGTGCGCTCCTACAGAAAGGGACGGCGCCATCAGCTCCTCAATGCGATGTGCCGCGCAGCGGCACGAGCCTTCAACAACCCCCTGTGGGGCGGTGAGGGGTGGACGATCAGGCCCCGCAGGGGTGCCCGACACGGACGTCGGGCACTTTTCGTCCGGGCAGGAGCCCGGTCGAAAAGCCCGGCCGCCCCTCGCGGACTGGCTGGGCGCAGCCCAGACAGCGCCACGCGGGGTGCTCTTTCTTTTGGTTACTTTTCTTTGAGCAAGCAAAGAAAAGTGACCCGGGCCGCGGCAGCGGCTCGGAAGCCCGCGGCAGGCGAGCCCGGTCGCGAGAAGGAAGAATGCAACCGAAACATCGACAATCTTTGTCCATCGAAAAGACGAACACGCAGACCGGCGCGAAAAGGCTGTCGCGCACTGGGTGCGCTCCTACAAAGGGGGGCGCTACGCGAAGAGAGAGTGACCCGGGCCGCGGCAGCGGCTCGGAAGCCCGCGGCAGGCGAGCCCCATCGCAATAACGCGACGATCAGGGCGCAACGACTG
>NZ_BCPR01000019.1 GCF_016586165.1 Dyella sp. EPa41 | reverse complement strand
AAAGGCTGTCGCGCACAGGGTGCGCTCCTACAGAGAGAACAGAGAGAGGTTGTCGCTCGCGATGTGCCGCGCAGCGGCACGAGCAGTCACGGGTCCCCTGTGTGGCGGTGAGGGGTGGACGAGCAGGCCCCGCAGGGTTGCCCGACAGGGATGTCGGGCACTTTTCGTCCGGGCAGGAGCCCGGTCGAAAAGCCCGGCCGCGCCTCACGGACTGGCTGGGCCGCAGGCCCGGCCAGCGCCACGCGGGGTGCCCTTCTCTTTGGTTACTTTCTCTTGGGCAAGCAAGAGAAAGTAACCCGGCCTTCCCACGGGGACTAGCTTCGCGTCGCCGGCAGGAGGACGGAAGTCCGCGGCAGGCGGGCACAGTCACGATAACGCGACAATCAGGAACCGAGGCCCTGGATCCCGGCCTACGCCGGGACGACGAGCCATGAAGATCGAGGCGAAAGGCTGTCGCGCACAGGGTGCGCTCCTACAGCGGGAGAAGGAAGAGGCGGTGAATCGGTGTCCGCAAGGAAAGAAGGAAGAGGCGGTGAGTCAGCGACCGCGCTTCTTCATCTCGCGGATCATGCGCTGGCGCTTGCGCTTCTGGCTGTCGGTCAGCACGTTCTTCTTCCCGGCGAACGGATTCTCGCCATCGCGGAACTCGATGCGGATCGGCGTGCCTTCCAGGCGGTAACGCTTGCGGAAGAAGTTTTCCAGGTAGCGGCGATATGCCGGCGCAATGTGCTTGGTGCGGCTGCCGTGGATGACGACGGTCGGCGGATTGGTGCCACCCGGATGCGCGAAGCGCAGCTTCGGTGCATGGCCGCGCACCAGCGGCGGCTGGTAGCCCTCGTAGGCGCGTTCCAGGGTCTTGGTGAGTTCGGAGGAACCCAGCTCCCTGGTCGCCGCGTGATGCGCACGCACGATCGCCTTCATAAGCTCGCGCAGGCCCGAGCCGTGCAGCGCCGAGATGAATACGGTCTTGGCCCAGTCGACGAACTGCAGGCGGCGCGCCAGCGCGTTCTGGCACTGCTCGCGCTGGTAGCTGTCCATGCCGTCCCACTTGTTGACGGCAATCACCAGCGCCCTGCCCTCGTCGACGGCGTGGCCGATCAGGGTCAGATCTTGGTCGGCCAGGTTCTCGCGGGCGTCGACCATGACCACCACCACCTGGGCGGCCGCCATCGACTGCAGCGTCTTGATGACGCTGAACTTCTCCACCGCCTCTTCCACGCGCGCCTTGCGGCGGACGCCGGCGGTGTCGATCAGGGTGTACTTGCGACCGTCGCGCTCCAGCGACACCTTGATCGGGTCGCGCGTCGTGCCCGCCACGTTGGAGACGATCAGGCGATCCTCACCCAGCAGGCGGTTGATTAGCGTGGACTTGCCGGCATTCGGACGACCCACGATGGCAACGCGAATGCTGTCCGGGTCGGCCGCCTCGATTTCTTCGTGCGCGTCTTCGGGCAGCAGCGTGAGCGCCGATGCGATGAGGTCTTCCGTGCCGCGATTGTGCGCAGCGGACAGCGGCAGCGTGTTGCCGATGCCGAACACGGCGAATTCCGCCATGGCGTTCTGCAGGTCAAGGCCATCGGTCTTGTTGACCGCGGCGATGATCGGCTTGCCGCTGCGGCGCAGCTCGTCAAGGATGGTGCGGTCCTGCGGCAGCAGGCCGTCGCGAGCATCCACCACGAACACCAGCACGCTGGCTTCCTCGATGGCCAGTCGCACCTGCTGTGCGGTGAGGCCTTCGATACCTTCTTCTTCGCCGGACAGGCCGCCGGTGTCGACCACCACGAACGGGCGTGCGCCGGTGCGGCACACCCCGTAGTGGCGGTCGCGCGTCACGCCCGGCATGTCGGCCACCAGGGCGTCACGGCTGCGCGTCAGTGCATTGAAGAGGGTCGATTTACCGACATTGGGACGACCGACCAGGGCAACGACGGGCAGCATGGGACAACCTTCGGGTGCGATCAGCGCGCGCCGAGACGGTAAGCGCCGATGCGGCCCTTCACGTCTTCGACGTACACAGTGTCGCCCACCACCAGCGGCTGGGCACGAATGGCTTTCTTGGACAGGCGCTCACGACCGGCCAGCGCGCCGTCACCGGTCTGCAGCCAGTGCACATAGCCTTCCAGGTCGCCCACGACGACGTAGTCGCCCTGCACGACCGGGCCGGTAAGCCAGCGATACTTCAGGGAATCGTTCTTCCACATGTCGGCGCCGCCGTTCTTGTCGAACGCCCACACCTGCGAGTCGTCGTTGACGCCGTAGATCGCGTTGCTGTTGATGTCCAGCGAGGTGAACGTGGAGAACGGACGGCTCCACAGCGGACGGCCACTGGGGCCATCAACAGCGGCCAGGTTGCCGTGGTAGGCAGCGCTGTACAACGTGTTGCCCTGGAGCAGGATGGAGCCATCGGCGTCGCTCAGGCGCTCGATTTCGGTGCGGCCCTCGCCGCTGGCAAGCGACTGCTCCCACAGCTTCTCGCCGTTGTCCAGGCGCAGCGCGACCAGCTTGCCGGCATCGCTGCCGTAGAACACCACGCCGTTGGCGACCATCAGCGGACCGTTGCCGCGCAGGCTCAGGAGCGGCACGGTGTCCTGGTCATAGACCCAGCGGCGTTCGCCGTTGCTGCTGTCGAAGCCGTACAGGCGGCCATCCTGCGTGCGGGCGATCACCAGGTTGCCGGAGATCACCGGCGCGGAAATCACCTCGGAATTGACCACCGACTCCCAGCGCGGGCTGCCGTCCTTCGCATTGATGCCGTAGATGTGGCCGTCAAGCGTGCCCACGACCACGAGGTCGCCCGACGCGGCCGGACCGCCGGCATACAGCGCATCGGCGCGCTTCTTGTCGCCCCAGCCGAACCAGCCCCGCGTGCGCGAGCTCTTGGTCCACAGCGTCTTGCCACTGGCCGCGTCGAAGGCAGCGATCTTGCCATCGGTGCTGCAGGCGTAGAGCACGCCGTCGGCGAACGCGGGACGCAGGCGCACGCCGCTGTCGCCGGCGCCATCGCCCACGCTGCTCGTCCACAGCTTGGTGACCTGCACGCTCGGCTTGAAATCCTTGGCCAGCGGCGTCGGCGGCTGGACGTTTTCCTTCTTGAAGGAGTGGCACCCGGCGAGCACGACCAGCGAGGTCAACGCCACCAGCCACACGCGCTTCATCGCACCGTGCTTCTTCACTTCAGGTTTCATGCACCCTGCTTCCCGGCCACGGCCAGATCATCGATTTTCATCTGCACGCTCTGAGGCGCGTTCTCGCCCAGCGCCGCCTTGGCGGCTTCGTACGCCTTGCGGGCATCGTCCGGACGCCCAAGCTTGACCAGCACATCGCCGCGTAGTTCCTGCCCGACGCCTTCATAGGCCTTGGCAGGCATGCGATCGAGGGCCGCCAGTGCATCGGCGCCCTTGCCTTGCGCCAGCAGCACCCGGGCGCTGCGCAATTGCATGAGGGCCTTCAGGTTGGCGTCGCCGGCATGGCTCTCGGCCCAGCCCAGCGATTCGAGCGCCTTGTCGAGCTGCTTGGCCTGGACCTGGCGCTGCGCGCGGTCACCCGCGGCAAACGCGGCGTACGAGGTGTCGGTGTAGTCCTTGAGCAACTGCTCGGTCAGCGAGTCGGCGCTGTCGGACTTGCCTGCGGCCACGGCATCCTGCACCTGCTGATAGAGATTGGCGGCCTCCGACTGGTGGTCGGCCTTGTGCTTGTTCCATTGCTGCCAGCCGAAGATGCCGACGAGACCGATGGCAATGCCGACGACGATGGACAGGCCGTTCTGGCGCAACCACTGCTGTACGCGTTCGCTCTGTTCGAATTCGTCGTACTCTTCAAATGCCATGCAGTCACCTTTGGAAACCGCACGCCGAAAGCCCTTGCGGGGCGCCTGACGTGCGGAAAAAAGAAATCAGCCCATGGTCCGCACGCTGCCGGGCGGACAATGGGCAAGCATAACCGATTGCGCCGGACCGCACAGGTCCGGCGTGAGCATCAGGCACCAGCCGGCGAGGCCTTGCCGTCACGCACTTCGACACGGAAGTGGGCGACATTGGAGCGGCGATAGCTGTCCAGCGCCATGGGCTGGCCATCCAGCATCACCTGCGCACCATTGGCGTTGCCGATGCGTACTTCCAGCGGCTGATCGCTGTGGTAGGTCTTGGAACTGCCGGCCGGCAGCAGACCGTACTCGAGGCGGGATCCATCCTTGGCGGTGACTTCCACCCAGCTGGCGCCCTGCAGGCTCAGCACCAGGCTGTGGGCGCCATTGCCACTGGCCGCCTCGGCGGGCGCCGGCTGCGGCGCAGCGCGCGCAGTGTCGCTGCCCAGGCTGGGAAACGGCGCCATGGAGGCCATCAACGGCTGCTGGTCCGGCTGCGTCGCCGGTACCTGCGTGGCGGCCTGCGGCGGCGTTGCCGGGGCGGTGGAAGCGACGTTGCCGTTCGCGTCCGCGACGCCAGGTTCGGTCGATGGTGTAGCCGCCGCCGCGGCCGTGGACGCGCTTGCGGGCGCATCGACCTGTGCAACGGGCGCGGCATCGAGCGGCGCCAGATGGCTCACGTCGCGATCCAGCGTGCCGCGCACGCCCAACCAGATGGTCGGTACCACGATCGCCGCCGTCAGCACCACGTAGGTGGCGGCACGAGCGTAATGCTCGAGCAGATAGCGCGAGTGCGAAATGCCCCCGGTCGCCACCAGGGTCGGCTGGCTGGGCTTGATGCGCTCCAGCTCGCCCTTCACTTCCGATTCGTCCACGCCCAGGTAGCGCGCGTACTTGGTGAGGTAGCCGCCCAGGTACACCTGGTAGTCGATACCCTCGTACTCGTTGCCTTCAATCTGGCGCAACACCCGCACGGGAAGACGCAGCGCATGCGCGCAGGTTTCCACGTCCAGGCCACGCGCCTCGCGCACGGCGCGCAGGCGGCTGCCCAACCTGGCGTGGCTGGTTTCCAGCGAAGAATGTTCCGTATCCATGGTGGTGTCGGGTACGTCGGTAAAAGGGAATGCTCGGTTGCCGCTGTTGGCCGTGTTTGACTGCTGGGATGTCATTGGCGTGCGGTTGCGTCGAGGGCGCGCGCCTGTTCCGAATCCGGGAACTGGCCTTGCAGTCGCCTGCTGTAGTTGAGAGCAGCATCCTTGTTGCCCAACCGTGATTCGATGTCATGACCAAGCTTGAGCGCCGCCGCACTCGGCTGACCCAGGGCGTCGAAGCGCTGGATGAAGGCACGTGCACGGAACGCATCGTTCTGAAGATAAAGCACGTTGGCGAGCTGATACAACGCCTCGGCGTTCTGCGGGTCGATCTCGATCGCCTTGCGGAAGTCGACTTCCGCGCCGGCGAAGTCCCGGCTGCGCGTCAGGCAGGTGCCGGCGTTGGTCCAGGCCAGCGACGGCGTCTGGTAAAACGGATCCGCCACCGCCTTCTGGAAATACGGCATGGCCTCGGCGGCCTTGTCTTCCCGACTGCACAGGAACAGGCCGAGGTTGTTGTTGGTGTCGCCCTTGGTGGGCGCCAACGCCTGCGCCTTGCGGTAATGCAGCTCCGCATTCGGAAGGTCGTTGATGCGCTCGTACACCACCGCAAGCACGGTGTGCGCGGGCACGTAGTTGGGATCGAACTCCAGCGCCTTGTTGAGCTTGACCATGGCGTCCTGGAGATCGCCATGCTCCATGTACTGCTGGCCCAACTGGGTGTGCACGCGAGCCCCTTCCTCGCGCTGCTCGGCCTTGGTGGCACGTGGAATCTTGGTTGCCACGCCACCGGCTTCGGTGGTCGTGGTGGTGACACACCCCGTCAGGGCGACGGCAAGGCCGGCGCTCAGCAGGACTCGTTCAAGCCGCATGGCTCGCCCCCTCGTCCAGACGCTTGCGAAATTCGGCCTGGCGACGGGTGCGATCCAATACCTGCCCCTTGAGCTGACCACATGCAGCATCGATGTCATCACCGCGCGTGCGGCGCAACATGGTCAACACATTGGCGTTGAGCAACTGGGTCTGGAAGGCGCGGATGGTTTCGGCGTCGGAGCGCTCGAAACGCGTGCCAGGAAATGGATTGAACGGAATCAGGTTGACCTTGCAGTTGGGCAGGCGGCGCATCAGCTTGATGAGCTGGCGGGCGTGCTCCGGCTGGTCATTGACACCCTTCATCAGGGTGTACTCGAACGTGATCGAGGTGCGCGGCTTGCGCTCGAGCCAGCGCTGGCAGGCCGCCACCAGCTCGGCGATCGGGTAGCGCTTGTTGAGCGGCACCAGTTCGGTGCGCAGCTCGTCGTTGGCGGCATGCAGCGACACGGCCAGCGACACGTCGATGGTTTCCGACAGCTTGTCGATCATCGGCACGAGGCCGGCGGTCGACAAGGTGACCCGCTTGGATGCCAGGCCGAAGCCGAGGTCATCGCGCATCAGGCTCATGGCCTTGGTCACGTTGTCGAAGTTCAGCAGCGGCTCGCCCATGCCCATCATCACCACGTTGGTGATGCGGCGGTTCTGGTGCGTGACGTTGCCGAGGTACTTGGCCGCCACCCACATCTGGCCGATGACTTCGGCAGTGGAGAGGTTGCGGTTGAAGCCCTGCGTCGCGGTGGAGCAGAACTGGCAGTTGAGGCCGCAGCCGACCTGCGAGGACACGCACAGCGTGCCGCGGGTCGGCTCCGGGATGTACACCGCCTCGATGGCGTTGCCGCCATCCATGCCGAGCAGCCACTTGTGCGTGCCGTCGGCGGCGCCCTTGTCGAACAGGGTCTTCGGCGGGCCGACATAGCACGACGCTTCGAGCTTCGCCCGAAGCGCCTTGCCGACATCGGTCATGTTTTCGAAGTTGTCTTCCAGGCGATGGTAGATCCACTTCATCACCTGCTCGGCGCGATACGGCTTCTCGCCCAGCTGCGCGAAGAAATCACGCAGGCCCTGGCGATCGAAGTCGAGCAGGTTGACCTTGTCGGTGGTGGTGGATGCGGCCTGGTCAGTCATCTTCAAATTCGCGGCTCAATGCCGCCCTCTATTTCCTTACGCCATCCAAAGAAACGCGTTTCCCGGTGAAGAGTGCGGCCATGGATGGCTGCTTTTTGATCTTCGCGTTCACGGATGAACGCACTTACCTCGAAAAGATTTCGGTCGTCGCGAAGAAGTACGCGATCTCGACGGCAGCCGTTTCGGCAGCGTCGGAACCATGCACGGCGTTCGCGTCGATGGAGTCGGCGAAGTCGGCGCGGATCGTGCCCGGCGCAGCGTCCTTCGGATTGGTGGCGCCCATCAGCTCGCGGTTCTTGAGGATGGCGTTCTCGCCTTCCAGGGCCTGGATCATGACCGGACCGGAGATCATGAACTCGACCAGCGCCTTAAAGAACGGACGCTCCTTGTGCACGGCGTAGAAGCCTTCGGCTTCCTGGCGCGACAGGTGCTTCATCTTGGCGGCAACGACCTTGAGGCCGGCCTTTTCGAAGCGGGCGTAGATTTCACCGATCACGTTCTTGGCAACGGCGTCGGGCTTGATGATGGAAAGGGTGCGCTCCAGCGCCATGAGTCTGCTCCGGGAAAACTGGTATCTGAATGGGCGGGCCGGTCTTTGCCGGCAAAGTACGCCAAATCCGGCGTCAATATGCGGATTTAGCTCACGAAAGTTTGACAGATTCTAACTGATACGCAAGTCGCGCGTAGGCCCGCCCGCGCACCAGTCCAACGATCGTTTGACGGGCGCAAATCGACCCGCGTATGCTCAAACGATCGTTTGATTTGAACCTGCGGGGATCACGAACCATGCCAGCTTCGCATACCGCCTTGCCCACCAAGGAGCGCATCCTTGGCGCCGCCGAGGAATTGTTCGCCAGGCATGGCTTCGAGGGCGCCTCGCTGCGCCAGCTGACGGCGGCCGCCGGGGTCAACCTGGCGGCCGTGAACTACCACTTCGGCTCCAAGGACCGCCTGATCGAAGAGGTGTTCCGCCGCCGCCTGGACCAGTTGAGCAGCCGCCGCATGGCCGCCCTGCAAAAGGTGGCCGGCGAGCCTGATACCACCATCGAGGAAGTGCTGGCGGCTTTCATCGTGCCTGCACTGGAGCTTTCCCACGATGGCAACGGCTCCCTGTTCATGCGCGTGCTGGCGCGCGCCTTCGCCGAGCACGACGACACCCTGCGCAAGTTCCTGTCGGACAACTACGGCCACGTGATGCGCCAGTTCACCGCCGAGTTCGCCCGCCTGCTGCCCCACCTGAGCAAGGAGGAGCTGTACTGGCGCGTCGACCTCGTGACCGGCGCCCTGACCCATGCCATGTCCGGCTTCGGCATGATCCAGCGAAAAAGCGATGTCACCGAGCACGTGCATCGTGAGCAGACCGCCCAGCACCTGATCCGCTTCGCCGCCGCCGGTCTCAAATCCCCCTGATCCCGGCGACCGAACACCCTCGGCCGATCACGGCCACCCGTTTCACCTTCCTGTGTCTCGCACTACGGAGAAACCAATGACCGCTCCATCCACTCCCAAGGCAGCGCTGCGCATCCGCAAGGCCGCGGTGCTGGGCGCCGGCGTCATGGGCGCGCAGATCGCCGCGCACCTGACCAATGCCGGCGTCGAAACCGTGCTGTTCGACCTGGCCGCCAAGGAAGGTCCCAAGAACGGCATCGCGCTGAAGGCCATCGCCAACCTGCAGAAGCTCTCGCCTGCCCCGCTGGCCGACAAGACCGTCGCCGCCGCGATCATTCCGGCCAACTACGACGAGCACCTGGATCACCTGAAAGACGTGGACCTGGTGATCGAGGCGATCGCCGAACGGATGGACTGGAAGCTGGATCTCTACAAGAAGATCGCTTCGCACCTGTCGCCGACCGCCGTCATCGCCTCCAACACCTCGGGCCTGTCGATCAATGGCCTGGCCGAGGTGCTGCCGGAGGAAATGCGCCACCGCTTCAGCGGCGTGCATTTCTTCAACCCGCCGCGCTACATGCACCTGGTGGAGTTGATTCCGACCCGGCTCACCGACAAGACCGTGCTGGAAGGCCTGGAAGCCTTCCTCACCACCACGCTGGGCAAGGGCGTGGTGGTCGCCAAGGACACGCCGAACTTCATCGGCAACCGCATCGGCGTGTTCTCGATGCTGGCCACCATGCACCACACCCAGCAGTTCGGCCTGGGCTTCGACGTGGTCGACGCCCTGACCGGCCCGGCCGTGGGCCGTCCCAAGAGCGCCACCTACCGCACCGCGGACGTGGTCGGCCTGGACACCATGGCGCACGTCATCAAGACCATGGCCGACACCCTGGCCGACGATCCGTGGCACGAGTACTTCAAGGCGCCGGTGTGGCTGTCCGCCCTGATCGAAAAGGGCGCGCTGGGCCAGAAGACCGGCGCGGGCTTCTATCGCAAGGCCGGCAAGGACATCGTCGTGCTGGACGTGGCCAAGCAGGACTACCGCGCATCCGAGCAGAAGGCCTCGGACGAGGTGTCCGCCATCCTCGCCATCAAGGACCCGGCCGAGAAGTTCGGCAAGCTGCGCGCGTCCAGCGATCCACAGGCGCAGTTCCTGTGGGCGACCTTCCGCGACCTGTTCCACTACAGCGCCTACCACCTGGCCGACATCGCCGATACCGCGCGCGACGTCGACTTCGCCATCCGCTGGGGCTACGGCTGGAAGCTCGGCCCGTTCGAGACCTGGCAGGCCGCCGGCTGGCAGCAGGTGGCCGGCTGGATCGCCGAGGACATCGCCGCCGGCAAGGCCATGAGCAAGGCGCCGCTGCCCACGTGGGTCACCGACGGCCGCCACGGCGTGCACGGCAAGGACGGCTCCTGGTCCGCCGCCGAAGGCAAGAACAAGCCGCGCTCGCAGCACCCGGTCTACCGGCGTCAGCTGTTCCCCGATCCGATCCTGGGCGAGAAATTCGACCAGGGCACCACGGTGTGGGAGAACGACGGCGTGCGCCTGTGGACGCTGGGCGACGATGGCGTGGGCATCCTCTCGTTCAAGACCAAGATGAACACGGTCAACGACTACGTGCTCGATGGCGTGCAGCAGGCAATCGACGTTGCCGAGCAGCAGCTCAAGGCCGTGGTGATCTGGCAGACCGGCGAGCCGTTCTCGGCCGGCGCCGATCTCAAGGGCGCGCTGGGCCTGCTGCAGGCCGGCAAGTTCGACGACTTCGAGAAGATGGTCGCCAACTTCCAGGCCACCAGCATGCGCATCAAGCACTCGCTGGTGCCTGTGGTGTCCGCCGTGCGCGGCCTCGCCCTCGGCGGCGGCTGCGAATTCCAGATGCACTCGGCCCGCACCGTGGCCGCGCTGGAGAGCTACATCGGCCTGGTCGAGGCCGGCGTCGGCCTGCTGCCGGCCGGTGGCGGCCTGCATGAGCTGGCCGTGCGCGCCGCCAAGGCGAACCCGGAAGATCCGTTCGAGTCGCTGAAGAAGGTGTTCGAGACGGTGGCGATGGCCAAGGTCTCGGGCAGCGCGCTGGAAGCCAGGCAGCTGGGCCTGCTGCGCGACAGCGACGTGGTCGTGTTCAACGCCTACGAGCTGCTGTACGTGGCCAAGAAGGTCGCGCTGTCGCTGGCCGAAAGTGGCTGGCGCCCGCCGATGATGGCCCGCAACATCCCGGTCGCCGGCGACGTGGGCACGGCCACGTTCCAGGCGTCGCTCGCCAACCTCGCCGAGGGCTATTTCGCCTCGCCGCACGACGTGGCCATCGCCACGCGCATCGCGGACACGCTGTGCGGCGGCGCCATCGAGCGCGGTTCGCAGGTCGATGAGGAATGGCTGCTCGCACTGGAACGCAAGCACTTCGTGGAGCTGGCCAAGACGGAGAAGACCCAGGCCCGCATCGCCCACACCATGACCACCGGCAAGCCGCTGCGCAACTGAGAACGATCGTCGTCCCGGCGCAGGCCGGGACCCAGTCGCCGCTGTCCACACAGAGGCCACTGGATTCCGGCCTGCGCCGGAATGACGAGCAAAGAGTTATGGCTCGTCACCATGTACCCGGTGACGATCAAAAACACCAATAGCGTCGCCGCGAATCACGCGCGACGCCACGGAGCAAAACCATGACCAAGCAAGTGCAAGACGCCTACATCGTCGCCGCCACCCGCACGCCGGTCGGCAAGGCGCCGCGCGGCGTGTTCCGCAACACCCGTCCGGACGACATGCTCGCCCACGTGATCCGCGCCGTGATGGCGCAGGCGCCGGGCATCGATCCGCATCGCATCGAGGACGTGATCGTCGGCTGCGCCATGCCGGAAGCCGAGCAGGGCATGAACGTCGCCCGCATCGGTGCCCTGCTCGCCGGCCTGCCCTACACCGTGCCGGGCGTCACCATCAACCGCTTCTGCTCCTCGGGCGTGCAGGCCATCGCGATGGCCGCCGATCGCATCCAGCTCGGCGTGGCCGACCTGATGATCGCCGCCGGCACCGAGAGCATGAGCATGGTGCCGATGATGGGTCACAAGGTGGCGATGAACCCCGCCATCTTCGCCAACAAGGAAGACGTGGCCATCGCCTACGGCATGGGCATCACCGCCGAGAAGGTGGCCGAGCAATGGAAGGTCACCCGCGAGCAGCAGGACGCGTTCGCGGTGGAAAGCCACCGCCGCGCGCTGGCCGCCATCGCCGCCGGCGAATTCAAGGACGAGATCACCCCGTTCCAGCTCGATGACCACTACCCCGACCTCGCCACGCGCGGCATCACCACCGACAGCCGCGTGATCGACACCGACGAAGGCCCGCGCGCCGGCACCACGCTCGACGTGCTCGGCAAGCTGCGCACGGTGTTCCGCAACGACAAGTTCGGCGGCACGGTGACGGCCGGCAACTCCTCGCAGATGTCCGACGGCGCCGGTGCGCTGCTGCTGGCCAGCGAGAAGGCGATCAAGGAGTTCAACCTCACCCCGATCGGCCGCTTCGTCGGCTACTCGGTGGCGGGCGTGAAGCCGGAAGTGATGGGCATCGGCCCGAAGGAAGCGATCCCGAAGGCGCTCAAGCAGGTGGGCCTCACCAAGGACCAGCTGGACTGGATCGAGCTCAACGAAGCCTTCGCCGCACAGGCGCTGGCCGTGATCGGCGACCTGGGCCTCGATCCGGCCAAGGTGAATCCGCTGGGCGGCGCCATCGCCCTCGGCCATCCGCTGGGCGCCACCGGCGCCATCCGCGCCGCCACCCTGCTGCACGGCATGCGCCGCCGCAAGCAGAAGTACGGCATGGTGACCATGTGCATCGGCACCGGCATGGGCGCGGCGGGCGTGTTCGAAGCGCTCTGATCCGCCCTGCCCTGCAACGAAGGACGGCGCCGTAGCGATACGGCGCCGTTTGCTTTTGCACGCTACGGCGCTAACCGAGCGCGGCCACCTGCCTCGCCACGTACAAGGTGAGGAACACGGCCATCAGCACCAGCAGCGCCGCCATGGTTCTCGCGGTCCACGAATCCCCGTAGGTCGAAGACTCCTCCACCTCGATGGCCTTGTGATTGCGGTAATAGCGCAGCGTGGCGCCCGCGATCATCAGTGCGCCGACCAGCAGCAGACCGAGCCCGAGCCATTGGGACGCCCGCGTATGCAGGTTTTCCGTCACCTTGGCCGCCGCCCGCGAGGTGAACAGCAGGAAGATGTCGAACCGCTCCAGCAAAAAACCGAACGCCATGACTGAAATGGCCGTGCGCACCCACGCAAGGTAAGTCCGCTCATTGGCCGCGTGGTCGCTGAAGTGGGGTATCACGAGGTTTCCTTGTCGCCACGATATGTGCCGAGGCACCCCATCATGCACGCATACCGTCAGCGTGCCGTGTTCGCCCTTCGGGCCGCTGCCCGCAGCGCGGTACACTACTGGCCTCGCTTTGACGAACCGATCCACGCATGCGCAATCCCCTCCAGGAACAGCTACTGAAAGCCGGCCTCGCCAAGAAGGGCAAGGTCGACCAGATCGCGCGCGAGCAGGCCAAGCAGCGCCAGGGAAAGGCGGCAGGGGCTGCACCTGACGACAAGATCGACGCCCAGCGCCTGCAGGCGGAACGTGCGGAGCGCGACCGCGCGCTGGCCGCCGAACGCAATGCACAAGCCCGTGCCCGTGAACTCGCAGCGCAGATCCGCCAGATCGTCGACGCCAACAAGGTCAGGCGCGAGGGTGAGATCAGCTATCGCTTCACCGACGGCGACAAGATCCACAGCGTGCTCGTCAACGAATCGCTGCGTGCGCAGCTTGCGAAGGGCACGCTGGTCGTCGTCCGTTCCGGCGATGGGTACGAACTGCTGCCGCGCGCCGCCGCGGAGAAGGTCCGGGAACGCGACGCCGCGGCCATCGTGCTGGACCACGGCCAGCCTTCCGACACCAGGCCCCCGGGCGAAGACGACGAGTACTACAGCCAGTTCAAGGTCCCCGACGACCTGACCTGGTAACGAAACAAGCACCCCGCATTTTTGGCGCAATCGGATTACCTGGCATCCCTGCCCGCCTCCTAAGGTCTTGTCACCCACAAGACCCCGGCAGGAGGTAACCCATGTCACAGGTATGGCTCATCACCGGCAGCTCGCGCGGCTTCGGCAAGGCGCTCGCGGAGGCTGTGCTGGCCGCCGGCCATCGACTGGTCGCCACGGCGCGCCAGCCGGCCCAGCTTGAAACCCTCGTCACGCGCTACGGCGACCAGGTGCGCACCGTCGCCTTGGACGTCACCGACGCCACCGCTGCACACGCCGCCGTACAGGCTGCCGTCGACGCGTTCGGACGTCTGGACGTCGTGGTCAACAACGCCGGCTACGGCAACCTCGCCACCATCGAGGAAGGCAGCGACGCCGACTTCCGTGCGCAGCTGGAAACCAACTTCTTCGGCACCGTGAACGTCACCCGCGCCGCCCTGCCCATACTGCGTCGCCAGCGTGCCGGCCACATCATCCAGTTCTCGTCCATCGGCGGGCGCATCGGCGTGCCCGGCCTGGCCGCCTACCAGTCGGCCAAATGGGCGGTGGAAGGCTTCTCCGAAGTGCTGGCCAAGGAGGTGGCTGCCTTTGGCGTCAAGGTAACCCTGGTCGAGCCGGGTGGTTTCCGCACGGACTGGGGTGGGCCATCCATGACGGTGTTCGAGCCGGCGGCGGATTCGGAATACAACGCCGTGCTCGCTCCCATGTTCGCCGCACGCCAGAGCTACGTGGGCAACGAAAGCGGCGACCCGTCGAAGGCCGCGCAGGCGATCCTTACCATCGCGAACGATCCGCAGCCTCCGCTGCGCCTGCTGCTGGGCTCGGATGCGGTGTATCTGGCCGAACAGCAACTGGCCAAGATCGCTGCGGAAGACGCCAAATGGCGTACGCTCAGCCTCTCGACCGATTTCGACCTCTCGCCACAGGCCGCCGAGGATCGCGAACGCATGGTGCGATCGGTCTTGTAAACAGGCCCGCCGGATTGACGCGACGATGAGAGCCGACCAGATTCCGCTGAGCCGCGGTGCCTTTTCGCGCATGAGCGCACTCGGCCTTGACGTGCCCGCCGTGCTCGCGCACGCGGGCCTCTCGCTGGATCTGATGTCGGCATCTCGTCCCGTCGTCACCACGTCGCAGTTCTTCGCGTTCTGGCGATCCGTGGAAGCCTTGTGTCCGGATCCGTCGCTGGGCCTGCGGCTCGGCGACGGCACCCGCACCGAGGTCTACGACATGGTGACCGCCGCGGCGCTGCACGCCGGCACCCTCGGCGATGCCCTGGACAAGCTGGCCCGTTACAAGCGCCTCACCTGCCCCGAAGACGTCGTGGTCGAATACACCCGTGACGAAGCCGCCGTCTCCATGCGATGGATGCTGGGCGAGGGGCATACCCCGCGATTGCTGGTCGACGCGATGTTCGCCTCGAACTTCGCACTGGCGGAGCGCGGTACCGGCCGTGCGCTGCACCTGCGCCGGATCGAACTGACGCGGCGCCCGGCCGACGGCGCGCTGTTGCAGCCGCATTTCCGCTGCGAACTGCGTTTCAATGCGCCGCAGGATCGCATCGTGTATCCGCGATCGGATCTGGAGCTTCCCTTTGTCACGCAGGACGAGGGTCACCTCGCCAACGTGCTGCCGTTGCTGGAAGGCTCGCTGCGCGAGCAGACCGCCGCCACGCCGTTGCGGGACAAGGTATGGAATGTCCTGTCGCGAGGCATGCGTGGCGGCCACCTGCGGATGGCCCAGGTAGCCGACGCACTGCATTTGAGTCCACGCACCCTGCAACGCCGCCTGGGTGACGCCGGCACCAGCTATCAGCAGGTGCTGGACCAGGTGCGCCACCATCTGGCGCGCCGCCTGCTCGACGCCACCGACCTGGATGTCGGCGAAATTGCCTTTCTTCTCGGCTTCGAGGAGCTCAACTCCTTCAACCGCGCGTTCCGCCAATGGGAAGGAGCGACACCGGCGCGCTGGCGCACAGCCGCCTCCGCTTGAGTGCCGCGGCCGCTGGACCGCGCGGCACCGGCGTGGGCCAAGCGCAAGAACCGGAGTGTCTTCCGCCTGGAACGGCCTGAAGATGGCTCGTTTCCACAGCGCGCCTTTCGCCCATGACATCCGCAACGCCACTGCTCGACCGATACCTGCATGAAACGGACTGGGTCGCGCTCACGGAGCAATTGAACCTGTCCGGCTGCGCTTTGCTCCCGGGCCTGCTTGCGCCCGACGCTTGCGCCGCGATGGCGGCGATGTATGAGCGGCACAGCGGCTTCCGCAGTCGCGTGGTGATGGCTCGCCACGGTTTCGGGCGCGGCGAGTACCAGTACTTTGCGTATCCGTTGCCTGATCTCGTGCAACGCCTGCGTACGCAGCTGTACCGCCGGCTGGCCCCCATCGCCAGCGCCTGGAATGCGCAGATGGGCATCGACACGATCTTTCCGGACACGATCGAAGCCTTCCTCGCGCGTTGCCACGATGCAGGGCAAGGGCGTCCCACGCCGCTGCTGCTTCGCTATGGAGCAGGCGACTACAACTGCCTCCATCAGGACCTGTACGGCGAGCATGTATTTCCGTTGCAGGTCGCCGTTCTGCTGTCCGAACCCGGCAAAGATTTCACCGGCGGCGAGTTCGTGCTGACCGAGCAGCGGCCACGCATGCAATCACGGCCGGAAGTGGTGCCGCTGCGCCAGGGCGATGCGGTGGTATTCGCCGTCAACCAGCGCCCCGTGCGGGGCACGCGCGGCGTCTATCGCGTCACCATGCGCCATGGCGTCAGCCGGTTGCGCAGCGGACACCGCCATACGCTGGGCATCATCTTCCACGACGCCCGGTAGGCGGTACCGGCACGACGGTCCGGGAATCCTTTAGGATGACCGCTTTCGCCCCGCCGCCGAGAGGATCGTGCCGACGATGAAGACCCATGAAACCACCGCAGGGCCTGCCGGGCAGGAGCATCACCTGCAGCGAAACCTGCGCAACCGCCATTTGCAATTGATCGCGATCGGCGGCGCCATCGGCACCGGCCTGTTCATGGGCTCGGGCAAGACGATCAGCCTCGCCGGCCCGTCGGTGATCTTCGCGTACGCGATCATCGGCAGCGTGTTGTTCTTCATGATGCGCGCGATGGGCGAGCTGCTGCTCTCCAACCTGCACTACAAGTCATTCGTCGATTTCAACTACGACCTGCTCGGCCCCTGCGCCGGCTTCTTTACCGGCTGGACCTACTGGTTCTGCTGGGTGGTCACCGGCATCGCGGACATCGCCGCCATCACCGGCTACATCCAGTTCTGGGCGCCCGGCGTTCCCCTGTGGCTGCCCGGTACGGTGTGCATTTCGCTGCTGCTTGGCCTCAATCTCCTCACGGTGAAGCTGTTCGGCGAACTGGAGTTCTGGTTCGCCCTGGTGAAGATCATCGCCATCGTGTCGCTGATCGCCATCGGCGCCGTGCTGATCGCCATCGGCTTCACCTCGCCCTCCGGCGCGAAGGCCGCGGTGTCGAACCTGTGGAGCCATGGTGGCTGGTTCCCGCATGGCGGCGCGGGCTTCCTCGCGGCGTTCCAGATCGCGGTATTCGCCTTCGTGGGCATCGAACTGGTCGGTACCGCGTCGGCCGAGGCGCGCGATCCGGAGAAGACGCTGCCCAAGGCCATCAACTCCATTCCCATCCGCGTGATCGTGTTCTACGTGCTCGCGCTGCTGGTGATCATGACGGTGACGCCGTGGAACCAGGTGGCGCCGGACCGCAGCCCGTTCGTCAACCTCTTCATGCTGATCGGCATCCCGATCGCCGCCAGCCTGATCAATTTCGTGGTGCTGACGTCGGCCACCTCGTCGGCAAACAGCGGCATCTATTCGACGGGCCGCATGCTGTACGGCCTTTCCGCCGGCAAGCTCGGCCCCACGCCGTTCGCCCGCCTGAGCAACAACAACGTCCCGGCGAACGGCCTGGCCTATTCCTGCGCGCTGCTGTTCATCGGCGTGCTGCTGCTGTACCAGGAAGGCGATGTCATGAAGGTGTTCACCATCGTGACCACGATCTCCAGCATCTGCTTCATCTTCGTGTGGTCGCTGATCATGATCGCGTACATGCGCTACCGGAAACTGCACCCCGAGCGCCATGCGGCTTCCATCTTCAAGATGCCCGGCGGCGTTGCCATGTGCTGGCTGGTGCTGGCGTTCTTCGCCTTCGTGCTGTGGGTGTTCGCGCAGAAGGACGACACGCTGCAGGGCCTGATCTACACGCCGGTGTGGTTCGTGGCGCTGGCGGCCTGCTATCCGTTCTACCGCAAGCAGGCGATCGAGCATCGCAAGCACACGCATTGACCGATCAGGAGCGGCGACCGCGCGTCGCCGCTCCATGCGGCGCGGACTTCATGCAGGCAATAAAAAAGCGACCCCGGGGTCGCTTTTTTTGTTGATCGCGATGCATCGACCAACGGAATCTGGAGCGGGAAACGAGACTCGAACTCGCGACCCCGACCTTGGCAAGGTCGTGCTCTACCAACTGAGCTATTCCCGCATCGGAGTCGCGCATTGTAATGGGTAATCGCGGCTCGTCAAGCACCCGTCATGCATTTGTTCAGTCGTCGCCCCGGATGTGTCCCATGGCGTCGCCCTTCAGGCTGGGCCAGGCGGCGCGCAGGTAATACAGGCCCGACCAGATGGTGAGGATGCCGGCGATCACCAGCAGCACTTCGCCGATGTGGTACAGGCGCAGCGCTTCGGCGCTCTTTTCGTGCTGCACGATCAGCACCACCAGCGCCACCATCTGCATGACCGTCTTGAGCTTGCCGATGAAAGCCACCTTCACCGTGGCGCGCATGCCGATCTCGGCCATCCATTCGCGCAACGCGGAGACGCTGATCTCGCGGCCCACGATGATCGCGGCCGTGATCGCCATCACCACGCCCGACCAGCCGCCGCGATGCGATTCGACCAGCAGGAACAGCGTGACGGCGACCATCAGCTTGTCCGCGACGGGATCGAGAAAGGCGCCGAACGCCGACGTCAGGTTCATGCGTCGCGCGAGATAGCCGTCGAGCCAGTCCGTGATCGCCGCCAGCAGGAACACGACCGCGGCGGTGATGTTGTGCCCGGGGAACTGCCAGTAGAACACCAGCACCATGACCGGCAGCAACAGCACGCGGAACAGGGTGAGCCAGGTGGGCAGGTTGATGTGCATAGATCCTTTCCGGGACGGTTCTTCAGCCATACAGGGGCAGCGTACCTGCGAGCCGCAGGCGCGCGCAGCGATCCACTGCGCGCCTAGCCATGCAGTACAGCATAAATGCGTTCCGCCAGGCCGCGATCAATGCCTTTGACCTGCGTGAGTTCCTCCACGCCGGCCGCTTCCACGCCGGCCAGTCCGCCGAAGGCCTTGAGCAGGGCCGTGCGGCGACGTGCGCCGATGCCCGGAACGTCCTCGAGCACACTGCGCTCGCGCGCTTTCTCGCGGCGCTTGCGATGCCCGCTGATGGCGAACCGATGCGCCTCGTCGCGCACGGCCGCCACGAGATGCAACGCGGGCGACGCCGGGCCTGGATGCAGGTTGCGGCCGGAATCGGCGAGGATCAGTGTCTCTTCGCCGGCGCGGCGCCCAGGGCCCTTGGCCACGCCCACCACGTTGATGCCGGTGACGCCAAGCTCCTTCAGCACATCCAGCGCCTGGGCCACCTGCCCGCTGCCGCCGTCGATCAGGAGGATATCGGGACGCGCGCCCTCACCTTCCGCCACTTTGCGGAACCGGCGCACCAGCGCCTGATGCATCGCGGCGTAGTCGTCACCGGGCGTGATGCCGCTGATGTTGAAGCGCCGGTAATGCGATTTCTCCGGACCTTCCGGACCGAACACCACGCACGATGCAACGGTGAGCTCACCCTGCGTGTGGCTGATGTCGAAGCACTCGATGCGGCGAGGCGATTCGCCCAATGCCAGCAATTTCTGCAGGTCGTCGAAGCGCGCCCCCAAGGTCTGCCGGCTCGCCAGCTTTGCCGTGAGCGATGCCTGCGCATTGCGCTCGGCCATCTGCAGGAAGCGCGCGCGTTCGCCACGCACGCTGGATTTCAGCTCGACCGCGTGGCCGGACTGCTGCGCCAGCATCTCGCCGAGGATCTGCTGGCTGGGCAGTGTTTCGCCCAGGATCAGTTCGCGCGGCACGGGACGATCGAGGTAGTACTGCGCGATGAACTGTTCCAGCACGTCGGCGGGCTCCGCATCCAGCGGCAGGCGCGGGAAGAAATCGCGCGTGCCGAGGCTGATGCCGTTGCGGAAGAACAGCACGCTGACGCAGGCCATGCCCGATTCGATGCGGCAGGCCAGCACGTCCATGTCGGCACTGGCGCCCTGCACGTGATGCTCCGCCTGCAGCTTGCGCAGCGCGGCCACCTGGTCGCGCAACGCGGCGGCGCGCTCGAATTCCAGGTTTTTGCTTGCGGTTTCCATCTGCCCGGCCAATTCATCGATGACCGCGCTGCTGCGCCCTTCGAGGAACATCTCGGCATGGCGCACGTCATTGCGGTAATCGTCGACCGTGATCAGCTTGACGCACGGCGCGGTGCAGCGACCGATCTGGTGTTGCAGGCACGGGCGCGAGCGATTCTTGAAATAGCTGTCCTCGCACTGCCTCACCTTGAACAGCTTCTGCATCAGGTTGAGGCTCTCGCGTACCGCGAAGGTGCTCGGGAACGGGCCGAAATAGCGCCCCGGCATGTTGCGCGCGCCACGGTGGAACGCCAGCCTCGGATAATCCTCGCCACCCGACAGGTAGATGTACGGATAGCTTTTGTCGTCGCGCAGCAGGATGTTGTAGCGCGGCTTGAGCGACTTGATCAGCTGCGATTCCAGCAGCAACGCCTCGCCTTCGGTGCGCGTCACCGTGATCTCGGCGCGCGCGATCTGCGACACCATCGCGGCGATGCGCGGCTCCATGCGCGGCTTGAGGAAGTAGCTGCCGACGCGCTTCTTCAGGTTGCCGGCCTTGCCGACGTACAGCAGATCGCCGTCCTCGTCGAAATAACGATAGACGCCGGGCGAAGTGGTGAGGGTCTTGACGAAGGCCTTGCCGTCGAAGGCCTGCGGCGAACTGGGCTGCATCAAGGAATTCTAGCTGGTTAAGGCAAGCCTGACTAAGCATCGCCTGCCAGGCAAAGGCGGGCGATGAGGCCGTCCACGCCACGCTCGGCGAGCGCGACGGACTCACGGAATCCGTCCTCGTCGCCGAAGTACGGGTCGGGAAACTCCAGCGGCGACGGCACGCCTGCCCAGGGCAGGAACAACTCGGGCGCGTTGCCGCGATCACGGCGCAGCGACTGGAGCGCCTCGAGGTTGTCGCTGTCCATCGCGAGCACCCAGTCGTACAAGGCGAAATCGTCGGACCGCACCTGCCTGGCGCGATGCGACGCCAGGTCGTATCCGGCCGCCGCCGCCGCACGCCGCATGCGCGGATCGGCACCTTTCCCCACATGCCAGTTGCCGGTACCGCAGGAGCCCAGCGTGAGCTGGAGTCCTGCCTCCGCGCAGCGCCGGCGCGCCACGGCCTCCACCAGGGGTGAACGGCAGATATTGCCCAGGCACACGAACAAAACGGATGGATTGTCTTTTTTAATCATGTAGTTATTCCGCACCCGGGGACGGCGGCAAGCCATCGGGCGTCGACGCCGGCGGCCTCAGGACATATGGCTGCGGCGCAAGCCATCGTCAAGGCTTCGTGATCGGAACGACACGTCCTTCCCGGTGCCGGCCACGTCGTCGTCACCGGGTGGGTGGTCACGCATGGCGGTATCCACCAGGCCCCTATGGCCTATTAACGGTACGTACACCGCCAGTGGGCAAGATCGAGCGGCGGCCGGCGCCTTCCAAGGTGCCGCCGGCCGCCTCGCGAGACAACCCAGGGAACCGAAGGGGAATACGATCCATGAGCATAAGAAGGCGACTGCGCCATTTGCCGATGGTCAACATCCTGGTCGTCGCCGCCGTGATCGCGGTGCTCCTCGCGTTGATCATCCCTGCGTGGCGCAGCCACGGCATTAAGCAGCACATCGCCGATGCGCTGAAGGGCGCTGACGCCGTGAAGCTGGTAGTGATGGAAGCGGCCACGGTGCATGGCGGTCTGGCCCAGGTTCGCGCCAGCGACCTGCAATACAACGCCAAGGCATCGAGCGGGGAGCACGTGGCCAATGTCGAAGTCGCCGACGGCGGACTGATCACGCTGTCGACCCGCGACACGGGCGCGAGTCCCGATCCGGTGATCATGTTCATCCCGACCGAGGGGACGGGCTCGGCCGGCGCCGATATCACCTGGACCTGCCAGGTCGTGCTGGGGGATGCCTCGCTGGCCCCGGCCAATTGCCAGGGACATGGATACGTACCTTCCACCGCAAGCTCCACGGCACCGGCCCCCGCGCCGGCAACGTCAGCACCCGCGCCGAAAGCCGCGCCGCCCGATAAATCCTGAGCACGCCGGGCAAGCGGGATCATCGATGACGAGGTGCAGGCGCTCCCGCATGGCTTGCAACCGGAACGCGTTGAGGTGAATTGGCCACCCCCCCCCCCTCGCGCCCATCGGCAACACGCCGCGCCTCGATGGATTGAAGCCGTCATGGGCTGCCTGCCACTACCCATACTGTTCTTGTCGGGCCTGCTGATCGGCCGCGCCGCAGGTGGCACCGACGGCGCCCTGTGGGGCGCCGGCACCGGCCTCGCGCTGGGCCTGCTGCTCGGTGGATGGTTCGTGGCGTCGGTGCGACGACGCCGCTAGCTCTCAGACCTCGGCGAGCCAACGCTCCGCGCGTTCGAGGTCGGCCTCGGTATCGATGCCCGGCGGAAACGGCTCGGGTGTAAGACGCACGGCAATGGGATGACCGTGTTCCATCACGCGCAGTTGCTCCAGCGATTCCGCCTGCTCCAGCGGCGTGCGCGACAGCGTGGTGTAGCGCTTCAGGAAGCCCGCGCGATACGCATAGATGCCGATGTGGCGCAGGAACGGCACGTCCGGCGGCAACACGTTGCGCTGCAAGGCGAAGGCGTCGCGCGCCCAGGGCAACGGCGCGCGGCTGAAATAGAGCGCGCGGCCCGCCGTGGTACGCACGAGCTTCACCACATTGGGATCGAACAGCTCATGCGCCTCCACGATGGGCGTCGCCAGCGTGGCCACCGGCGCGTCGTCCTCCGCCAGTGCGCGCGCCACCTCGCGAATGCCGGCGGCGGGCGCAAACGGCTCATCGCCCTGCAGGTTCACCACGATGGCATCGTCGGCCCAACCGTAGTGCAATGCGCATTCGGCAAGACGGTCGCTGCCGGAAGCATGGTCGCTGCGCGTCATGCACACGTCGACACCCTGCCCCGTCAACGCGTCGGCGATGCGCGGATCGTCCACCGCCACCACCACCTGCGTGGCACCCGCCTGCAGAGCCCGCTGCGCGACGCGTACCACCATCGGCACGCCACCAATCGCACGCAACGGCTTGGCCGGCAGGCGCGTGGAACCGTAACGCGCGGGAATGGCGACGATGAAAGGAGGAATGGCGGACATGGCGACCTCGATGTGAGGCGCCAAGCCTAACCGCAAACGCGCATTTGTAGGAGCGCACCCTGTGCGCGAAAAGCCGACGAAGCGGCGATGCCGACGCGCCGCGGTCACCCGCGGGGCGGCTCCTGCAAAGGGAGGCCTATGCCAGTCGAAAACCGCAGCCGTTGGCGAGCTCGAGGAACCCCGGGAACGACGTGGCGACATTGGCGCAATCGCCGATATGCACCGTGCCGTTCGCCACCAGCCCGGCGACGGCAAAACTCATCGCGATGCGGTGGTCACCGTGGCTGTCGATGCTGCCGCCTCCGATGGCGCCGCCTTCGATGGTCGCACCGTCCGGCGCTTCTTCGATGGACACGCCCAGGGCACGAAGACCTCGAGCCATGCAGGCAATGCGGTCGGATTCCTTCACGCGCAGCTCCGCGGCACCGCGCACGACCGTACGCCCCCTGGCAGCGGCAGCGGCAACGAACAGCGCCGGGAATTCGTCGATCATGTCGGGCACCAGGGCTTCCGGCAGCTCGATGCCGTGCAGGGGCGCGTGGCTGACCAGAAGGTCACCCACCGGCTCGCCGCCGCTCTCGCGCTCGTTCTCGATGCGGATATCCGCACCCATCAAGCGCAAGGCCTGCAGCAGACCGGTGCGCCGGGGGTTGAGGCCCACGGCCGGCAGCCGCAACCGCGAGCCGGGCACGATGCTCGCCGCGACGAGGAAGAACGCGGCGGAGGAAAAATCGGCCGGCACGTCGACGTTCGTCGCACGCAGTGCATGCCGTCCGGTGAGCTTGGCGCGGCCCGGCGTGAAGTCGATCGGCCAACCGAATGCGGCCAGCATGCGCTCCGTGTAATCACGCGTGGGGTGGGGCTCGATCACCTCGGTCTCGCCCTGTGCATACAGGCCCGCCAGCAGCAGCGCGGATTTCACCTGCGCGCTGGCGACCGGCAACGTGTACGAAATACCGTGCAGCGGCTGGCCGCCGCGCACCACCAGTGGCGGAAGGCCGTCCTGCGTGTCGATGCGGGCGCCCATCAATGCCAGCGGTTCGGTGACGCGACGCATCGGGCGCCTGGACAGCGATGCATCACCCACGAGCGTACTGTCGAATGCCTGCCCGGCCAGCAAACCGGCCAACAGGCGCATGCCCGTGCCCGCGTTGCCGCAATCGAGCTGCTGCGTGGTTCCGCGCAAACCATGCAGGCCAACGCCATGAACGACGCGTTCGCCGTCGGCCGGGGTGTCGATGCGCACGCCGAGCTGCTGCAGTACGGCAGCGGTTGCGCGCGTGTCTTCACCCTCGAGGAAGCCGCGGATGTGCGACGTGCCGTCCGCCAGGGCACCCAGCATCAGCGAGCGATGCGAAACGGATTTGTCGCCGGGCACGCGCACGTCGCCGTGCAGCGCGCCGCCGGGTTGGCTGGTCCAGTCGAGTCGGGTCACGATGAAATCTCCGCGACCGCCCTGGGCGGCCGCACATGGATCAGGGCAAGGCCACCGGGTATGAGCCAAGCACGCGCACCTGCGCGGCGGCGTCGCCCATTTCCTTCATGGCGGCCTGCATCGGTTCGTCGTTGATATGGCCGGATACGTCGATGAAGAACGCGTACTGCCATTTGCCCGAATGCGCCGGGCGCGACTCGATGCGATTGAGGCTGATGTCGTGCTCGGCGAACGGCTTGAGCACGTGATAGAGCGCGCCCGGCTTGTCGTTCACCGTGATCAGCAGCGACGTGCGGTCGTTGCCCGACGGCGGGAACAGCGAGCGACCGATCACCAGGAAGCGCGTGGTGTTGTCAGCGCGGTCCTCGATGGCCTGCGCAACGGTCTTGAGCCCGTATACGCGGCCCGCCGTTTCGCCGGCAATGGCGCCCGCGTCATCCGCGTGGCGCGCCAGGCGGGCGGCCTCGGCGTTGCTGCCGACGGCAATGCATTCCACATTGGGCAGGTTGATGCGCAGCCATGTCTTGCACTGCTGCAGCGACTGCGCATGCGCATAGACGCGCTTGATGTCCTCGAGGCGGCCATTGAGCGAGTGCAGGCACTGGTGCACGCGCAGTTCGACCTCGCCACAGATGGTGGCTTCGGACGTAAGGAACATGTCCAGCGTCACCTGGATCATGCCCTGACCGGAATTCTCCACCGGCACCACGCCGAAATCGGCATGGCCCGCGGCGACCTCCTGGAACACTTCCTCGATGCTGCCCAGCGGCAGGCCGTAAGCCGCGTGGCCGAAATGCTTGCGCACCGCCTGCTCGCTGAAGGTACCCTCGGGGCCAAGGAATCCGACCTTCAGGGGATCTTCCTGCGCCAGGCAGGACGACATGATCTCGCGGAACAGCCGCACCATTTCGGTGTCGGTCAACGGGCCGTTGTTGCGGTCCACCACCATCCGCAGCACGTGCGCCTCGCGTTCGGGGCGGTAATAGTCGATCGCCGAAAGCCCCTCGCCCTTCACGCGCGCCACTTCCTGCGCCCAGCCGGCGCGCTCGGAGATCAGCTGCTGGATCTGCTGGTCGATGCTGTCGATGCGCTGGCGCACATCGGAGAGCGAGGATTTCTTTTCGGTCATGTCGTGATCTGGCGGTAAAGCAGTCCAAATGGGGAACCGGGGATAGTCCCCGATCTACCGACGTGCGCGCAACGGTTTCATCCGTGACGGTTGGCGAAGTCCTTCATGAAAGCCACGAGGGCTTGCACCGCTTCCAGCGGCACGGCGTTATACAGCGACGCGCGCATGCCGCCCACGGCCTTGTGCCCCTTCAGCGCGAGCAGGCCTGCCGCTTCCGATTCCTTGAGGAAGTCCGCGTCGAGCGCGCTGTCGTGCAAGGTGAACGGCACATTCATCCGCGAGCGTGCCGATGGATCGACCGGGCAGCGGTAATAGCCATGGGAATGGTCGATCGCGCCGTAGAGCAACGCCGCCTTGGCCGTGTTGCGCTCGCCCATCACGGCAAGGCCGCCCTGCTCCTTCAGCCACTGGAACGTCAGGCCGGCGAGATACCAGCCCCAGGTATTGGGCGTGTTGAGCATCGAGTCGTTTGCCGCGTGGTCGGCGTAACGGAAGATGCGCGCCATCGGACGCGTGCTGCGCTCAAGCAGGTCGCGGCGGATGATCAGCACGACCAAGCCGGAGGGACCGATGTTCTTCTGCGCACCCGCGTAGATCAGGCCGAATTTCGACACATCGATCGGTCCGGAAAGGATGTCCGACGACATGTCGGCCACCAGTGGCACGTCGCCGACGTCCGGGATGTCGTGGAATTCCACGCCATGGATGGTTTCGTTCGGCGTGTAGTGCACATAGGCCGCGCGCGGATCCAGCTGCCACGTCTCGCGTGGAGGCAGCCGCAGGTAGTGCTCGGCCTTGCTGCTGCCGGCGAGGTTCACCTTGACGTACGGCGCCGCTTCGCTGGCCGCCTTCTCGCCCCAATGGCCGGTGACGACGTAATCGGCGCTGGCCCCCTCGGCGGCCAGGTTCATCGGGATCTGGGCGAAATGCTGGGTCGCACCGCCCTGCAGGAACAGCACGGCGTAGTTCTCGGGAATGGCGAGCAGTTCGCGCAGGTCGGCCTCGGCTTGCCGCGCAAGGCCCATGAACAACTTGCCGCGGTGAGAGAGCTCCATGACCGAGGCGCCGCAACCCTGCCAGTCCAGCAGTTCGCGTTGTGCACGTTCGAGTACGGCCTGAGGCAGCGCGGCGGGGCCTGCGCTGAAATTCCAGAGTCTGCTCACGAAAGACGCCTTGACGGTACGGGTCACCGCATTATGCCGCGTCGCAGCAACCGATCGTCAACGGCCAGTCGTGTCGGCGAATCGCCCGCAAGAGGCCTCAGAAACGCACCAGCAACGCCACCGCGATGCCCAGGGCCAGCACGGCGGCGGTGGCGATCAGCCACCACACCTCGCCACGCGGGCCGGCATCTTCCTCGGGCAGGTGCTCGGGCTCGGGGGGCGGCAGGACAATCTCGGGCTCGGGCTCCAGCCCCGGCGCATCCACCACGAAGCGGTGCATGCCCAGCCCGATCTGGTCGCCGGGCCGCAGCGTGGCCTGCTCGACCGGCGTGCCGTTCACGCGCAGCGGGTAACGCGCGGATTGCTGCCCGGCCTCCAGCCACAGCTGGCCGTCGCGCCAGAGCACCGACATCGAAGCCGCTTCGCCCTGCGGCAGCTCCAGCGGAATGCGGCCCAGCGGCCCCAGTTCGAGCTTGTCCTGCAGCGACAGCACGCGCCCCGAAAGAGGGCCGGCCACCGCACGCAGCGCCACCGTGCAACGCCCCTCCGCAGGCACCGTGACCGGTGAGCTGTGGGCGGGCTCTTCGTCGGAACGCAGCAGCATGCGGCAGTCACCCACGCTGAGGATGTCGCCCGCGCGAAGCAGGGCCTTCTCGCGCACGGGCCGCGCGTTGACGTACACGCGACCGCCCTGTGGCAGCACCTGCAGTACCCAGCCGCGACGGTCCAGAAGGATCTTGAGGTGATGGGCGCCGGCCTGGTGGGCCGCCAGGATCAGGTCGTTGTCCGGTGCGCTGCCGATCCGCAAGGCGGGGGCGTCCCAGTGGAAATCCTCTCGGGCCGAATTGGGAAACTCGATGCGCATCGGTGAACCGCTGACTAGTCGCCGGGGACTCTAGCAGATGCGTACGCACTCTCCGAGCACATCTGGCATACGATGCGGGTTTACGTTTTGAAGGAGTACGTCATGCCGAAGATCGACATCCGCCGCCCCCATCAGCTACCCCTTGCCGAGGCCCGCGCCGTGGTCGACCAGGTCGCCGCGCGCATGCGCGAGAAGTTCGGCATGGACGGCACGTGGGAGGGCGACACCCTGCGTTTTTCCCGCCCCGGCGTGAACGGCAGCATCGCCGTGGGCAGCGACGCCATCCAGGTCACGGCCGAGCTCGGCATGATGCTGGCCCCCCTCAAGGGGATGGTGGAACAGGAGATCCGTCGCAAGCTGGATGAGCACTTTGGCTGATATTTCTTTAACCATAAGAACTTCCGTGGCATAATCGATGGCTTACGCGGCCATGACGGCTGCCCTTGCCCCACCGGAACGCATGGCCAAAGACGACGTCATCGAAATGGAAGGTACGGTCCAGGAGACCCTGCCCAATACCATGTTCCGCGTGCAGCTGGAAAACGGCCACGTCATCACGGCCCATATCTCCGGCCGCATGCGCAAGCACTACATCCGCATCCTCACCGGCGACAAGGTGAAAGTGGAAATGACCCCGTACGACCTGACCAAGGGTCGTATCACCTACCGCATGAAGTAATCCAACGCCCCTCTGTAGGAGCGCACCCAGTGCGCGAAAAGCCTACGGAGCGGCAATGCCTGACTCTGCGGTCGCGCACTGGGTGCGCTCCTACAGAGGCACGCAAAAAAAAGGCCGCGCGGTGCGCGGCCTTTCCGTTTCCTGGCGCTCCGGGTCAGATCACCGTCGCCGGCAACTTCTCCGCCGCCTCGGTGCTGACCACCAGCTCGCCGTCCTTGACGCTCAGGCTGACCTTGCCGCCGTCGGCCAGCTTGCCGAACAGCAGTTCGTCGGCCAGGGGGCGCTTGACCTTCTCCTGGATCACGCGGGCCATCGGGCGGGCGCCCATCTGCGGGTCGAACCCGTGCTCGGCCAACCAGCGGCGGGCATCGGCGTCCACGTCCAGCGACACGTGCTTCTCGGTCAACTGGGCCTCCAGCTCGATCACGAACTTGTCCACGACGCGCAGGATGTGGTCGAAGTCCAGCGCGTTGAACTGGATGACCGCGTCCAGGCGGTTGCGGAACTCCGGCGTGAACGTGCGGCGGATCACTTCCATCGCGTCCATCGAATGGCTCTGCTTGACGAAGCCGATGCCACGGCGCGAAGCCTGCTGGGCGCCGGCATTCGTGGTCATCACCACGATGACGTTCTTGAAGTTGGCCTCGCGGCCATTGGTGTCGGTCAGCACGCCGCGATCCATCACCTGCAGCAGGATGTTGTACACATCCGGATGCGCCTTCTCGATCTCGTCGAGCAGCAGCACCGCGTGCGGATGCTTGGTCACCGCCTCGGTGAGCAGGCCGCCCTGGTCGAAACCGACGTAGCCCGGAGGTGCGCCGACCAGGCGCGAGACCGAATGCGCTTCCATGTACTCGGACATGTCGAAACGTATCATCTCGATGCCCAGCTGCATGGCGAGCTGCTTGGTCACCTCGGTCTTGCCCACGCCGGTGGGACCGGCCAGCAGGAAGCAGCCGATCGGCTTGGACGGGTCGGCAAGACCCGAACGCGCCATCTTGATCGAGGCGGCCAGCGCCTCGATGGCCGGATCCTGGCCGAACACCACCATCTTCAGGTTGCGCTCGAGGTTCTTCAGCACGTCGCGGTCGGACGCGGACACCTGCTTGGCCGGGATGCGCGCCATCTTGGCGACGATGTACTCGACCTCGGGCACGTCCACCTTGCCCGAGCGCTGGTCGAGCGGCAGCAGGCGCTGGCGGGCGCCGGCTTCGTCGATCACGTCGATGGCCTTGTCCGGCAGCAGGCGGTCGGGAATATGCTTCACCGACAGGTCCACCGCGGCCTTCAGCGCCTCGTTGGTGTAGGCGACGTTGTGGTGCTCCTCGAAGCGCGAACGCAGGCCCTTGAGGATCTCGAAGCTATCGGCCACGGTCGGCTCGACCACGTCGATCTTCTGGAAGCGACGGGCCAGCGCGCGGTCCTTCTCGAAGATGCCGCGGAATTCCTGGAACGTGGTGGAACCGATGCAGCGCAGCTCGCCCGACGCCAGCATGGGCTTGATCAGGTTGCTTGCGTCCATGGTGCCGCCCGAGGCGGAACCCGCGCCGATGATGGTGTGGATCTCGTCGATGAAGAGGATCGCGCCCGGCTGCTTCTTCAGCTGGCCGATGACCGCCTTCAGGCGCTTCTCGAAATCGCCGCGATACTTGGTGCCGGCGACGAGGGCGCCCAGGTCCAGCGACCAGATGGTGGCGTTCTCAAGCACCTCCGGCACGTCGCCGTCCACGATGCGCTTGGCGAGGCCTTCGGCCAGCGCCGTCTTGCCCACGCCGGCCTCGCCCACGTAGAGCGGGTTGTTCTTGCGGCGACGGCACAGCACCTGGATGGTGCGCTCGATTTCGTCCTGGCGACCGATCAGCGGATCGATCTTGCCTTCCAGCGCCAGTTCGTTGAGGTTGCTGGCGTATTCGCTGAGCGGATTGCCCTTGGGCTCGCCATCTTCGCTCTCGCGCTCGCCGCCGGGCATGCTGCTCGACGGCTCGTCGCCGATCTTGGCGATGCCGTGCGAGATGTAGTTGACCACGTCGAGGCGGGTGATCTCCTGCTGGTGCAGGAAATACACCGCGTGCGAATCCTTTTCGCCGAAGATGGCCACCAGCACGTTGGCGCCGGTGACTTCCTTACGGCCGGACGACTGCACGTGGTACACGGCACGCTGCAGCACGCGCTGGAAGCCCAGCGTGGGTTGCGTGTCGCGCTCGTCGCCGTGCGGCAGCACGGGAACGGTCTCGGCGATGATTTTTTCCAGCTCGCGCGTGAGGCGCGGCAGGTCGACGCCGCAGGCGCGCAGTGCGCCCAGGGCCGATTGGTTTTCGGTAAGCGCGAGCAGGAGGTGCTCCACCGTCATGAATTCATGACGCTGCTCACGGGCCTGTTTGTAGCACTGGCCGATGGTGACTTCGAGATCCTTGCTGAACATCCGGACCTTCTCCGCTGTGTGGCAGGGCGGCAACGCCGCGATGGCTACAAAATGGGGGTGACGGCTACTTGTTCAATATCTCCGAACAACCCCGTTTTGACAGGCGCTAAAGCTTTTCCATAGTGCACAACAAAGGATGCTGATGGGCACGTGAATATTCGTTTACCTGGGTGACCTTGGTCTCGGCCACCTCCCGCGTGAAGACCCCGCATACGCCCTTCCCGCGCGTATGGACGTGGAGCATCACCTGCACGGCGCGCTCCTGATCGAGGTTGAAGAAGCTGCGCAGCACTTCGACCACGAAATCCATCGGGGTGAAATCATCGTTCAGCAGCACCACCTGGAAGAGAGGGGGGCGAGCCACCTCCGGTCGCGAGGTTTCAAGCGCCAGGCCGTGACCACTGCCTTGTTCGTGTTCGGGTTCGTGAGCCATGGGTTCTACGTGAGATTTCCTGGGAAAAAGTATAGCGCTGCCGTCCCGGTCCGGCCTGTGCCGGTGGATGCAGAGCCTCGTGAAAGCGTGGTTGCCTTCAGGTAATGGCACAATGACCGCTTTTCCAGTGCCGTCATCGCCGCCATATGGCCTCCATGGCTGATTCCCCCACCCTTTCCGGTCATCCTGTCTGGTGCCCGCATGTGACAGTCGCGTGCGTCGTGGCCGACGGCGATCGCTTCCTCATGGTCGAAGAGGAGGTGAACGGTCGCGTTGCCTATAACCAGCCGGCGGGCCACCTGGATGACAGGGAAAGCCTGGTTACCGCCGCAGCGCGCGAGACGCTGGAGGAGACCGGTTGGACGGTGGCGCCGGAACACCTCGTTTCCGTCAACCAGTGGCGCAGCACCGAGCACGGCGACGGCGTGGTGCGCTTCACTTTTGCCGCCCGCGCGCTCAGCCACGACCCGACGCGCCCGCTCGACGACGGCATCCGTCGCGCCCTATGGCTGACCCGCGACGAAATCGCGGCGCTCGGTGAGCGGCTGCGCAGTCCGCTGGTGCTGATGAGCATCGACGCCTGGCTGGCCGGACAACGCTATCCGCTGGGCCTGTTGCACAGCCTGCTGGATGAGGATCGGTTTCCGTGAAGGTGATGCTGGGCATTTCCGGCGGCGTGGACTCGTCCGTGGCGGCGCTGCTGTTGCAGCAGGCCGGCTACGAGGTGGAAGGCCTGTTCATGCAGAACTGGGAAGAGGACGACCGCGACGGCCCTTGCACCACCGACGCCGACCGCAAGGACGCCGTGGCGGTGTGCGGACGTCTGGGCGTCCCTTTCCATGCGCGCAACTTTGCGGCGGAGTACTGGGACGGCGTGTTCGAGCATTTCCTCGCCGAATACCGCGCCGGCCGCACGCCGAACCCGGACGTGCTGTGCAACCGCGAGATCAAGTTCAAGACCTTCCTCGATGAAGCGCATGCGCTGGGTGCCGACAAGATCGCCACCGGCCACTACGCCCGCGTGGATTTCCACGAGGGCAGGTACCGCCTCCTGCGCGCCGTCGACGCCGCCAAGGACCAGACCTACTTCCTGCATGCGCTGGGCCAGCAGCAACTGGCGGCCACGTTGTTCCCGGTGGGCGAAATCGAGAAGCCGGAGGTCCGGCGCATGGCGCAGGAGGCCGCGCTGCCGACCCATGCCAAGAAGGATTCCACCGGCATCTGCTTCATCGGCGAGCGCGATTTCCGCAGTTTCCTGGCGCAGTACATCCCGGCGCAGCCCGGTCCCATGCGCACGCCGGAGGGTGAAACCGTCGGCGAGCACCAGGGCGTCATGTATTACACCCTGGGCCAGCGCAACGGCTTGGGGATAGGCGGCCGCCACGGCGCCAGCGGCGAAGCCTGGTACGTGGTGGGCAAGGACGTGCCCCGCAACGAGCTCTACGTGGCCCAGGGCGGCGAGAACCACTGGCTCTACTCGCGCCGCCTGCATGCCGAGCCGCCCAGCTGGATGGCCGGCGAGCCGCCGGCCCAGCGCTTTCGCTGCACCGCCAAGACGCGCTATCGCCAGGCCGACCAGGCCTGCGAGGTGTTCGTGCGCGGGGACGGCCTGGAGGTGGTGTTCGACGAGCCGCAGCGCGCCGTGACCCCAGGGCAGTCCGTGGTGTTCTACGACGGCGAGGCCTGCCTGGGCGGCGCCGTGATCGATCGCACCGATGCGCCGTTCGGTGGCTGGAACGATGTCCGCCCCTCCTTCCCCTCCCCTACCGAGTCCGTGTCCGGTGCTTGAAACCTTTGCCATGAACGAAGAGCGCGTGCTCGCCCTGGCCGGCCTGTTCCAGGCCGCCACGCTTGCCCAGCAGTTGGCCAACGACGGGCGCTGCGACGAGGTCGCGATGGCCGGCAGCATCGCCAGCGTGTTTCGCATCGACGCGCCTTCCGTGGTGGGCGTGTATGGCGACGTCTCGGCGGTGCGCCTGGGCCTGCGCCAGCTGATCACGTTGCTGGACGAGAGCAACCGCGACGTGGCGATTACCCGCATGGCGTTCACGGTGATGCGCCTGGAGCGCAGCCTGGCGCGCCGCAGCGACCTGCTCGACCAACTGCAGCAGGGCATCGTATCGGCGCAGCGCCAGGTCGAGCACTTTGGCCAGGATTCGCCACAGGTGGTGAAGCGTCTCGCCGAGCTTTATGCCACCACGTTGTCCACGCTCAAGCCGCGCGTGATGGTCACCGGCAACCCGCAGCAGCTGCAGCAGCCGGCCGTGGTGGAAAAGGTGCGTGCCAGCCTGCTGGCAGCGGTGCGCTCGGCGGTGCTGTGGCGCCAGTTGGGCGGGCGCCAATGGCAGATGCTGTTGTATCGCAAGCAATGCGGCATGCTGGCGCGCGGGCTGCTGACGGGGTCGACGATCAGCAACTCGTGACGGACGGCCTTGGTGCGCGCCCATCGCGCACTGGATGCGCTCCTACAGGGGCTGCTCGCCGCCGTTGCGCCTGGAAAGCATCAGCCATAGCGCGACCAGCACGCTGACGACCGCCGTCATGGCCACGTAGTGAGCGGGTGCCATGCGGCCGACCCGTTCGCCGAGGTAGCTGATCAGCGTCGCGGTGAGCGCGCCGAATGCCGCGTAGGCCACGTTGTAGGCGAACGAAATGCCCGAATAGCGGATGGGCGCGGGAAACGCCATCACCATCACGGTCGGCACCACGCCCACGCTTCCCACCAGAAAGCCGGTCAACGCATAGAGCGGCAGGAAATGCGCGCCGCCGGCTTCGAGGTCGGCGAACAACGCATAGGTGACCGCGATCAAGGCCAGGGAACCCACCAGCAGCGCGCGGGCGGAGCCAATGCGGTCGGTGAGCCAGCCATAGGCCAGGCACCCCAGGCCCAGGCAGAAGGCCGCCACGCTGTTGCCGAGGAAGGCCACGTCCGGCGCGATGCCGAACGGCTTCTGCGCCAGGTTCGGCAGCATCAGGATCAATACCAGGATGGCCGCGGTGAGCGTCCAGGTCACCGCCATCGACAGCAGCACGCTGCCGCCGTGGCCGGCCAGCACCGTGCGCAAGGGCAGCTCGCTGCTCAGCGCCTTGCGCTCGCGCAACTGGGCGAACACCGGCGTCTCGCTGAGCCAACGGCGCAGCCACACGGCAACGAAGCCGAACAGGCCGCCCAGCAGGAACGGCAGGCGCCAACCCCAGCCCAGCACCTGTTCCGGCGCCAGATGGTGGTTGATCCATGCCGCCGTCAGCGAGCCGATCAGGATGCCGGCAGTGAGGCCGGCAGTGAGGCAGGCGCAGGCAAAACCCACGCGACCGGGCGGTGCATGCTCGGCCACGAATACCCAGGCGCCGGGCACTTCGCCGCCGATCGCCACGCCCTGCACCACCCGCATCACCAGCAACAGCACGGGGGCCAGCACGCCCACCTGCGCGTAGACCGGCAGCAGGCCGATCGCCAGGGTGGGCAAGGCCATCAGGAACACGCTCAGCGTGAACATGCGCTTGCGACCCTGGCGGTCGCCGAAATGCGCCATCACGATGCCACCCAACGGACGCGCGAGATAGCCCGCGGCAAAAATGCCGTACACCTGCAGCTGGGCCAGCCAGGGCGCGGTGTTGGGCGGAAAGAACAGGTGGCTCAACGGCAGCGCGAAGAACACGAACACCACGAAGTCGTAGAACTCCAGCGCACCGCCCAGCGAGGCGAGCAACAGGGTCCGCACATCGCCGCGGGCCAGCGTACCGGCCGCGGGAGCCATCGGAGGTGTCGACGAAATGATCTGCGTCATCAGCGATACCAAACTCTTGGTGTAAGCGACGCGGCAGCATACACAAAGGCGATGGCCGGCAACCGCGTCAGCCTTCATCCAATCGCGATCCCGGGTTTTGCTAGCCTATGGCCGCCCGGGCCCCTACCCGGGGAGCGACACCGGATCAGGAGCGGCATGGAAACCACGCAAGGATGCGCGAGAGCTTTCCCCTGAAACCAAAGGGGTGCCCTGCTCCGTGCCGCGGCGACGCCCGCGCCATCGACCGGGGCATCCCGCAGCAAGGAGAGTCCCCATGAGCATGGGCAAGCGTTTGGGAGCTGAGTTCTTCGGTACGTACTGGCTGGTCTTTGGCGGTTGCGGCAGCGCGGTGTTCGCTGCGGCCTTTCCCGAGCTGGGCATCGGTTTCGCCGGTGTGGCGCTCGCCTTCGGTCTTACCGTGGTGACCATGGCCTACGCCGTGGGCCATATTTCCGGCGCCCATTTCAACCCGGCCGTGACCGCGGGCATGTGGGCCAGCGGCCGCTTTCCGGCCAAGGACGTGATTCCGTACTGGATCGCCCAGGTCGTTGGCGGCATCGTGGCCGGCGGCACCATCTACCTGATCGCCAGCGGCAGGCCCGTGTTCGATCCCGTCGGGGGCGGTTTTGCCTCCAACGGCTATGGCGAGCATTCGCCAGGGCAGTATTCGCTGCATGCCTGCATGATCGCCGAGTTCGTGCTGACCGCGTTTTTCCTCATCGTGATCAACGGCAGCACCCACAAGCTGGCGCCGACCGGTTTTGCGCCCTTGGCCATCGGCCTCGCGCTCACGCTCATCCACCTCATCTCCATCCCGATCACCAATACCTCGGTCAATCCGGCGCGCAGCACCGCGGTTGCCGTCTTCCAGGGAAGCTGGGCGATGGGGCAGCTATGGATGTTCTGGCTGGTGCCGCTGATCGGTGGCGTCGTGGGCGGCTTGATCTATCGACACCTGCTCGACTGGCACGACTGATCGCGCCTACTGCTCGTAAAGCTCGATCGGCAACCCGTCGGGGTCGGCAAAGAACGTGAAACGCCGGTTCGTGTACTCATCGACACGGACCGGCTCGCACGCCACGTCGCGCTCGAGCAAGGTGGCGATCACCGTGTCGATGTCGGGAACGGCGAAGGCCAGGTGACGCAGCCCCTGCGCCTCGGGCCGCGACGGTCGCGGCGGCGGCGAGGGAAAGGAGAACAGTTCCAGGCTCACGCCTGGGCTGACTTCCAGGTCGAGCTTCCACGAATCGCGTTCGGCGCGATACACCTCGCGCACGATGCGGAAGCCCAGCGTCTCGCTGTAGAACGCCTTGGAGCGCGCGTAATCGGAGCAGATCAGCGCCACATGATGGATCGCGGGCAACAACGACACCGGTTCAAGCCTCCGCAAACGGAAAGGTAAGCACGTCGGCGATCGCATCGGTGCCGACCAGGCACATCAGCAATCGCTCGATGCCCAGCGCCACGCCGGCACAATCGGGCATGGCATCGAGCACGTCGAGCAGTCGTTCGTCGACGGGGATCTCGCGCTGTCCACGCTCGCGGCGCATCGCGTTGTCGCGCGCGAAGCGCAGGCGCTGTTCCGTGGCGTCGTTGAGCTCGTGATAGCCATTGGCCAGCTCATAACGCCCGAGGTACAACTCGAAGCGCTCGGCCAACGGCGGATCGCCCGGCCGCACCTTCGCCAGCGCGCACTGCGAGGCCGGGTAGTCGTGGATGACCGTGATGCGATGGTTCGGGAATGTCGGCTGCAGGCGATGCGTGATGAGCAGGTCCAGCCAGTCGTCACGCGTCAGCCCGTGGGGGTCGATGCCGTACTCGGCCAGCGGTTCGCGCAGCGCCCCGATGGACGCATGCGCGGGATCGATGCCGAGTTCGTCGATGAACAGCTGGCGATAACCCTCCACCCACACTTCGGCACGACGCCCCACCATCGCCAGCGCCATCTCCACCAGGGCGATGGTCTCCTCCATCAGGCGGTGGTGGTCCCAGCCCACGCGATACCACTCCAGCATGGTGAACTCGGGATTGTGGCGCCCACCGGCCTCGCCGTCGCGGAACACACGACCCATTTCATAGCAATCGCCGACACCGCTCGCCAGCAGGCGCTTGAGCGGATATTCCGGCGAGGTGCGCATCCATCGCTCAGGCGAGCCCGCATCGACATGACCGGTGAAGCGGGTGCTGAAACTCTGGATATTCGGATCGGTGTTGCCGGCAGCGGAAAGCATCGGCGTCTCCACCTCGAGCACGTTGCGCTCCGCGAAGAACTGGCGGATCTGCGCGTACAGACGCGCGCGCATGTGGAGACGACCGGCCAGGTGCAAGGTCATGCCCCGCCCTCGTGCTTGGCCAGCAAGGCCAGCAATTGCGCCTCGTCCCACACCGCGACGCCAAGCTCCTGCGCCTTGTCGAGCTTGGAGCCCGCCGCTTCCCCCGCCACCACGAAGTGGGTCTTCTTCGATACGGAGCCGGCCACCTTCGCGCCCAGCGCCTCCAATCGCTCCTTCGCCTCGTCGCGGCTGAGCGACGCCAGCGTGCCGGTGAGCACGACGGTCTGGCCCTCCAGCGGCGCCTCGCTTGCGCCGGACGACCTGGGGATGGCGCCGAGCAGTTCATGCATCGCGGCATCGGCGTCACGCAACGGCGCCACGTTCTTTTCGTGGGCGAGGAAAGCTTCGAGATTGGCCGCCGCGGCGGATGGCAGCCCTGCCGTCACCCAGTGCGCGGGACCGGCGGCGATCAGCTTGTCGATCGTGGGAAAGTGCTCGGCCAGCAGTTTCGTGCTCTTGGGTCCCAGCTTGTTGACGCCAACGGTATCGAGCAGGACCGCGAGATTCAGCCGCTGGCGCAGCTTCGGCGACGGATGCCCTTCGTCGGCGAAGCGGATGCCCGAGGCCAGCAGATCGTCGACTACCTTCTGGTTGCCCTTCTGCGCGAAGAAACCGGCGATGGACGTGGCCACCTCGTTGCCGATGTCCGGCAAGACGCGCAGCACGGCGGCCGGCATGCGGCGGATCACGGCCAGGCTGCCCAGCCAGGCCACCAATGTCTTGGCCGTGCTTTCGCCGATATGCATGATGCCGAGCCCGAACAGGAAGCGCGGCAAGGTGGTCTGCTTGCTCGCCTCGATCGCCTCGACCAGGTTCTCCGCCCACTTGGTGGCGACCTTGCCCTGCTTCACCGTTTCAGGCGTGGTGCCGTCGCGATCGTCCGCCCGGCGCTTCATCTCGAGGAAATCCTCGAGCGTGAGTCTGTAGAGGTCCGCCGGTGTGTGCACGTAGCCGAAATCGACCAGCGCCTCGACAAAACGCTCGCCGATGCCTTCGATGTCCATGGCGCGACGCGCGGCGAAATGGATCAACGCCTCCTTGCGCTGCGCGGCGCAGATCAGGCCACCCGAACAGCGCCAGACCGCCTCGCCTTCCTCGCGCAGCAGGGCGGAACCGCAGACCGGGCAATGCGAGGGCATGTGCCAGGGCCTGGTATGCGGCGGGCGCAGCTCGGGCATCACGCGCACCACTTCAGGAATCACATCGCCCGCGCGGCGCACGATCACGGTGTCGCCCACGCGCACGTCCAGGCGCGCGACCTGGTCGGCGTTGTGCAGCGTGGCATTGCTGACCGTGACACCGGCCACCTGCACCGGCTTCAACCGCGCCAGCGGCGTGGCCGCACCGGTACGGCCGATGTTGATCTCGATGGCTTCGACCGTGGTGGTCTGCTCCTGCGCGGGAAACTTGTGCGCGATGGCCCAACGCGGCGCGCGCGATACGAAACCCATGGCGCGCTGGCCTTCGTAGTCGTCCAGCTTGTACACCACGCCGTCGATGTCGTACGGCAGGCGGTCGCGCTTCTCGCCGATGCGACGGTAATAGGCGACCAGGCCATCGAAGCCCTTGGCCGTATCCACTTCCGGCGACACCGGGAAACCCCAGTCGCGCAGCTTGGCCAGCGTCCTGGAATGCGTCGGCGGCAGCTCGCCCCCCTGCACGTCGCCCACCGCGTAGGCGAAGAAGCTGAGCTTGCGCCTGGCGGTGATCGCCGGGTCCAACTGGCGCAGCGAACCCGCCGCGCCGTTGCGCGGGTTGGCCAGGGTTTTTTCGCCCTGGGCGCGGGCGTGCTCGTTGAAGGCTTCGAAGTCCTTGCGCAGCATGATGACTTCGCCGCGCACTTCCAGCACTTTCGGCCAATCGTTGCCGCGCAAGCGCAACGGAATGGCGCGCACCGTGCGCAGGTTCGCGGTCACGTCCTCGCCGGTTTCGCCGTCACCGCGCGTCGCGCCCTGCACGAACACGCCATCCTCGTAACGCAGGCTGATGGCCAGGCCATCGAGCTTGGGCTCCACCGAAAACACCGGGCTGCGCCGATCCAGCGACTGCTCGATGCGCCGCTCGAACTCGGCCACTTCGCGGAAGCGCTCGCGGTCGCTGTCGCCCTCCTGCTCGAACGCATTGCTGAGCGACAGCATCGGGATCACGTGGCGAACTTCGGCGAAGCCCCCGCTCGCTCGCGCGCCCACGCGCCGGGTCGGCGAATCGGGCGTCGCCAGCCCGGGATGCGCGTCTTCCAGCGCCTCCAGCTCGCGGACGGCCTGGTCGTACTCCGCGTCGGTGATCTCGGGATCGTCCAGCACGTGATACTGGTGGTTCGCGCGCTCGATCTTCTCGCGCAGTTCGGCGGCGCGCTCGCGCCAGTCGGATGCGGGGCTCTTGCTCATGCGGGTGTCCTCATGCGCCGGAGTTTACCGGGACTGGCGGCGTTTTCGGCTTTGCTAAGCACAACGAAAGACGTGCGGAGTAGCGTCCCAGGCGCCGTTTCGACGCTGTCGGATACCACCGGAGGCAGACCATGCGCGCTTTGCGATGGACGATGTGCGTGCTCGCACTCGCCTGCAGCCCTGCCTGGGCCGGCAGCGGCATCCTGGGCCTCGACCACAAGGTCGCCTACGACGACAGCGGCATCTGGAAGCGCAGCAACCAGCAGATCCTGGCCTACGGCACCATCGCCACGATCGCCGGTGGCGCCATCTGGCTGGGCGACCAGGACAAGCTCGGCGATACCTTCTGGCGCTCGGTGGATTCCATGGTCGTCACGGCGGCCAGCACGCAGGTGCTGAAATGGACGTTCCAGCGCGAGCGCCCCTCGCAGACCGACTCCCCGAACCAGTGGTTCCAGGGTTGGCATGCGCAGAGCTTCCCCAGCGGCGAAGTGGCTTCCGTCACGGCGGCGGTGACGCCTTTCATGATCACCTACGGACACGATCATCCCTCGGTCTACCTGCTGGCGCTGATTCCCGCCTACGATGCCGTAGCGCGCGTGAAGACCCATGGCCACTGGCAAAGCGACGTGCTGTTTGGCGCGGCGATCGGCGTCGGCGTCGGCTACTGGGCCACCCATCGTGATTCACCGTGGATCATTTCGCTGCTGCCCGGCGGGTTCCAGGTCGGCTATAGCCGTCACTTCGATTGATGCCGCTTCCCATGGACCCGAGCGGCTTCGCCTGATCCCACCCTAAGGACGCGGAAAGCCGCCTTCGCTACCATTTCCTGCGACCGCGGCAACTGCCCGCGGACAGGGGAAATCAGCGAGTGCGTATCTTCAAACTGGCCGTTCTGGCCATGGCCGTCGTCGCCAGTGGCGCGGCCCAGGCCGGAGGCGGTCCCTTCGGCATCGACCACACGGTCCATTACGACAACAGCGGCATCTGGAAGCGAAGCAACCAGAACATCCTTTTCTACGGCACCGTGCTCACCGTGGGTGGCGGCGCGCTCTGGCTGGGCGGCCAGGACAAGCTCGGCGACACGTTCTGGCGATCCACCGATGCGATGGTCACCACGGCCATCACCACGCAAACCATGAAATGGATCTTCCAGCGCGAGCGTCCCTCGCAGACCAACGACCCCAACAAGTTCTTCCAGGGCTGGGGAGCACACAGCTTCCCGAGCAACGAAGTAGGCGCCATCACGGCAGCGGTGACACCGTTCATGGCCGCCTACGGCAGGGAGCATCCCTCCGCCTACCTGCTTGCGCTGTTGCCGGCCTACGCTGCCGTCGCCCGCGTAAAGACGCACGGCCACTGGCAAAGCGACGTGCTGGTAGGCGCAGCCATCGGCACCGGCATGGGCCTGTGGGCCATGCATCGCGAGTCACCCTGGACGCTGAGTCTGCTGCCGAACGGGTTTCAGCTCGGCTACTCGCGGCATTTCGATTAAGGCAAGGGTAAACGGCCCCGGGCGCCTTTTGCCCGGGGCATGCACCACTCAGCGATGCAGATCGCCGGCGGATTCGGGCTGGTATTCGATTTCCAGCACGCGCAGGCGGCGCGTGCGGCCGTCCGGCATGGGCCACTCGATGTGCTGTCCAACGGCCATGCCGAGCAAGGCGCTGCCGACCGGCGCGAAGATGGACACGGTGCCGGGCACACCCGCGCCCGACGGATAGACCAGGCTCACCGTCAACTCGTCGCTGCTGTTCTCGTCTTCGAAGGTGACGACGGAGTTCATCGTCACGACGTCGGCCGGCACCTGGGACGGCTCCACCACCTCGGCGCGATCCAGCTCCGCGCGCAGCGCCTCGTACGGCGCCTGCTGCGCGTGAGGCATGCGCTCGAGCAAGGCCTCGATGCGTTCCATATCGAGACGAGAAACGACGATGGGTGGCTTGCTGCTCATGATGACTCCTGCCGGAGAACGCCGTGGCGTCCGCTTGCTGATGACCTGAAAAAAGCGACGCGCCCGGACGAAGACGTCCCGGCGCGCCTGGGTGATGTTCAACCTGTCATGGTCGAAGCCTGCCAGGCCCGCGTTCGCGCCGCGTTTGACGTCACGCGCACACGCGAGCCCTAAGATGAAACAGCACTGACTTTGGACGCGACGGCTGCCGAAAGCAAGCTGTCATAACAGTTATCATGGAGGTCCATGCCTGAGTCCATCCCCGCCACGGAGGCCAACCTCCCTGTTCCGCCCCCTGGCGAAGAGGCGTCGCTACCCGTCACGCCGCCCGCATCGCCACGCGACCGCTACCGTGGCCTGATCTGGCTCGTTGCCGCAGCGTTCTTCATGCAGGCGCTCGATTCCACCATCGTCAACACGGCGGTGCCGGCCATGGCCGAGGCGCTCAACGTGACGCCGCTGGGCATGCGCACGGCGCTGACCAGCTATGTGCTCACGCTGGCGATCTTCATTCCCGCCAGCCCCTGGCTTTGCGATCGCTTCGGCACGCGGCTGGTGTTCGCCACCGCCATCGGTACCTTCACCGTCGGCTCACTGCTGTGCGGCATCGCGCAGACCCTGCCTCAGCTCGTCGCAGCGCGTGTATTGCAGGGCCTCGGTGGCGCGGCGTTGATGCCGGTGGGCCGTTACGTGCTCGTGCGCAGCATCGACAAGCGGGACTTCGTGAAGTCGATGAGCACCGTGGCCACCGTGGGCCTGCTGGGTTCGGTGCTGGGCCCCCTCCTGGGCGGCGCGCTGGCGCAGTACACCTCGTGGCGACTGATCTTCCTCATCAACGTGCCGGTCGGCATCGTCGGCATGTGGATGAACCGGCGCGACATGCCCGACTACCGGCTGGACGACCCGCACAAGTTCGACATCGTCGGCTTCCTGCTGTTCGCCGCGGCATCGGCGATGCTGCTGACCGCCTCCGAAGTGGCCAGCGGCGGTGGCGCGCAGTGGCCTCGCATCGGCGCGTACGGCGTGCTGGCCATCGTGTTCGGCTGCATCTACGTCTGGCACAGCCGGCATACCGATCACCCGGTCGCCGACCTGAGCCTGCTGCGCGTGCGCAGCGTGTGGGTATCGCTGGCGGGCAACCTGTTCACGCGCCTGGGCGTGTCGGGCATGTTCCTGTTGCTGGTGCTGTTCCTGCAGGTCGGTTGCGGCTGGTCGCCGCTGATGGCCGGCCTGATGATGGTGCCCCAGGCCCTGGGCTCGATCACCGCCAAGTGGGGTATCAACCGCCTGCTCAACCTGTTCGGCTATCGCCGGCTGCTGTTCACCAACACGCTCATCGTGGCCGCGCTGCTGGCTTCGTTCTCGTTGCTGGGCAAGGGCTCGCCGATGTGGCTGATCGCCCTGATGGTGTTCATCTATGGCGGCTTCATGGGCATGCAGTACACCGCCATGAACACGCTGATCTACAACGACCTGGACGTGAAATACGCCTCGCAGGCGTCGTCCATGGCATCGACCGCGCAATACCTGTCGATGAGCTTCGGCATCGCACTGGCCTCGTTGCTGATGGAAGCCTTGTTGCAGGGACACGCACACGAGGACTATGTCCCCGCGTTCCGCTGGACGGTGCTTCTGCTGGGCGTGGTCACCGCCACGGCCAGCTGGGTCTTCAGTCGCCTGCAGCCCGACGCCGGCAAGCGACCCTCGCGCGCAGCCGATTGAGGGGCGCGTTGCGCCGCGAGCAGGTAGCATGCCGGGCATCGCTTCCTGACTACGTAGCGCCACATGCACCACGCCAGCGACATCCTGCTCACGCTCTTCGTCGTCTTCATCGCCGCGCAGATAGGCGGTGAGATCGCGCAACGCCTGAAACTGCCGGGCGTGGTCGGCGAAATCGCCGCCGGCTGCGTGGTCGGGCCTTCCCTGCTTGGATGGATCACGCCGGAGCAGATCGCCGCGGGCACGCCGCTGGATGTGCTGGCGGAAATCGGCGTGGTGCTGTTGCTGTTTTCCGTAGGCCTGGAAACCCGGCTCGAAGACCTGAAGAAGGTCGGCAAGGTCGCCTTCCTCGTGGGCGTGCTCGGCGTGCTGGTGCCGTTCGGCATGGGCGGCGTGTGGGCGCATGGCAATGGCTTCGACTGGAGCCGCTCGCTGTTCATCGCCGCGGCCTTCGTCGCCACCTCGGCGGGCATCACTGCCCGCGTGCTGCAGGAACTGGGCGCGCTGCAGCGCACCGAGAGCAAGGTGATCCTTGGCGCCGCGGTGATCGACGACATCCTGGCCATGCTGCTGCTGGGCGTGGTGGTGTCGATCCAGGGCGGCGAAGGCATCGACCTCATGCACCTGTTCGCCGTGCTGGCGGGGGCGATCGGCTTCATCGCGGTGATCGGCGTGGGCGGCGCCCGCGTGATGCGCTGGAATTCCAGCTGGCTGGACACGCCGCGCAGCCCGCACTCCGCATTGGCCATCGTGCTCGCACTGTGCCTGGGCCTGGCCTATGTCTCCACACTGTTCGGCCTGGCGGCCATCATCGGCGCCTTCCTCGCCGGCATGATCGCCTCCGAAACACGCCAGCAGCATGCGCTGGAGAAACAGACGCAGCCGCTGCTGGCGCTGCTCACGCCGTTCTTCTTCGTGGTGACCGGCAGCAAGATCGACCTGTCGCAACTGGCCAGCGTGGAAGCGGACATCATGTTGCTGGTGGTGACGCTGGTCGCCATCGTGTCCAAGCTGATCGGTGGCTTCCTCGGCGCGCTGTCGCTGGGACCGCGCAGCGCGACGGTGGTGGGCTTCGGCATGGTGCCGCGTGGCGAAGTGGGCGTGGTGATCGCCAGCCTCGGCCTGTCCGCCGGCGTGTTCACCGCGCAGATCTACGCGATCATCGTGGCGATGTCGCTGCTCACCGCCATGGTGACGCCGCCGGTGCTGGCGTGGATGCTGCGGCGTAGTGGTGCTGACAGCGGGAAAGCGCAGGCGCCGGAGCTTCGTTGAGACCTTCCCAGCGTCCCCTTGTGGGAGCGCACCCTGTGCGCGACGGGTCCGCGGCAACGTTGCAACGAGGTATGTCGAGTTTCTGCGGTCGCGCACAGGGTGCGCTCCCACAAAAATTATTTCCCGCGCATGGATTGATAGGCGCGGAGGGCCGCCGCACGGCTTTCGCCCAGATCGATCATCGGCGCGGGATAACCCCAACGCTTCAGCAGCGCCGCGTCTTTCCACGGTTCATGCAGCAACGGCAGCGGCGCGGCGCGCAGTTCGGGCAGCCACCGCCGCAGGTACTCGCCTTGCGCGTCGAACTTCTGCGCCTGCGAAACCGGATTGAACACGCGGAAATAAGGCGCGGCATCCGCGCCACTGCCGGCGACCCACTGCCAACCCAGGGTGTTGTTGGCGAGATCGGCGTCTACCAGCGTGTCCCAGAACCAGCGTGCGCCGTGGCGCCAATGCTGCCTGAGGTTCTTGCACAGGAAACTGGCCACCACCATGCGTACGCGGTTGTGCATCCATCCCGTGTGCCATAGCTCTCGCATGCCGGCATCGACCAGGGGAATGCCCGTGCGTCCTCGCTGCCAGCGCTCAAGCCACGACCCGTTGTCGGCCTGCCAGGCGAAGCGATCAAAGCGGCTGTCGAAGTTTGCCTCCGGCGTGGAGGGAAAGTGATAAAGCAGGTGGTGCGAGAACTCCCGCCAACCCAGCTCGCGCAGGAATGGCTCGATATCCGGACGCCGCCGCGCATCGATGGCCGCCGCTCGTGCAGCGAGCGCATGGTGGATCTGGCGCGGCGAGATCTCGCCGAAATGCAGGTGCGGCGACAGGCGCGAGGTGCCATGGCGCGCCGGCACGTCGCGGGCCGTGGCGTAGTCGCTCATGGCATCGTCCTGAAAGATCTCCAACGCTTCTTGCGCGCCTCGCTCGCCGGGCCTGCAGGCGTCGCGCAAGCCACCGTCCCAGGGAATCGAGGGCAGCAGTTCGAGCGCGTCAATCGGCAGCCCGCCGGCGACGTCGATGCCGTGCATCGATGGCCTGGCCAATGGCGGCGTCACCGGCAACTGCGTGCGAACGCTCCGCCAGAACGGCGTGAATACCCGATACGGCGCCCCCTGCCTGGTTTCCACTTGCCATGGCTCGCGCCACAGCGACGCGTTGAAGCTGTGCGCCTCCACGCCCTGCCCGCGCAACGCGGACTTGACGGTACGGTCGCGCGCGATCGCCGCGGGCTCGTAGAGGCGGTTCCAGTAGACGGCCGAGGCGCCGGTCGCATCGATCAGGTCGCGCAGTGCCGCGAGGCTATCGCCCCGGCGCACGTGCAGCGATACGCCCTGCTCGCGAAGCTGCGATCGCAGGTCGACCAGGGAATGGTGCAGCCACCATCGGCTCGCTGCGCCAGGCGTCCATGCACCGTCTTCATGCGGCGCATGGATAAAAACGGGCAAGACACGTTCGTGTGCCGCGCAGGCGGCGCTCAGCGCGGGTTGGTCGGCGAGGCGTAGGTCACGGCGGAACCAGACGATGGCGGTACTCATGCCGCCAGCCTAGCGTGCAAGGGGCGTCCGTGCCCGCCCCTTCGGCATGCACTCCACGTCAGCGCCGGGGAGTGCCATGCGTTCGATCAGAGTTCGACCACGTCGAAACGACGATCGGAATCGACCTCTTCCTCGTAGTTCACATCTTCACGGCCGAAGCCGAACAGGCGCAGGAAGTCGTGCTTGTAGCCGGCGTAGTCGGTGAGCTGGTTGAGGTTTTCGGTGGTGATGGTGGGCCACAACGCCTTGCACTCGCTCTGCACGTCCTCGCGCAGCTCCCAATCGTCCAGGCGCACGCGGCCTTCGCTGTCCAGCTCGATCGGCTGGTGGTCCTTGCGGTACATGCGGTCGCGGAACAGGCGGTTGATCTGCTCGATGGTGCCTTCGTGGATGCCCTTTTCCTTCATCACGCGGAAGGAGATGGCGATGTACAACGGCAGCACGGGAATAGCCGCGCTCGCCTGCGTCACCACCGACTTCATCACGCCGACGTAGGCATCGAGATGCTCGGCCTTGTGCTCGGCCACCAGTTGCCTGGCGGTGTTGTCCAGGTGCTGCTTGGCCTGGCCCAGCGTGCCGTGCCAATACATCGGCCAGGTGATTTCCGTACCGATGTAGCTGTACGCGATGGTCTTGGCGTGGTCGGCCAGCACGCCGGCCTTGCTCAGCGCGTCGATCCAGAGCTTCCAATCCTCGCCGCCCATCACGGTGACGGTGTCCTTGATTTCCTGCTCCGTCGCCGGTTCCACCGAGGCCTGCACCACGGTGTCGCGGTTGGTGTCGATCGAATTGGCGGTGAAGGTTTCGCCGATGGTCTTGAGCGAGGAACGCACCAGTTCGCCGGTGTCCGGAAGCTTGCGTACCGGCGAGGCCAGCGAGTAGACGACGAGATCGATCTTGCCGCCCATCTCGTTCTTGATCATCTCGATGGCGCGCTCGCGCGTTTCGTTGGCGAACGCATCGCCATTGATCGAGCGGCTGTACAGACCCGCCTGCTTGGCGAACTTGTCGAACGCGGCGGAGTTGTACCAGCCGGCCGTGCCGGTCTTGGTGTCGCTGCTGGGCTTCTCGAAGAACACGCCCAGCGTGGCCGCGCCATAACCGAAAGCCGCGGTAATGCGCGAGGCCAGGCCATAGCCGGTGGACGCGCCGATCACCAGCACGCGCTTGGGGCCCTCACCCAGGTCGCCCTGCGCCTTGGTGATCTCGATCTGCTCGAGCACGTTGCGCTCGCAACCGACCGGATGAGCCGTCACACAGATAAAACCACGCACCTTGGGGTTGATGATCACGCGAGCGCTCCTGGCAAGACAGTGCAAACCGCCATCTTAACCCGCGGCCCCAGCCATGCGCTGCCGTAGGGAGCCGGGCGCCGTCGCACCGCTCCCGCCCAAGCGCCCCATGCAGACCGCGACTTCACAATCCCGGCACTATGAATGGCCGGGTTGAGCCTTGGGTGGAAGTACGCCCTTCACGACAAGGATCGGGGGTGAACGGACGGCATGGCTGATCGGCGGCTCCGCAGGCGGTCCAAACGCGCATCGGGCGTCCTCGCGGCGGCCCTCGCCTGGGCGCTGTCCGCGTGCACCAGCCAGCCCGCGAAGCCAGCCGCAGGCACGTCGCCGGAAACGTCCGACCACGGCCCTGGCGTGGCGGCCACCGATGCGCTGCGCCGCCTTTCGCTGTACCGGCCCCTGGAGGGCGGTATCGAGACGCCGCTCATCCATAGCCAGATCCACGGCTACCTGATGGTCGACGCCGCCGCGTATTCCAACAGTGGGCTGGGCCACACCGATGTCAACGTGCGCCGCGCGGACATCAACTTCCAGCGGCAGCTCTGGCGCGACTGGTTGTTCTACGCGGATGCGCAGCTGGTCGACTGGCACCTGGAATTCAAGGACGTGTACCTGCGCAAGCGGACGCAACGCTTCGGCGTCGTCACCCTCGGCAACCAGCAGGAACCGTTCGGGCTGGAGCAGTACGGCAGCTTCCGGAACACCACGTTCCTCGAACGTTCCACCAGCAGCGCCATCGCCCCCAGCCGCAGCGTCGGTGCCACCTCCAGCGATTTCCATGGTCCATGGATCTGGAGCTATGGCTTCTTCACGGCGGGCACCAAGGACGAGGGACGCCAGCAGCGCGGCCTGGCGATCACCGGGCGACTCGCCTACGCACTGCATGCCGGCACAGGCCTCTACCACCTGGCCGTCGATTTTTCGGACCGCCGGTTCGGGCCCAGCAACGAGCAACGCTTCAACTCCGCGCCGGAGGTGGCCCTGTCTTCGGGCTCCTATTTCCTGGACACCCACGGCATCGAAGGCTCGGACCGCGTGCGGCGCTACGGCCTGGAGGCGGCCCAGGTGAGCGGCCCGTTCTCATGGCAGGCCGAATACATGTCGGCCCACCTGCAGCGCAACAGCGGGCTGCCGTCGTTGAACTTCAGCGGCTGGTACGCCTACGTCAGCTGGATGCTCACCGGCGAAAGCCGCGACTATCGCGAGAGCAACGCCACCTTCGGCCAGGTCGCTCCACGCGTCGCCTGGAACGGACATGGCGGCGGCGCCCTGGAGGTGGCTGCCCGCCTCAGCCAGACCGATCTGAACGACCACGACGTGTTCGGCGGCAAGGAAACCAACCTCACGCTGGGCATCAACTGGTACCTGGATAAATCCGTGCGTCTCTCCGCCAACGTCGTCCGTGCGCTCAGGCTGGACAAGCCGGGCGCCAGCTACGACGGCAAGCACCCCACGGCCGTGGTGGGCCGTTTGCAGTACCAGTTCTAGGCGCGGGCGCCGGTTTTACCGCAGGCCGGTTGACACGCGCAATCATAGAAATGAGAATTGTTCTCAACAATTCCAGGGCGTCCTGCGCCCGACAAGGATGCCTTCCGCGTGACTGTTCTGTGTGCGCTGCTGCTGACGTTGGCGGGCGCGGCGTTGGTTTACCTGGCAAGCGCCCGGCAGCGCCTGCGCGCCATGCCGCTGCCCGGGCCGGCCCGCGCCATCGGCTGGCTATCGATGCTGGCCGGTCTGGTGGTGTGGCTGTTCGCTTACGGCGTGGGAGCCGGCACCGCCAGCGCGCTCACGGCAATCATGCTGGCCTGGGTGCTGCTGCCTTATGTCGCCTGGTGGCGTGCGGCGAGCAACGGCGCGGAAAAGCCATGATCGCGCGCTGCCTTGCCGGCACCCTGCTGGGCTTTCCACTGGCCGCCGCGGTGTTGGCCCTGGTGCTGCAACTGCTGCCGAACCACGGTGCCGCGTTCGTCATTCCCGCGCTCATCCTGTTTTTTCCGCTGTGGACCGGCCTCATGGCGGCTGCCTACCTGTTCCGCAGCGGAGCGCGCGCCTGGCTGGTGCTCGGCGCCGCCAACGCGCTGGTGTTCGTTGCCTTGTCGGCCGCGCGCCTCGCGGGCTCCTGACACGAGGATGTCGAGATGAAAGCCTCCACCCTGCGCACCTACCAGACCGTCCACACCTGGACGGGACTGCTGGCCGGCTTCGCGCTCTTCATCGCGTTCTATGCGGGTGCGCTCACGGTGTTCCACGACGACATCGCCGCCTGGCAAAACCCGCCGTGGCGCAGCGCCACCGACGCGGATGCATCGATCGACGCGATGATCGGGCAACTGCTGCGGAAGCACCCCGCCGCGCGCGACGATTTCGGCATCGTGCTGCCCACCGACAGCTCGCACGCTGCGTACGCCTACTGGGTGGACAAGGGCGAGACCCGCTTCGCCACCGCCAGCCAGATGGACGCGCCCACCGGCGAAGCCGCCTGGAACGAACTGGCCGACTTCGTCTATGCCCTGCACGATTCACTGGGCCTGCCGGTGGTCGGCCTTTACCTGATGGGCGTCGTGAGCGTGCTCTACGGGCTCGCGCTGGTGTCGGGCATCCTGATCCACCTGCCGCAGCTGGCCGGCGACCTCTTCGCCATGCGGGTGGGCCGCAACCTCAAGCGTCTCTGGCAGGATGCCCACAACGCGATCGGCGTGCTGAGCCTGCCGTTCCATGTGATCTTCGCGGTAACCGGCGCGCTGTTCTGCCTGTTCACCATCACCCTGGCCGCACTCAACACCATCGCCTTCGATGGCAAGCTGTTCGACGCTTTCGCCAAGGCCACCGAGACCACGCCGGTGGTGGTTGCCAGCGGCACGCCGGCGACCATGCTGTCGATCGACACGCTCATCGCGCGCGCACGCGCCCAGGCCTTGGCCAGCGGCGTCACCAGCTTCGAGCCCGACTACCTGCACTTCGTGCATTACGGCGACCGCAACGCGGTGGCCGAGGTGCGCGGGCTTTCGCAGCACACGCTCGGCACCTACGGCACCGTGGGCATGTCGGCGCACGATGGCAGCGTGATGGCCACGCATGTGGGCAAGCGCTACACCCTCAACGGCATCAGCTACGCCGCCCTGTTCGGCCTGCACTTCGGCAGCTTCGGCGGACGTACCGTGCAATGGCTGTACTTCATCCTGGGACTGGCCGGCGCCTTCCTGTTCTATTCGGGCAACCTGCTGTGGATCGAGTCGCGTCGCAAGCGGCGTCATCTGGACCAGCCGCGGCGCACGCAGGTCATGGCGCGCGCCACCATCGGCGTGTGCATCGGCAGTTGCCTGGCCATCTCCGGCGCGTTCGCCGCCACGTGGATCGCGGTGCGGCTGGGCGTGGACGCCGGACTGCCGCAACGCCTCGCCTGCTACGGCCTGTTCCTCGCCGCCTGCGCCTACGCCTGCGTACGCCCGATCGCGCGCGCCACCGTAGAACTACTATGGGCCACCTCGGCCCTCACCATCGCCGTGGCCGTGGTCGACCTCGCGGCCAACGCCGCCGACATGACCCGCGCGTGGACACCGCTGGGCTGGGGCGTGCTCGGGGTGGATCTCACCGGCATCGCGCTCGGCCTGGTGTTTGCCGGCTTTGCGCGCGCGGCCGCACGACGCGCTCGACGCGGCGATGCCAACAGCGTGTGGTCGCTTCAGGCGGCGCGGGGCTGAGCCCGCGCCATCGCAAGGCTCAATAAGCCATCCTGACCGAATTGAGTCGCGCCGCCACGGGGGCGTCTCCCATCAACGCGATCTCGTCCCAGACGGCGTCGTCCTCGCCGTCGGAAATCAGTTCGTAAGCGGTGCGGCCGCCGAACGCGCTCTGGTGGCGGCACATCCAGCGCACCGCGCGCTGGCGGTCACCCAGGCTCTGCACCAGCATGGCGGCCAGCGTGCCATGACGTTGCTCCAGCGAGACGAAGGCCCGCTCCATCACGTCATCCCGCAAGGCGTTGATCTGGGCAAGCTCGGTGCCGACGTCCTGAAACCTGATGGTCATCTTGCGCATACGTTTGCTCCCTTTTCCCCCACGCCGTCAGCTCACGTCGTCTTCTGTCGCCTCCCTTCAAGCGGAGGCAGGCAAGTTCTGCATGCGCCCTCCTGGACGGTCGATCACTGGTCAGGCAGGAACCGCCGTGCAGCAACGGCGAATCCTTCGGCCCGATCATGCGCAAGCAAATGGCGAATTTGCGTGAATTCCCGAGAGCTGTCGGCTAGGCCATTCGGAGGACGCCGACGGGAGAAAAATGCGCAGGCGTCACGCTTGTTTCCCCAGCAGCGCACGCAGCGCGGAAAGGGACGACCCGATGTCTTCCACCGGCATGTCGCCATAGCCGAACAGCAATCCCTGCCGGGCGCGACGTCCCGCATAGAAACCGGCGATCCCGTACAGGCCGATGGAAGCGCCGCGTGCCTTGGCGATGACGGCATCTTCCCTGAGGCCACGGCGAAGAAACGCCGCCAGATGGATGCCCGCCACCGGAGCGATCGGCTCCAGCCAAGGCGACAAAGGCCCGCGCAGGTGTTGCAGCAGCACCTCCCGGCGCTGCGCGTAATGTTTCTGCACGCGCCTGAGGTGGCGACCGAATTCGCCGTCCAGCATGTACCGGCCCAGCGCAGCCTGGGTGAGACTGCAGCCATGCCAGTCGTTGATCTGCTTGGCCTTGAGGAAATCCTCCGCGAGCGAAGCCGGCGGCACCACATAGCCCACGCGCAGCTCCGGGAACAACGTCTTGGAAAACGTGCCGACGTAGGCCACCACGCCGTCGCGGTCCAGGCTCTTGAGCGACTCCACCGGCCGGCCCTCGAAGCGGAACTCGCCGTCGTAATCGTCCTCCACGATCAACGCGCCCCGCTTCCTTGCCCAGGCCAGCAACGTCAGTCGACGCTCCAGGCTCATCGGCATGCCCAGCGGGAACTGGTGCGATGGCGTCACATAGACCCAGCGCGCCTGCCCGGGAAGGAGGTCCACGCGCAAGCCTTCTTCGTCCACGGGCACCGGTACCACGCGCGCGCCCTGCGCCAGCAGGCTTGAACGGACCGGCGGATAACCCGGCTCCTCGACCGCGACCGTGTCGCCCGGGCTGACCATCACGCGCGCGGCAAGGTCGATGGCCTGCTGCGCGCCCTGCGTGGCGATCACGTCCTGCCAGTTGCAGGTCACGCCGCGGCTGAAGCCGACATAGCGGGCGATCGCCAGGCGCAGTTCCTGCTCGCCCGCGGGGTCGCGGTAGATGCCCCGGCCGCGCGCCTGCATGCGCAGCGCGTGCCCCACGCATTTGCGCCATGGCGCGGGCTGGAACAAGGCTTTGTCGGTGACGCCGCCCAGGTAGTCGTAAGGCAGCCGTTCCCCGGGCTTGGGCATCGCCAGGGCTTCGGGCACGCGCCGCCAGATGCGCGCCGGTCGCAAAGCGATCGCCCCTCGCACGGATTTCCGCGCCGGTGCGCTGGCCAGTCCGTCGGCGACGAAGGTGCCATCGCCCGTACGGCCATCGAGGAAACCCTCGGCCACCAGGCGTTCGTAGACCTCGAGCGTGGTCTTGCGCGATACGCCCAGCTGCAGCGCGAGATCGCGCGTGGACGGCAGGCGCGATCCCGGCGGCAGCCTTCCGTCGACGACGGCTGCGCGCAGCTGCTGGTAGATCTGCCCCGAAAGATCGCGGCGTCCGGCTATGGTCAATTGGATGTCCATCCAATGGCTACCTCAAATCTCTAAAAAATGGACATTCAAGCAGGCCAATGGGAAGTCTAACCTGATCCCGCTTTCCCAACACACCTCACTTGGAGATCACCTCATGAGCCAGCGTCTCGACTTCTACAAGTCCAGCCCCGAAGCCATCAAGGCCATGGTGGGCCTGGAACAGCGCATCGGCAAAAGCGGCCTGGAAAAATCCCTGGTCGAACTGGTGCGCCTGCGCGCCTCTCAGATCAATGGCTGCGCCTACTGCGTGGACACCCACTCGGCCGATGCGCGCAAGGCCGGAGAGAACGAGCGCCGCCTGGCCACGCTCAGCGTGTGGCGCGAAACACCGTTCTTCACGGACCGCGAGCGCGCCGCGCTGGAGTGGACGGAGTCACTCACCCTCATTGCCGGCAACCACGTGCCCGACAGCGTGTGGGAAGCCGTGCAACCGCATTTCTCGCCGGAGGACCTGACCGATCTGACCCTGCTGATCGTGGCGATCAACGGTTGGAACCGGTTCGCGATCGCCTTCCGCAAGCTTCCCGCGTGAGGGCATCGCCATGAACACCAACGCTTCGCGCCTCGCCGCCCTGCTGCTGGCCTGCGTCGCCAGCCTCGGCTTCGCCCATGCCGCACTCGCGCACGAGGGCGGCGAGGAATCGGTGCAGCCGCTGATGAAGCAGGCCCTGGGCGATGCGCCCGGCAAGAACGTCATGATCGCCACGGTCACCCTCGCGCCCGGCCAGGGCGCGGCGCCGCATCTGCATCCGGGATCGATCTTTGCCTATGTGCTCGAAGGCAGCGTGGTGTCGCAGCTGGAAGGCGAACCGCCACGGACCTACCGGCAAGGCGAAACCTGGTACGAGGCGCCGCGGGTGCATCACCTGGTCACCCGCAATGCGAGCACGACGCAACCCGCGCGACTGATCGTCTGGGCGATCGTGGGCGAGAAGGAACCGATCAAGTTGCCCTTGCCCGGGGCACCAGCACCGGGCGCATCGCTGCCGAAGCCGGTGACGCCTTGAACCCGCGCCGGGGAACATGCGTCCTCGGAACCGGCGCCCGGCATGAAAAAAGCCCCGGCCGTGCCGGGGCTGCTCTGCCGCAGTGCATCGTGCCGGCATGGGGGCGGCACGCCCTCGTTCCGGCCAGGCCGGAACGAGGGCCGCAGGGCATCAGAAGTCCTGCGTGAAACGAACGCCGATGGTCCGCGGCGGCGTCATCACCGTGTACACCTGCCCGTTGGGATAGGCCGGCACCACGTTGTGCGCGGCGCAAACCTGCTCTGCACATTCGGCAAAGCGGTAGAGCTGCCCGCGCTTGTCGAAGACGTTGTTGACGTAGAAGTCCAGCGCGAGGCCATGCCTCTTCACGCCCGCCGAGAAGTCCACGGTCGTGTACGAAGGCATGTCGCCCAGGAGGTTCCGCTCCACCAGTCGCAGATCGGACTTGCGATCGCCCACGTAAACCACCGCACCCTGCACGAACGCCTCCATGTCGCTGATGTCCCACGCATACCGCGCGGTGAGGTTGCCCTTGAAGCGCGGCGTCAGTGGCAGCTGCGTGCCCTTGGGCGCCTGCGGCCCATCGACGACATCGCCGGTTAGCGGATTGACCGTGCCCGCGGGGCAGTTGGTGATCGGCGTGCCGCTCGTGTCGGTGAAGCCGCAATAGTTTTCCGTCAGCTTGGAGTGGTACAGGGCAAAGCCCGCGCCGATCTGCAGGTTGTAGGTGGCCGCCCAGTTGAGATCGGTCTCCAGGCCGTCGATCTGCGCCTGGCCGGCGTTCTTGATCTCGGTGAGGCCATTGGCGCCAAGGATGCTGAACTGGAAGTCCTTCCATTTCTCGCGGAACACGGCGCCGTTGAACGACAGCCGGTTGCCGAACCACGTGGTCTTCCAGCCGAACTCGTAGTTGGTCAGGTAGTCCGACTTGTACGGCGGCAGGCTGCCGCGACGGTTGATGCCGCCGGGGCGATAACCTTCCGACCAGGTGCCGTAGATCATCTTCGTGGGCGTGATCTGCCAGGTCAGGTTGGCCTTGCCGAGCGAGCCGGATTCCTTGGTGTCCTTGGCGAAATCCATGCACGGTGCGCCGTAGTAAGGCTCGGCATTGATACAGCCCGCCTCGCCATAGGTGGAGCTCGGCGAGTAGCCCTTGCTGAAGCCGTAGAAGCCTCCCAGGCTGTTGTCGCTGCGGAAATAGCGTCCGCCGATGGTGCCGGTCAGCGTCTCGGGGATGAAGTCGTACGACAGCTCGCCGAACACCGCCTTGTCCATGTCGATGCGCCGCTGCTCGGTCAGCCACAGCGTATTGGGCCAGCCGGTCACGGACAGCACGTCGGCCAGCCCGTTGATCATGTAGCGCTGCTCGATGTCGTGCAGTTGCTTCTCCCAGAACAGGCCACCGACCACGCGCAGGCGATCCTCCTTCGGCGAGGCGATGCGCAGCTCGTGGCTGTTCATCGTGTAGCGGTCCTTGCCCTGGATGTACTGCGACGGATTGATCAGGTGGCCGCTGTTGTCGTAGATGTACGCGCCATAGCCCGCCAGCGTGTCGTACCAGAACGAGTAATCGCTGTAGTCGCTGTCCTCTTCCTGGTTGCGCTTGAGATGGCTGTACGCATAGGTCAGGTCGAAGTTGCCGATCTTGCCCTGCACCGTGAGCGCCGCCTGGATCCAGCGGTCGTTGGTGTATTCGGGATAGAAATGCGTGAGCGAGAGCGAGCCCACCTGCGGATCGGAGAACGGCGTGCCGTGCGCGATGGTCTGCTGGCCCATCAGCGTGGGGCTGATCGACCAGTCGTCGTTGAGGTTGACCTTCAGCGCCGCGCGCGCACCGCTGGTATCGACATCGTTGTAGTTGTTCTTGGCCGCGCCGGTGCAGACCAGGTCCGGCGTCGACGGGCAGCCTTTCGCGTTGCTGACCGTGATGCCCGACGTTGGATACGTTCGCGAACCCACCACGTTGTCGATGTAGCCGGCGTCGTGTTCGTGCCAACCGACCAGGCGAATGGCCGCGTTGCTGGACATGGGAATGTTGATCATGCCCTCGGCGGTGTAGCCGACACCGCCATGGTCGACCGAATCGACGCCCAGGCTGTAATTGGCGGCAAACCCGCCGGGGTCCGGCTTGTTGGTGATGATGCGCAGCGCGCCCGACTCCGCGCTGGCGCCGTACAGCGTGCCCTGCGGGCCGGCCAACGCCTCGACGCGCGCGATATCGTACATATGGATATCGAGCGGGCCCTGGATCGTGGTGACCGGCTCTTCATCCAGGTACACGCCCACGCTGGGCTGCGAGCCGGAGTGGTTGACGTTGGCGCCGCTGGCGACGCCGCGCATGAAGATCGATGCGAAACCCGGCCCGAACGTCTGGTAGGACACGCTGGGCAGGTACTTCACGTAGTCGTCGAAATTCTTGACGTGGAGTTCTTCCAGCTTGTCCTGGCCCAGCACGTCGATGCTGACCGGGACCTTCTGCAGGTTTTCCTCGCGCTTCTGCGCGGTGACGGTGACCGCCCCGAGCGTCGTGGCCTTTTTGGTGGATGGCGGGCTGGCGGCCTGCCCTTGATCGGTGTCCTGCGCAAACACCGGCTGTGCCATCGCCAGGCAAATCGCCGCGGCCAATGGCACTCTGACGAGCTTCAATCGCTCCCTACGCTTGGGCCATGTTGGCCTGCCCTTCTGCATCGACTACCCCTCCCCGTGGTGTGACGACGAAACAAGGCGTCTTTCGCTAGCACGCCTCCCCGATGGACGCGTCGGGATAACTCCCGAGCACCGTCCCCAAAGCCTGTTCCAGCGGCGCCAGCCATGGCGCGTAGTGCTGCCAGTGATCCACCCCCTCCCGGTAGATCGGCCGGCGCACCTGTTCGGAACTCGCCGTGCGTACCGGCCTCGCGTTCTCGAAGAAGCGCAGGCACGACGATTCGAATGGCAGTCCGCAATAGTCGAGCAGGCGGCGCACTTCGCCTTCGGTGTCTTCCACCATGCGCTCGTAGATCACGCGATGGATGCGCCCGGGCAGCACGGCGTCGAAATGCGCCATCAAGGCCACGTAATCGCGGTAGTAGCGTCCCAGGTCGTCGAGGCTGTAGCTGAAACTCTGCCCGCGCGCGAAGTGCTGCTTGAAGGCGGAAAAGCAGCACGCCAGCGGATGGCGGCGCGCATCGATGATCCTGGCGTTCGGCAGCATCAGCTGGATGAGGCCGATGTGCATGAAGTTGTTCGGCATCTTGTCGATGAACAACGGTGCCGACGTCTTGCGATGGATGCGCGTGTGTGCGAGATACCGCTCGCCGAGCTCGCGCAGCGCATCGCCGCCGAGCGAGGCGAGCACGTCGTGGTACGGCATGGCGCTGGCCGCGTCGCCCTGTTCGCGCAGCAGGCGCGTGATCGAGGTGATCTCCGGCAGCTCCATCGTTCCTTCCACCTGGCTGTGGCTGGAAAGGATCTGCTCGATGAGCGTCGAACCGGCGCGGGGCAGGCCGACGATGAAGATGGGATCGCCCGCCTGGCAGCCCCTGCCCTGGCGATCGGCGAAGAACTCGCGTGTATAGCGTTTGCGAATGTGCTCCACGCGAGCGGACGTCTCCTCCGCGCTGTAATGCAGCTGGCCGCGGCGAATCGCATTGCCGTGCGCGTAATGCGCGAACGAAGACGCGTAGTCGCTCGCGTCTTCCAGCGCCTTGCCCACGGCAAATTCCAGGTGCAGGCGATCTTCCTCGGCGAGATCGCCGCGGGCGAGCTGCCCTCGCATGGCAGCCAAATCGTCCGCGCTGAAGCGAAAAGTCTTGAGGTTGGCCAGGCTCCACCACACTTCGCCAAACGATGGCTCCAGCGCCAGGCTGCGCCGGTAGGCCGCGATGGCCTGCTCCTGTTGGCCGGCGGTCTTCAGCGCATGGCCGTAGCTCATCCAGACCTTGGGGTTGCCCGGATACTTCTCGAGCAGGTCGGCGTAGAGCTCGATGGCGGGCTCCACATCGCCGATGCGGCACAGCACCACCGCCTTGAGGTTGCGGTACCCCGGATGCTCCGGCGCGACGGCGAGCAGGCGCTCGATTTCGCCCAGCGCCTGCTCCGGCTGGTTGCTGCGATGCAAGGCCAGCGCGTAGTTCTGTCGTGCCGCATGGAAGCCCGGCGCCAGTTCCAGGCAGCGCGCCAGCAGGTTCAGCGCGTCTTCGTTGCGTCCGAGCCGCAAGGCGACTTCGGCGAACATGCGGATCGCGGCGACGTCCGTGGGTGCTTCGCGCAGGTGCTCGCGCAGAAGCGCCTCGGCCTGCGGCACCTGGTTTTCCGCCAGCGCCGTGGCGGCCGCGAGCAGGCGTGGATCGCGAATGGAATGACGAACATGCTGCGCATACGCGACGTCCGCAGCCTCATGGTCGCCCACGGCCAGCAGATGGTCGCCCAGCAGGCGCCACGCCTGCGGTAGGCCCGGCTTCAAGGCGACCGCCTTGCGCAAGGCGACAATCGCTTCCTGGCCGCGCCCACGCAGGCCAAGCACGGCGCCGAGGTCGAAATGTACCTGCGCCCAGGAGGGTTGCGCGCGCGCGAGCGGGCCGAGGATGGCCAGCGCGGCATCCGCCTCGCCCCGCATGGCTCGCGCGACGGCGAGCAGGCGCAACGCGGCGGGATGGCCCGGCACCGCCTTGAGTATCTCCGTCGCCTGCTCGGCGGCGAGCAAAGGCTCGCGCTCGAGCAGCCGTTCGGCGTGGGCCAACGCCTGTTCCAGCGTGCCTGCACTGTCGGTAGAGGGCATCGCAGTGTTCATGGTCGCTCCATGGCCGGGGCATGTCCCCGACCAACGCCTGCATGAAGACTAACCAAAGCGCGGCGCGGATAGTTGCGCCGTGGCGCAAACGTCGACGTCATCGCGGACGCACCGCGACAGCGCCGTCGCGTTCAGGCGAGCCGGGCGCCCCTTCATTCGGCCGCAAGCTTTCTGGGAGCTTGCGCATCGCCGCCGACGGAGCCATGGTCATGGACGCACCGCCGGAAACGCCCGACCGTCGAAGGGTTCGCCCTGCCCCCTTGCGCGCGGCTCGGTTGCCAAGGCAATACTGCGCAACAGGCACGACGCAAGCGGTAGGCGAAAGCGGGGCATGGCATCTCCGTCAGGCAAACCTTCGTCAAGCCAGACTATCCCGGAACCGGAGCCACGCATGCAAGCCGATACGACGATCCTGGAGCTCGAGCGCGCCCGTGCGCTCTCGCCGCGTTACTACTTCGGGGACGACATGCTTGCGATGGAGCTTCGCGCGGTATTCGCGCGAAGCTGGCAGCTGGTCGCGCACCAGGGGCTGCTGGCCGAACCCGGCGACCACGTGGTCGAGCAGGTCGGTGGCGTGCCGGTGCTGCTGGTCCGCGGCCAGGATCACGTGCTCCGTGCATTCCCGAACGTATGCCGCCATCGCGCCGGCCCGCTTGCGCTCTGCAACGGCAAGGGCATCCGCTCGCTGCACTGCAAATACCACGGCTGGACCTACACGCTGGAAGGCCAGCTGCGCAGCGCGCCCGAAATGCAGAGCGCCGCCGATTTCCGCGTCGAGGACATCCGCCTGCCGCCGCTGCGCGTGCACGAATGGCAAGGCCTGGTGTTCGTCGCGCTGGACAAGGACGTGCCACCGTTCGAGGAGGTCTACGGCGGCATCGTGGAGCGCATCGCGCCCATCGACCTCTCCGCCATGCGCTACCTGCGCCGGGACAGCTACGACATCGACTGCAACTGGAAGGTCTACATCGACAACTTCCTGGAGGGCTATCACCTGCCCCACGTGCACCCGGGGCTGTCCAAGGTGCTCGACTATCGCGCGTACGACACGGAGCTGTTCCCGTGGTACTCGCTGCAGTCCTCGCCGCTGCGCAACAGCTCGGACATCTATGGCGACGGCCAGGCGTTCTACTACTTCGTCTATCCGAACGTGATGCTCAACATCATGCCGGGTCGCATGCAGACCAATCGCATCCTTCCGCTCGGCCCGGGGCGTTGCCGGGTGGAGTTCGACTATTACTACGCGCAGGACGAGGCAGCGCAGGCACGCATTCTCGCCGACCAGTCCTTCAGTGACGAAGTGCAGCACGAGGACATCGAGATCTGCGTGGCGGTGCAGAAGGGGCTCGCCTCAGGCCATTACCAGCCCGGCCGCCTCTGCCCCCGGCGCGAAAGTGGCGTCTGGCATTTCCACAACCTGCTGCGCAGCGCGTATGCCGGCGACACGGGAGCGTCCGCATGAGCCTGAAGCTTTGCGGCCTGTGCTGTGCCGTCGCCGCCCTGGCGTCGCTGCCGGCGCAGGCGACGGACGCCGGGCGCACCGTGGTGCATGTCGGCCACCTGCTCGATGTCGACAGCGGCGCGATGCTCGCCGACCAGGCCGTCACCGTCGAGCACGGCCATGTGGCCAGCGTGAAACCCTGGTCGTCGGCTGTCGCGGCGAACGCGACGGTGGTCGATTGGACCGCCTACACCGTCGTGCCCGGCCTGATGGACATGCACACGCACATCGCCGACGAACCCGAGAGCGCCGACCCGGGCGCGGCGTTGAAGAGCACGCCCGCGCGCGATGCCTTCATCGGCGCCAGGAACGCCCGCGACACCCTGCGCGCGGGATTCACCACGGTGCGCGACGTCGGCGTCTATCGCGGCTTTGCCGATATCGCGCTACGCGACGCCATCCATGCCGGCTACGTGCCGGGCCCCCGCATGTTCGTCGCGGGTGCGTATATCACCATCCCCGGCGGCGGCGGCGAGATCACCGGGCTTCCCGCGGGAACCGTGGTGCCCGAGGAATTCCGCCGCGGCGTGTCCAAGGGGCCCGACGACGTGCGCAAGCATGTGGATTCCATCCTCGACCACGGCGCCGACCTGATCAAGGTGATCGCCACCGGCGCCGTGCTCACCGATGGCACCGAGCCCGGCCAGTCCGAATACACCGAGGAAGAAATCCACGCCGCCGTGACCGAGGCGGCCAAGCGCGGCAAGTTCGTCGCCGCGCACGCGCATGGCGCCGAGGGCATCAAGCGCGCGGTACGTGCAGGCGTGCGGTCCATCGAACATGGATCACTGATCGACGACGAAGGCATCGCGCTGATGAAGCAGCACGGCACCTGGCTGGTGGCCGACATCTACAACGGCGACTACATCGACAGCGTCGGGCGCAGCGAAGGCTGGTCGGCGGAGAAGATCCGCAAGAACGTCGAGACCACCGAGGCGCAGCGCGAAGGCTTCCGCAAGGCCGTCAAGGCGGGCGTGCACATCGCGTTCGGCACCGACGCGGGCGTCTATCCCCATGGCGACAATGCACGGCAGTTCGCCTACATGGTGCGCTATGGCATGACACCGCTGCAGGCCATACGCGCTGCCACCATCGATTCCGCACGCCTGCTGGGCAAGGAAAAGGAACTCGGATCGATCGCGCCAGCCAAGGCCGCCGACATGGTCGCCGTGGCATGTGACCCGCTGAAGGACGTGGAATGCCTGCGCCAGGTGCGGGGCGTGATGAAAGCCGGCGAAACGATTTCCATCGACTGAGCGGGACAGCCCAAGCATGAGCCAAGGCAACAAGATCGGTTTCTGGACCTGTACCGCGCTGGTCGTGGGCAACGTCATCGGGCTGGGCATCTTCATCCTGCCTGCCTCGCTGGCGCCCTACGGCTTCAATGCCATGATCGGCTGGCTCGTCACGCTCGCCGGCTGCCTGGCCCTGGCGCGCGTGTTCGCCCACCTGTCGCATGCCCTGCCCGATGCCGACGGCCCATACGGCTATGTCCGCCACACGCTGGGCGACCTGCCGGCCTACATGGCCCTGTGGGCCTACTGGGTTTCGATCTGGCTCACCAACGCGGCGCTCGCCACCGGCGCCGTCGGTTACCTCACCGTGGTCGTGCCCGAACTGGGGCGGATCCAGCCCACGCTGTTCGCGCTCGGACTGCTATGGTCGTTCATCGCCGTCAACCTGCTGGGCGTGCGCATGGGCGGCGGCGTGCAGGTCGTCACCAGCGCGCTCAAGCTGGTTCCCATGGCCGGCATTGCGTTGCTGGGCGCCTGGGTGTTGTTCACCGCGCCCGCCTCCTACGTGGCGCACCCGCCGACCACGCCGCTGACGCTGGGCAACGTGACGGCGGCGTCCACCATTGCGTTGTTCGCCATGCTCGGCATCGAATCGGCCAGCATTCCCGCGTCCCGCGTGATCAACCCCGGGCGCACGATCCCGCGTGCGACCATGACCGGCACGCTGCTGGCCGCGGTGGTCTACATCATCGTCTCGGCCGTGCCGATGCTGCTCATCCCGCAGGCGGAACTGGCCAATGCAAACGCGCCGTTCGCCTTGCTGATGGAACGCCACCTCGGTGCCGGCGTCGGCCGCTGGCTCGCCCTGTTCGTGGTGGTGAGCGGGCTCGGCTGCCTCAACGGCTGGACGCTCCTGATGGGCGAAATCACGCGGACCATGGCCAACAACGGCGTGTTGCCGGCCATGCTCGGCCGCGAGAATCGCCGGGGTGCGCCCGCCATCGCGTTGCTCGTCACCGGCGCGCTGGCATCGGCGATGGTGTGGATGAGTTACAGCAAATCGCTGGTCGCGGCGTTCACCTTCATCACGCGCGTGGTGACCGCGGCCAACCTGCCACTGTACCTGTGCTGCTCGCTGGCGCTGCTGGTGCTGTGGCGGCGCGGCGGCGCGCCGGAAGCTGGCCGTGAAGCGGCGCTCTTCGGGTTCGCCGGTGTCTGCTACGTGGTCTTTGCCTTCATCGGCAGCGGGCACGAGCCGTTCCTGCTTGCCCTCGGCCTGATCGCGGTAGGCCTGCCGCTGTATGCCCTCATGCGCCTGCGGCGCCCGGCGGCGGCTCCGCTCAAGGTATGACGACCATGCGCGATCCCCGCTACGACATCCTGTTCAGCCCGGTGCGGATCGGCCCGGTCACCACCAAGAATCGGTTCTTCCAGGTGCCGCACTGCAACGGCATGGGTCACGCCATGCCGCTCGCACACGCCGCGATGCGAGAGATGAAGGCCGAAGGCGGCTGGGCCGTGGTGTCCACCGAAGAGTGCGAAATCCATCCCAGCAGCGATCTCACGCCCTACGTGGAGGCGCGCCTGTGGGACGACCGTGACATCCCCGCCCTCGCGCTGATGTGCGACAAGGTGCATGCGCATGGCGCCCTGGCGGCGGTGGAGTTGTCGCACAACGGCCCGACCGCATCGAACCTCTATTCGCGCGAGGTATTGATCGGCCCGTCGCACCAGCCGTCCAAATACGGCTACCCATCGCAGGCGCGCGCGATGACCCTCAAGGACATCCGCGAGTATCGGCGCTGGCATCGCGACGCCGCGTTGCGCGCGAAACGTGCCGGCATGGACATCATCTACGTCTACGCCGCGCACGACTTGTCGCTGCCCATGCACTTCCTGCAGCGCAGGCGCAATCATCGCGGCGACGCCTACGGCGGTTCGCTGGAGAACCGCGTGCGCCTCTTGCGCGAAGTGCTGCAGGACACGCGCGAGGCCGTCGGCGACCGCTGCGCGGTCGCTCTGCGCTTCGCCACCGAAGAACTGCTTGGGCCCGAAGGCATCGAACTGTCCGAGGCGCAGGACATCGTCGGGCTGATCGCCGAGCTGCCCGACCTGTGGGACGTGAATGTCGCCGCCTGGTACAACGATTCGGTGCCGTCGCGCTTCGCCGCCGAAGGCGCGCAGGAGCCATTCGTCTCCTTCGTCAAGAAAGTCACCACCAAGCCGGTGGTCGGCGTGGGCCGTTTCACCTCGCCCGACACGATGGTGTCGCAGATCCGCCGTGGCGTGATCGACCTGATCGGTGCCGCGCGGCCATCGATCGCCGATCCGTTTCTTCCACGCAAGATCGAAGAGGGCCGCATCGACGATATCCGCGAATGCATCGGCTGCAATATCTGCGTATCCGGCGACATGACCATCTCGCCGATCCGCTGCACGCAGAACCCGACCATGGGCGAGGAGTGGCGCAAGGGCTGGCATCCCGAGCGCCTGCCGCCCAGGCGCGAGGCCAGCCGCGTGCTCGTGGTGGGCGGTGGTCCCGCGGGGCTGGAAGCGGCGCGCGCGCTGGGGCAGCGTGGCTATGAAGTCAGCGTGGCGGAAGCACGCCGCGAACTGGGTGGACGCGTCACCCGCGAGGCACGCCTGCCCGGCCTGGCCGAATGGGCGCGCGTGCGCGACTGGCGCGCTGGCCAGATCGGCAAGTTGCCGAACGTATCGGTCTATCTCGACTCCCCACTCTCCGCCCAGGACGTGCTGGACTTCGGCGCCGAACACGTCGTGCTCGCCACGGGCTGTCATTGGCGCCGCGACGGTTTCGGACGCAGCAACGGGCTGGGCGTCGAAGGACTCGCCGACCACCCGGCCGTGTTCACGCTGGATGACCTGATGGACGGCCGCATGCCCGCCGGGCGCGTGGCCGTCTTCGACGACGACGGCTTTTACTACGCAAGCGTTGCGGCCGACCTGTTGCACCAGCAAGGCTGCACGGTCACCTACGTGACGCCCGAAGACAGCGTGGCGCCGTGGAGCGTGAACACGCTCGATTATCGCCATATCCGCAAACGCATGGCCAAGCAAGGCATCGAGGTACGGGTTTCACACACCATCGTGCGGTTCGATGGCACGACCCTGATGCTGGAAAACACCTGGGATGGGTCGCGCAGCGAACAACCCTGCGACGCCATCGTCATGGTCACCTCGCGCCTTCCGGACGACGCGCTCTACCAGGCACTGCTGGATCGCGAGACCGAATGGAACCCTGCGGGCATCCGTTCGCTGCGTTGCATCGGCGACGCGGAAGCACCCGGCCTGATCGCCCATGCGGTATACGCCGGCCATCGCTATGCGCGCGAATTGGACGAACCTGTTTCCGATGACGTGCCTTTCAAGCGCCACTTCCATGGCGACGATGCGGGCAGCCTGCAGCGGGGCGGGTAACTAGCGCGCCAGGCTCATCAGCCACTGGTGGAATGCAACCGCCGGGGCGGAACCCGGCGAGCGTGAGCGCACCAGGTAATACGCACCAGGAGAGGCTGCTTCCCTCGTTCCCACGCGTACCAGGGCGCCGGAGGCCAAGGCGTCCGCGACCAATACGCTTCGACCCAGGGCAACGCCCTGCCCTTGCTCCGCCGCCTGCAGCAACAACGCGGAATCGCTGAACACGGCGCCCGCGCGCGAACCTTCCAGGCTCCCGCCCGATTGTTCGCACCACTGCTCCCAACTCTGGAAATCGTCGCGCAGCAAGGTCAATCCGTACAGTCCGGCTTTGCCGCGTTTCCGTGCACGCGCGATGTAACGGGGCGAAGCGACCGGGAAAACCCGTTCCTCCAGGAACCGCTCGCCCTGCGCATCGAGCCAATCGCCATGACCGTAGCGTATGGCGAAGTCGGCCTGTTCGGCATTGAGATCCAGGACCCGCGTGGTGGCGTGCAGGCGAAAATCGATATCGGGATGCCGGCCCAGGAAGGCGCCGAGGCGCGGCATCAGCCAGCGACTGACCAGCGACGGCGGAGCCGTCACCGAGAGACGCAGCGAATCCTTGCAGCGCAACGACTCGCTCACGGACGACAGCTTCAGCAGCACGTCCTGCACCACGTCGAGCAACCGCTCACCCGCCGGCGTCAGCGACACATCGTGGCGATTCCGCTGGAACACTCTTGCTCCGAAGAACGATTCGAGCGCGCGTATCTGGTGGCTCACCGCGCTGGCGGTGAGATGCAGTTCATGGGCGGCCGGCGCGAAGCCCCGCAACCTGCTCACGGCCTCGAATGTCCGCAAGGTATGCATGGGCGGCAACACGTAGCGCATCGTTCAAACCTGGATGAATGAGATTCATGCCGGCGTGAGAAACGATCGCTTCACTCGCCGGGTGCGCTCGCGAATACTTCCGAAGGGAAATATCGCACCGCCTGGTGGGCACGATCTTCTTTCATTCCGTCGTTACGGAAAAGGGGACGCTTCACCCGCCCCGGCGATGCCCTGCCACATGACGGGAGCATCCATGAAATCCGCCTTGACCCTGATCGCCTTGCTGTTGCTCGCCTTCATCACCTCCCCCGCGCATTCCGGCGGCTTGCGCGAAGGCTGGCAGGAGGTGGATGGCCTGCATCTGTTCTACCGCGAAGGAGGCGACCCCGCCGACCCGACGCTGGTATTCCTGCACGGCAATCCGTTGTCGTCGCTCATGTATGCGAAGGTGATGGAGGACCTCGTGGCGAAGCGGCACCTCCACGTCATTGCCGTCGACTATCCTTCGTTCGGCTACTCCGATACGCCGGATCACGATGCCTATCGCTACACGTTCGATCATCTCGCCGATACCGTGTCCGCCTTCCTGGCGGCCCGCGGCGTCACGCGCTATGGCCTGTACATGCAGGACTATGGCGTACCGGTGGGATTTCGCCTGATCGCCCGGCAGCCCGCCGCGATCACCTCGATCATCGTGCAGAACGGCGTCATCCATCTGGATGGATTTCCTTCCGCGCAGGATCCACAAGGCGAACTCCGGCGCCATTGGAATGCGCGGAATGCGGCAGTGGACGCGCGGCGCGCCGCCTACGCGCGCTCGCTTGGCTATCCCCAAGCAGGCCACTGGGAGGATGAAGACCGCATCGGTCCCGACGCGATGCTGCAGATGATCGCCGCGGAGCAGCGCCCCGGCGTCATCGACGCGCGCAACGACCTGTGGTTCGACTACGGCTCCAACGTGAAACGCTACCCGCAATGGCAGGTCCTGCTGCGCGGCCTGCACGTGCCGGTGCTGGTGCTATGGGGCAGGCAGGACCAGTTCTTCACCACACCGGGGGCGGAAGCCTATCGACGCGATGCGCCGCAGGCGGAGGTGCATATCCTCGACTCGACCCATTTCGCCACGCTCGATCATCCAGAGGAAGTCGCGCGGTTGGTGGGTGAATTCCTGGACCGTCACCCCGTCGCGGAGCGATGAGCACACCGACGGGAAGTGTTGCCCGGCTGGCAACCTAGAGCAGCCCCTCGATCGGCAGCAGCCCGCCGACATTCACCTTGAAGCGGCGCCACCAGCTGGTTTCCGGCGAGTGATCGTAACGGATCACCTCGCCGCCCGATGACTTGCCCTCCCAGTAAACGCCGCCGTTTGCGTCGAGCAATACGTGGTAGCTGTGCTCAGGCCTGGTGGCGTCGGCGAAGATCGACAGCAAGGCCTTGGCCAGGGCCGGCGAGTGGACGATCACGCCGTCCTCGGTGTTGATGTCGATCGAGCGCGGGTCCAGGTTCATCGAGCCCACGAAGGCATGTTGCGCATCCACCACGAAGGCCTTGGCGTGCAGGCTGTTGGCGCCGCTGGACGAACCGAAGAAGTGGCTGCCACCGCCGCTCCTGCGCGCATCGGGCTTGAGCTCGTACAGCTTCACGCCCGCCTTCAGCAGCGGCGGACGATAGGACGCATAGGCGACATAGACGTTGCCCGCATCGGTGGAGGCCAGCGAGTTGGTGAGCACTTCGACGGTCACGCCACGCTCGCGCATGCCCTGCAGATAGGCCACGCCTTTCTTGCCCGGCACGAAGTACGGCGAGATCAGGGTCAGGCGATCCTTGGCTTCATCCAGCCATTCGCGGATGGCCGGCGCCATGTGCAGATCCGGGTTGTTGGCCGTCGGGTCGCCCTTTTCCGGATCATCCGCCAAATAGGTGGCCTGACCCCATGCCCATTCCTTGGCGGGGGTTTCGCGCGCGAGATCGCCGACCCGCGCCACCAGGTTCTGCGCATAGCTGCCCTGGCTGAACGTGCGCGCATGCGCGGCCATCGACTTGCGCAGATCCTCCAGTTCTTCCGGGCCGGGGACGTGGTGATGGAAGGCCGCGACGGGAAAGGACTGCGGGCTGTTCCAGTAGCGATCGAACGCCTGCCCGACCTCGGCCACCACCGGGCCCACGACCAGCACGTCCAGGTCGCGGAAGTTCACGTTGTCGTTGGCGTCGAAATACTCGTCGCCGATATTGCGCCCGCCCACGATCGCCATCGCACCGTCGGCGATATACGCCTTGTTGTGCATGCGGCGATTGAGCCGCGAGAAATCCCCGGCGAACTGCTTGCCCATGCCCCACAGCGAGGAGTTGCGTTCGAGGAACGGATTGAACAGCCGGATCTCGATGTTGCGATGCCCGTCGAGCACCCGCAGCACCTTGTCGTTGCCGGCCACGTGCAGGTCGTCCAGCAGCAGCCGCACGCGCACGCCGCGGTCGGCCGCCGCCAGCAGGCGCTGCGCCAGCAGCTCGCCGGTCGCATCGCTGTGGAACATGTAGTACTGGATGTCGAGCGAATGCTTGGCGCGGTCGGCCAGCGCGATGCGCGCAAGCAGCGCATCGCCGGAGTCGCTGATCAGCCGCACGCCCGAATCGGTGCCGTGCTCCGCGGTCATGCGGGCCGCATACGCCACCAGCGGCGCATCGGCCTGCACCGGCAATACCGTGCTGGGGGTGCGTGGATAATCGGGGCGAAGGTCCGAATGGGTGCAGGCGGCCAGCGCCACGAGTCCCAACCAGGCAAGGTGACGCAGCGATGTCCAGGCCATGCTCCCCTCCTTGGACATCACTCTAACCTGCGGAGGCGCGTATTGGGTGTCCCGCGGGGAACACCGTGAGCCGCACCTTTCTGTGGGAGCGCACCCTGTGCGCGACTGTCGGCCGAGTGCAGACCGCACGGCACGACGTGACAGGCTCGTCGCGCACTGGGTGCGCTCCCACGGAAGGGCGCGGATCCTTGTCGCCCGAAGCTGCATCCTTGCCTGAGGCCCCCGGCGTTGCCTCAAGATGGGATCGCGCACTGGGTGCGCTCCTACAAAGAGCAAGATGCCATGTGGGAGCGCACCCAGTGCGCGATGGGTCTACCCGATTCCGCCCCGCAGCTTGTCACGCACGGCGTGCGCCCACACGAAGGCCGGCCACGCGCGGCTTACCGCCCGAAGGTGATTTCCTTGCCTTCGTGGTCGCGGTCCCAGCCGCGCAGCTCGTCGCGGATATGGGCGATGCGCTGGCGGCCCAGCGCATTGCGCTCTTCGTCCAGCACCTGGCCATCCAGCAGTTCGGCCAGTCGCTGGGCAGTGGGGAGCATGGTGTCCCACGCGTCCAGCGCCGGAATCGGCGCCGGCAGGGTCATGAAGAAGCTCAGTCCCGGGGTGCGCAGCGCATCCAGGCGGGTGAGGTCGAAATTGCCGGGCTTGAGCATGTTGGCCACGCTGAAGATCGGGCCCTGCTCGCGCTTGCCGTCCACCAGGCGGTGGTAGATGCCCATGTCGCCGAATTCCAGGCCGGCCTTCTCGGCCGCGACGATCAGGTCCGCGCCATGGAACACATTCCCTT